>NZ_KB904188.1 GCF_000380005.1 Streptococcus didelphis DSM 15616
AAGTTTAGCGATAAATGAAGCGGACTAATACTAATAGCTCGAGGACTTATCCAAAAAAAGTATGGTAAGTTTATTGACAATAAGGTAGCTTTCTTGATAAGATAGAGATATTCAATTTTGAGTGGATTACAATGCCGTAAGCCATTGAAAAGTTAAGTGACGATAGCCTAGGAGATACACCTGTACCCATGCCGAACACAGCAGTTAAGCCCTAGCACGCCTGAAGTAGTTGGGGGTTGCCCCCTGTGAGATAGGGAAGTCGCTTAGCTTAGGTTTAATCCGCCATAGCTCAGTTGGTAGTAGCGCATGACTGTTAATCATGATGTCGTAGGTTCGAGTCCTACTGGCGGAGTAGTTAAGATAGGGGATCCTATCTTTTTTTTGTGGTGACAAGTGGAAAAAATAAAAAAAGTAGAAAAAATAGGGTGAACAGGACATTAATGTCATGTTCTTTTTTTAATGAATGGCTTATACTATAGAAAAATATTAAGGAAAGTGCAGAGGATGTTTCTATGTCTGATTTTGAGGAAGTTTTTAATTCTATAAAACCTATTATTTTAAAATTTAAGAAAATTTATTATATTCATCTATGGGATAATGATGACTGGTTACAAGAGGGAAGTCTGGTATTATATAAGCTTTTAAAAGAGGTTCCCGATATAAAAGATAACAAAGAAAAGCTCTTTTGTTATTTTAAGACTAAGTTTTCATCTTATATTAAAGATGTTATACGTTCACAAGAATCTCAAAAACGCCGTTTTAATAAACTTATTTATGAAGAAATTGGGGAAGTTTCCCATAGAATTGCAGAGAAAGGTATGGTCTTAGATGAATTTGTTGCTTATAACTCAGTATTAGAAGAAATTTCTTATCAATTAAATGATGAAGAAAGAGAGCAATTATCTGCTTTAATTAGAGGAGAAAGGTTTTTAGGAAGGAAAAATCTTTTAAGAAAATTAAAGCCATATTTTATTGACTTTCAACATCCCTTTTTCAAATGCCAGAAAAAAAATATTTGAAAAGAGTAATTTTCTTCCTATACTTACTTTTATTGAGCAATATGGTATAATAGATAGTAATAACTATTTTGGAGAAATAATGAGTATTGATGTTTACAGGCCGACCCATATGGTAGAGGCCGTTTATGACTTGAAAGCAAATGATTTAATTAGACATGGGATTACTGCTGTCTTAGTGGACTTAGATAACACACTAATTGCATGGAATAATCCTGATGGAACACCAGAGTTAAGAGCTTGGTTAGATGAAATGACTATTGCAGATATAAGTGTGGTGGTTGTTTCAAATAATAATCACAAAAGAGTTGAACGTGCAGTCTCTAAATTTGGGGTTGATTTTATTAGTAGAGCAATGAAACCTTTTTCAAGAGGTATCAATATGGCTATTGAGCGTTATGGCTTTAATCGTGATGAAGTTATAATGGTAGGTGACCAATTAATGACTGATATCCGTGCTAGCCATAGATCAGGAATTAAGTCTGTACTTGTAAAACCCTTGGTTAATTCTGATGCTTGGAATACAAAGATTAACCGTTATATAGAGCGTCTTGTTTTTGCAAAATTAGAAAAAGAATATGGTAAGTTATCATATAAAAAAGGAATTTAATGGAAGAATTATTTTGTATTGGTTGTGGGATAAAAATTCAGATTGAAGATGTGAAAAAGGCAGGTTATACACCACCAAAAGCTTTGGAAAAAGGCCTTGAAACAGGAGAATTGTATTGCCAGCGTTGCTTTAGACTTCGTCACTATAATGAAATTACAGATGTAAATATCACCGATGATGAATTTTTGAAATTGTTACATGAAGTAGGTAATAGTAAAGCATTAGTAGTAAATGTAGTTGATATTTTTGATTTTAACGGATCAATTATTCCAGGGTTACCTCGTTTTGTAGCAGGAAATGACATCTTACTGGTGGGAAATAAGAAAGATATCCTACCTAAATCTGTAAAAGATCAAAAAGTTACTCAATGGCTAAGAGAAAGAGCACATGATGAAGGTTTACGTCCTCTTGATGTTATATTAACAAGCGCCCAAAATAAATATGCTATAAAAGAATTAATAGAAAAACTTAATAGTCTACGTCAGGGAAGAGATGTTTATGTTGTAGGTGTAACTAATGTGGGGAAATCTACTTTAATTAACGCTATTATACAAGAAATTACTGGTACAAAGGATGTGATTACAACATCACGTTTCCCAGGTACTACCTTGGATAAGATAGAAATTCCTTTAGATGATGGTTCTTTTATTTTTGATACCCCAGGTATTATACATAGACATCAAATGGCACATTATTTATCTGATAAAGATTTGAGATATGTAAGTCCTAAAAAAGAAATTAAACCTAAGACTTATCAGTTAAACCCTGAGCAAACTCTATTTTTAGGTGGTTTAGGACGCTTTGATTTTATTAGTGGGAATAGACAAGGCGTAACAGCATATTTTGATAATAATCTTTTATTACATAGAACAAAGTTAGCGAATGCAGATAGCTTTTATAATAAGCATCTAGGTACTTTATTGTCACCACCAAACCTGGAAAATAAAGAAACATTTCCTAAACTTATTGCTCATGAGTTTACTATTGACTCTAAAGTAGATATTGTTTTTTCAGGCTTAGGTTGGATTCGTCTCAATACTAGTCATGACAGACCTCTTAAAATTGCTGCTTGGGCTCCTAAAGGAGTATCAGTGCTTATTCGTAAGGCGATTATATAATAGATTAAAGCTAGTTATACTAGAAAAATTAAGAATAGGAATTTAAGGTATGCTTACAAGTAAACAAAGGGCTTTTTTAAAGGCAGAAGCTCATCAACTCAAGCCAATTGTCCAAATTGGTAAAAATGGCTTGAATAATCCCATAAAAACGAGTATTCGTAATGCTCTTGATGCTAGAGAACTGATTAAAGTTACCTTGCTTCAAAACACAGATGAAGATATTCATTCGGTAGCTGAAACTTTGGAAGAAGAAATAGGCTGTGATACCGTTTTAAAAATTGGTCGGATATTGATTTTATATAAGGTATCTGCAAAAAAAGAAAATCGTAAATTGTCGCCAAAAGTTAAGGAAATTTAGAAATAGTTGCTACTTTTTAATAAAGGGGAATTTAGAAACTGAAAATTGTAAACTTTTGATAAAGACAACTAAATAGGGGATTATTACAATTAAGTAAACTGACAACTTTGGAGAATAGATGGCTTTAGAACTTTTGACACCTTTTACTAAGGTTGAATTAGAAATAGAGAAAAAAGATCGTAATAAAAAACAAATAGGAATATTGGGTGGGAATTTTAATCCTGTTCACAATGCACATTTAGTAGTGGCAGATCAAGTGCGTCAGCAATTAGGGCTAGATAAGGTTTTATTAATGCCTGAATATATTCCTCCACACATTGATGATAAAGAGACTATTGATGAAAATTATCGTCTAAAAATGTTACATTTAGCTATTCAGGATGTAGAAGGACTTGAATTAGAAACAATTGAGCTAGAACGTAAAGGAATTTCCTACACCTATGACACAATGAAGCTTTTAATAGATAAAAATCCAGATGTTGATTATTATTTCATTATTGGCGCTGATATGGTTGATTATTTACCCAAATGGTACCGTATTGATGAACTTGTAGAAATGGTTCAATTTGTTGGTGTTCAAAGACCTAAATATAAGGCAGGAACCTCTTATCCGGTCATTTGGGTAGATGTTCCTCTCATGGATATTTCTTCAAGCATGATTCGTCATTTTATAAAAAAAAATAGGCAACCTAATTATCTTTTACCTAAAAGCGTCCTTGACTATATAAATAAAGAAGGTCTTTATAAATGAACTACCATGACTATATTCCTTATAATCGTGATCAACTTTTAGCAAGAATTGCAGAGCAAATGAGTTCAAAGCGATTTGAGCATGTACTAGGAGTGGAAAAAGCAGCTATAGAACTAGCAGAGCTTTATGGATATGATAAAAATAAGGCTGGACTAGCAGGGCTCTTACATGATTACGCAAAAGAGTGTCCAGATAAACTCTTTATCGATTTAATTAATAAGTATCAGCTTTCCTCGGAACTCTTAAATTGGAATAATAATGTCTGGCATGGTATGGTTGGTATTTATAAGCTTCAAGAAGATTTGCAATTACAAGATAAAGAAATTTTGCGAGCTATCGAAATACATACAGTAGGGGCTGCAAAGATGACTTTACTTGATAAGATACTTTATGTAGCCGATTATATAGAGGAAGGCAGAGATTTTCCTTTAGTTAATCAAGCAAGGCAGATAGCTAAGGAAAGTCTTGATAAGGCTGTCGCATTTGAAACAGTGCATACAGTTGCTTACCTAGCTTCAAAAGCTGTGCCAATATATCCTCAAACCCTAGAGACCTATAATGCATTTTGTCACCATTTAAAGGAAGAAAAAAATAAGTTATGAAAAAAGAAGAACTTTTAGAAATTGTTGTTAAAGCTGCAGACGAAAAACATGCTGAAGATATCCTGGTACTTGATTTAGAAGGTATTAGCAGTCTGGCAGATTATTTTGTTATTGCTAGCGCTACAAATAGCCGTCAATTAGAGGCTATTGCAGAAAATATTCGTGAGAAAGTGAAGCAAATGGCTGGTAAGGCTAGTCATATTGAAGGGGACAGCTCAACTGGTTGGGTTTTACTTGACCTAAATGATCTCGTTGTCCATATCTTTTTAGAAGAGCAACGTCACCATTACAATCTTGAAAAATTGTGGCATGATGCACCAGTGGTTGATGTGTCAGCTTGTTTAGTCTAACAATGTAAGTTAAAAAACAGTCTATGAGGCTGTTTTAAGAACTGAGAATATTATTAATATGACAACTTATGAAACATTTGCTAGGGTTTATGATTCCATAATGGACGATACTCTTTATGATAAATGGACAAACTTTTCCTTACGTCACTTAACAAGAAGAGATAATGCTAAATTGTTAGAGTTAGCCTGTGGGACAGGTATCCAATCAATTCGCTTTAAGGAAGCAGGTTTTGACGTAACTGGATTGGATTTAAGCCAAGAAATGCTAGATTTAGCCCAAAAACGTGCACAAGCTGCTGGGTTAGAGATTCCTTTTATTCAAGGTAACATGTTAGATTTATCTCAAGTTGGGAAATTTGATTTTGTGACTTGTTATTCTGATTCTATCTGTTATATGCAGGATGAGGTTGAGGTGGGTGATGTTTTTAAAGAAGTCTATCAAAGTCTTAATGAGGATGGCATTTTTATTTTTGATGTTCACTCAACCTACCAGGTTGAACAGGTTTTTTCAGGATATTCTTATCATGAAAATGCAGAAGATTTTGCAATGGTTTGGGATAGTTACCAGGATGAGGCTCCGTACTCAGTGGTTCATGAGCTAACCTTTTTTATTAAAAATGAAGATGGTCGTTTTACACGCTATGATGAAGTGCATGAAGAAAGAACCTATGATATTTTAACCTATGATATTCTTTTAGAACAAGCAGGTTTTAAATCTTTTAAGTTATATGCTGATTTTGAAGATAAAGCACCAACAGATACTAGTAAGAGATGGTTTTTTGTGGCACAAAAATAGGTTATTGGCTTTATAAATAGTAATTAAAGAGGTTTATGATGAAAATTGCTTTACTGATTTATCCTCAATTTTCACTTTATGAAATCACCCCTTTAACAAGTCAACTAAGGTTACATTTTCAGCAGACGATTGATCTTATTGCCAGTCAGAAGAAACTTTATTCAAGTGAGGAAGGAATTCAGGTAATGCCCAATTATAGCCTATCTGAAATTGATTTATCTTCCTATCAGCTTGTTTTGTTAAGTGGAACTATGGCCCCTTTTCAAGCAGTAAATGATGAGGAGGTAATCACTGCTTTGTCAAAACTTGATCTTACAAAGATTGTAGTTGCTTCAATTTCTTCTTCTCCTTTGCTGTTAGCTAGGGCCAATTTGTTAAATGAAAGACAGTTTACGGGTGGACTGTATAGCAATTATTTTGGAACTTTTTCTTGGTTAAAAGAGGGTCAGTTCTTACCACGTCAGTGTGTCGTCATAGACAAAAATCTTATTACTGCAATTGGAAGCAGTCAAGCTGTAGAAATATTTACTAGGCTTGTATTAGCTAAGCTTAATTTTACAAAGGATTGGCCAGCATTGAGTGAAGAGGAAATCTCTTTTACTTTAGAAAAGAATGATTTTCAAAAGATGCTTGAAGATATGAAGAGAGATTATCCCAAATTGATTTAAGGAGGACTTGATGACTGTTACAGGAATAGTTGCTGAATTTAATCCCTTTCATAATGGTCATAAGTATCTTTTACAAGAGATTGATGGCTTAAAGATTGTCGCTATGTCTGGCAATTTCTTGCAAAGAGGTGAGCCTGCTCTTATTGATAAGTGGACTAGGGCACAAGTGGCTCTGCAAAATGGAGCCGATTTAATTGTTGAGCTTCCTTTTCTGGTTTCTGTACAGTCTGCTGACTACTTTGCTAAGGGAGCTGTTGATATTCTAACTAGGTTAGGAATTGAAAGACTAGCTTTTGGTAGTGAAGAGTTACTTGATTATCAGAACATTGCTTCTATTTATCAAGAAAAAGAAGAAGAGATGGCAAGGTTTTTAGCAAATTTATCTGATGAGCTCAGCTATCCCCAGAAAACTCAAAAAATGTGGGAACATTTTACGGGTATTAAATTTTCTGGACAGACACCAAATCATATTTTAGCTTTAGCTTATGCAAAGGCTAGTGCAGATAAGAACATCAAGTTACTACCTATTAAACGTCAAGGAGCGGGATTCCACTCCCAGTCCAAGGAGGAAGGACTTGCCTCAGCTACGGCCATACGAAAACATATTTTGGATCAGGAGTTTGTGGCTAAGGTAACTCCTTGTAGTAATTTACTTTTAGCTGCTCCACAGGTTAGCTGGGATGATTATTTCCAATTCTTGAGATATCAGATTTTAAGTCATCCTGATTTATCCAGTATTTTTCAAGTTAATGATGAATTGGCAAGCAGGATCTGCGCAGTAATTGGGAGGGTAGCGACCCTAGAAGAACTAGTGGAAGAGGTTTCTACTAAACGTTATACTAGGGCTCGAGTATGCAGGGTCTTGACCTATATCTTAGTAAGTGTAGTTGAGAGTCCTTTACCAGAAGCGATTCATGTGCTTGGGTTTTCTGAAAAGGGTCAGGCTCATTTAAAAAGTCTTAGGAAGTCGGTGCATTTGATTACACGGATTGGTTCAGAACCCTGGGATTCTTTAACACAAAAAGCAGATCAGATTTACCAGCTAGGAAATCTTCAATTAGCAGAGCAAAACTGGGGGCGAGTGCCTGTGAGACTGGCTTAAAAAGCCTTAGCTAAGTAGGTGATAATTTTTATGACTGTTAGCAGGATATTAATCAAAAAGAAAAAGGAGTTATAATGGCAGATTTAGATTTATTAGTCTGGACCTTTGTTTCAGAATGTCCTATTCCAAATGATTTACAGGATATTTTACTAGAGGGTGAAGTGGCTCATGCAGCTTATAAAACACTGAGAGATAGTGCTATTTTTACCAATAAACGTTTGATTGTAAGAGATGCTCAAGGCTTGACAGGTAAAAAAATTGAGATGTATTCTCTTCCTTATTCCTCAATTAATATGTGGTCAACAGAAAATGCTGGAACTTTTGATTTTAATTCTGAGGTGGAATTGTGGACAAGGGCAGGGCATTTTAAGATTAATTTAAAAAAGGAAATTGATGTTAGAAAGCTGGATCGTCTTATCGCACAGGCGTTGCTGACATAAAATAGATTATAGGCTTTTAGCTTAGTAAGTAAGGGATTAATCAGTTTAAGAAATGAGTTCCCTAATTCTACTAGCTCTGCTTTTAATTTCCATTTTACCAAATTACTGCAAAGTGCTATAATAAGAGAGTTAAGGATAAGTCAGCTCGGCTATTTATCCAAGGACTCATAAAAAAATTATAATTCAGAGGAGATTCCGATGGGACGTAAATGGGCAAATATTGTTGCTAAAAAAACTGCTAAAGATGGTGCTACTTCAAAAGTATATGCTAAATTTGGTGTTGAAATCTATGTAGCTGCTAAACAAGGAGACCCAGATCCAGAGTCTAACTCAGCTCTTAAATTTGTCATTGATCGTGCAAAACAGGCCCAGGTGCCAAAGCATGTTATTGATAAAGCCATTGATAAGGCTAAAGGCAATACAGATGAAACCTTTGTGGAAGGTCGTTATGAGGGCTTTGGTCCAAATGGTTCAATGATTATTGTGGATACTCTTACTTCTAATGTTAATCGTACTGCTGCTAATGTTCGGACTGCTTATGGTAAAAATGGTGGTAACATGGGAGCTTCGGGTTCTGTTTCTTATATGTTTGATAAAAAAGGGGTCATCGTTTTTGCGGGTGATGATGCTGATGCAATTTTTGAACTCCTATTAGATGCTGAAGTAGAAGTAGATGATGTTGAAGCTGAGGAAGGTACCATTACAGTTTACACAGCCCCAACAGATCTTCATAAAGGAATTGAAGCTTTACGTCAATCTGGTATTAATGAATTTCAAGTGACTGAGCTTGAAATGATTCCTCAATCAGAAGTGACGCTTGAAGGAGAAGATTTAGAAATCTTTGAAAAATTAGTGGATGCTTTGGAATCAGATGATGATGTTCAAAAAGTTTACCATAATGTTGCGGATTTCTAATAGTTTAAACTAGCTCTTTGTCAACTGTAATGGGTAGATGAAAGGCTAAGATCTGGAGAGTATCAGATTGGTACTCTCTTTTTTTGATGTTCAAGTTGATGAGAATTTTAGATTTGAAAGTGTTAAAGTTCCTGAAAGCAAAAGCTGCTCTTTAATGTCTTTTTTATAAGTTTATTAGGAGCTTCTAGCTTAGCGTTAGAATAGTGGAGTTCAAGGGCATTAGTGGTGTAGGTTCTCTATTATCTTATAGTATTTGCGATTCCAGAAAACCAAGCATTTTATAACTTCAATAAAAATGCTGTGTTGAAAGAGACGGCATAACTAGTTTTTAGTCAAGATTTAACTCGGAGAATGGGTTAAATCTTTTTTGCAGGTTACTTGTAAATTTTTAAGTTAGCTTGCTCGTAATGTGAGGGAGAGACCAGTAACTAGTTAAGATTACTAGTTTTGAGCTTGATTAAATATATCAAATTTTCTTAGAAAAGTGTATAATGATAAAGAGGTATCGCTTTCAAAAGATGAATATATATCATGATTGTAAATAAAACCAAAAACCCAAACTAAGTATAGACTAGAAAGAGAAGACAATGGCAAAAATACAAAGTAGTATTGATGAGGCTAGTAATTGTGCGTCAACTATTAGTAGCGCAGGCGCTGATGTTATGTCAGTCGCCCAAGCTACCAAAGATGAGACAACCACTTTGTCTGGTAATGCGACTGCTCACAGTAAGATTGATTTAGACGATATTACAGCCAAACAAATAGCCAACTCCATTAATAGTTTTGTGGGTTTAATTCATGGTACAGCAAATGCCTTTGCTAGCACCGATTCACGCTTAGGACAAATGATTTTTTTTAATATAACTCATCATGAATTGTCACAACTTGCCTTTGAGAACTTGTCTTATAAAGATAGTAGTGATTTAGATGAGATTCACTTGGACTTTAGACGCTTGAATGATTCTGTCACAGCAGATATTGAAGACTTTAAAAGAAATCTTCAAAGAAAAGAGAATGCCTTGATTGATCGCCGTGACAAGCTTTTCTATCAACGGCAAAACCTTTTGCAAGAACTTGAAAAAGAGAGAAGGGAGAAGTGAGATGGTTAAAATGGATTTAGGGTCCTCAACTTCTCAAGCAAGTTCTACAGCTACAATGACGGCTAGTCGTATAGCGGCATATGATGCCTTAATCAGTAGTTTATCGACTTTTTCTGGAGAAGCTAGCTTAAGTGGAGCCGCCTATGATAGTGCAAAAAGCTTTGCTTCTTCGGTTATGGTACCGATTATTCAGGGTGGGATTCTTTTATCAGAAGCTATCAGTCAGGCGATGAGTAAATTCCCCAAAAGCATAAATCACCTAAATAAAATGTTTCTTTTTGTGATACGTTTTTAGTATCACTGTGATTAAGTCTAGTTATTAGTATTAGCCTCTGGTAGATGATATAATGAGAATATATAATACTTTAGGGGTGAATGATGACATTAAAAAAATATGCAAGTCTAGTAGGTTTATTAGCACTTTCAACACTAATATTAGCAGCTTGTGGTACGGACAAATCTACTAGTAAAGATTCAGGAAAAAAAGATATTGTTTTTGCAACAGTAGGAACAACAGCTCCTTTTTCTTATGAAAAATCTGGTCAGTTAACAGGTTATGATATTGAAGTAGCAAGAGCTATTTTTAAAGGTTCAGATAAGTACCATGTAAGCTTTAAAAAGACAGAATGGTCTTCTATGTTTACAGGCTTAGACTCAAGTAAATATCAAATGGCAGGTAATAATATTAGTTTCACTAAGGAAAGATCTGCAAAATATCTTTACTCTTATCCAATGGGGACAACGCCATCAGTCTTAGTTGTTCCAAAAGATAGTGATATTAAATCATATGCTGATATTAAAGGGCATTCTACACAGGTGGTACAAGGAACAACGACAGCTGCTCAGCTTAAAGAATTCAATCAAAAAAATCCAGATCAAGCAGTCGAATTAAAATTCACAAATGAAAATATTACGCAGATGCTAGCAAATCTTAGCCAAGGAAAAGCTGATTTTAAACTATTTGATGGCCCAACTGTTAATGCTATTATTAAGAATCAAGGTTTAGATAATCTTAAAACAATTCCACTTGAAAGTTCAGAACAGCCCTTTATTTACTTTATTTTTAGTCAAGACCAAAAAGATCTACAAAAATATGTTAATAGTAGATTAGAAGAATTGACTAAGGACGGTACCTTAAAAGAGCTAGCTAAAAAATATTTAGGTGGAGAATATGTGCCAAAATCTAGTGATTTAAAAATACCAAATACTAAATAATAGATAGAGAAATCGGTAGTATGGACTACTGGTTTCTTTTTTAAACTTAACATATAGTTTTAAACTATATGTTTTCCTAAAAATTATCAATTTGAAAACTATATCATAATAAGATACAATAAGAAGATGAAAAATGAAAAGAGGATATTTAGATGTCATATAAGAAAATAATAAGTTTTATTGGGCTGGCCTTTGCTGCAACCTTATTAGTCGCATGTGGTAGTAAAACTGAAGAAAAAAATACCATTAGTGTAGGTCTTATGACCATGACTAAGTCTGATAAGGCAAGATGGGATAAAATAGAGGAATTACTTAAAAAAGAAAATGTTACCCTTAAATTTAAGGAATTTACAGATTATTCTCAACCTAATAAGGCTGTTGCTAATAAAGAAGTTGATATCAATGCTTTTCAACATAAAAACTTTTTAAACAATTGGAATAAGGAAAATAAAAAAGATTTAGTTGCTATTGCAGACACCTATATTAGTCCTATTAATCTTTTTTCTGGAACGAGTAAAGGGAAAGCAAAATATAAATCTGTATCAGAACTCCCTAAAGGAGCCCAAATCGCAATTCCAAATGATGCGACAAATGAAAGTAGGGCCCTTTATTTACTTCAATCAAGTGGTTTAATTAAACTAAATGTTGCTGGTGACAAGCTAGCTACCATTGCTAATATTACAGAAAATAAAAAAAATCTTGATATTAAAGAGATTGATGCTAGTCAAACAGCTCGTGCTTTAAGTTCAGCTGATGCTGCTATTGTTAACAATAGCTATGCGGTACCAGCAAATATTGACTACAAAACTTCTATTGCCAAAGAAAAAATAGATGAGAATTCAGATCAGTGGATTAATGTTTTAGTTGGTCAAAAGGGATGGAAAAATTCTAGCAAAGCAGATGCTATTAAAAAATTAGTCAAAGTGTATCATACTGATGCGGTTAAAAAAGTAATTAATAAATCATCAGATGGTGTAGACATTACTGCTTGGTAAAATATAGACAAAATTGGCGTGTTTAGAGCACGCCAGTTAGTTTTACTAAATTAAAAGCTTAACCTTTATGACCTTTAAAAACTTATATTATAATAAGCATTAGCGATATCATTAAAGAAGAAAAAATGAGGAGTTAAATAAAATCTATGAATGAAGCTATCATACAGTTAGATCATATTGATATTACCTTTAAACAAAAAAAGAATGAGATTAATGCAGTGAAGGATCTTACTGTCCATATTGAAAAAGGGGATATTTATGGGATTGTTGGTTATTCTGGTGCAGGGAAATCAACTCTAGTTAGGGTTATTAATTTATTGCAGATTCCTACAGCAGGCAAAATTACCATTGATGGTGATATTACCTTTGATCAGGGCAAGGTCCAATTATCAGCCAATGAATTACGACAAAAACGTCGTGATATTGGGATGATTTTTCAACATTTTAATTTGATGGCACAAAAAACTGCAAAAGAAAATATTGCATTTGCTTTACGCCATAGTCAGTTAACAGCCGCACAAATTGATGACAAAGTAACAGACTTACTAGAGTTAGTCGGTTTGTCAGATCGGGCTGATAATTATCCCTCCCAGTTGTCTGGTGGTCAAAAACAGAGGGTTGCTATTGCAAGAGCACTTGCAAATGATCCTAAGATTTTAATTTCTGATGAAGCAACTTCAGCTTTAGACCCTAAAACGACTAAGCAAATTTTAAGACTTCTGCAGGACTTAAATAGGAAATTAGGTCTAACTATTGTTATGATTACTCACGAAATGCAAATTGTTAAAGATATCTGTAATCGTGTGGCAGTTATGCAAAATGGTCAACTGATTGAAGAAGGCTCTGTGCTTACTATTTTTTCTCAACCATGTCAAGGCTTAACCCAAGAATTTATACGCACTGCTACAGGCATCAATGAAGCTTTGGAGAAGATTTACCAGCAAGATGTTGTCATCAATCTGCCAAAGAAGGCTCTATTGGCTCACTTAAAATATGCAGGAACTTCTACAGATGAGCCTATTTTGAATCAAATTCATAGACAATATGACGTAACGGCTAATATTTTATATGGTAATATTGATATTTTAGAGTTGGTACCCGTGGGTGAGATGATTGTAATTCTTGAAGGGGAAGAAGCAAACCTTGAAGCAGCAGGAACTGCTCTTGAAGTAGCGGGTGTTGAAGTGAAAATTTTAAAAAGAGGGATATAAATGATAGATTTAATAAGAGAATATTTACCAAATGTCTATGACTTAGGTTGGTCTGGTGATGCTGGGTGGGGCCTTGCTATTTGGAATACCTTATATATGACTATAGTTCCTTTTATTGTTGGAGGGGCTATAGGCTTGTTTCTTGGTTTGATGCTAGTCTTGATGGGACCAGGAGGGGTCATTGAAAATAGGCTTGTTTCTTGGATACTTGATAAGATAACATCCATTTTTAGGGCTATCCCTTTTGTAATTTTGATAGCTATTTTGGCTAGTTTGACCTATCTTCTCATGGGAACAACTCTTGGAGCTACAGCGGCTTTAGTACCTTTAACCTTTGCAACCTTCCCTTTCTTTGCTCGTCAGGTACAGGTAGTCTTTTCTGAACTAGATAAGGGTGTTATTGAAGCAGCACAGGCATCAGGGGCAACCTTTTTTGACATTGTCAAGGTGTATTTAGGAGAAGGTCTACCAGATTTGATAAGAATTTCTACAGTAACCCTTATTTCCCTTGTTGGAGAGACTGCAATGGCTGGAGCAATTGGCGCAGGTGGTCTAGGGAATGTAGCTATTTCTTATGGTTATAATCGTTTTAACAATGATGTTACTTGGGTAGCTACCCTTATCATTCTTTTATTGATTTTTACTATTCAATTTATAGGAGATCGCTTAACAAGAAGATTTAGTCACCGTTAATAATTATTAAAATATGGTGACTACTTATTTTGGCATAAAAAAACAAACTTTCTTAGTGGGAAGTTTGTTTTTGGTTTCTTTATTTTAGATAGCCTAAATAATCAAATTTTTCAAAAGTATGGTCATTAGCAATAGCAACAATAGTAGTATCAGCAGGAAGTGGTTCAAAGGGGTTAACATTCGGATTTAAATTTTTTTCTTTATTATTACGTGTGCCAATAATATTTAGTTCATATTTTTGTCGAACGTCTAATTCAGAAAGGGATTTACCAATCCAGGATTTTGGGATGGCAAAGTTAATCATAGAAATGCCGTGTTCTAAGTAAATGATACTTTCAATATGGTGTTTTAAAATGTTAGATGCGACACGTTTACCTGAGTCACGTTCAGGTGTGATAACTTTTGTAGCACCAATACCATAGAGAACTTCTTCAAAAGTTTTATTTTTAGCCTTAGCAATAATTGAGGGGACTCCTAGTTTTTTACAGTGCATGATTGATAAAACGGAAGCTTCTAAATTATTACCAGTTGCAATAACAACTGTATCACACTGTTCAATCCCTACCGCTAGTAAAAAATCCTTATCTGCCATATCTCCCACAGCAGCTTTAGAGACTAGGTTTGCAATTTCAGTAACATGGCTTTCTCTGATATCAATAGCGATAACATCTTGATTAAATTGGCTGAGCTGTCTAGCTACAGTACGTCCAAAAATACCCAAGCCTAAAACGCCAACAGTTTTTCTTTTTATCATAATAACTCCTTATCCCACAAGTATATTTGTGGCAGCATAGTGTATGGTTTTTTCTTTTCTTTGAATTAAACTTAGTAAGACGGTAATCGGTCCTACCCGTCCAATAAACATGAGTAGCATAATAATAATACGTCCAGCACTCGAAAGCTGTGGGGTTAAATCCATAGAAACCCCCACAGTACCAATTGCTGAAATGGCTTCAAATAGTAAAGCAATAGGATCTAGGTGGGATTCAAAGGTTAGTAAAAGAATATAACCAAGAAAGAGCACAGAAAAGAAAAAAATCAAAACAGACATAGTTTGTTTTATTGTCTTACTGGCAATAATACGATTATGGAAGGTTACTTCTGATTGACCAGAAAGTTCTGATTTCAGAAGCAAAAAGGCAATAGCAGCCGTTGTAACCTTAACACCACCAGCTGTTCCTCCTGGAGCCCCACCGATAATCATTTGAAACATATACAAAAAGTTAGTTGGAGCTAGAGTATCATTATAAGAAATAGTAGCAAATCCAGCTGTTCTCATGGTGACTGTTTGGAAGAAACTAACCATGAATTGTTGGAGGAGATTATAGTGACCAATTGTTTTAGGATTATCTTTTTCCATAAACCAGGTGATTAAGGTTCCTAATAAAAGAAGCGCACATGTTGTTTGTAGAATTAGACGGGTTTGATTGGAAAATTTCCTAAAGAAAAGCCCATAGCATTTCGGTTTTTCTAGGAAGAAGCGTTTGATATTATCAAATAAGTCACTCCAAACAGCAAAGCCTAGTCCCCCAGAAATGATAAGAATACTAACAATAATATTAATGGTTGGATTTAAGACGAAATCCTTTAGACTACTAGAACCAAAATTGTCAAATCCAGCATTACAAAAGGCTGATACAGCTAAAAAGAGACTATTAAAGATACCATTTTTGACGCCAAAACGGGGAATGAAGTCCGTTAAGATAACTAAAAAGGCAATGCTTTCCATGACAAAGGTTGTTTTGTAGGCAAAGAAGAGATAATCTTTTAAATTCCGGCTATCTTCTTTATTTAAGGCGGATTGTAAGAGGGTATGGCCCTGTAGATTAATCTTTTTTTTCAGGGCAAAGGTACTAATAGCAATCAGTGTCACTAAACCTAGTCCCCCAATTTGCATTAAAAGGATAGCTAAGGTCTGGCCAAAGCCATTATAAACATCAGAGATTGAAACAACAGAAAGACCAGTCACACATACCATTGAAACCGCATTAAAAAGATGATCCAGATAAGTTGTAGCTGGTCCATTTTGATAATGTGAAAAGGGCATAGATAATAAAATACTACCTATTAATATAACAAATGCAAAACTCAAGGTTAGCTGTCGTGTAACTGACCAGGGTTTCCTTGGAAAAAAATTCATTATTGCCTCGCGGTCTAATTTTTACTATAAATACCAAAAAAGAATAAAAATGCTAAATAGGGATAAGCTTAGTTTAGCATTTTGGGTATTTAGGTTAAAGGACTTTTTGCTGGAAGACCAGCTTTTCTGGGATACTTTCTAGGAGTTTCTTTTTTCTTCTCAACAATTGTGATATATCGGGAATCATCATTTGGTAGAGTGTAGTGGTGATTTTCAATAACTTGTGAAAAAAGTAATTTAAGAGCTTTTTCTGCGTCACTTAATTCCTGATCTACGGCCTGTGCCTTCAAGGCAATTAATTTACCCCCGATTTTTAGAAAAGGGATAGTAAGTTCTGATAAAATTTGCATTCTGGCAACTGCTCTGGCTGTTACAATGTCAAATTGAGAACGAAAAGACTTATCTTGCCCAAAATCCTCAGCTCTGCCATGATAAAAATGGACCTTGTCCAAATGCAGTTCCTCGGCTAGATGCTCTAGAAAAAGAATCCTTTTGTTTAGAGAATCAATAATGGTAACTTCTAGCTGGGGATAAATTATTTTCATGGGAATACTAGGAAATCCTGCTCCTGCGCCAATATCTAGAATATGGATATCTTGATTAGGAATATAAGATTGTAGAATTGGTGCTATAGAATCATAAAAATGTTTTAGATAAACATCATTTTCTTCAGTTATGGCAGTTAAGTTCATTTTCTTATTCCACTCAACCAATGTTTTGAAATAAATATCAAATTGTTGTTTTTGAACCTGATTTAATTCAAACCCTGCTTGCTCTAGAGCTTGATAAAATTCAAGGGGAGTCATAGTTTACCTCAAAGTTTAATTTTTATCTATTCTACCATAAAAAAGCGAAGAACAAAATCATTGATAGTTGTCTTAGGCAGATAGTTCAGGCTTGCTATTAAGATAGAAATTGCTATAATTAAATCACAATAACTAAAGGAGAATAGATGAATGGTTTACATGATTATACTGATTGTTTTGGCTTTACTTGTAATATGGCTGATTGCTAGTTACAATGGTTTAGTAAAAAGCCGCATGCATACAAAGGAAGCTTGGAGTCAGATTGATGTTCAATTAAAAAGAAGAAATGATTTAATCCCTAATTTAATTGAAACAGTAAAGGGTTATGCAGCTTATGAAGAAAAAACATTTGAAAAGATAACTGAACTTCGCGCTCAAGTAAGACAGGCTTCAACACCTGCTGAAACCATGGAAGCTTCTAACCAATTAAGTAAACAAATGGCTGGGTTACTTGCAATTGCAGAAAATTATCCCGAATTAAAGGCTAATACAAACTTTTTAAAATTACAAGATGAATTAACCAATACTGAAAATAAGATTTCTTATTCTCGTCAGTTATTTAATACAACAACTTCAAATTATAATACAAAACTAGAAACTTTCCCAACCAATCTTGTCGGAAAAATATTTGGTTTTAAAGCTAGCCAATTTTTACAAACTCCCGAGGAAGAAAAATCAGTTCCTAAGGTTGATTTTAACTTTTAAAGAGAAGAGACTAAGATAGACAGGAAAAAGAATGCTTTATAATCAAATATCACAAAATAAACGTAAAACAGTCTTCTTGCTTCTGGTTTTTTTCCTATTGCTTTCTGCTATTGGGGCTGCGGCTGGTTATTTACTAGTGGATAGCTATCAATTGGGAATTGCCATTGCTTTAATTGTAGGCGCTATATATGCTTTTAGCATGATTTTCCAATCAACAGCTGTGGTTATGCGAATGAATAATGCGCGTGAGATTTCTGTCGATGATGCTCCTGATTTTTTCCATATCGTAGAAGATATGGCTATGGTGGCGCAAATTCCTATGCCCAAAGTCTACATTATTGATGATCCCTCTTTAAATGCTTTTGCTACCGGGTCTAGTCCACAAAATGCAGCTGTAGCCGCAACAAGTGGTCTTTTACAACTAATGAATAGAGAAGAGTTAGAAGGTGTTATTGGGCATGAAGTGAGCCATATTAGAAATTATGATATTCGGATTTCAACTATAGCTGTGGCCTTAGCTAGTGCCATTACCTTAATTACAAGTGTAAGTAGCAGGATGATGTGGTATGGTGGTGGAAGCAGAAGGCGAAATGATAATCAAGATAAGGATGGATTAGGAGCTATCATGCTTGTTTTTTCTATTTTATCATTGATTTTAGCTCCTTTAGTAGCTAGCTTGGTTCAACTAGCAATTTCACGTCAAAGAGAGTATCTGGCCGATGCTAGTTCTGTTGAATTAACAAGAAATCCAGAAGGTATGATTAAGGCTCTAGAAAAGTTGGATCACTCTCAGGCTATGAAAAGTCCTGTTGATGATGCTAGCGCAGCCTTATACATTAACGAGCCAAGGAAGAAAGAAAAAGTATCTTCATTATTCAGTACACATCCGCCAATCGCTGATCGTATTGAAAGATTAAGACATATTTAAGGGTTTAAGTTTTGCTTAAGCTCTTGTTTTTATTATATAATATAATTAAATTGTCAAATATTATATGCTACCCTTATTTTGAGGAAAGCACTAGATAATTAGCAGTAGGCAAATTCTTAAGGCCATTTAATGATTATCTTTTCTAATAAAAGAGTTGACAAACGCTTGAAATAATAGTAAAAATTTAATTAAAGATTTATTAGGGGAAAATATGATATTTATTTCAGAACTGAAAAAGAAACACGAGGGCATCAGCTTTGATGAAACTTTCGATATTAAAGTTAAATTAATAAAAAGAAATCCAGAAATCATTGATATTAAGGATCTCAAGGCAAGTGGTAGTCTTGTTTATAAAAATGGCTTGTTCTTTTTGAACTATCAGCTTTTGTATACTTTAGTCTTACCTTCAAGTCGTTCAATGAAAGAAGTTCACTTAAAAGAAGATCGATTTATTGAAGAAATATTTGTAGAAGAAGGGAATCTCACTTATAATTCTGATTTGGTGGATGAAGAACTTGTTTTGCTCCTAACCAAAGATTATATTGATTTGGAAGAAAGTATCATTGATAATATTCTTTTAGCCATTCCCTTACAAGTCCTAGCTCCTGATGAGGAAGAAAAAGAAGACTTGCCAAGTGGACAGGACTGGGTTGTAATGACTGAGGAACAATATCAAGCACTAAAGGAAGAAAATCAAAAAGAAAGTAATCCTTTTGCTAGCTTAGAAAATCTTTTTGATGAATAAAACTGAATATTTAAGAAAATTGTAATTTTTTAATTGTATTATTGGTCTAATTTTGGTATACTTTACTCAATCTATGCTTAGTATGTCAAATTGGTTTTATCAGGAGAAAGTGCATTGTTATCTTACTTTGACTTACTACTAATAAATCCATAGACATAAAAAATTAAATGAACTAGCATTCGTTAAATAGTCAAACTGATAGCGAATGAGATAAGGAACGGTACTTATGACAAAGAAAATTTTGATCGTTGAAGATGAAAAAAATCTAGCAAGATTTGTCTCACTTGAACTTCAACATGAAGGCTATGAAGTAACAGTAGAGGTTAATGGTCGTGAAGGCCTAGAAACAGCTCTAGAAAAAGATTTTGATTTGATTCTATTGGACTTAATGTTGCCTGAAATGGATGGTTTTGAAGTGACACGTCGTCTTCAGACTGAAAAAACAACTTATATTATGATGATGACTGCGCGTGATTCTATTATGGATGTAGTAGCAGGGCTTGACCGCGGTGCAGATGATTATATTGTAAAACCATTTGCAATTGAAGAATTGCTAGCGCGTATCCGTGCTATTTTCCGTCGTCAAGATATTGAAACAGAAAAGAAGACTCCTAACCAAGGTATTTATAGAGATTTAGTGTTAAACCCACAAAACAGGTCTGTTAATCGTGGAGATGATGAGATTTCCTTAACTAAACGTGAATATGACTTGCTTAATATTCTCATGACCAACATGAATCGTGTTATGACGCGTGAAGAGTTGTTATCTAATGTTTGGAAATATGATGAAGCAGTAGAAACAAATGTTGTAGATGTTTATATTCGTTACCTACGTGGGAAAATTGATATGCCAGGCAGAGAATCTTATATTCAAACTGTCCGTGGCATGGGGTATGTTATTCGCGAGAAATAAATATGTTAAAAAAGAGGCGCATTACAAAAAAGTATAAAAGGTCCCTACCTATACGTTTATCCAATCTATTCTTTATCCTCTTTTTCTGTATTTTTTCTTCCTTTACTTTGATCGCTTATTCTTCTACTAATTACTTTTTATTAAAAAAAGAAAAGCAATCTCTTTATCAAACTGTTAATTTAGTTAGAGTTCGTCTGTCTGAGGTGGACTCTAATTTTACATTTGATAACTTAGCTGATGTCTTATACCAAAATGACAAGACCAGCTTAAGGATTAATTCAACTAGAGGTACTGAATTAATCAAAAGTAAACGGGATTTGACAAATATTCTTGATACAAAGCAAGAAATTTATATCTACAATCTTGATAAGAGGATGATTTTCACAACTGATGATCAGGAAGATTCCGTAGAGTTAGAAGGTCCTATTGATAGGGTTTTTAAGGATGAAGTTGTTAACCAGTATAGGGGCTTTTCCATTATACGGAAAGTATATTCTAAAAACACAGGGCGACTAATTGGTTATGTCCAAATCTATCAGGATTTAGAAGACTATTTCTTAATAAGGACACGTCTTTTAATCTGGCTCATCTTTGTTGAACTTTTCGGAACCTGTCTAGCTTATTTGATTATCTATTTTTCAACTATAAAATTTTTGAAACCCTTAAAAAACCTTCATGGTGTTATGAGTAATATTTCAGATAATCCTAACAATCTGGCCTTGAGGTCACATATTAGATCAGGAGATGAAATTGAGGAGTTATCCCTTATTTTTGATACCATGCTTGATAAGGTGGAAAATTATACTAATTTACAGTCTCGCTTTATTAGTGATGTCAGTCATGAGTTAAGGACACCTGTCGCTATTATTAAAGGTCATATCGGCCTTCTCCAGCGTTGGGGTAAAGATGACAGTGAAATACTTGAAGAAAGTCTAAATGCAACTGCTCATGAAGCAGATCGTATGGCTATCATGATTAATGACATGCTTGATATGATTAGGGTTCAAGGAAGCTTTGAAGGGCATCAGGATGATGTTACAGACTTAGAGAGCTCTATTGAGACAGTTATTGGTAATTTTAAAGTTTTAAAAGATGATTTTGTCTTTGATTGGCAAATAAGAGACACAAAAACTCTAGCTAAGATATATAAAAATCACTTTGAACAGGCTCTGATGATTTTAATTGATAATGCTATTAAGTATTCTCGGGTAGAAAAAGTAATCTCAGTAGAATTAGAAGTTGATCATGAAGCTGAACAGGCTATTGTCAAGGTCAAGGACCGTGGTGAAGGCATTTCACAAGAAGATATTAAACATATCTTTGAACGTTTCTATAGAACTGATAAGTCTCGAAATAGAACCAGCACTCAAAGTGGGCTTGGTATTGGTTTATCCATTTTAGAACAAATTGTTGAAGGTTACCAATTGTCTATGAAAGTAGAGAGTGAGATTAATCAAGGGTCTACCTTTATTATCTACATTCCTTTGGCTCAAACAGATAAGAACTAGTCGATTTAATATTGGCTAGTTTTGTTTTTAACTGATTTAGTGATGATTTTAATAGGTCAAGAAGTGAAACTATTTAATATTCTTTTGTTAAAACTTATTTTATGATAAAATAGAGTGATTAGATTAATTTGATAGAATTGGGGTGTTTGCGTGCGTTGTCCAAAATGTAGTTACAATAAATCCAGTGTTGTCGATAGTAGACAAGCAGAAGATGGGAATACTATTCGTCGTCGAAGAGAGTGTGAAAAATGTCATGCACGTTTCACCACCTTTGAACGCATTGAAGAACTCCCCTTATTAGTAATCAAAAAAGACGGAACTCGTGAACAATTTTCTAGAGATAAAATCTTAAACGGTGTAGTACAAAGTGCTCAGAAACGTCCTGTTTCTAGTACTGATATTGAAAACCTTATTTCAAGAATCGAGCAAAAGGTTCGTTCCAATTATGAAAATGAAGTAGCTAGCACAGCTATTGGTAACCTTGTTATGGAAGAATTAGCCGAGCTAGATGAAATTACCTATGTCAGATTTGCTAGTGTCTATAAGAGTTTTAAAGATGTGGATGAAATTGAAGAATTGCTTCAACAAATTACAAATCGTGTTAGAGGAAAAAAGAAGAGTAGTGTAAATGATCAAACCAATTGATGACTTTTATTATTTAAAACATAATAAAGTTCTTTGTAACTCAAATAGCCTCATTCAGCTCTACTTTCCCATTATTGGAAATGATGCAGTTGCTGTTTATCAATACCTCATCAATTTTTGTGATGAGGGGAAAAGAAGTCACAAATTCACTGAATTATTGAATCATCTTCAATTTGGAATGACACGTTTGGAGGATGCCTTGGTCATGCTGACGGCAGTGGATTTACTTGTTTTATACCAACTCCCAGACCACTATCTTTTTAAGATCCAACCAAGCATGGACAATGAAGAATTTTTAGCCAATCCCATCTATCGTCGTTTGTTAGAACAAAAGATTGGCCAGTTGGCTGTTTCAGACTTAGAAATAAAAATTCCACAAGCAGCACGAAATATCTCCAAACGTTTTTCGGATGTATTTGGTAAGAGCTCTGATTCATCAAGAGAAGAAATTAAGAAAGTCAAAAAAACAGTTACCTTTGATTTGGTCAGTTTCCAGCAACTAATGGGTCGTGACGGGCTTCAGTTTGTCAATGAAAATGAAGATGTTATCACCTTATATAGTTTGTCAGAAAAATATGGGATGACTTGGTTTGATACCTATAATTTGGCTAAAGAAACAGCTATTAATGGGAAAATTGCACCTAGTCGAATGCTTGCTAAAAAAGCACAGAAGGCGAATGCTTCAGAGAAAATAAAGCAAGGTGACTTTACCAGCGCTGAACAAATAATTATTAGAGAAGCTAAGGCTGATACAGCTCAGCTATTCCTTGAAAAAATAAAAAAAGCACGTCGGGCAAGGGTTACTAAGGATGAAAAAGAGCTCTTAATTAGTCTTGCTAAAATGGATTTTTTGGATGAAGTCATTAATGTTATGGTTCTTTATACCTTTAATAAAACCAAGTCGGCTAATCTTCAAAAAAACTATATCTTGAAAATTGCCAATGATTTTTCTTATCAAAAGATTGTAAGTGCAGAAGATGCTGTTTTAAAGATGCGTAGTTTTGGAGATAAAAGGCAGGAGACTAAAGCTAAGTCCAGCAAAAGTAATGTTCCTACCTGGAGCAATCCTGACTATCAAGAAAAAACGACTCAAGAAGAACAATTGCAACTTGATAAGTTTAAAAAAGAAGCTTTACAACGCTTGAATAAACTCAAAAAAGGTGGTGATTAGATGGAAAAAATAGGAGAGACATTGGGTAAATTAAATCATGCCAATCGTATCAACTCAGATCAATTATTTAAAACAATCCTTTCTGATCCAGAAGTGGCGGCTTTCATCACTAGCCATAAGATGACAGAAGAGCAAATCAAACTTAGCCTTTCAAAATTTAACCAATTCTTACTTGAGAGGCAAAGATATCAGTCATCAGCTACTAACTATATTGCCAAGGGCTATCTTCCTATTTTAGTCATGAATGAAGGTTATGCGGATGTTTCTTATTTAGAAACCAAGGAATTAGTGGAAGCTAAAAAAGAGGCGGAAATATCTGAGCGTATTAATTTGGTCAATTTACCAAAATCCTATCGTGATATTGAAATGTCTGATTTTGATATTGATAATTCTAGTCGCATGAAGGCCCTGTCACAATTACTTGATTTTGTTGAGCAATATCCTAATAAGAGCCAAAAAGGTCTCTACTTATATGGTGATATGGGGATTGGCAAGTCTTATCTCATGGCTGCTATGGCCAGGGAACTTTCTGAAAAGAAGGCTGTATCGACAACTTTACTTCATTTTCCAACCTTTACTATAGATGTTAAGAATGCTATTTCTAAGGGTTCAGTTAAAGATGAAATTGATGCTGTAAAGAATGTGCCTATTTTAATCTTAGATGATATAGGTGCTGAGCAGGCTACCTCTTGGGTTCGAGATGAGGTTTTACAGGTTATTTTGCAATATCGTATGCTTGAAGAATTGCCAACCTTTTTCACATCTAATTATAGTTTTCATGATTTGGAAAGAAAATGGGCCAATATTAAAGGAAATGATGAGACCTGGCAAGCTAAAAGGGTTATGGAACGTGTTCGTTACTTAGCAGATGAATTCCACCTGGAAGGCGCCAACCGTCGCTAACGTATATTAATTTAAGGGTAACTAAAAGAGTTACCAAGAGAAGGAGAATCATGGTTTTACCTACAGTTGCCATTGTTGGACGTCCGAATGTCGGAAAGTCCACCTTATTTAACCGAATTGCAGGGGAGCGTATTTCCATTGTTGAAGATGTGGAAGGTGTAACACGTGACCGTATTTATACTACTGGAGAGTGGCTCAATAGAAAGTTCTCACTCATTGATACTGGTGGGATTGATGATGTAGATGCACCATTTATGGAACAAATAAAACATCAAGCCCAAATTGCCATGGAAGAAGCAGATGTTATTGTTTTTGTGGTTTCTGGTAAAGAAGGGGTTACAGATGCAGATGAATATGTTTCAAAAATTCTTTATCGGACTAAGACCCCGGTTATTCTAGCTGTCAATAAGGTGGATAATCCAGAGATGCGTAATGATATCTTTGACTTTTATTCACTAGGCTTGGGAGACCCTTATCCTATATCTTCTGTGCATGGTATTGGAACAGGCGATATTCTTGATGCTATTGTGGAAAACCTACCTGTGGAAGAAGCAGAGGTTAAGGATGATATTATTCGCTTTAGCTTAATTGGACGTCCTAATGTAGGGAAATCTAGCTTAATCAATGCTATCTTGGGGGAAGATCGTGTTATAGCAAGTCCTCTTGCTGGTACAACAAGAGATGCTATTGATACTAATTTTGTAGATGATCAAGGTCAAGAATATACCATGATTGATACTGCTGGTATGCGTAAATCAGGTAAGGTTTATGAAAATACAGAAAAGTACTCTGTCATGCGTGCCATGCGTGCTATTGATCGTTCAGATGTTATTTTAATGGTTATCAATGCTGAAGAAGGTATCAGAGAGTACGATAAGCGTATTGCTGGATTTGCCCATGAGGCCGGTAAGGGAATTATCATTGTTGTGAACAAGTGGGATACCCTTGAAAAAGATAATCATACCGTTACTAAATGGGAAGCTGATATTCGTGATCAATTCCAATTTTTAACCTACGCCCCCATTATCTTTGTCTCAGCTGTAACCAAACAAAGACTTAACAAGCTACCAGAGTTGATTAAACACATTAGTGATAGTCAAAACAGACGTATTCCGTCTGCTGTCTTAAATGATGTCATTATGGATGCTATTGCTATTAATCCAACTCCAACAGATAAAGGTAAGCGACTTAAGATTTTCTATGCCACACAAGTATCTGTTAAGCCGCCAACATTTGTTATCTTTGTCAACGAAGAAGAACTCATGCATTTTTCATATTTGCGTTTCTTAGAAAATCAGATTCGATCTGCCTTCACCTTTGAAGGAACACCAATCCACTTGATTGCTAGAAAAAGAAAATAAAAAATACTGTACTTCACGAGTTAGTTGGTCTAACTTATGAAGTACAGTTTTATTATATAGATAATGATTTGCTATATAGATGCACTCATTAAATAGGGCTAGGAAGATGTTTTATTGAGCAATTAGTTTCATGGGTATGTCTTGACTGGCCAAGCCCTAAATCTGTCTATTCTGAATCAGAATAGTTATCTAAAAAAGCTAAAATACTCTTTTCATCCGGCTTACCTTCAAAAGTTTCAATTAAATGTCCTTTTCGAAAGGCCATAAGTTGGGGGATTTCCTCAATCTTATATTTATCAGCGAACCGATAGAGACTATCAGACATCTTCTCACTATTGAGATAATAAACTTGCTTTTTTGTCTTTTTCAAACTTGGTTCAAAAACTGTCATAAACTGCTGACAGTGGGGACATGATTTTCTTCCCATATATAGTAAGGTGAACTTGTCTCTTGAAACCAGTTGGAGAACAGTTTTGTGTGAAACTGCGGTCATTCGTTTAATGGCATTGTCGTAGGCTGAAGTTGCTACAATTTTTTGACTACTATTGCTGGCTGCTTTTGGAGAGCTGTTTATTTTACCTGAAAAAATCAAGAGATAAAAGGCAAAAATAATAAACAAAGCCAAATACCAGATGCAGAGGACCTTCCTTTCTTTTTCAGCTGGAAGCTTTCCTTTTAGGTTCAAAAAGAATTCTGAAATAAGCCAGAAAAAAAGAAGAATGAGGACGGGAACTCCAAAATTATAAAGGGTTAATCTGGGAAAGCCAAGCCAACAATAAGTGATGAGACCTAAAATTGAAATAATTAATGTGAGAGTAAGGTTACGTTTTGTCATAAGAGTCCTCTGTTTGTAATTATGTAAATCTTTTTAAATGTTTTGATACTTTCTTGCCAAATTTCAGGCATAGAGTCCAAGTATAAAGCTAGTTTCCAATAAGCCTGTAACAGCTAGTTCAGCAGCTAATTTGTAAGTACATACTAGACAGCCAGCTTTCTACAAATTATAGGAGCAAGTTGAAAATAAAGCTTGGATAATTTAATTTTATAATTTTATTCTAAAGAAAACAATATATTATTTAAAATAAAATTAATATATAGAAACAAAAATGCTAAAAAAATTAAAGATTAAGGCGGCTGCTACGTAAAGCTCTTAGAAGAATGCTAGTCTAGATTCCATGGAAAATCTTTTTATTAGAGTTAGGCAGAATGAAAGTGCACTTTTTGTCTAGGTAATTCTTTTTTGTTTTAATGCGAATTTTTCTCAGAAATCTCCTATGAATTTTGTTATAATTAAAGGATAAGCAAAAAGGTAGGGAAGTTATGGCTAGATTAATTCCAGGACGTATACGTAATCAAGGGATTGACCTTTATAATGAAGGTTTAGTTTCGATTTTAGAAAGAAATGAGGATTCTTTACAGGCAAGAGTTGATTCTTTTCTTGTGCATTATGGTGTTGAAGATGATGAGATCTATTGCCCCTGTTCCTTATTTGATAAAAAAAGATATTGTCAACATATTGCGGCACTTGAATATTTTTTGAAAAATGATCAAGAAGGAAAACAGATTGCTGAAGAATTGGCTAATCATATTGAGGATAAGCAGATTAATCAAAAATTGACATCTTTTGGAAGTTTATTTTTAGATAGTCTTGCTATGAATGAAGATGATACAGTAATGTATCGTTTGTCGGCGACAGCTAGCAGGAGTCCTTTTTCCTCGGACTTTTGGTGGAGTTTGAAACTTAATCGCCTCCCTGGGGATAAGGCTTATATTATTAGAGATATTCATGCTTTTATTAACCTTGTCAAAAAAGAAGGCTTTTATCAGATTGGTAAAAATTATTATGAGCCTCTATCTATCTTGCGCTTTGACCAGGCTAGTCAGGATTTAATCTATTTTCTTTGGCGACTAACTTCAGGTATAAGCCAAGCAGATCAGAATTTTATATTTACTAACCATGCCAGACACTTGGTTCTTCCTAGTGGTTTCTTTGAAGAGGGCATTTATACCTTAACTTCCTTGTATGATTTTTCATTTGAGGGGCCTGAAGGAAATTTTTCTAATCTCTTTGTGAAATCCTTAAGTCAAGATTCAGGCTTGTTTCAATTTATAGTAGAGGTAGATCGTAAATCAATAGAACTACAGATACTAGAAAAAAATCTGTATTATTTATTTGATAATGAATATATCCTCTATCGTAATACCTTTTACCATTTGAATTTAAAACAGCAAAAAATAGTATCAGCTATCAGAAGTTTACCTGTCCAATCTGACTTAAGTAAACATATTCAATTTGATTTGGATGATCAGGCAAAATTAGCTGCCAGTCTTTTAGATTTTCAAGAGATAGGCCAAGTGACAGCCCCTAAAAGTTTTGAAATTAAAGACTTTGATGTGAGCTTTAATTTTGATTTGGAAGGCAAAGACACTATTATCTTACAACTTGTTTTTGACTATGGTGACATCCAGATCAAAAATAAAAGAAGCCTTGGACATCTTCCTTTTGCTAGCCATTATAAAAAAGAAGAAAAAATCTATAGAGCACTTACTCGCTATGGTTTTTCTTCTAAATTTAGATCCAAAAAAGAAATAAAAACTGACCATGATATCTATCAATTCTTTACAGAAACCATCCCATATTTGGAAAAACTTGGAACCGTAACCTTATCAGATCACATCGAAGCTCTCACATTTTCTGAAGTGCCCCAAATTGCTATTGAGAATAAGGCTGGACTACTGGATATTTCCTTTGACTTTTCTAAGGTCCTTGAAGATGATGTAGAAGATGCTCTAGATGCACTTTTTAATAATCAACCTTACTTTATTAGCAAGAAAGGAAAGTTAGTCCTTTTTGATAATGAAACCCAAAAAATTAGTCATTCCTTGCAAAAGCTCAGGGCAAGACAACTAGGAAATGGTCATATGCAGTTGGATGGCATTGCAGCTATGCAAGTGTCTCAGCTCTTTTCAGACATGTCTAATGTGCATTTCTCACAAGAATTGGAAGAATTAGTTTCGGATTTAACCCATCCAGAAAACTATACTTTACCAGACCTTGATGTAGAGGCTGATATTCGAGATTACCAATATCAAGGGATTAAATGGCTGTCGGTTTTAGATAAATATGGTTTTGGAGGAATTCTAGCAGATGATATGGGGCTTGGTAAAACCTTACAGACAATTTCC
This sequence comes from Streptococcus didelphis DSM 15616, assembly GCF_000380005.1. Lineage (GTDB taxonomy): Bacteria > Bacillota > Bacilli > Lactobacillales > Streptococcaceae > Streptococcus > Streptococcus didelphis. The sequence goes on from NZ_KB904188.1 coordinate 28,952, forward strand.
TTCTTAAAAAGTAAATTGCATAAGAATTCTAAGATACTTATCTTGTCACCTTCAAGTCTTATTTATAATTGGTTAGATGAGTTTCATAAATTTACTCCAGATGTTGATGTTGTCGTTTCTTATGGATTAAAACAAGTCAGGGACCAGTTGATAGCAGAAGAACATCAAGTTACCATAACAAGTTATTCTTCTTTTAGGCAGGACTTTGATAATTACAGTCAGTATCACTATGACTATTTAATTTTGGATGAAGCTCAGGTCATAAAAAATTCACAGACAAAGATTGCTCAAAGCTTGAAATCCTTTAATGCTAAGAATTGCTTTGCTCTTTCAGGGACACCTATTGAAAATAAATTATTAGAAATCTGGTCTATTTTTCAAATTGTTTTACCAGGCTTATTACCTAGTAAAAAAGAATTTTTGAAACTAGAGGCAAAACAGGTCGCTCGCTATATTAAACCATTTATCATGCGTCGTCGAAAAGAAGAGGTTCTACCTGAGTTACCAGACCTGATTGAAATCAATTATTCTAACGAAATGTCAGACAGCCAAAAAGCTATTTATTTAGCGCAGCTAAGGCAGATGCAAGATCGGATAAGGAATGCTTCAGACACTGATATTAATAGACAAAAAATTGAGATTTTATCAGGGATAACTCGCTTAAGACAAATTTGTGATACACCAAGTCTCTTCATGCCTTTTGATGGTGAAAGTGGTAAATTAGATAGTCTCAAAACCCTTCTTTTGCAAATTAAGGAAAATGGTCATCGGGCTTTAATCTTTTCACAATTTCGTGGCATGCTTGATATTGCTGGAATAGAAATGGAAAAATTAGGCCTAAGTTCCTATAAAATAACAGGTTCTACCCCAGCCAATGAGAGGCAGGAAATGACCAGAGCCTTTAATGCTGGATCAAAAGATGCCTTCTTGATTTCTTTAAAAGCAGGGGGAGTAGGCTTGAATTTAACTGGAGCTGACACGGTTGTCCTTATTGATTTATGGTGGAATCCGGCAGTTGAAATGCAAGCGATTAGCCGTGCTCATCGGATTGGTCAAAGAGAAAATGTTGAGGTTTATCGTTTAATTACAAGAGGAACAATTGAAGAAAAGATACTAGAATTACAGGAAAATAAAAAGAATCTGGTCACGACAGTCTTAGATGGCAATGAAAATAGAGCTAGCATGACAATTGATGACATCAAAGATATACTAGGTCTTACTTCTGATTAAGTCAGCTTCTTATGGAGCTGGCTTTTTTATAAATAACTCTTATAAGGAACTTCTTTTTGAAAAATAGTAAGTTAGCAAGGATTTTACAGGTGAAACTAGACTAAAAAAGATGATAGTCAGAATTTTCTATTGAATTTTAATTGTTTATACAATTTATTGAAGGAATGCTTTGAAAAATAGGAGTTTTTAGTTTATAATAAAAAATGCTATAGTAAAGAAGGGTAATTAAAAATATGACTAAACATGTATTTCCATTAGTTGCAGATGGACAGCCTATTATTGAATTAGCTCGTCAGATGAACTTGTATGAAAATGAAGATTTAATTACAAATATCCATGGTTACTATCAGGATAAACATTATGATGATATGGCTCATGATAATCCTAGCTCAGCAACTCTTCCCTATAATGATCCTTCTAGTCGTTTGTCTACGATTGATGAAGGACGTAACTATGCACAAGAGGCCAAAAAACGAGCTCGAAAAGATTTGAAAGAAAAACGACAGTCTTATATTGCAAAGGAAATGACTCACAATACAAAGTCCTCTTTTCATAAAATTGGTCGTGATAATCCTAAAGAGTTATCAAAACAAGCTATCAAGTCAGATAATAAATGGAATCGTTTAAGTAAAAATCTAAGCCAAGATTCTTATATCTTAGCAGAAATTCCTAAGCAGTATAAGGAACCAAAACAAGCTAAGACAGATTCTACTAGTAAAAACAATTATGATTTCCTCAAGCGCAGCCAAATTTACAATAATCAAGAAGCACGTTTACAAAAAGAAAAATCTATTGCACAAGAGTTGAACTTAACAAGATTTGATGAACTCAGTTGATAAATAGTATAGATTTAGAGTTAAAAAAGGAGTAATGATGTCAAAAAGCTATCATTTTATTGGAATAAAAGGAGCAGGTATGAGTGCCTTGGCCTTGATGCTTCATCAAATGGGACATAAGGTTCAAGGAAGTGATGTAGAGAAATACTATTTTACACAAAGAGGACTAGAACAAGCAGGGATAAAGATTCTTCCTTTTAGTGAAGATAATATTTCTGAGAATATAGAAGTTATAGCTGGTAATGCCTTTCGAGAAGATAACAATGATGAACTAGCTTTTGCTATAAAAAATAATATTCCTTTTAAAAGATACCATGAATTTTTAGGGGAGTTCATGCAACGCTTTATCAGTTTTGGTGTGGCTGGTGCTCACGGTAAAACCTCAACTACTGGGCTCTTATCTCATGTCTTAAAAAATATTACAGATACATCCTATCTCATCGGAGATGGTACAGGTAGAGGCTCAGCAAATGCCCATTACTTTGTTTTTGAATCTGATGAATATGAACGCCATTTCATGCCTTACCACCCAGAATATTCCATTATTACAAATATTGATTTTGATCATCCTGACTATTTTACAGGTATTGAAGATGTTTTTAATGCCTTCAATGATTATGCAAAACAGGTAAAAAAAGCCTTATTTGTTTACGGAGAAGATCAGGAATTAAAAGCTATTACAGCAAATGCCCCTATCTATTATTATGGTTTTGAAGATAGTAATGATTTCGTGGCCTGTGATATCACTAGAACCACTAATGGATCAGATTTTAAAGTAAAACATGATGGACAGGTTATTGGTGAATTCCATGTGCCAGCTTACGGGCGTCATAATATTTTAAATGCGACAGCTGTGATTGCTAATCTTTACATTGCAGGAATCGATTTAGACTTAGTGTCTGAACATATGAAGACTTTCTCAGGAGTTAAGCGTCGCTTTACTGAAAAGATTATCAATGATACTATCATTATTGATGATTTTGCCCACCATCCAACAGAAATTATTGCAACGATTGATGCTGCCAGACAAAAGTATCCTAGTAAAGAAATAGTGGCTATTTTTCAACCACACACCTTTACACGGACGATAGCTTTGCTGGATGAGTTTGCTCAAGCCTTAAATGAAGCTGATCATGTCTACCTAGCACAAATTTATGGCTCGGCGCGTGAAATTGACAAGGGTGAGGTCAAGGTTGAAGATCTAGCAGAAAAAATTATAAAACCTTCAAAAGTCATTACTGTTGAAAATGTGTCACCTCTTTTAGACCGTGAAAATGCTGTCTATGTCTTTATGGGAGCTGGGGATATTCAACTTTATGAAAGATCCTTTGAAGAACTGTTAGCTAATTTAACTCAGAATAATCAATAGAGAGATCCTGCCCTAGGCAGGCTTTTCTCATAAAAAGGATAGATATGTTTATTAGGAATGTAAGTGAAGCTGATTGGCAGTTTATTTATGAAATTGAATGTGACAATTTTTCTAAAGAAGAAGCTGCTAGTATTGAGGCAATTAGGCAAAGGACAAGCTTGATTAAGGATACTTTTCTTGTTGCAGAAATCAATCAAAAAATTGTTGGTTATATAGAAGGTCCCGTTGTTCTGGAACCTCACCTTGAAGATTCACTTTTTCATCAAATTAAGGAGAATCCAGCTAGTGGAGGCTATATTGCAGTAACTAGTCTATCAATTGCTAAAGACTATCAGCAACAAGGGATTGGTATGGCATTAATTGCAGCACTTAAGGACCTCTCCTTGGCACAAAAGCGGCAGGGAATTATTTTAACTTGTCATGACTATTTGATTCCTTACTACCAGATGAATGGTTTTACTTGTTTAGGCTTATCTGATTCTAAACATGGGGGTTCTGTTTGGTATGACATGTTGTGGAAAAATAAAAAGCAATTATAAGCAAGAATTCCTTATAAAAAGTTAGTGACAAATAAAGGTATTTGTTGCTTTTCTCATCTATTTAAGTTATAATTGCCAATGATTATGTTTAGGAGGATTGGCTTTGACCGATTTTAAGGATGATAAGCAGAAAATTCAAAAAAATTTAAGCTTTAAAGAGCAAATTTTAGCAGAGTTGGAAAAAGCTAATCAGATTCGTAAAGAAAAAGAGGAAGCGCTTCTTCAAGAAGGTCTAAAAGAAGAGGAATTTCAGCAAAAAGAGCAAGAAGCTCAAGAAGCAGCTCGAAGAACAGTAGACCTTTATAAGAAATATAAAGAAGAAACTGTAAAATCAACTGCTAGGGATGAAGAAACTCAAGAAAAGTTAGCACCTACTTTTTCCAGTGCAAGTGATAAGGATAAACATAAGAAGGAAATCAAGCAGTCTCAAGACTATTCAGAAACTATCTCTTTTACTCCAGTAGAAATGATAAGCTCTAAAGAATTAAGTGAAGATAGCTTATCAAAGCAAGAAGAAGCAGGTAATCATTTTGAAGAGTTAGATGATAGTGATTTGGATTACCAACTTGCCTCTAATGAGGGGGAAGGGCTTGATTCGGAAAGTTTAGTGAGGAAAAATACAATAAAACGTCAAAGAACTGATCGTGTGGCAAGAAAGATCTCAACCTTGGTTATCACTTCCTTTTTACTGCTTATTGTGTTAATTGGTTTGATAGCAACATTCTTTGTTTATACGAGCCTTAACCCAGTTGATAAAAAGGATGACAAGTATGTTCTGGTTGAAATTCCAGCTGGTGCAGGAAATAAATTAATTGGACAAACCCTTGAGAAAAAAGGATTGATTAAAAATAGTACCGTTTTTAATTTTTATACTAAATTTAAAAACTATACTAACTTCCAAAGTGGCTATTACAATTTACAAAAGAGCATGACTTTAGAAGAGATTTCAAAAAGCTTACAGGCTGGCGGAACAGCAGAGCCAACAAAACCTGCCCTTGGTAAAGTTTTAATTCCAGAAGGCTATACTATTAAACAAATGGCTAAGGGAATTTCGGATAATGTTAATACCAAATCGAAAAAGGATAAGACTCCTTTTACTTCGAAAGAATTCCTGGACCTTGTTCAGGATGATGCTTTCATAAAAGAAATGGTTAAAAAATACCCAAGGCTTTTATCACATCTGCCAAAGAAAACAGAAGCAATCTATCAATTAGAAGGCTATCTTTTCCCAGCTACTTATAACTATTACAAAGATTCTACTATGAAGGATCTGGTAGAAGAGATGCTAGCTACAACTGATGCAACTCTAGCTCCTTATTATGATACAATTGAGTCTAGTGGTAAGACCGTCAATGAAGTCTTAACCTTAGCATCTTTAGTTGAAAAAGAAGGCTCTACAGATGAGGACAGACGTGAAATCGCAAGTGTTTTCTATAATCGTCTCAAAAATGGCATGGCCTTACAATCCAATATTGCTGTTTTATATGCTATGGATAAACTAGGGGAGAAAACTACCTTAGCTGAAGATGCAGCTATTGATACAAGTATCAAGTCCCCCTATAATATTTATACAAATACAGGTTTAATGCCTGGTCCTGTAGATAGTGCAGGCTTATCAGCAATTGATGCAACTGTTAAACCTGCTAATACAGACTATTTGTACTTTGTTGCCAATGTTCACACTGGCGATGTTTATTATGCTAAAACATATGAAGAGCATTCTGCAAATGTTCACAAGTATGTTAATAGTCAAATTGAGTAAATACAAACATGATGCATTGCATCATGTTTGTATTTCTGAAATAAATTAATGAAAAGAGAAAAATAATGGCTGAAAAAACTTATCCAATGACCCAAACTGAAAAAGAACAATTAGAAGCAGAATTAGAAGAATTAAAACTGGTACGTCGTCCAGAAGTGGTTGAACGTATTAAGATTGCCCGTTCTTATGGTGACCTTTCTGAGAATTCAGAATATGATGCTGCAAAAGATGAACAAGCTTTCGTGGAAGGACAGATTTCAACCTTGGAAACACAAATTCGCTTTGCTCAAGTAGTTGATAGTGATGCTGTGGCAAAAGATGAAGTAGCAATTGGTAAAACAGTTGTAGTCCAAGAAGTAGGTACTAGTGATAAAGATACCTATCATATCGTGGGAGCAGCAGGTGCAGATATTTTCTCAGGAAAAATATCAAATGAAAGCCCCATTGCACAAGCCTTGATTGGAAAAAGAACAGGTGACACAACTACAATTACAACACCAACTTCTACCTATCAAGTAGAAATTATCAGTGTTGAAAAAACAAAGTAAGAAAGTTGCTGATGAGTCAGCGATTTTTTATCTAAAAATATCCCAGGACAAATGTGTCCTGGGATATTTTGTTAGTCATTTTTAGTTACGTTTTTTCTGCTTTCCGGCATTGCGGTTAGTCTTTGGTTTAGAAATAATTGGATCAGAAATATTCTTTTGACTTGCAGTAACATCTTTACGTTTTTTTGCTGCTGTATAGGCCTTTGGAGGATTATTTTTATATTCTTCCTCAATTTTTTGGCGCAATTTTGGCTTAAGGATATAAGTTGTGATAAGTTGTTGAATGATGCTAAAGAATCCACCCACAAACCAATACAAGCCAACTCCGGCTGGAAGGTTAAAGGACATAAAAATCATCATAATAGGCATGGTATACATCATTGTTTTCATTTGAGCACGTTGCTCTGGGGAAACAGCCTGCATAGATAACCAAGATTGGAAGAAATATAAGCTGGCTATAATAGCAGTTAATATCAAACTACGGCTACCAAGGTCAATTCCCATGAACTGGCTTGTTGAGACACCTTTTGTGTATTGGGCTGCAAAGTACATAGCAGAGAAGAAGGGCATCTGAATCAAAAGAGGTAAACAACCCATACCTCCCAGAATATTAACCCCCATTTCACGCTGAGCTGCCATTAATTCTCCCTGAGCAGCAATTTTTTCTTCCTGAGAAGAAGCATTTTTAATACGTTGGTTAATAGGCTCAAAAACAGGTTTCAAGTAGGCCATCTTTTCAGATTGATAACTTGCTTTCCATGATTGGTATAAGCCTAATGGTAAGATGATAGTTCTTACAATAATGGTTACAATAATAATGGCTAAGCCATAGCCTAAGTTAATATGGTTGGCAAAGTAATCAATGAAATAAGACATTGGCTTACCAAAGTAATCCCAAATAAAACCTTTTGGATTGCCATGAGAATCTCGACCAACACATCCACTTAAGGTAAAGAGAATGGATAGTGCAAGCCCTGAGAAGAGGATGCGATTTAATTTAATTTTCAATGTTATTGTCCTTTAGTTTTTAATATACTTATCTATTTTACTTTTTTTTTATCAATTTAACAATAGTTCTAAAGCCTGATTTTCTAATTGGATACTTTGAAATCATGATAGTCCTTAAAGTTTCCCATGGAAACATCAAGATAGGTTACTTTAGACCAGCTTGAGGGACCTTTTCTAATTTTTTGAATAAAGCTAGTCAACTTAGAAGAATCAGAAGATTGCGCTAAGATTTCCACAGTTCCGTCTTCATTATTCCAGACACGCCCATAGATATCTCCCATTTCTTGTGCTAGGGCATAAGTGGCATAACGAAAACCTACACCTTGAACCTTGCCAGAAATAATTAAGTGTACCTTTTTCATAGTAAGCCTCCATTAATCTTATTATAACATAAGATGTATTTTGCCTCTTTATTATAAGTTTCCTTCCTAAGCAGAAGGATTAGTCTCTTTGATGAGAACCAACTTATGGTATAATATGCACATGAAAATAAGTTCTAGAACAAACCCACTCATAAAACAAACAAAAAAATTACTGACCAAGAAGCATCGGAAGCATTCTTATCTCATTGAAGGTTGGCATTTAGTTGAAGAAGCTAAGAAAAGTAAGCAAGTCTTTCTACATATCTTTGTCTTAGAAGAAATGGTAGACCAGCTTGTTTCACTAGGAATTACTGAAGATCAAGCCAAGCTTATTGTGGTAGCAAAGGAAGTTCTGAAAGAATTAACAGATTCTCCTAACCCTCAAGGAATAATTGCTGAGATAGCAATGCCCCAGCTAGTATTACCTGAGACAAAAGAAGGGAAATACCTCTTATTAGAAGATGTTCAAGATCCTGGAAACCTTGGTACTATTATCAGAACAGCCCACGCAGCTAAGCTTGACGGCGTTATTATCTCTGAAAAATCAGCTGATATTTACAACCAAAAAACCCTTCGCTCCATGCAGGGAAGTCATTTTCATATTCCTGTATGGCGTACAGATGTATATGCTTTTTGCCAGAGGATGAAGCAAAAGGACATGCCTATTTTAGCAACTACCCTTGCTCAACATTCAATCACTTATAAAGAACTACCCTTGACCCCTAACTTTGTCTTGGTTATGGGAAATGAAGGAAATGGCATTAGCAGGCAAATGGCAGAGCTGGCCACAGTTTTGGTTCATATTGACATGCCAGGAAAGGCTGAGAGTTTGAATGTTGCAGTAGCGGCAGGAATCCTTATTTTCAGTTTGATTTAAGCAAATATGGTATAATAAAGGGGAGGTGATATGATATGGATTATAAAAAAGATTCAGAATTTATGGAACATGTAGGTTCTTTGATAGAACATCCTCGTTTCCAAAGACTAGACGGTATTGTACAACATCACCATTCCACTCGCTTAGAACACTCTATTAATGTTGCTTATACAAGTTATAGATTAGCAAAACGTTTTGGATGGGATGCCAAGAGTACTGCTCGCGGCGGTCTGCTTCATGACTTCTTTTATTATGATTGGCGCATCCAAAAATTCAATAAAAGCCATGCCTGGGTCCATCCCAGAATTGCCCTAAGAAATGCTAAAAAGTTAACAGATATCAACAAAAAAGAAGAAGATATTATTTTAAAGCATATGTGGGGAGCAACCATAGCCTTTCCTCGTTACAAGGAAAGCTATATTGTAACCTTGGTAGATAAGTATTGGGCAATCAAAGAAGCAGCCACGCCCCTACGTAAACACTGGGCAAACAGACGCATTCTTAAAAGAAAGACTCTAAATAGTCACAATCATTAAACAAATAAGGAAAAAGAGGAAAACTCATGAATGATAATATTATTTACAGTGAAACAGATGCTGGCTTAAGCCAGTTCTTTACTAAAATTTATAGCTTGGTTGGAATGGGAGTAGCACTATCTGCTTTTGTTTCTTACCTCATGCTTTACCCTTTTAGAGAAAACTTAATCGCTATTATAGCTAACCATCCTTGGGTTTATTTTGGGGCTGCTATCATCGAATTATTACTTGTATTTGTAGCAAGTGCAGCTGCTCGTAAAAATACCCCGGCTGCTCTGCCTCTCTTTTTAATCTATTCTGCTCTGAATGGCTTTACCTTAAGCTTTATCATTGCAGCCTATGCCCAAACAACTGTTTTACAGGCCTTTCTTTCCTCTGCTGCGGTTTTCTTTGCCATGTCTTTTATTGGTGCAAGAACTAAAAAAGATTTGTCAGGGATTCGTAAGGCTATGATGGCAGCAGTGATTGGGCTTATTATTGCTAGTCTTGTTAACTTATTTATTAGTAGTGGCATGATGAGCTATCTCATTAGTATTATTTCGGTTCTTGTTTTCTCAGGTTTAATAGCATCAGATAATCAAATGATAAAAAAAGTCTACCAATCTACAAATGGTCAAGTTGGAGATGGCTGGGCAGTTGCTATGGCCTTGAGTTTATACCTAGACTTTATTAACTTATTTATTAGTCTTCTTCGGATTTTTGGAAGAAACGATTAACGTTACTTGAAACTAGCTTGATAATAAGCTAGTTTTTTACATAAGAGCTCTGCTATTCTAGACAAAAGCCTCTTTTTGTTATTTGTAAAGCATGACTATTTTTGATATAATAAGGGGAATAAAAAACTAGGAGAAATGAGATTAATATGTCTACAGCTATTTGGATTTTAATAGTAATAATTGCCCTTGCAGGTGGCTTGTTTGGTGGTGTTTTTATCGCTCGTAAACAAATTGAAAAAGAAATTGGCGAGCACCCACGTTTAACCCCAGAAGCTATCCGAGAAATGATGAGTCAAATGGGCCAAAAGCCAAGTGAAGCAAAGATTCAACAAACTTATCGTAATATTGTTAAGCAATCAAAAGCTGCAACAAGCAAAAAGAAAAAATAAAGAATATTTGAGTGTAGGTCCTACTTTCTAACTCATTTATTTGGTAAAAGTGAACAGTCCTTAAAAAGAGAAGTGGGTAAGACTTTCTTTTTAATTCGATTTGTCAACTGTTCAGAGTTCAAAGAAAAACTCAGTTGGCTCTTTACCAATTGAGTTTTTTGATGTAAATAATGTAATTAGGAAGAGTGAAGATGGATAATAGACCAATTGGTTTTTTGGATTCAGGTGTTGGTGGCCTAACAGTTGTTCGAGAATTGATGAGGCAGTTACCACATGAAAAAATTGTTTATATTGGTGATTCTGCCAGAGCTCCTTATGGGCCCCGTCCAGCTGAACAAATCAGAGAATACACTTGGGAAATGGTCAATTTTTTACGGGCACAAGATGTCAAAATGATTGTTTTTGCCTGTAATACAGCTACAGCTGTTGCCTGGGAAGAAGTAAAAAAAGCCTTGTCAATTCCTGTCTTAGGTGTTATTTTGCCAGGAGCAAGTGCTGCTATCAAGGTCAGTTCGCAGGGAAAAATAGGGGTTATTGGAACTCCCATGACAGTTTCTTCGGATATTTACCGAGAAAAAATTCAACTATTAGCTCCTAACATTCAGGTATTAAGCCTTGCTTGTCCTAAGTTTGTTCCTATCGTAGAATCTAATGAAGCTAAATCCAGCCTTGCTAAAAAAATCGTTTACGAAAGTTTAGCTCCCCTTGTAGGCAGGGTAGATACCTTGGTTTTAGGCTGTACCCATTACCCTTTGTTGCGACCAATTATTGAAAATGTAATGGGACCTGATGTGGTTTTAATTGATAGTGGAGCAGAATGTGTCCGTGATATTTCTGTCTTATTGAATTATTTTCAGATTAATGCTAGCAGAGATAGCCTACTACCAAATCATCAATTTTATACAAGTGCTGGTGTCGAAAGCTTTCAAGAAATTGCCAATTCTTGGCTAGACGAAGAAATAAATGTGGAGGATGTTGAACTTTGACTGATAAAATTTACGAATATAAAGATGAAGAGAATTGGTTTATAGGGAAATGGAATGGCAATAACAGCATAAGAGCACTTGGTCACGTTTATGATGAAGCTTTATATCGTATTGAAAAAAAATTAGACTTTTTAAATCCTAGTATGTTTGACGACTCCAGTGACTCCATTAATGGTTACTCTGTTACAGTTGTGCGTAAGGAGTCAGATGCTGCTTTGATTGATTTTATTCTGGATATAATCCGTCAAGAAAGTGACAGAAATATAGAAGCTAAGTATTACAAAGATACAATTATTATTAGTGAAGATGGCATTATTCACGACATTATTATCCCTGAGCAGGGCATTGCTCTTGAGGATTTTTTATATTTCTCACAAGAAGATAGTGCTAAAACCATCTTAGTAGCAACGCGAAATGATGGCAAGACAAAAGAGTTTCGAGAGCTCTTTAAACAGTTTGGCTATAAGGTTGAAAATTTAAAAGATTATCCTGAACTTCCTGAAGTGGAAGAAACTGGTATGACCTTTGAAGAAAATGCTCGGCTGAAGGCTGAAACTATTTCTAAATTAACGGGTAAAATGGTTGTTGCTGATGATTCGGGCTTGAAAGTTGATATTTTAGGTGGTTTACCAGGTGTATGGTCAGCTCGTTTTTCAGGCCCAGATGCAACAGATGCTAAGAATAATGCTAAACTCTTGCATGAGTTGGCAATGGTCTTTGATCAGAAGAAGCGTTCTGCTCAATTTCATTCTACCTTAGTTGTTGCGGCACCAAATAAGGAAAGTCTAGTCGTGGAAGCTGATTGGCCAGGCTATATTGCTAACCAGCCAAAGGGTGATCAAGGCTTTGGTTATGATTCCCTCTTTATTGTTGGTGAAACGGGTCGCCATGCTGCAGAACTTAGTCCTGAGGAAAAAAACAAGCTCTCACACAGAGGCCTAGCCTTTCAAAAATTGATGGAGGTCTTTCCACAATGGCAAAGAAAACAATAATTGTAATGAGTGATTCTCATGGTGATCGGGAGATTGTCAGTAAGATTAAAAACAAGTATCTAGGAAAAGTCCATGCTATTTTTCATAATGGAGACTCTGAGTTAAACAGTTCAGATCCTATCTGGCAGGATATTTATGTAGTGGCAGGAAACTGTGACTATGATAATGGCTATAAAAGCCAATTAGTGACCAAATTAGGTCCATTTACTATTGCTCAAACACATGGGCACCTACAAGGGATTAATTTCACCTGGGATAAATTAGACTACTTTGCTCAAGAAGCTGATGCGGATATTTGCCTCTATGGACACCTGCATCAACCTGCAGCCTGGCAAGTCGGAAAAACTATCTTTATCAATCCAGGTAGTGTTTCACAACCTAGAGGCGAAATCAATGAAAAATTGTATGCGCGTGTGCAACTTTCTGATGATGTGATTACAATAGATTATTTTAATCGGGATCATGAGATTTATCCCCTTCTTTCTAAGGAATTTAAGCGATGATTGCAAAAGAATTTGAAACATTTATCCTCCAGCATTTAGATAGTTATCTAATTCCTGCTGCTGATTTAGCTATTTTTATTGATACTCATAATTCAGATCATGTCATGCTCTTACTGGTAAGCAATGGCTTTTCTAGAGTACCAGTTATCACAAAGGATAAAGTGTTTAAAGGCACGATTAGTATTTCAGATATTCTTGCTTATAAAGATAAGCATGGATTGACAGACTGGGAAATGAGATTAACAGATATTGGTAAAATGGTTAATACTAAGATTGCTGCGATATCGCATAGGGTAAACCTAACAGTGATTATGCATAAATTAGTGGAATTTCCTTTTTTACCAGTGGTTGATGACAAGAACCATTTTATTGGCATTATTACTCGAAAATCTATCTTAAAAGCCTTAAATAGTCTTTTACATGATTTTACAGATGATTATATGATAATAAAAAAAGATAAATGATGATAAATGATTTAGTAGAAGCCTTTTTAAAGCAAAAGAAACTGTCCCAGAACACTCAGAAATCTTACCGATATGATTTGTTGCAGTTTATTTCTTTGATAGAAGGTCATTTAAGTCAGGCTAGACTGGCTATCTATAAGCAACATATTAACGGACTTAGTTTGGCTGCTAAGAAAAGAAAATATTCTACCATTAATCAATTCCTGCTTTATTTATATCAGGTTAACTATAGTCAAGCTTATTATCAATTAGGAGACAAAATAAGATTACCTCAGTCGCAGCTACAAAAAGATTTAGAATTACTTGATAAAGACCTATTCTATAAGGAAAGCCAATATAAAGAAGGGCAATTGATTGCTCTACTTATCTTTGAGTTGGGCTTACGTCCTAATGAGTTAGCTGCTATAAGGCTTGTAGATCTTGATTTGTCATTTCGCATTTTGCAAGTAAATGATGGCCACAAAATTCGTATTTTAAAGCTTCCTAAAAGGCTTCTTCCTTTTATTGAAGCTAGGATGCAAGCTGGCACTTACTTGTTTGATAATAAGGGAAAGCCTTTATCTAGGCAGTGGTTCTTCAATCACTTAAAGACCTATCTAAATTCTCTAGGACTGGAGAAGATGACAGCCCAAAAACTCAGGGAACAGTATATTCTCTCCCAAAAAGCAGAAGGAAAGACAATAATGGAACTGAGTCAGCAACTAGGACTTAATAGTCCTATTACACTAGAAAAATATTTTAAAGCCTAATGGATATAAAATTAAAAGATTTTCAAGGACCACTTGATTTACTACTGCATCTGGTTTCCAAATACCAGGTAGATATTTATGACGTTCCTATTGTTGAAGTGATTGAACAGTATCTAGCTTATATCGAGACCTTGCATGCTATGAAGTTAGAAGTAGCTGGAGAATATATGCTCATGGCCAGTCAGTTAATGTTGATTAAAAGCAGAAGACTCCTACCTAAAGTTGTTGAGGCTGAACCTGATGACCAAGACCCTGAACTAGAACTTCTAAGTAAGATTGAGGAATATAGTCATTTTAAAGCAGTCAGTCAAGAATTAGGAAAGCAACATGATTGGCGAGCTCTTCACTACTCAAAACCCATGCAAGAATTAATTTTTGAAGATGCTATTTTAAACAAAGATAAGACAGTTACAGACTTATTTTTAGCTTTTTCTAAGCTTATGACTGTCAAACAGGAAGAATTCAAGCATAATCACACGGTTATTGAAAGAGAAGATTACCGTATTGAAGATATGATGCATGATTTAGAAGAAAGATTGGACCAGCAAAAGCAAGTTACCCTAAATAGTGTTTTTCGGGAGTGTACTGATTTAAATCAAGTTATTACCTTGTTTTTGGCAACCCTAGAATTAATTAAAATGCAGTATGTTAGGGTTATTCAGGAAGATAACTTTGCTGATATTATTTTGAAAAAGGAGTTCAAATGACCTATTTAGCTCAAATTGAAGCTTTGCTTTTTGTGGCTGGTGAAGAGGGTCTGAGTCTTAGGAATCTTGCTCATATGCTAGATTTAAAGCCTACTGCCTTGCAGCAACAGCTGGAAAAGTTAAGTGATAGGTACAAAGAGGATAAAAACTCTGCACTTTGTCTTTTGGAGACTTCACAGACCTATAAGCTGGTGACGAAAGAAGAGCATGCTCAAATCTTGAAAGCCTTTGCTAAGGCACCTATGAATCAAAGTTTATCTCGGGCTAGTTTAGAGGTTCTATCCATTATTGCTTACAAGCAACCCATTACTCGGATTGAGATTGATGATATCAGAGGGGTTAATTCTAGTGGGGCTCTAAGTAAGCTACTAGCCTTTGAGCTGATTCAGGAGGCTGGGAAAAAAGAGGTTGTGGGCCGACCTCATTTATACAAGACAACAGATTATTTTTTGGACTTTATGGGAATTAATGACCTAGATGAATTAATCGATGCTTCAAATTTAGCTATTCAAGATCAGGAAGTGGCCTTGTTTCAGATGAATGACTAAGTTGCCAGAAGATTTATAGAAAAGAGAAAAGATGAGAATAAATAAATATATTGCTCACGCTGGAATTGCCAGTCGTCGTAAAGCGGAATCCTTAATCAAAGAGGGATTGGTTACCATTAATGGGGAAGTTGTTACTGATTTGGCAACTCTTGTTAAGTCAGGAGATAAGGTTGAAGTTGAAGGAAGCCCCATTTATAATGAGGAGAAGGTCTATTATCTTCTGAATAAGCCTCGTGGTGTTATTTCTAGTGTCTCTGATGATAAGGGGAGACGAACTGTTATTGATTTACTGCCCCAGGTTAAGGAAAGAATCTATCCTGTAGGGCGTTTAGACTGGGATACTTCTGGGCTTTTGATTTTGACTAATGATGGTGATTTTACTGATAAAATGATTCATCCACGTAATGAAATTGATAAGGTGTATCTTGCCCGTGTTAAGGGGATTGCATCTAAGGAAAACCTTCGTCCTTTAACACGTGGGATTGTCATTGATGGTAAAAAAACCAAGCCAGCCCGTTATAATATTATCCGTGTTGAAGCTGATAAGAATCGTTCTATTGTTGAATTAACCATTCATGAAGGACGTAATCACCAGGTTAAGAAAATGTTTGAGTCGGTAGGACTTTTGGTTGACAAGTTATCACGTACCCAGTTTGGGACCTTGGATTTACAAGGATTAAGACCTGGAGAAGCTAGACGTTTATCTAAAAAAGAAGTTAGTCAACTTCATAATGCAGCAAATACAGACAAATGATTAAACAAACTCTTATCTTCTTTGTAAGGTTATATCAGAAGTATATTTCTCCTTTGACACCAGCTAGCTGTCGTTATCGGCCTACTTGTTCAAATTACATGATAGAGGCAATTGATAAGCATGGAGTAAGAGGTATTTTGATGGGAATTGCTAGGATTTTGCGTTGCCATCCATTTGTTAAGGGTGGTGATGATCCAGTTCCAGACTACTTCAGCTTAAGAAGAAATCATAAAGATTAATGTTGCAAATACTTTATAGTTAGCATCTTTTGAAACCATAAACTTTTATCCTGTGAGAGAACAAATCTGTTCTCTTTTTGATATGGTTTTTTAAAAGTTAAGTTTTATAAGCTACTTTAGTTAATTGATTTCATTTTGAAAAATAAGAGAGGTCTTTCTTTTTTTAACTTAGATGAGTTGGTAAAAAGGGAAATCCCTTTATTTATAGGTGTTTAAGACGAAAACTAGAAGCAGTATAATGAGTTTTTGAAAAATTGGTACATACTGTCATTATTTTGCATATAAGCTCTAAAAAATGACCTTGTTTTTACCCTAATTTAGGTTACCTTTAAAGAGACGAGGTATTTGTTACATTAACTTAGGAGGGGGTTTAGTCTTATTTATAACAAATATGTCTTGTCGAATGAAGAAAATTAGGGGATTATCATGAATAGAAGAATTACTGTTATATTTACTTTTTTTGTTTTTGCTCTTGTGTCTTTACTAGCTTGTAGAGTGGTTAATGCGGATACCAATCAATTAGAACCAAGTGTTGAAGATAGTCGTATTTTTCAAGAATTAACCAAGCTAAGAGAATATGATGAAAAGGGCTTGCCTTATATCAACATCGAGGAAGCCAATCGTCAAGGATTAAGCCAAGAAGCTATCTATGTAGGAGAAAGACTTAATACGCTTACTGCAGACATGAAAAGAGAAGGGAAAGAAGTGGTTATTCGCAGGGTTAAAAGGTCCTTGTTGCCGGTAGCTTCTTATGGAAATTTTTGTGGCAAGGGCAATAATGGCTATGATAGCCCAGCAATTGATGATTTAGATCAGGCGTGTTACCACCATGATCTTTGTTTTCAGGGATTTGGACAGGATAATCAAACCTGTAATCAAGAATTCCGTGACAGATTAGAGCCTATTTTGGCTTCCAATGCTTGGTACACTTACAAGGGGGCCTATGCTCGTGCAGCCTATGCCTTGTTTTACTAGGAGCTAGGTATGGATTTACTATGGCTTGTGGTCATAAAAGGATTAGTAATCTTATTTTTACTTGCTTTAACCTACGTTGCGTACTTATTACTTTCTAAAATTAAAAACAAAGTTCCTAGTATTATAAAGGCTTTACTAATGATAAGCTATGGCTTCTTTTTGTTGGGAATTATCTATCTGCTTGCTTTTGTGGTTATGTTTGGCTACAATTCCTAAACTATTATTAGAGCAAGCTTACAAAAATCATAAAATCATTGACAAGGCTTTTTAAAGTGCTATAATAAAAAATAAGTATTCGTTGATTTAAATCAAACCTGTTATGATTTAAGTTAAGGAGTGACCACCAACCACATTGTTTGCTGAGCTTGACTCCGAGCAGTGTGGTTTTTATGATGAAAAAAAGTGAGAAAATCATGACAAAAGACTTTGAAACAAGTAGTTACCGACAAGAAAATTCTAAAAACCATGTGGTTTTATTTCAACCTCAAATCCCGCAAAACACAGGTAATATTGCCAGAACCTGTGCCGCAACAAATGCTCCCTTGCATATTATTAAGCCTATGGGTTTTCCTATTGATGACCGTAAAATGAAAAGAGCTGGCTTAGATTACTGGGATAAGCTAGATGTGAGATTTTATGAGGATTTGGATGACTTTTTGAATCACTGTCAAGGGCAGCTCCATCTGATTAGTAAATTTGCTGAAAAAACCTATTCTGAAGAACATTTTAATGATAATCAGAACCACTATTTTCTCTTTGGGAGAGAAGATAAGGGCCTGCCAGAGGACTTTATGCGTCAGCACCCAGATAAGGCCTTAAGAATTCCCATGAATGATCAACATGTCAGAAGCCTCAACCTTTCTAATACCGTCTGTATGATTGTCTATGAGGCTCTTAGGCAGCAAGCTTTCCAAGGCTTGGAGCTAAGCCATACCTATGAACATGATAAATTAAAGTAGCAGCAAAAAGTTTTCCTAGGCTTAAAGCTTACTTGTGCTTAAGGAGTAGATAGGGAACTATCTGCTTCTTTTTTAATTTAAAAAGCTAAGCTCTTGATAAGTTGCCTTAAATCTGCTATTCTATAAGTGTCTTCAGGGCAGGGTGTGATTCCCGACCGGCGGTGACTAATCAGTGATTAGAAGTCCGCGAGCGCAAGCTGATGTGGTGTAATTCCACAACCGACAGTATAGTCTGGATGAGAGAAGACCGGGTTTTTTGAGCGGCTTTTTTGCTACTCAAATACGAAGGAACTTCTTTCAATTTGAAAAAATTGGAGGAATTTTTTATGTCAAAAACACATCGTTTGGTAATGCTTGCCATTTTATCTGCTATTTCATTTATCCTGATGTTTTTCAGTTTCTCGATTATTCCAGGAGCTGGCTTTCTCAAGATTGAATTTAGCGTTATTCCTGTCCTCATAGGACTTGTTCTGCTTGATTTGAAGAGTGCTTATATTGTTTTAATCATGCGTTCACTCTTGAAATTAGTCTTAAACAACAGTGGGATTAATGATATTATTGGTTTACCAATGAATATCCTTGCCTTGGGCATTTTTGTAACTGTCTTTGCCCTGCTTTGGAATTCCAAACGAAAGAAGAAGGACTATATTAGGGCAAGTATCTTTGCTACAGCTGCCCTAACAGTCTCTATGCTATTTTTAAACTATATTTATGCCATTCCCTTATATGCAAAATTTGCTAACTTTGATATTGGAGCTTACATAGGAATTATCAAGTATCTACTAACTATGGTTCTTCCTTTTAATCTCCTTGAAGGTTTGGTCTTTGCTTTTGCTTTTTATTTTGTTTATATAGCTTCTCAACCAGTACTAGAAAGGTATACTGCTTAATTTATGATTAACAAACAAAACTACTTCATGCGGGCCTCTTTTGCCTTCTTAATTTTTGTTATCCTAGGCTATTCTGTCAAATTTTATCCAGAATCCTTAGCTTTTTTGGACATCGCTGTGCAAGAAGCCGTGCGAGGCAACCTTCCTGATAACTTAACGGAGTTCTTTAAGTTTATTACCATTTTTGGAAATGTCCTTACGCAGTTTGGAGTTGTTATTTTGGTAGCTGGCTTATTCCTCATTAAAAGATGGCGAACAGAAGCACTCTTTTTAATTACTGGTGCTAGTGTGTCAGGCTTAGCTATTGTTATCTTTAAGCTGCTTTATAAGCGTACCCGACCTGAAATTGAACATCTGGTCCATGCAGGTGGTTTTTCCTTTCCTAGTGGGCATTCGCTGGGTTCTATGGTCATCTATGGGATTATCTTAATTGTGATTCATGAGCGTGTCACTTCTAAAGGCCTTAGGTGGTTCTTGGAGTGTATCTTTGCTCTTTTAATCTTATTGATTGGTTTGTCACGGATTTATCTAGGGGTGCATTTCCCTACAGATGTTTTAGCTGGTTTTATTATTGGCTATGCCTTGTTGAATGTTTTTTATCCCTACTATGTGGAAAGACGTTTTAAATGGCGTTTTCAGTCTAGGCAGGATTAAAGTCTTTAAAGCAACTTGATGGGTTGCTTTTTATAATTTCCTTGCTTTATACCTTCCTTCTTATTTTATGCTAAAATAAGGGTATGAAGAAGCGATATCAGACACTCAATGATTATTACCGGCAGCTTTTTGGCCAGAAGATATTTAAGGTTCCTATTGATGCAGGTTTTGACTGTCCTAACAGGGACGGTACAGTTGCTCATGGGGGTTGTACCTTTTGTACGGTCTCTGGTTCAGGAGATGCCATTGTAGCACCAGATGCACCTATTAGGGAGCAATTTTATAAAGAAATTGATTTTATGCATAGAAAGTGGCCAGAGGTTAAGAAGTACCTTGTCTATTTTCAAAATTTCACTAATACCCATGCTAGTCTTGAGACCATCAAAGAACGTTATGAACAGGCTATCAATGAACCAGGGGTTATCGGAATTAATATCGGGACACGCCCAGATTGTTTACCAGATGATGTTATAAGTTATCTAGCAGAGCTTTCAGAGCGAATGCATGTTACAGTAGAGTTGGGCTTACAAACGACTTATGAAAGCACCTCAAAGCTGATTAATCGGGCTCATTCTTATGACCTTTATAAGGAAACTGTTAGGCGTTTACGCAAGTATCCCAAGATAGAAATTGTCTCCCATCTGATTAATGGTCTACCAGGGGAAAGTCGGGCCATGATGCTTGAAAATGTCAGGCGCTGTGTCACAGATAATGATATTCAGGGAATCAAGCTCCACTTGCTTCATTTGATGACTAATACACGTATGCAAAGGGATTACCATGAGGGACGCTTGCAGCTTTTAAGTCAAGAGGATTATGTCTCTATTATTTGTGACCAACTAGAAATCATCCCTAAGCATATTATTATCCACCGGATAACTGGGGATGCACCTAGAGATATGTTGATTGGGCCCATGTGGAGCTTAAACAAATGGGAAGTGCTCAATGCCATTGATCAGGAAATGGAAAAAAGAGATAGCTATCAGGGTTGCCGCTCTGCCATTCTTTAAAATTGGAAAGGAAAGAAATGTGAAAAAACCTATTCAAATGTCCCATGATTTTTTGGCAGAAATAGTGACCAAAGAAAGTGTTTTTGTGGATGCCACGCTGGGAAATGGTAATGATAGCCTCTTTTTTGCTCCTTTAGTGAAAAAGGTTTTTGCCTTTGATGTGCAAGAGGCTGCTATTGAGGCAAGTCGGGCTAAGTTAGAAGCAGCAGGCCTTGATAATGTAGACTTGATTTTAGATGGTCATGAACATCTGGATAACTATCTGGATAGTCTCGATGCAGCTATTTTTAATCTGGGTTATTTGCCAAGTGCTGATAAGTCTATTATTACACAGGCTACGACGACCCTAGAAGCCTTGTCTAAGATTTTAGTAAGACTCAAATCAGGTGGCCGGGTAGCCATCATGGTCTATTATGGTCACAAAGGAGGCCAGGAAGAAAAAGACAGCCTCTTAGACTTTGTCAGTCAGCTCAACCAAAAAGACTATACTGTTATGATTTATCAGGCCTTGAACCAGATCAATCAACCTCCTTTTCTTTTAATGATTGAGAAATTAAGCTAGTTCCTTTATACCTTATCTTATATTTTAGAAGCTTTATGGCCATAGCAGAGCTTAAAAGGAAGTTTCTTGTTTCTAGGTATTAATTTAGCTAGCAAGTTTATTAAAGTGTGGTATAATGGACTTATTATATATACATTTAGGAGTAACAATTAATGGAAGACCCTGTGAGTCAGCCCTTATATTTTCAATTACTATTGCTGATTATTTTTACAGTGCTTAATGCATTTTTTTCGGCCAGTGAAATGGCACTGGTTTCTCTCAATCGTTCCCGGGTGGAACAAAAAGCAGGTGAAGGGGATAAACGCTATATCCGACTTCAGGCTGTTTTAGAGCAACCTAACAACTTTTTATCAACTATTCAGGTAGGGATTACCTTTATTAGTTTACTACAGGGGGCTAGCTTGTCAGCTTCCCTAGGCCGAGTAATTTCATCCTGGTTGGGTGGTTCTGCCACTGCACAAACTGCAGGTAGTATCATCTCATTGATTTTCTTAACCTATGTGTCAATTGTTCTGGGAGAACTATATCCTAAGCGGATTGCTATGAATTTAAAGGATCGTTTAGCCATTATCTCAGCTCCAATTATTATAGTTGTGGGTAAGCTAGTTAGTCCTTTTGTCTGGTTCTTATCAGCTTCTACCAATCTTTTAAGTCGGATAACGCCAATGACTTTTGATGATGCTGACGAGCAAATGACCCGTGATGAAATTGAATACATGCTCTCAAATAGTGAAGCCAGTCTGGCTGCTGAAGAGATTGAAATGCTCCAAGGGATTTTTTCACTGGATGAATTAATGGCACGTGAAGTCATGGTTCCTAGAACAGATGCCTTTATGATTGATATAAATGATGATGCTCTGGAAAATATCCAAGCTATCCTTAAGCAAAGTTTTTCCCGCATTCCTGTCTATGATGCTGATAAGGATAAGGTTATTGGCCTGATTCATACCAAGAGGTTATTAGAGGCTGGTTTCAAAAATGGCTTTGCTAATATCAACATGCGTAAGATTTTACAGGTGCCCCTTTTTGTACCAGAAACCATCTATGTAGATGACTTGCTAAGACAGCTAAGAATTACCCAGAACCAAATGGCTATCTTATTAGATGAATATGGTGGCGTGGCTGGTCTGGTTACCCTTGAGGATTTACTAGAAGAAATTGTTGGTGAAATCGACGATGAAACAGACAAGGCAGAAGAATTTGTTCATACCATAGGCGAAGATACCTATATTGTTGTGGGTACCATGACCCTCAATGACTTTAATGAATATTTTGAAACAGAGCTTGAAAGTGATGATGTGGATACTATAGCTGGTTTTTATATAACAGGTATTGGCACTATCCCTAGTCAGGAAGAAAAGCTACCCTTTGAATGTGACAGTGAAGGCAAACACTTGCTCCTTATTAATGATAAGGTCAAGGACGGCCGCATCACCAAGCTAAAATTAACAGTTTCTAATATAGAACAGAATATTGAGGAAGACTAGGACAATACCTAGTCTTTTTTGTGAAAAATGATATAATGAAAATGTAAAAACGTTTACAAGTATAAAGGAGAGATCATGGCAGAGATAGATTATGGACAAGTAACTGGAATGATACATTCAACAGAAAGTTTTGGTTCTGTTGATGGGCCAGGTATTCGTTTTATTATATTTATGCAAGGCTGCAAGATGCGCTGCCAATACTGCCATAATCCAGATACTTGGGAAATGGAAACCAATAATTCTAAGGAAAGAACAGTTAATGATGTCTTAAAAGAAGCCTTGCAATACCGCCATTTCTGGGGTAAAAAGGGAGGCATTACTGTTTCAGGTGGTGAAGCCATGTTGCAGATAGACTTCATTACAGCCCTCTTTATAAAAGCCAAGAAACTGGGGATTCATACCACCCTTGATACCTGTGGTTTTACCTACAGAGCTACTCCTGAATACCATAAGCAATTAGAAAAATTGCTGGCTGTCACTGACTTAATCCTCTTGGATATCAAAGAAATTGACCCAGAACAGCACAAGCTGGTTACTAAACAATCTAACAAGAACATCCTCCTCTTTGCTCAATACCTATCTGATAAGGGGATTCCTGTCTGGATAAGACATGTCCTAGTACCTGGCTTAACAGATATTGACGAGCATTTAGAGGCACTTGGAGACTTTGTAGCCACCTTAAAGAATGTTGATAAGTTTGAGATTCTGCCTTATCACACCATGGGGGAATTTAAGTGGCGTGAGTTAGGGATTCCTTATCCTCTGGCAGGGGTTAAGCCGCCTACAGCTGAGCGGGTTCAAAATGCTAAAGAGATTATGAAAACAGAAACCTATACGGAATATATGAACCGGGTCCACAGCTCCTAAGCTGTCAATTAATTCTTACAGTACTCTTTTGCTTTTAGTTTATTTACTAAAAGGCAAAGGGTACTTTTTGACTGTCTGTAAAAATAGCTGTTAGAGCTGGTCTTAGGTAGACAAGCTTTGATTTTACAGCTTAATTTTGCTAAAATAAAAACACTAAGAAGAATGAGGTAAGAACATGTCTAAAATTTTTGTCTTTGGTCACCAAAATCCTGATACTGATGCTATAGGTTCATCCTATGCCTTTGCTCACTTGGCAAGACAGGCTTATAGTTTGGATGCTGAGGTTGTGGCTTTGGGAGAACCAAATGAAGAAACACGCTTTGCTCTTGATTATTTTGGAGTGCAAGCACCTAGAGTAGTTGAATCAGCTCAAGCAGAAGGTGTGAATACTGTTATTTTGACAGACCACAATGAGTTTCAACAGTCTATTTCAGACATTAGCCAAGTAACCATCTATGGTGTGGTGGATCATCACCGTGTGGCAAATTTTGAAACAGCTAACCCCTTATTTATGCGCGTGGAACCTGTGGGTTCTGCATCATCTATTGTCTACCGCATGTTTAAGGAAAATAATCTTGAGGTATCAAGAGAGATTGCTGGCTTACTCTTATCAGGTTTAATTTCAGACACCTTATTACTGAAGTCACCTACGACCCATACAACAGATCATAAGGTAGCTCAAGAACTGGCAGAATTAGCTGGGGTCTCACTTGAAGAGTATGGAATGAATCTCTTAAAAGCTGGAACCAACCTTGCAAGCAAGTCAGAAGCAGAATTGATTGATATTGATGCTAAAACCTTTGAATTAAATGGCAATGCTGTCCGTGTGGCTCAGGTTAACACTGTTGATATTAAAGAAGTCCTTGAACGTCAAGAAGCTCTTGAAGGAGCTATCTTAGAGGCAATGGCTAAGGAAGGCTACTCAGACTTTGTCTTAATGATTACAGATATTGTCAACTCAAACTCAGAAATTCTAGCCCTAGGTAGCAATATGGACAAGGTGGAAAAAGCCTTTAACTTTGTATTAGAAAACAACCATGCCTTCTTAGAGGGTGCTGTGTCACGTAAGAAACAAGTCGTTCCTCAATTAACAGAAAGCTTTGGTGCCTAAGCATGTCCTATATTGTCACCTTTAAAGAGGTAGAAACCACCCTCCTTGAGGAAAGTCCTGTTAAAGAGGCCCTAGCAGGTCTAAGGGCCAATGAGGCTAGGTATTTTTGGAATAAATATAAGATTACTTATGAGGTTTTTACTCCTAGTGAAAAGCCAGATATTTTGCCCCTTATTGAGCAGGTCCTTGCAGAGCGACAAATGTCCTTTCCTTATAAGGCGCTTTGTCTTTCACAATTTGAGGTTGACGGTATCTTATGGTCTCATGTTTATTATGATAATGGCTTGGTTGTCAATCTTCTCTATACTTTAGCAGAAGGGGGTAAGCGAGCTATTGGCTTTAAGCTAGCTAATGGGATTGAGATTCCAGCAGAGTTTGAAGGCAAGTTTAAGTTTGCCCGTCAGCGTTCTAAGTTGGCAGGAGAAATTCGCGGAAGCTTCTTTCTTGTAAAAGGGCAATACCTCTAAAAATAGAGTTTTGTCTGTGAATACAAAAATAAAATAAAAAAACAAAATGATTTTTGGTCATTTTGTTTTTTTATATCTGTTAAGTTTATTTTCTTTTGAATTTTGGAAGGAAAGTAAGACTTCCTGCAATAGCCATGATAAGCATAGCAGCAGTAGTGAGGAAGGGATTACTTGTGTCACCACTTGCTGGCAGTTGATTTGCTTTAGCTTGAGCTTGGGAGTCTAGTTTTTGAATTTCTGAGTTAGAGCTTGTAGGAATAACTGCTTGACTTTGCTCTTTTGATTCAGGCTTTTTATCCTCTTTTTCTTCAGCTGAAACTTGTGGCATCTGAGTTTTTGGAGTGGATGCCTTAGTTTCAGGAACTTTTGGTGCTTCTTGCGAGTTTTCGGTTGAGCCTTCTTGAGAATTTGCTTGTGGGCTTTCCTTTGGTTTTTCAGGCTTTAAAGGAAGGTCAGGTTTTTCTGTGCTATCAGGTTCTAGGGGAAACTCTGGACTTTGAGGAGTCTCTGCTAGTTCAGGGACTTGGGGTTTAGCTTGGTCAGCTTCTTTTTTAGGCTTTTCTTGGGGAAGGATTGAGTCACCCTTGTCGCCTTTAGGCCCTTGTTCCCCGTCTTTACCGTCTTGTCCATCCTTACCAGCAGGTCCTTGAGGTCCCATAGCGCCGGCTTCTCCTTGGTCGCCCTTATCACCTTTAGGACCAGTTAGACCAGGGATACCTTGTTCACCTCTGTCGCCTTTAGGCCCTTGTTCCCCGTCTTTACCGTCTTGTCCATCCTTACCAGCAGGTCCTTGAGGTCCCATAGCCCCATCTTCTCCTTTAGGCCCTTGTTTTCCAGTTTCACCAGGAAGTCCTCTAGGCCCCATAGGCCCTTGTTCGCCCTTTTCACCCTGTGCGCCTCTTTCCCCTCTAGGTCCCGCGACACCAGGATCACCTTTTTCACCTTTAGGACTAGGTAATTTAGCTAACCCAATTAAATGACCGATACTAAGTTTGTAATGATATTCAAAATCTTCAAGATATTTTCTAATACTATTAATATCCTTCACTTCTGAAGCAGTCTTTGGATATGTTTTTCTTTGTTGATCAAGATCTCCTAGTAATGATTGTCTTCTCTCTTCAATATCTACTTCTGCCTGCACTGTACTTGTTATCCCTGCTGTAGCGAAGGCTGTGAGGGTTGCTAGAACTATGCCATAGCGAGGGGCTAGCTTTCTGATTTCTTTTTTTCTTTGTGTCATTTCTTATTTTCTACTTTCTCTAGGATACTTGCCTATAGTCTTTCTACAAGCGCAAATAACAGTATATATATATATATATAAGCAATCCAATTTTTTAAAAATATATTAAAAAATAGATGATAACAATAAAAATTAAATGAGAAAATTTCTTTTATTTTCCTTCTATAAGTCTTTTGAAAATTTTGCTATAATAGGCTTATGATTACCCTATTTAATCCTGATAAAGTCAGCAGGCAGCCTTTTTTTCAAGCCCTTATTAACTACCTTTCTCAAAGAGAAGATGTGACCTTACGCCAGATTAAGAAGGATTTTCCAGAGGTTAAGCAGGTGGATCGTTGTCTTGAGACCTATATCCAGGCAGGCTATATTATGAGAAAAGACAGGCGCTATTACCTTTCTCTCCCATTATTAGAGGACTTAAATACTGTCCACTTGGAGGATATGGTTTTTGTTGATAGTCAGGCAGCTATTTATCCGGAGCTTCTGGCTAAGAGCTTTGAGACTAGGCTGACCAATCCCACCAATCAAGTTATTATTCTTGAAAGGACGACAATTAGCAGAGAATCCCTTAGCTTAGCCAATTATTTTTACAGGTTAAAAAGGGGTGAAAAGCCGTCTGCGGCTCAAGCAGAGCTTTATGAGCTGCTGGGGGATGTTAATCCTGACTATGCCCTTAAGTATCTGACAAGTTACTTGCTGAAGTTTGTTGGCAAGGACCAGATAAAGCAAAAAAGACCCGATATCTTTTGTCAGGCCTTGGTCTTACTATCTTATCTGATACCAGTTGGCGACTCTAGCTATCGCCTAGGCATGGAAATGGATCCAGAAAAGCTAATCTTTAAGGCAAAATAAGGAGCTGACTTGCCAACTCCTTATTTATTTAATGTTAGTGCAATAAATTAAGATTTAATTAAAACTATGGTTTGCTTCTCTTTTCTCCAAACTTTATACTAATTAGTGTAAAAAAAAGAATCTATAAAGAAGAGGAAATAAGATGAAAGCAACAAGCAACAAGCAACAAGCAACAAGCAACAAGTTTAAGTCCCCTATTGTCCTTGGCCTAGCACTAAGCCTTAGCTTTTTAGTAGGGGCTGGGACAGTAGAAGCAAATACTCAAACAGATGCCTATAAAGCATCTGAGGAGGCCGCAACTAGACACTGTGCTGGAAAAAATGATGGTAGCTGTCAAGCGCTCTTTAAAAGTGGCTATGAGTCGGGTTGTAGAAATTTACAATTTGGGGGAGAACGAAATCAAAAAACTTACTTTAATGATGGATATGAAGAGGGAAAAAAGAACACAGGTACACCAAAGTGTCAATTTCATTATACAACTTGGAAAGAGCGGGAGTGGGATGAAAGTAACTTTTTTGGAAAAGTTCTTATCTTACTTGGCAGTGCTTGGAACACAGTTAAAGGTTGGTTTTCAAGATAACTTAAATCTTTTAAGTAAGACAAAAGGCATCTCTCTTGAGATACCTTTTTTAATATGTTTTTTTTTGAAAGTTACTTTTGTGATAAATAAGTTTTAGCGGCTTGGAGGTCACCGGGGTAGGGTATTTTTTGGCCATTGACGATTTGATAGGCGTCGGCTCCCTTACCAGCAATGACTAGCGCATCTCCTGCTTGATGGCAGTTAGACAGGCCTGCTTGGATGGCTTCTTGCCGGTCAACAATAATCTGGACAGGCCGATTGATCTGGTCGGCAATTTCTTGACAGATAGTTTTGGGGTCTTCAAAATTAGGGTCATCAGCAGTCAGAATGATAGATAGCTTAGGATGTTTGTTAATGACCCTAGCAAAGTCAGCCCGTCTGCTTTCTCCCTTATTGCCAGTAGCCCCAATAATCAGTGTCAGCTGGCCTTTTTGGTGTTCTTCAACAACAGAGATTAGTTTTTCTAAGCTATCGCCATTGTGGGCATAGTCTACAAAAAGCTTGGCTCCACTTGGATGGTTGAGGACTTCCATTCTACCAGGCACCCTGGTAGCAGCAATGCCTTTTTTAATATCTTCTGGACTAGCGCCTAACCTCAAACAGGCAAGACCAGCAGCTAGGGCATTTTCCTGATTAAATAGACCAATTAAGTTAATAGCATAGTCACCTGCCAATTTTCCCTTAGCCTCAAAAGAGAAGGCCTGGCTCTTTTCAATGCTGTTGTTAGAATGTTTACCATAAAAGTCATGGTCCTGATCAGCCACCTGCTCTTTTAAGAGGGCAAAATGGTCCATGCCACTGTTAATAATAACAGCTCGGCTATTCTCCATTAAAAGCCGCTTATGATAGAAATAATCCTCATAACTCGGGTGCTCAATAGGACCGATGTGGTCAGGGCTGATGTTAAGAAAAACACCAACGTCAAAACTTAGGCCGTAGACCCGCTTGACCAAATAGGCCTGACTAGAGACCTCCATAATGAGGTGGGTCATGCCATTAGCCACGCAGTCAGCCATCATTTTAAAGAGATCAATGCTTTCTGGAGTGGTCAGCTCAGACTTAAAGAAATGTTCCCCGTCTAGGGTAGTATTCATGGTTGATAGCAAGGCAGGTTTGTGGGATTCCTTGAGGATATGGTAGGCAAAGTAAGCCGCAGTAGTTTTCCCCTTGGTGCCCGTAAAAGCAAGTAACTTGAGCTTTTCCTGTGGCATCTGATAAAAATTCATGGCAATAAGGGCCATGGCTTTTTTAATGTCAGTAACCAAAATAGCAGGAATAGCTACTTGATAGTCAACTTCTGAAATATAAGCCTTTAGGCCATTTGTAATAGCAGCCTCCAGATAGGCAGGCTTAAAACCAGCTCCCTTGGCAAAAAACAAGGTGTCTTGATTGCTAACTCGACTGTCATAGCTTAGG
Organism: Streptococcus didelphis DSM 15616; assembly: GCF_000380005.1. Classification (GTDB taxonomy): domain Bacteria; phylum Bacillota; class Bacilli; order Lactobacillales; family Streptococcaceae; genus Streptococcus; species Streptococcus didelphis. The sequence continues at coordinate 58,136 of NZ_KB904188.1, forward strand.
GCAGAAAAGGTCAGGTCAGGGTCATCATAGGAATAAAGGTAGTGGCCTTGACTGATAACTTCTCTAAAGTTATGGTCTTCTTTTAAGATTTTTATTATGCTTTCAATACTTATCATACTTCTTATTTTATCTCTAATGTTCAGGATTTACAAGTAACAAGCAAAAGTTTATAATGAAATCTAAGATAAGAATAGAAAGTAATCACATGACAGAAAATAAAAAAGAATTGACCCAGTCCCAGCTTATGATGCAAGGGACAGTATGGACCACAGCTAGTAATTTTATCAGCCGCTTTTTAGGAGTTATCTATGTTATTCCCTGGTTTATCTGGATGGGAAAACATGCCACGCAAGCTAATGCACTCTTTAATATGGGCTATAATATATATGCCTATTTTTTATTGATTTCAACGACAGGCTTGAATGTGGCTATTGCTAAGCAAGTGGCAAAATATAATTCTTTGCAGCAAAAAGAACATAGCTATCAATTGATTAGGAGTACCTTGAAGTTGATGGTGATTCTGGGGCTCATTTTTTCACTGATTATGTATTTTACCTCCCCAATCTTTGCTAAGATGTCAGGTAGTGATGAGCAGCTCATTCCGATTATGCACAGCCTGTCCTTGGCCGTCTTGGTCTTTCCTGTTATGAGTGTGATTAGAGGCATCTTTCAAGGCTACAATAACTTGAAACCAACAGCCTTAAGCCAGATAGCAGAGCAAATTATCCGCGTTATTTGGATGCTTGTGACCACCTACTTGATTATGAAATTAGGTTCTAAGAACTATGTGACTGCTGTGACCCAGTCAACCTTTGCGGCTTTTATTGGGATGTTGGCCAGCATGATGGTTCTTATCTATTATCTCAATAAGCAGGGCTTATTAAAGGTTATTTTTTCAAAACCTAAGCTGGAAGTACCTATTGATGCCAAGGGTTTGCTTTTAGAAACCCTAAAAGAATCTATTCCTTTTATTGTCATAGGCAGTGCTGTTCAGGCCTTTCAGTTGATTGATCAGTGGACCTTTACCAATACCATGTTGCTCTTTACTAATTATAGTAAGACCCAATTACTGATTTTGTTTGGTTATTTCAATGCCAATCCTGCTAAGATTACCATGATTCTAATTGCGGTGGCAGCTTCTATTGGTGGGGTAGGGATTGCCCTTTTAACGGAAAATTATGTCAAAAAAGATATTAGGGCGTCAGCAAAATTGATTATTAATAATATTGTTATGCTATTAATGTTTTTGTTGCCAGCATTAGCAGGTGCTACTATCTTAGCGCGTCCACTTTATTCTGTTTTTTATGGAGCTAGCCCAGCCCAAGCGATTTCTTTGTTTAGGGTGGTATTGCTACAGACCATTTTATTAGCCCTTTATACCTTACTAGCTCCTATGTTACAGGCTCTATTTGAAAATAGGAAGGCTCTTTATTACTTTAGTTATGGGATTATCATTAAGTTTGTCTTGCAAATTCCAGCTATCTATTTCTTCCATGCTTATGGGCCCTTGTTAGCTACAGCAGTTGCTTTATTGGTTCCGATTGTTCTTATGTACCGTCGGCTTCATCAGGTGACCCATTTTAACCGTCAACTACTCTTTAAGCAGTCTTTGTTAATTTGTCTTTTAACAGCAGTTATGTCTCTTGTTGTGGTCTTGTGTAATTGGCTCTTGGGCTTTATCTTTGTACCGACAGGCAGATTATCTAGTCTTTTGTATCTACTTATTGTTGGTTCTATTGGATTTTTGGTATATGCTTATTTGTCTCTGGCCAGCCATCAATTGGACAAGCTGATTGGTAGCAAGGCAGAAGGCTTAAGAGCAAGATTTGGTATAAAATAAGCTGATCTCTAAAAAAGAATTCATCATAATCATATCCTTCTTATTGCTGAATTTATCTTCTACTGTAATGTAAGCTAGTTATAAGAAAAGAAAGGATACTCTTTTCAGGAAGGGTATTCTTTCTTTTCTTTAGTTATTTTGATAATTTACTAAGCATACTTGCTTGAATTTTGGTATAATGATAAAAGTGTAAAAAAATAAGAAGGAAGTACATTCACATGGGAAAATGTCAAGTTATTTCACACCCACTTATCCAGCATAAACTTTCTATTTTACGTAGACAAGATACTTCTACCAAGAATTTTCGTGAGTTAGTCAATGAAATTGCCATGCTTATGGGATACGAAGTCTCTCGTGATTTACCATTAGAAGATGTTCATATTCAAACACCTGTTGCAGAGACAGTTCAAAAACAGTTGGCTGGTAAAAAATTAGCTATTGTTCCAATCCTTAGAGCTGGTATTGGTATGGTTGATGGTTTTTTAAGCCTTGTCCCAGCAGCAAAAGTTGGTCACATTGGGATGTATCGTGATGAAGAAACTTTAGAACCTGTAGAGTACTTGGTTAAGCTTCCAGAAGATATTAACCAAAGACAAATCTTTGTGGTTGATCCTATGTTGGCAACTGGTGGCTCTGCTATTTTAGCCGTAGATTCCCTTAAAAAACGTGGTGCAACTAATATTAAGTTTGTCTGTTTAGTAGCAGCACCAGAAGGTGTTGAAAAACTCCAAGAAGCCCATCCAGATGTTGATATCTTCACAGCAGCACTCGATGAAAAACTCAATGACCAAGGCTATATTGTCCCAGGTTTAGGAGATGCTGGAGATAGACTATTTGGGACTAAATAATAATCCAGTGGATTATTATTTCCCGAGCCTAGAAACAAAAAAGCGAGGCTAATCCAGTGGATTATTATTTCCCGAGCCTAGAAACAAAAAAGCGAGGCTAGTCCAGTGGATTATTATTTCCCGAGCCTAGAAAAGTATAGATGGAGCTAAGCTTAGTGTTCCTTCTTAGCTCATTTTAAATAGCAGAAAAGGTTCTATGGCAGCTTATGTGTAAAGGGATGTTTATTATTTGACCTTATTTGACCAAAAGATTATAATAAAGTCAATCATTAAAAAAGCTGATTTCTTGGCAAGCCTGCTTTGAGATTTACTTGATTAGATTGGAGAACTATATGATTCCTGTTGTTATTGAACAAACAAGCCGTGGTGAACGTTCTTATGATATTTATTCACGCCTTTTAAAAGATCGTATCATTATGCTAACTGGTCCAGTTGAAGATAATATGGCAAACTCAATTATTGCCCAATTATTATTCCTGGATGCACAAGATAATACCAAAGATATTTACCTCTATGTGAATACTCCTGGTGGCTCAGTTTCTGCTGGTTTAGCAATTGTAGATACCATGAACTTTATTAAATCAGATGTGCAAACAATTGTTATGGGTATGGCAGCCTCAATGGGGACTATCATTGCCTCATCTGGAGCTAAAGGGAAACGTTTCATGTTGCCAAATGCAGAATACCTCATCCACCAACCAATGGGGGGAGCTGGTAATGGTACCCAACAAAGTGACATGGCTATTGTAGCTGAACAACTTTTGAAGACTAGAAAACGTCTGGAAAAAATTCTGGCTGATAATTCTGGTCGCACCATTAAGCAAATCCATAAGGATGCAGAACGTGATTATTGGATGGATGCTAAAGAAACCCTAGCTTATGGTTTTATTGATGAAATTATGGAAAATAACGAACTCAAATAAAAGAGAAGCCTATATCAAGCACTTAGAAGCATTTCTAGGTGCTTTTTATATCTATAAATTCTCTTGAAGCAGGCCAGTCAAACTGAAATTATGATATAATGAAGGCATGTTAGTCATAAATGAGGAGCTTCTAGCTATTGAAGAGGCTATTGATGACTTGGTTAGTGACCTAAAGTCTACAGAAGAATATCAGACTTATCAGAGGCTAGCTAAGCAGGTTGAAAATGATTCAAAATTACAAGTAGCTATTGCTCAGTTTCAGCAGATGTCAGAAGCCTATGCCAGTCAAAGCCAATTTGTTCGATTTCGTCCAGAGATTCGTTCACTTAAGAAGGCTCTGCTTATGGCCAAAAAAGACTTGGATCTCAATCCTCAAATAAGTGCCTTAAGAGTAGCAGAAGTGAACCTTCAAAAGCTTCTGGCCCATGTTTCTGAAGAACTGGCGAGGTCGATTTCTAGTCATATTTTTGTTGATACGGGTTTGCCCTTGGCACCAAAGCATGAAAAGCTGGGTAGAGGAATCTATAATAATATTAAGGAAAAGGACAGGTAATGTTTGAGAAAAATAATCGCATAGGCTTAGTGGTTTACTTATACTATAATCGCGATGCCAGAAAACTCTATAAATTTGGTGATGCCTACTATCACTCGAAAAAAACCAGGTATCTTGTCTTATATATCGATGCTAAGGACCTTGAAACTAAGCTAAAAGAAATTAAGAAATTAAAGTTTGTCAAGGAGGTTAAACCATCAGCTTTTGATGAGATTGACCATAATTTTGTAGGGAATTTACACCGCCAAGAAGAAAAAGAAGTGGTGATAGATAGCTAGTTTTAAGTAAGTACATAAGCTGATTTCTATTTTAGGAATCAGTTTTTTTCTAATCAAAACTTTTATTCTAGAAGAAGAAAAGGCTTACATTTCCCTGACTTTTTGGCTTTTCTACTAATAAGAAAAAGAATTAAATAAGATTTAAGTTAAGAATCCATTGACAATTTTCTGATAATTCTGTATTCTTATCTACATATCATTTTTTAGATTGTATGAGGAAATAGTATGAGAAAGAAGCTTTTAGTTTTAGCAATGACATCTTTATCAGTGATCATTTTGACAGCTTGTCAAGCAGCCCCACCAAGTAGTACGTCTAATGCAAAAGGAACCACCATTGAAAAGACGCTTAAGCTGGGCCTTAATTTTGAATTAACGGGGGCAGTATCAGCTTATGGAAATGCCCAAAAACGAGGGGCACAAATGGCAGCTGCAGAAATTAATAAGGCTGGTGGTGTTGATGGTAAAAAAATAGAGCTCATTGCCAAAGATAATAAGTCAGAAAATGCCGAGTCAGCTATTGTGACCACAAGCCTAGCAACTAAAGAAAAGGTTAATCTTATCATTGGCTCATCTACCTCAGGAGCTGTAGCAGCAGGTTCTCCCAATGCCACAGCAGCAGCAGTACCAGTAGTTACCCCAGCAGGTACTCAGGACGACTTAACCATTGCTAAGGATGGAAAGACCTATGATTACATCTATCGAGCTACGTTTACAGATTCTTATCAAGGAAATATGCTAGCAAAATTTGCCTCTGATGCTTTAGGGGCCAAAAAGGTAGCTCTCTTTTATGATAATTCAAGTGATTATGCCAAAGGGATTACCAAACGCTTTAAAAAGACTTTTGAGGGGCAGATTGTTTCTGAGTCAACCTATCAATCAGGAGATACAGATTTTCAATCAGCCTTAACCAAAATAAAACATCAAGCCTATGATGCTATTGTTATGCCAGGCTATTATCAAGAAACAGGCACAATCATTAAACAGGCGCGTGAAATGGGAATTACAGTTCCTATTATTGGTCCAGATGGCTTTGCGGATGCAAAACTTATTGAGCTTGCAGGTAAGGAAAATGCTGATAATGTTTACTATCTCTCAGCTTATTCTTCAGCTGTATCTCCAAAAGCAGCTCAATTTGCCAAAAACTATAAGAAGAGATATGGTTCAGAACCTTCTATGTTTGCTGCTTTAGCCTATGATGCTGTTTATATGGGAGCAAAAGCTGCTAAAGGGGCTAAGACCTCAAAAGACATTGCTCAGAACCTAGCTTACTTAAAGGATTTTGAAGGGGTGACAGGGCTTATGACTATTGATAAGAAACATAATCCCATAAAATCTGTAACCATTATTGGCCTAAGTAAGGGTCAAGAAAGTTCAGCCACAGTTGTAAAACCTAATTAATAGAGAAGGATAGAACCTTCACACTTACAAAGATAGAAAGTATGGTAAGGAAATGCTTCAACAACTTGTAAATGGTCTCATACTAGGAAGTGTCTATGCACTTCTTGCCCTAGGCTATACTATGGTATATGGAATCATCAAATTAATCAACTTTGCCCACGGTGACTTGTATATGATGGGAGCCTTTATTGGTTATTATTTAATTAATGCCTTCCATCTCAATTTCTTTGTGGCCCTCTTATTAACAATGCTGATAACAGCTACACTTGGTATGCTGATTGAATTTTTAGCTTACAGACCCTTACGCCATTCAACACGGATTGCAGCTTTGATAACAGCTATCGGGGTTTCCTTTTTCTTAGAATATGGTATGGTCTACCTTGTAGGAGCAGAAGCAAGAGCCTTTCCCCAAGCCATCAAAACAGTTAAATATAGCTTGGGATCTGTAACTATTACCAATATCCAACTTATTATTTTGTTTGTTTCACTTTTTTTGATGATTGCCCTGCAATTTATCGTAAAAGAAACCAAGATGGGCAAGGCCATGCGAGCAGTCTCTGTAGACAGTGATGCAGCCCAGTTGATGGGAATTAATGTCAACTCAACTATTAGCTTTACCTTTGCCCTAGGCTCAGCTCTGGCTGGCGCTGCTGGAGTCTTGATTGGTCTATATTACAATTCCATTAACCCTCTAATGGGGATGACACCAGGAATCAAATCCTTTGTGGCCGCTGTTTTGGGTGGTATTGGTATTATTCCAGGTGCAGCTTTAGGTGGCATTTTAATCGGCCTAATTGAAACAGTCTCGGTTGCTATTGGATTTTCAAGTTACCGTGATGCGACTGTCTTTGCTGTTTTGATTATTATATTATTAATTAAGCCAGCAGGACTCTTAGGGAAAAATCTCAAGGAGAAGGTGTAAGATTATGAAGATAAAGAAAAAAGCTAATATCATTTGGCTTGCTGTTCTAGCTGGGGTTTACCTGATACTTCATTTATTGGTAGAATCAGGTCTTTTAGGTCCTTATTATGTTCAAATCTTGATGGGGATTGGCATTGCTATTATAATGGCTTTGGGAACTAACCTAGTTCTAGGTTTCTCAGGCCAATTTCCCTTAGGGCAAGCTGGTTTTATGGCAATAGGTGCCTATACGACAGCTATTGTGACTGATAGTATTCCAACTTATCTTGGTTTTTATTTATCCATGCTTTTGGGGGTCTTGATAGCAGGTTTCATAGCTGTTTTAGTAGGTTTTCCTACCTTACGTTTAAAGGGGGACTATCTGGCTATTGCAACCTTGGGAGTGGCAGAAATTATTAGGATAGCTATTATTAATGGTGGTGAAGTGACAAATGGTGCAGCTGGACTTACTGGAGTTCTGCTTTATACATCTTGGCCAGTGGTTTATCTTTTTGTTATTGTCATTACCATTCTTATTCTTAATTTTTTAAGGTCAGCGACAGGGCGTCAGGTTATTTCTGTCAGAGAAGATGAGATTGCAGCTGAGTCAATGGGTGTTAACACAACTAAAGTCAAGGTTATGACCTTTTCTTTAGCAGCAATGACAGCAAGCATCGCAGGCTCTCTCTATGTTGGTTATATTGGAACAGTTGTCCCCAAAGACTTTACCATTATGCGTTCTATAGATTATTTAATCATAGCTGTTTTGGGAGGCTTAGGTTCTATTACAGGTACTATAGTAGCTGCTATTGTTTTAGGAATATTAAATATGTATCTCCAAAACTTCTCAGAATTACGAATGATTATTTATTCCCTTGCTTTAATTTTAGTTATGATTTTTAGACCTGGGGGCTTGCTTGGAACAAGAGAATTTAGCCTCAGTAAATTATTATCAGCTAAGAATCAGGAGGGTAAATAAATGGCACTTCTAGAAGTTAAACAGTTAACCAAGAACTTTGGTGGCCTAACAGCTGTGGGTGATGTTAGTATGGAACTTCATCAAGGAGAGTTGGTTGGTTTGATTGGACCAAATGGTGCTGGGAAGACAACTCTCTTTAATCTGCTAACAGGGGTCTATGTTCCAAGTGAAGGTACTATTAGTATTGATGGCACCCTTATTAATGGCAAGGCTCCCTATAAGATTGCTTCATTAGGATTGTCCAGGACCTTCCAAAACATAAGACTCTTTAAAGACATGACTGTCCTTGAAAACGTGCTTATTGGCTTGGCTAATCAAGAAAAGCCACATTTGCTAGCTAGTTTGTTAAGACTTCCTAAGTTTTATCAGACTGAAAGTGATTTGGAAAGAAAAGCCTTAGACTTATTACAGATCTTTAAGCTGGAAGATGACGCTCAGACATTAGCTAAAAATTTGCCTTATGGGCAACAAAGACGGCTAGAAATTGTCCGTGCTCTAGCTACAAAGCCTAAAATTTTATTTTTAGATGAGCCAGCAGCTGGGATGAATCCTCAAGAAACCTTGGAGTTAACAGCTCTTATTAGGCAGATTAAGGATGAATTTGGCATTACCATCATTTTGATTGAGCATGATATGAATCTGGTTATGGAAGTCACCCAGAGAATTTATGTCTTAGAATATGGTCGCCTCATCGCCCATGGCAGTCCTGAGGAAATTAAACATAATAAAAGGGTTATTGAAGCTTATTTGGGAGGTGATATGTGATGACTATGTTATCAGTGGAAAATCTTTCTATCAAATATGGGGCTATTGAAGCTGTCAAGGATGTTTCTTTTTCTGTTAATGAAGGTGAGGTTGTGACCCTTATTGGTGCTAATGGTGCCGGAAAGACCTCTATATTAAGAACAATTTCTGGCTTGGTCAGACCAAGTAGTGGTGCTATCCATTTCTTAGGTCAAGCAATCCATAAATTACCTGCTCGGAAAATTGTTGCCAAAGGTTTGTCACAAGTACCAGAAGGTCGCCATATTTTTTCTGGCCTAACAGTTATGGAAAACTTGGAAATGGGAGCTTTTTTAATTAAGAATCGAGAGGACAACCAAGAAAATTTAAAACTTATTTTTGACCGTTTTCCCAGATTAGAAGAACGTAAAAACCAAGATGCTGCTACTCTCTCAGGTGGTGAGCAGCAAATGCTGGCTATGGGACGTGCTTTAATGAGTAAACCTAAATTGCTTTTATTGGATGAACCATCTATGGGGCTGGCTCCTATTTTTATTCAAGAAATATTTAATATCATTCAGGATATTCAAAAAAAGGGAACAACCATCCTACTCATTGAACAAAATGCTAATAAAGCTTTGTCAATTGCTGATAGAGCCTATGTTTTAGAAACAGGGAAAGTGGTTTTATCAGGTTCAGGTCAGGAATTATTAGAATCTGAGCAGGTTAAGAAAGCCTACCTTGGTGGTTAGTAACAGTAACCAAAGATTCAACTTATAATGTAAAAAGTAAAAAAGAAAAACAAGAGGAAATCTTATGTCAGTAAAAGATTATATGACAGCAGATGTAATAGCTATTTCGCCTGATACCAGAGTTGCTAAGGCAGCTGATATGATGAGAAAAGAAGAGGTTCGCCGTTTACCAGTAGTTGAAAATGGTCGCCTGGTGGGCCTAGTCACAGCTGGTACAATGGCAGATGCCAGTCCTTCAAAGGCAACTAGCCTTTCTATCTATGAAATGAATTACTTGCTTAACAAGACAAAAATTCAAGATATTATGATAAAAAAGGTAATCACTGTTTCTCCTAATGCCAGCTTAGAAGATGCTATTTATCTCATGCTCCAGCATAAAATTGGTGTCCTACCTGTGCTTGATAATAATCAGCTTTGTGGGATCATAACGGATAAGGATGTTTACCGGGCCTTCTTACATATTTCTGGTTATGGTCTAGCAGGGGTAAGGATTGTGTTGCAGGCTGATAATGTGGTTAGTATTCTAGCTAAGGTTACAGAAGTTATTTCAAATGAAAACCTTAATATTCGAAGAACCATAATTGATACCCGTGCTTCTGGCAAAACAGTCATTGAAATTCAAGTAGATGGTGATATTGAGCCTGTTTATTTAAAAGAAAAATTAGAAACTATTGGTGTTGAAGTAGACTCAATTGCAAAAACAAGTGAAAAACCAGACTTTAATTAAGCTTAAGTGCTGCTATTGAATTAGCAGTGCTTTTTTCGATAATTTTTGGTAAAATAGAAATAACAATTAAAAAAGGATATAAGATGACAAAAGGTATTGTGATTACACTTGAAGGTCCTGATGGAGCTGGTAAAACCAGTGTTTTAGAAGGCATTCTCCCCTTATTAGAAGCAGAATTGTCACAAAGGATTATGACTACCAGAGAACCAGGTGGGGTGGCTATTTCTGAAAAGATTAGAGAGATTATTCTTGATCCTATTAATACAGCTATGGATAATAAGACAGAACTTCTCTTGTATATTGCAGCAAGGCGGCAACATATGGTAGAAAAAGTCTTACCAGCTCTTGAAGAGGGAGCTCTTGTTTTGATTGATCGTTTTATTGATAGCTCGGTTGCTTATCAGGGTGCAGGTAGAGGCCTGGATAAAAAAGATATTAAATGGCTAAATAGCTTTGCAACGGATGGTATTGTACCTGATTTAACCTTATATTTTGATGTACCCTCTCAGGTAGGTCTTGCTAGAATAGCTAAAAGCAAGGACAGAGAAGTGAATAGACTTGACTTAGAGCAGCTTGAGATGCATCAAAAGGTCAGAAGTGGCTATTTAGAACTTGCCCAAGAAAATCCAAAGCGCATAGTAACAATTGATGCCTCACAGACCTTAGACCAAGTCATTACAGAGACAGTTAAGATCATTAAGGAACAGCTAAGATAAACCGCACGAGAAAGGAGTTTAGGAATGGCTCAGACAATTGCAGAACAAGTCCCACAAGCCTATAAATCTTTTAAAGAGATTTTACAAAAGAAACGTTTAAACCATGCCTATCTCTTTTCAGGTGATTATGCTAATTTGGAGATGGCTTTATATATAGCCAAGTCTATTTTTTGTGATTGTGAAAGTGATGTTCTTGCCTGCAATAAGTGTCGTATTTGTCAGTTGATTGATAGGAATGAGTTTTCTGATTTAACTATTCTAGAACCTAATGGCCAATTTATCAAGACGGAAATCGTTAGGGAAATGATGAAGAACTTTTCACGGACAGGCTATGAAAGTGAGAAGCAGGTTTTTATTATTAAAGACTGTGAAAAGATGCATACCAATGCAGCCAATAGTCTTTTAAAGTTTATTGAAGAACCTCAAAGTTCATCTTATATTTTTTTACTAACCAATGATGAAAGTCATGTTTTGCCGACCATTAAAAGTAGAACGCAAATTTTCCATTTTCCTAAAAATGAGGCCTATTTAGTAGAATTGGCTCAAAAAAAGGGACTTTTAAAGGATCAAGCAGTCTTAATGGCAAAATTAGCTAAAAATCCAGCCCACTTAGAAACTATGGTTGAGGACTCTAAAATTTTGGAGCTTATTTCTTTAAGTCAGCGTTTTGTCTCCTTGTTATTAAAGGATAAGGATAAGGCCTACTTAGAAATTAGTCGTCTTAGTGCCCTTGCAGGTGAAAAGAGTGAACAGGATATTCTTTTGAGCCTTTTAACCCTTATTTTGGCTAAAGACTACGGGCAAGAGCAGGCTGTTGCCTATTTAGATGCTCTTTATGAGGCAAGGAAAATGTGGCAGAGTAATGTTCATTTTCAAAATGCACTAGAATATATGGTAATCAGATGACAAGTACGATTGGTATTAAGTATTCTGAAAAAGAAACTATACAATTTGTGAAATCAGACCAAGATTATCCTAAGATGACTTACTTGGTCATAAAAGAAGCACGGGGGAGTCGCTTGGCTAGGGTTTACCAACCTTTAAGAGAATTGAGGGAAGCTGCCTTACCTAAGGATATCCCTAGTGTTGTGAGGCAGGCGACAGCTAGAGATATTAAAGTAGCCAGGGCTAATCAGCAATTTGCTCAAGAATCAAGGATGAAGGTTAAAGAATTAATCACAGCCAGGCAACTCGACATGTCCCTAATTGATATTATTTTTCCTTTGGAAAAAAATTATGTCCTTATTACTTTTACAGCAGAAGAGCGTGTTGATTTTCGTTTGTTATTAAAGGACTTAGCAGGCTTTTTTAAGATGCGTATTGAATTGCGGCAGCTCAATAGTCGGGAAGAAGCAAAGGTTTATGGGGGCTTAGGACCTTGTGGTAGACCGACTTGTTGTTCAAGTTTTTTGGGAGAATTTCCAGCAGTCTCCATAAAAATGCTAAAGAATCAAGGCTTATCTTTTAATTCGGAAAAAACAAGAGGATATTGTGGTCGCTTGCTTTGTTGTTTGCAGTATGAAGATTCGTTTTATCAAGAAAGCAAAGGAAAGTTTCCAGATTATGGTAGCATAGTTGAAACAAGTGAAGGGCAAGCAAGTGTGGTTTCCATTGATATTTTCAAGGAAGAAATAAAGGTTAGGCCACATGGCAGCCACTTATTAAGAACGTATCATTTAGAGGAGGTAAGTCTTGGTAAATAAAAGAGAACTATTCGATGCTTTTGACGGTTTCTCACAAAGTTTAATGGTCACTTTAGCAGACATAGAAGCAATGAAAAAACAAGTTCAGGGCTTGGTTGAAGAAAACACTGTTCTCAGGTTAGAAAATACCAAATTACGTGAGAGATTAAATCATTTAGAGCATGAAACGCATGCTAAGCCAGTCTCAAAGCAAGGCAATGAGCATTTGGAAGGTATTTATGACGAAGGCTTTCATATTTGTAATTTCTTTTATGGTCAGCGTCGAGAAAATGATGAAGAATGTATGTTTTGTAGAGAATTATTAGACAGAAAGTTAGATAATGCAAATTCAAAGAAGTTTTAAGGAAGCAAAAGCCAAAGGGACCCTTTATTTAGTGCCAACACCTATTGGTAACTTGCAAGATATGACCTTTAGGGCTGTTGAAACCTTAAAAAATGTAGACCTTATTTGTGCAGAAGATACTAGAAATACAGGACTCTTATTAAAGCATTTTACTATTACGACAAAGCAGTTTTCTTTTCATGAGCATAATGCCTTTGAGAAAATTCCTCTTTTACTAGATTTATTGGAGTCTGGTCAAGACCTTGCTCAGGTTTCAGATGCTGGTATGCCTTCTATTTCCGATCCAGGTCATGACTTGGTAAAAGCAGCACTAAAAAAAGATATTGCAGTGGTTGCTCTACCAGGTGCTTCTGCTGGGATTACAGCCTTAATTGCTAGTGGATTAGCTCCACAGCCCCATACCTTTTATGGTTTTTTGCCTAGAAAAAGTGGCCAGCAAAAACATTTTTTTAGCGACAAAGAGGCTAGTATCGAGACACAGATTTTTTATGAGTCTCCCTTTCGGGTGGCAAATACTCTAGAAAATATGCAGGCTATTTATGGGGACAGGCAGATTGTTTTGGTCAGAGAATTAACCAAGCTTTTTGAGGAATACCAAAGAGGAAGTATCAGTCAGATTCTAGAACACATTAGTAAACATCCCTTAAAAGGGGAATGTTTGATTATTGTGTCTGGTGCTAGCCAGATAGAAGACTCATCAGAAAGGTTAGAAGAAGATGATTTGCTTGCTTTGATTCAAAAAGAAATAGAAGCCGGTAATAAGCCTAATCAGGCTATTAAAAAGGTTGCTAAGGCCTATCAACTGAATCGTCAGGAACTTTATCAAGCCTTTCATAACAGAGAAAAAGACTAGTTTGTCTCACCAATCTTAGTTTTATTGCTTAAGGATTTGATGGTTTGAGACAAACTAGTCTTTTTGCTTGGTTAAGCTACTCCTATTGATATTAATATCTAGATAATCTTTGTTCCATGTACATTAGGGGTACCGATAGCTTTACTCAGTTCTTGTGCATTCTGGGCAGTTACTCCACCACCTATCATGATTTCAATACGGTTATTAGCGTAAGCTACTAGCTCACTTAAGTGCTGCCGGTTTTCTCTGATGTCATTTTTCTGATTAGAACCATGGGTTAGGATACGGACAAAGCCATAATCGACTAAGGCATCTAAGGCAGCAGCTTGCTTTTCTTTTGGAATAGCATCAAAGGCCATGTGAAAAACTAAGGGAAGTCCTTGGCAGGCGGGAAGTAATTGTTCAATAGCATCATGGTCTAGGTCATTTTCCTTGGTAAGTAGGCCTAGTACCAGAGCGTCAGTGCCTGCTTCTATAGCTTTTAGAATATCTTCTTCCATGGCTTTTAGTTCCAAGTCGTTGTAGACGAAATCGCCAGCTCTTGGCCGAATCATGGTAGCTACAGAAATAGATTTTTCATGTAGAAGGCTGCAGGCTTCTTTGATGACGCCATAAGAAGGTGTGGTTCCACCAACAGCTAAATTATCACAAAGTTCAACCCTTTGGACACTGGCTTTTTCTAGTTGAGGAAGGGCACTTAGATTTTCAGCACAAAATTCTTTTAGTAACATTTTTCTTCTCCTTTTTCATAGTTTATTATAGCATGTTTTCAGGGGAATACTTTTGTGGAAATTTTTGTGTGCTCGTAAAAAATATGCTATACTCTGTATAATTCTAGGATAGCTTTGCAGTTCAGAGACTATGAAATGGAGGTCCCAGATGACTTTATACAAATGTATTTACCTCTCACCTATTGGCAGGATTTCTCTGATTGCTACGGATAAGGTCTTACTAGGAGCTTGGTTTGAAGGGCAGAGTCATTTTGAAGCTCATATTTCTGAGACGCCTCAAGATGAGAAAAATCAGCTTTTACAAGAAGCCTGTCAGTGGTTGGATGCTTATTTTAAGGGGGAGAATCCCTCTGTCCCTTCCTTTCTTTCAGGCCAAGGGACAGCATTTCAAAAGCAGGTTTGGCAGCAACTTGAAAAGATTCCTTATGGACAAACCAGTACCTATGCCACTATCGCAGAGCAAATAAATTCTTTATCAGCTCGAGCAGTAGGTGGAGCAATTGGTAAGAATCCACTAAGTATTTTTGTTCCCTGTCATCGGGTGCTAGCCAGTAATGGCAAAATGACAGGTTACGCCGCAGGGATTGACAAAAAAATCTGGTTATTAGAACATGAAAAAAGTAAAGGAGTGATGTGATGATAATATTTTATGAATATCCTAAGTGCTCAACCTGTCAGCGAGCAAAAAAGGAGTTAGCTACTTTAGTAGAACATTTTGAGGCTATTGATATTAAAACGAATCCACCCAAGGCAGAGCAATTGAAGAAGTGGATGACAGATTCTGGTTTTAGTATTAAGAATTTTTTCAATACTAGTGGTAATAGCTACCGTCAGCTGGGCTTAAAAGACAAGATTGACCAGCTCACGATAGATCAAGCCGCAGAATTGCTTTCAAAAGATGGGATGCTGATTAAAAGGCCACTCTTAATTAGAGATGAAAACTTGCTACAAATTGGAGCTAGAAAAGCTTACCAAGACCTTTTTAAGGATAAATAAGGTAAGCATTTGTGGAGCTTATCTCTAGCTTTGAAATATTAATTTTGGCTATAAAAAAAGTTGTCTGAAATAGTTCAGACAGCTTTTTTAGGCGTTGAGTTCTGTGTTAATTTGCCACATAATACCATATTGGTCGACAAAATTAGCATAGGCTTTGCTCCAAAAGGTTTCTTGTAATTTGAGTGAGATGTTTTGAGCATTTACAGTTAGCTTTTGGTAGAGTTCTTTGGCCTCATCTATATTATCAACAATAATGGCAGCAGACATATTGCTACCTGCTTGATAGTCAAAATCAGGATTTTCGTCAGAGACTTGTAGTCTGATTCCATTGAATTCTAGTTGGCCATTAAGAAGAAGTTGCTCCCGGTCTTTGGGACAGTCTGGAACAGCATCTTTCCAGAGGGTCAGGTTAGTTACTTGGGCATTGAAAGCATCCTTGTAAAAGCTAAGGGCTTCTTGTCCATTACCATCTGTGATGAGGTAAACATTTAGTGCTGTAATCATATTAGGGTCTCATTTCTTAGTTTAAATGCTTTTACGAACAGCAATATAATGCCCTTCGTTATCTGTAAAGGTAAAGTGAACCATGCCTTGATATTCCATAATGGGATTGGTGGTCACTCCATTTTCGGTTAGGCGTTTGTGTTCTGCTTCTAGGTCATCAGTTTCAAATAGGAGTGAAGGAAAGTCTACATTCATACCAGGGTTTGCTTGGGCAACAAGGTCTTTATTATGGAGGCCAAATTTGCTAGCAGAGTCATGAGAGGGAGCAATTTCATAGGAAATATGGTCTTGTGTTTCAGCTTGGTCAATTAGGACAAAACCCATTTTTTCAGTCCAGAATGTCATTGAAGCTTTGGTATCATTGACATAAAGCATAGTTGTTGATTTTGTAATCATTGCATGTCTCCATATTCTTTAGGTGTAAGCTTATTATACGTCACCTTATTACATTAACAAAATATTTAGTTTACATCAGCTATCTTGATTTGAGGAAGTGAGAATTTAAAATTTGGTGATGGTTGTTATCACTGATGGCTAATTCTAGGGCCTGAAAGCCTAGTTGGTAACTATTATTGTGAATGCTAGCTATGCCTAATAATTTCCCTGATAATTGTGCTTCCTGGCTAAGAAGAAGAGGCAGTTTTTGATTGTGTTGATCGTAGTAATGTTTGATTCCAGCTGCGATGTCATCACTATTAGCTAGAATAGAAGTTATCGATTTATGTTTGCTGAGGTTTTCAGCTATGCGATAGCCATCCTGAAAAGTAGAAATAGCACCAAAACTTATAGTAGGGTAATCTTTGCCAAGTATTTGCTGACATGAGGTCATGGTGGCATTATAGGTAGCACTTTTGTAGTGGTTTCTAGTGAATAAAAGGGCACAAGTTCCCTCTAGTTCTTGATCTCTGATGTAGGTAAAGAGCTGGTTGAGTCCACGCCTTCGATTAATGGAAATACTAGATAGATGAGGAGATTGACAATCTTCTAGCAAAACAATTCGGCCATAGGCATGATAGCTCTCAATTAAGGAAAGAGAAAGTGTCCGTGAGGTGAAAATAAGTCCGTCGAGGGATTTTGCCCTTAGTTGTTCCAGATAGGATTTTTCGATGGAACTATCATAATGTGAGGGTAACATGACAACTTGGTAGTGACTTGTTAAGGCAGCATCTAAAAGTCCCCTTATAATATCAATAAAGAAGGGATGCTGGGTATGAGGGATAACAACTCCAATGCGTTTAGTCTGTCCTAAGCTTAATTCTCTTGCAATTTGATTGGGCACATAATTCAAGTTATCAATGGTAGCTTGGATTTTTTCTCCTGTTTTGTGAGCTACATAACCTGAGTGATTGATATAGCGGGAAACTGTAGAAGGAGCAACGCCTGATTTTTTAGCAATATCTCGAATACTAGTCATTTTTTCCTTTTAAGTATTGCCAAATACCATAGGCAACACCATCCTCATCATTTGATCTGGTAACTACATGAGTTGCTTTAAGAACATCTGGGTGAGCATTAGCCATAGCAATAGGAAGACCAACTTTTTTGAGCATGGGAAGGTCATTATGGCCATCTCCAAAAGCTGCAAGTTCTTGTTTTTTCAGGTCTAATAATTGCATTATATAGTCAATACCTTTTGATTTGACAGCCTCTTTATGGGTAATTTCTAAATAATAAGCCCCAGATTGTTGAATAGCAATAGTTTCTATACCTAATTGTAACAGATTTTCTTTTAAAGAAGTCATTATAAGGGGATCAAAGGTAATCAGCATAATTTTAAAGACAGGCTTCTTGGGGAATAAATACTCTTCTTTCTGACATAGTTTAGGTTCCAAAAGAGTTAACTGACTCTCATAATCAATGCCCGCATCTTTTTGGTAGGCAATCCACATGTCTTTAGTGTAATAGGATTGGCTAACCTGAGGAAAATATTCATAAATATATTGGATGACTTGCTGGGCAAGCTTATCTGGAATTGGGGTTTCTGAGAATGTTTCTAATTTATCATGATGATATCGATAAATCAATGCCCCGTTAAAGCCAATCTGAATGCCTTTTAAATCCAGGGCATCAATAGCCTCTTTCATTTCCATGGGAGCACGAGCAGAAACCAATGTGATAGGAAAACCAGCTTCTTTAATAGCATTTGCATTGGATATTGAGACTCTCCCTTGAGTGTTTAAAAGGGTACCATCCATATCTAAAAAGATTGTTTTAATAGTCATTTTTACTCTCCTTAATCATTTTTTTCAGTATAAATGATGGAATGCGTTCCATGTCAAGTAAAAATTAATTATTTTTTAGAAAGTAAAAAGAGTTAAACACTTTTCATAAAGAAAGGGTCTAACTCTAAATGTATTTGCTTGCTTCTCTAATCGAAAGAGGGGCTAGTTCTGTAAGGTGCTTGTTGATGAAATGTCTTACCCAGTCAGGGTTGGTTTTAGAGTAATCTCTTAAGCTCCAGCCAATTGCTTTATTGATAAAAAACTCAGTAGATCCTAGATTATTAAGAATAATCTGGGCTAGCAAAGAAGTGTTTGTTTTGTCTTTTTTACCAAGTTGATGATCAATAGCAAGGCGTCGTAGCCAGAAGTCATCTGACTGGGAGAGAGTCAGCATGAATTCATTCATTCTGGAATCCTCAATGCCCCCTAAGATATGATCAAAATGGTCAATGCTATCCCACCATTGATTGCTGGTCGCATAGGTTAGCAATTTAGGGATATGGTCATAGCGCAGCCATTTTTGCATAGCCCTTAGATAATCACAGACAAAATAGTGGAGTTCTCTTTTTGGGCTTGACCAAGCTTGATCTAGTAGTTGCCAGTCAATTTTTTGCTCTTTTTTATGAGCCTTAAGGAGATCCTTGTAAATCAGGCGTCGTGGTCCAGCTGGGACGCCATAAAAGTCAAAGTTATTTTTCATGTAGGCGGCCATTTTTTGAGCTTGCTGGGGGTTTGCTTCTTTTGTAAAGGCTTCTTGAAGGGTCTCAAAGCTAGTTTTGATCATGTTATAGGTCGATTTCTAGTAGGATTGGAGTGTGGTCTTGACGGGCACCCGAGTTAATCATTTCAGATTTTATAATCTTATCGGCAATACGGTTAGAGGTTAACCAATAGTCGATTCTCCAGCCACTGTTATTGATTTTACTTGTTTTGCTGCGTTGGGCCCACCAAGTGTAGACATTTGGTAGATCTGCGTGAAGGTGACGGAAGCTGTCTGTGAAGCCTCTGGCTAGTAAGTTAGTGAAGCCAGCACGTTCTTCATCTGTAAAGCCAGCTGATTGCCGGTTGCTATTTGGATTGGCCAGGTCAATTTCTTTATGGGCGACATTATAGTCTCCAGTAGCTAGGACAGGTTTTTTACTGTCTAATTCTGCTAGATAATCTACATATTTTTCATCCCATAATTGGCGATCTGCTAGTCGTCTAAGACCATCACCAGCATTTGGTGTATAGACTTGAGTGACATAAAAATCGTCAAATTCGAGTGTAATCATGCGCCCTTCAGAATCCATAGTGGTAGGGGCACCGATTTCTGGAAAGCTAATAATAGGATTTAGGTCTTTTTTATAGAGGAACATGGTTCCAGCGTAGCCTTTTCGAGCCGGCTCTACTGATGAGCGCCAAACATTTAGGTAATCTGGGAAATAAGTTAAGAGTGTTTCCAAGTGCTTTTTAGTAGGCCCCTTGGCTGATAATTTTGTTTCTTGAATTGCAATAATATCAGCGTCTTCTGCCACAAGGGTATCTAAGACAGCGCGTGATAAGAGAGCACGAGGGGATTCACCTGTTAGGGCCGCGTTAAGGGAATCAATATTCCATGAGATAAGTTTCATTTTTCTTCACTTTCTAAAAGATAGTCTTGTCCTTAAACTATATTCTATCAAAAAAACAAGAGGGAAGCGACTAAGAGGGTTTTGCTTTTAAAAGGCTTTATCGCTTAACTAGCTTCTCTAATAAAAGATGAGGTTTATTTGGTTTTGACGCTAATGCTAGAGTTCATTTATTGCTTAAATTAAAGATAATAATTATTATATTGTGCTTTTGCATTAAAAATATAAAAAAGTTAGAGCATATACTTTGACACTACAAGGCCATTTACCTATAATGTAATTATAATTTGTAAGCGCTAACAAATTGAGAATTTAATCACTAACTCACTTTTTTGACAGGGAGGTCATGATATAGAATGCATGAGACATTATTAGCTATTGTTCCTATTACTTGGTTGATTTTATCCTTAGCCGTTTTACGAATGCGGGGAGACTTGGCCTGTTTTATAGGTTTGGTGATAAGTATTATTATTAGTATCTTTGGCTTTAATTTTAGGGTAATTGATAGTTTATCAGCTGCTTTAGAAGGGGCATTAATGGGTTTTTGGCCTATTATTTACATTATAGTTGCTGCTGTTTTTACCTACAACACAACAACTGCTTCAGGAGGTATGGATAAGATAAAAGAGCTCTTGACCAATATTTCTTCTGATATGCGAATCTTGGTATTAATTTTAGCTTGGGGATTTGGAGGCTTTTTAGAAGCCATAGCTGGCTTTGGGACAGCAGTAGCTATTCCAGCCAGTATCTTAGTTGCTCTTGGAATGAAACCCTTAAGAGCAGCTCTTATTTGTTTAATTGCTAATACAACACCTACAGCTTTTGGGGCTATTGGTCTACCAGTAACAACCCTGGCACAGGTAACCCAATTAGAAGTGAAGCAGCTTTCTTTAATTGTTTCCTTGCAACTCTTTATTTTGATTGTAGCTATTCCTTTTTTACTTGTAAATCTAGCTGGTAAGGGATCTTCTTCTAATAAAGGGATTGTGGCCTTAACTTTAGCTTCAGGTTTATCTTTTTCCATCCCTCAGATAATCGTTTCACGCTATCTGGGAGCAGAGCTACCTTCTATTGTTGGATCTTTACTGTGTATATTGGTAACTATTTTGGGGGCTAAAATCATTGAAAAGGATAAGCCAAAAAGAGAAACTGACTTAAGTCCCAAAGAAGGCTTTGTAGCAGCTGCGCCATTTATTTTAGTCTTTATTTTTATCATGCTAAGTTCATCACTTTTTCCAAGTATTCATCAGGTTTTAGCGAGTGTTACAAGTAAGATTTCTATCTTCACTGGAGCGGCTGCTAAACCTTATACCATTAATTGGTTAACATCACCTGGAACTATGATTATTTTAGCAACAATCTTGGCTGGTCTTATTCAGGGCATGTCTATAGGGGAAATTGCTGGGATTTTAGGGAAGAGTATCAAACAATTAACCAAAACAATAATCACAGTAGCTTCTATTGTAGCCTTATCAAAAGTAATGAGCTATAGTGGCATGATTGGGTCGATTGCTATTAGTCTTGTTGCAGTTACAGGTAGCTTTTATCCTTTTATTGCCCCAATTATTGGTTCTCTGGGGACTTTTATCACTGGTAGTGATACCTCAGCAAATGTTTTATTTGGAGAATTACAGGTAAAAGCTGCTGATAATTTACAGATGGATCCCTATTGGTTAGCTGCTGCCAACATGTCTGGAGCTACGGCAGGGAAAATGATTTCACCACAAAGTATTGCCGTTGCAGCGGTAGCTATTGGCCTAGAAGGCCAGGAAGGAAGAATCCTAAAGGAAGTGATGAAATACTCATTTCTCTATATTCTGCTGACCTGCCTAGTTGTTTTTATCTTAGGAAAGGTTATGGCTTTTATTTAATTTAATAAGGTAAGTAAAAATAAAAAAAGAAAAATGAGCATATATTTTGACATTTAAATATCATTCAAATATAATTTATATATAATTTGTAAGCGCTAACAAGTTGCATTAAAAAGAGGAGATTTCGGAATGGAATATAAGACAGTTTTGACGGAAGAAAGTACAGACTTTGTTATGGACTTCAAAACAAGTAGTGCAGAAGGAAGTGTTGATTTTATCAATGTCTTTGATTTAGAAAAGATGGCTCAACAGGTTATTCCTAAAGGTGCATTTGGCTATATTGCAAGTGGTGCTGGTGATACCTTTACCCTTCATGAAAATATTCGTTCATTTAATCATAAATTAATTGTTCCCCACGGTTTAAAGGGTGTTGATAAACCAAGTACAGAAATTACTTTTGCTGGTGATACCTTAAGTTCACCAATTATCATGGCACCTGTTGCAGCTCATAAACTAGCTAATGAACAAGGGGAAGTTGCTTCTGCCAAAGGTGTAAGTGAATTTGGGACCATTTACACGACTAGCTCTTACTCAACAACAGATCTCCCAGAAATTACGGCTGCCTTAAATGGGGCACCACAGTGGTTCCAATTTTATTATAGTAAAGATGATGGCATTAATCGCCATATCATGGATCGCTTAAAAGAACAAGGTGTGAAATCAATTGTTCTAACAGTAGATGCGACAGTAGGTGGAAATCGTGAAGTAGATAAGCGTAATGGTTTTGTTTTCCCAGTAGGAATGCCAATTGTTCAAGAATACCTACCAAATGGTGCCGGAAAAACAATGGATTATGTTTATAAATCTGCTAAACAGGCTCTTTCTACAAAAGATGTGGAATATATTGCTCAGTATTCAGGTCTTCCTGTCTATGTTAAAGGACCTCAATGTGCAGAAGATACCTTGCGTGCTTTAGATGCTGGTGCGTCAGGAATTTGGGTAACCAACCATGGTGGTCGCCAATTAGATGGTGGTCCAGCAGCCTTTGATTCGCTACAAGAAGTGGCTGAAGCTGTTGATAAACGTGTACCAATTGTGTTTGACTCTGGGGTTCGTCGTGGTCAACATATCTTTAAAGCTATTGCATCAGGAGCAGACCTTGTTGCCCTAGGTCGCCCCGTTATTTATGGTCTAGCTATGGGTGGAAGCACTGGTACTCGTCAAGTCTTTGAAAAATTAAATGATGAACTCAAAATGGTTATGCAGCTTGCAGGAACCCAAACAGTTCAAGATATCAAAAACTTCAAACTACGCCATAATCCATATGATTCTTCAATTCCATTTGATCAAAATGCCTTAAGGCTAGATTAATTTTCTATAGTTTTCATACCTTCTAGGAAAGCCAATTCTTATCCCAAGTCTTGGCTTTTTAGTTTAGTTCAAAGCCTCTTAGTTTATGTTATAATAGGTAATGAAAAGAGTTTTTAGAGAGATTTAATTATTCCAAGGAGAATTTAAATGAAAAAAATCCAGCTTACAAGTGCTATTGTGTCACTTGTTCTTATCCTTTTATATTATTTTTTTAACCTGCCGCCAATTAATATCTACAGTAGTAGTTTTTGGTTTTTCTTTATATTTTTAATAGCTATTGTAATCATTAATAGTTTGCTAGCTTCTCTCGTAAAGCGTTTTGGAACTGTGTTTACAAAGCAAGTACCTAGAGGTAGGGTTAAGGACGTTACTTTTAATCTGAATATCTTCTCTGGAAAAATAAAATGGCTACTATTAGCTATTGTGGCTATCAGTCTTGGTCTATCTCTTTTATCCGTTTTTAATAGCAGATTATTTAGAGCTAAGGCCTATGCTAGGGTAATTAAGGTAAAAGATGCTAACTTTAAGACCGACTTTCCTGAAACTAATATTTCCACTGTTGCCTTGTTAGATAGGGAATCTGCCGAAAAAATTGGAGATACTTATCTAGGGACCATTGATAAGGTTTCACAGTTTGGTATTTCTGATGATTATCGTCAAATTACTATTGGAAAACAACCCTATAGGGTTTCTCCCTTGGAATATAAGAGCTTTTGGAAATGGCTAACTAATAGAAAAGATGGTATCGGCTACTATGTTAAGGTTAATCAGACTACTGGTAAAGCAGAGCTCGAAAAATTGCAAAAACCTATGAAGTATTCAGATTCTGAATATCTCTTTAGAGATACAATGAGGCATCTTCGCCTAAGCCATCCTTTCACCATTTTTTCAGACCCCTCTTTTGAAGTGGATGATGAAGGTAACCCCTACTATATAGCTACGACCTATGCACCCAAATTTGGTCTATCCTCTCCAGATCCAACAGGAGCCATCTTGCTAGATGCTGTTTCTGGCAAATCTAAGTATTACAAACTTAAAAATATCCCTAAGTGGGTTGATAGGGTCTATTCAGCTGAAAATGTTATTCAAAGAGTTAATGATCACTACACTTACCAAAAGGGTTACTGGAATACAGTCTTTAGTCAGACTGGGGTTAAACAAACAACAGACAACTATAATTACATTACTATTGGTTCTGATATTTACCTTTATACTGGGATTACTTCTGCGACAGCCGATACCTCCAACCTTGGTTTTATCTTGGTAAATATGAGAACACGAGAAATTACCAATTACAAGTTAGCTTCTGCCACAGAAAAATCAGCCATGAAGTCTGCTGAGGGTGAAGTTCAGGAAAAAGGCTATTCTGCAACAGCTCCAACCTTGGTTAAATTAAAGGGCAAGGCTTATTACCTTATTTCCCTAAAAGATAGCGGAAGTCTTGTGAAGGCATATGCCTTAGTTGATGCGGAGGATTACCAGCAAGTAACAGTTAATAATGACATTAGCACGCTTATTGCCCAATTTACAGACAAAGATACTAGTGCTTTGTCTACACCACTTACTTCAAATACCAAAGTTAAAAGGATTAGTGGCCAGGTTGACCAAGTAGCCAATCAGATTATTTCTGGAACCACAATTTATTATATTTCATCAGATGGTAAGGTTTATAAGGTAAAGGCAAGTAAGAAAACCACAGATCAATTACCTTTCTTAAAGGTTGGTGACCATTTCAAGGCCCAATTAGAAGATGACAATTATCTCGAAAACTTCCATATTGTAACAGGAGCTGCTCGAGAATAAAAATTTTGTAAGCGCTGATTAATAGACAGTTTACTTTAGATTACACTCTCTTTTAAAGCTATTGAAGGAAGCCTAAAACTATGCTATACTCATATATATTTGTGGGAATAGTCCAAATATCTTTGAAGCTAGGAGTGCCTAACAGCTCACTATCACAAATAGAGTTGCTTTTAGTCTCCAGCTTCTTAATAATATCAGGACACAAATACTGATTCTTAGTATTTGTGTTTTTGTTAGCTTAGAAAAGGAAAGTGTGTGTCAAAAAGAAGTCAAAGAAAAAATTACCAGGTCTATGAAGGTCTACGCTGTGCGATGGCCTTAACATTTATTAGTGGCTATGTGAACTCCTATACCTATGCAACTCAAGGAAGACGCTTTGCTGGCGTTCAGACAGGTAATCTCTTGTCTTTTGCCATTAAGCTTTCTGAAAATAACATAAAAGAAGCCTTGAATTTTTTATTACCAATTTTTGTTTTTATGTTGGGACAAGCGGCAGCTTATTTTCTCCATCGCTGGGCTCACAAGCAGGGCTTTCATTGGTATTTGTTTTCAAGCCTCATCCTGACCTTTACGGCCCTTATAACAGCTCTGTTCACCCCTTTTATAAGTTCCTTTTTTACTGTATCAGCCCTGGCTTTTTTTGCCTCCTTACAGGTGGAGACCTTTAAATCATTAAGAGGGGCTCACTATGCCAATGTCATGATGACAGGAAACATCAAAAATGCTGCTTATTTATTCACCAAAGGCATCTATGAAGCTAACAAAGAGCTACTATTAATTGCTAGAAACACCTTTATCATTATCCTTACCTTTGCTTTGGGGGTTGGCATGTCAATGGCTCTAACTTTTAGGTTTGGCGAGGCTTCTTTATTTGGTCTACTCTGCCCCCTGCTTTATCTTAACTACCTATTAGCAGAAGAGGCTTTTTTATCATCAAAAAAATACAGTGACTAAGGAAGTTAGCTATTTTTTTGCAAAGCCTAATATGATATAATTAATTACTAGCAGCCAAAGGCTTTTAAGCAAGAAAGCCATGATCAGCTCTGTGCAGAAAATAGAAAATGCAATAAGGTTTCATTAGCCTTGAAAGGAAACAAAATGACTAAAAAAACTCCATTTTATATAACGACTCCTATTTATTACCCTTCTGGTAAATTACATATCGGCTCTGCTTACACTACCATTGCCTGTGACGTTTTGGCTCGCTATAAGCGTATGATGAACCATGAGGTTTTCTACCTAACTGGTCTAGATGAGCATGGTCAAAAAATTCAAACAAAGGCCGAAGAAGCAGGCATTAGCCCGCAAACTTATGTGGATGGGATGGCAAAAGATGTTAAAGAATTATGGTCTTTATTAGATATCTCTTATGATAAATTTATCCGTACAACTGATGCCTATCATGAAAAAGTAGTAGCTGATGTTTTTGAGAGTCTCCTAGCCCAAGATGATATCTATCTAGGGGAATATTCTGGCTGGTATTCCTTATCTGATGAAGAGTTCTTTACAGAAAGTCAACTAGAAGAAGTTTTCCGAGATGAGTCTGGTAAGGTTATTGGCGGTATTGCGCCTTCAGGACACGAGGTTGAATGGGTTTCAGAAGAATCTTATTTCCTTAGACTTAGCAAGTATGCTGACAGATTGGTAGACTTTTACCAAAAACATCCTGATTTCATTCAGCCAGATGGTAGGATGAATGAGATGTTAAAAAACTTTATTGAGCCTGGACTAGAAGATTTAGCTGTAAGTAGGACAACCTTTAGCTGGGGTGTGTCAGTCCCATCTAATCCTAAACATGTTGTCTATGTCTGGATTGATGCCCTTCTTAACTATGCAACAGCACTTGGTTATGGCCAAGAAGACAGCAGCCAGTTTGATAAATTCTGGGGGGGAACTGTCTTTCATATGGTTGGTAAGGATATTTTGCGTTTTCACTCAATTTACTGGCCAATCTTGTTAATGATGCTAGATTTAAAAATGCCTGAGCGCCTTATTGCCCACGGTTGGTTTGTCATGAAAGATGGCAAGATGTCCAAGTCAAAGGGGAATGTGGTTTATCCAGAAATGTTGGTAGAACGTTTTGGTCTAGATCCACTACGCTATTATCTCATGCGTTCGCTTCCAGTAGGGTCAGATGGGACCTTTACTCCTGAAGATTATGTTGGACGTATTAATTATGAATTGGCTAATGACTTAGGTAACCTTCTCAACCGTACAGTTGCCATGATTAACAAGTATTTTGCTGGTGATATTCCAAGCTATCTTGAAAATGTAACAGCCTTTGATAGCGATTTAGAAGTAAGTGTTGCTGATAATATCAAGAACTATCACAGCTATATGGAGGCAGTTGATTTCCCACGCGCCCTTGATGCTGTCTGGGCAATTATTTCACGGGCTAATAAGTATATTGATGAAACAGCACCTTGGATTTTAGCTAAATCAGAAGAAGATAAAGCTCAACTAGCCTCTGTTATGGCTCATCTAGCAGCCAGCTTGCGTGTGGTAGCTCATCTTATTCAGCCTTTTATGATGGACACTTCACAGGCCATTATGACCCAACTTGGTTTAGGCCAATCCTTTGACCTTGAGAATTTATCCTTAGCTGGACTTGCTTCCGGACTTACCGTTATCTCTAAAGGGACACCAATCTTTCCTCGTCTTGATATGGAAGAAGAAATCGCCTTTATCAAAGCGCAAATGGAATCTGGCTCAGCTATTTCCCAAGAAAAAGAGTGGATCCCAGAAGAGGTTGAGCTAAAATCAAGTAAAGAAGAGATAAAATTTGAGACTTTTGATGCTGTTGAGATCAGGGTGGCAGAAGTTAAGGAAGTTTCTAGGGTTGAAGGTTCAGATAAATTGCTGCGCTTCCGTCTGGATGCAGGTGATGGAGAGGATCGTCAAATCTTGTCAGGGATTGCTAAATATTATCCAAATGAGCAAGAATTAGTAGGGAAAAAGTTACAAATTGTAGCTAATTTAAAACCCCGCAAAATGATGAAAAAATATGTTAGTCAGGGGATGATTTTATCAGCAGAGTTTGATAACAAACTTTCTGTTTTGACAGTTGATTCGACTGTGCCAAATGGTTCTATCATCGGCTAATTGATATCAAGCAGAAGCAGATTAATGGATACATACTATTTCTGCTTTTTTGTTTAAGCTTTTTTTAAAGTTTCTTTGCTTTACTAGGTCTGTTGTGACAATTAAAACATATAAGGATAATAAAATGTTGGCTTCAAAGAAAACAAGTAGGTTTCATTTTAAGAACAAGCGTTTGGTCAATGATCTTTTAAAGACCCTCTTCTTTTATGTGGTGGTTTGCCTCTTTTATATTTCTGGGATTACTTTGATACTCATGATTACCAGTCATGATAGTATTATTAACCTGCCAATTATTAAGGATAAGTTCTATGGTTTGGCAAGTATTGCCCTTATTAGACAGGTGCCTAGTCTTATCTTAGGTTTTTCCCTGCTGGTGTGTGGGAGAGCCATTGCAAATAGGAGTGCTAAGGCTTTTTACCCCACTCTTATTTTCTTGCTGCTAGCTACCCTTTATACCTTGGTATTTTACAAAAGTACAGCGCCAACGCTTTTACTAGCTTTATTAGCTGGTTTGCTCTTTTTAAGTAAGGATAATCTCTATAGAAACCAGTTTATTATTAGTCATGAAGATGCCTTTATGGATGGTTTTATCTGGTTGTTCTTAATAGCTTCTTATTTCATTTTGGGCTATTCTAATCTGGTGACCAGTCAAAAGAGGTCACTTGTCGCTTTAGAAAAGCATTTTGCTGTCCCTTCCTTGCACTGGTGGTTGATGGGGCTTCTAACCTTATTGGCGATTATCATTAGTTTATTTTTATTTCTCCATCTTCTAAAAAGAAAACTCTATCTTATTGGTTCTCCTTTTGAAGAAAAAAGACTTGAGGCGCTATTGGGAAAAGGAGACCATCACTATACAGGGCTAGCATTTTTACAGGATAAAAGGCTCTGGTATTATCAGCAAGACAACCAGGATAAGGTAGCTCTGCAATTTAGCCAGGTAAGGGATAAATTACTTGTAATGGGCGATTTATTTGGGGAAGATGCCTATTTTGAAAAGGCCCTAAACCATTTTATGACAGAGGCAGATCTCTATAATTTCCATCCCGTTTTCTATGAAATTTCAGAAAAGCAGGTCATGCCAGTTCATGATTATGGTTATGATTTTATAAAATTAGGGGAAGAAGGCTTGGTTAAACCAGAAACGTTTACCTTATCAGGCAAGAAAAGGCAAAACCTACGTTCTGTCATGAATCAGACGCAAAAAGCAGGTTACAGTTTTCATGTTATCTCACCACCCTATTCAGATTCTTTAATGGTAGAGTTAGCCAAGATTTCTGAACAATGGTTAGACGGGCGTAAAGAGATGGGCTATTCTTTGGGCTTCTTTGATCCCTATTACCTATCAAAGGGTCAGCTCGCTTTACTCATATCGGAAGCTGGTCAAATAGTAGCCTTTTCCAGTTTAAAAAGGTCTCATTCAGAAAATTCTCTATCTGTAGACCTGATGCGTTACCTAAAAGAAGCCCCCAAAGGGATCATGGATGTTTTGTTTATCCACATTATTGAGTTTGCTAAGGAAGAAGGCTATGATACTTTTAATATAGGAATGAGTCCTCTTTCAAATGTTGGTCGTAATCGCTTTAGTTTCTTTAATGAGAAATTGGGTAATTTGATTTATCAACTAGGGTCGCAAATCTATTCTTTTGAAGGTTTAAGGCATTACAAGGCTAAATTTGCTGATAAATGGACGCCTTACTATATAGCCTATGCCAAACAGTCCCAGTTTGTCTTTGTCATACTTTCCCTCCTTTTAATATCATATAAGAAGAATGAAAAATAGGCATGATGGTTACTAATTTCTTAGAGGTTCAGACAAGTATTAGGAAGTAAAGGTAATCCTTTGCTTCTTTTTTGATTGGCTAACCAGATAATTTGGGAAAAGACTAGAATAATCAGAATATTTTGATATAATAGAAAGAGTCATTTCAAAATGAGGACAAGGCTAAGGAAAAGCTTGCTTTTTCTTATTTTTGTAAAAAGACATAACTAAAAAAATTATATTGAGGAGTTTCATGGTTAAAAAAGGATTTTTAACGGGATTGTTAATATTTGGTGTATTTTTTGGAGCAGGGAATCTTATTTTCCCACCTGCTTTAGGGGTAGCTTCAGGGAACCACTTTTGGCCTGCAATCTTTGGTTTTTGTTTGTCTGGTGTAGGCTTAGCTGTCCTTACCCTATTAGTAGGAACCTTAACCAATGGTGGTTTTAAGCAGGAAATGGATACAAAATTTAGTCCAATTTTTTCACTGAGTTTTTTGGTTATACTTTATTTAACCATTGGTCCATTATTTGCTATTCCTAGAACAGCAAGTGTTTCTTTTGAGGTAGGACTTAGTCCTATAGTAGGCAATAACCCAATAGCTTTAGCTATCTTTTCATTTTTCTTCTTCTTGGTGGCTTATTTGCTAGCTATTAGACCAAATAATATCATGAATAGTGTAGGTAAGATATTAACGCCAGTATTTGCCATTCTTATCCTGCTTTTGATTGTTACAGGTCTAGCTAAATTTGGCCAACTTGATAGTGCACCTGCTAGTGCTGAATACCTTAATAGTGCTTTTGGAAGTGGTGTTTTAGCAGGTTATAATACTGTGGATGCCTTAGCAGCAGTTGCTTTTTGTCTTGTCGCAACAGAGGCATTGAAAAGTTTTGGATTTAGTAACAAAAAAGAATATTTATCTACTATTTGGGTAGTTGGTATTGTGACAAGTCTGGCTTTTAGTATTTTATATATTGGTCTTGCTTATCTGGGCAATAAGTTTCCTGTGCCAGCTTCAGTTTTAGCAGATCCTAGTATCAATAAGGGAGCATATGTGTTAACCCAAGCATCTTATCAGCTATTTGGTTCCTTTGGTCGCTTTTTCCTAAGTGCTATGGTTATTCTGACCTGTTTTACAACAACAGTAGGTCTTATTGTTTCTGTAGCTGAGTTTTTTGATAAACATTTTGCCTTTGCAAGCTACAAAGTCTTTACAACGATCTTTACGATTATTGGTTTTTTAATTGCGAATTTAGGATTAAATACGGTTATTACCTTCTCGGTACCGATTTTAACAGTCCTTTATCCAGTTGTTATCGTTGTAGTTTTGATTATCTTAATTAATAAAGCTCTGCCTTTATCTAAAAGAGGCCTTTCTATCACGATAGCCTTGGTAACACTAGCCTCTATCTTAGAAGTTCTAGCAGGCTTAATGCCTAAGAGCAGCATACACCAAATGGTCCAAGTCCTACCCTTACATAATATCTCTATGGGGTGGTTTGTACCAATGCTCATTGGACTAGTCTTTGCAGGACTCTTACCAGATAAAGTCAAAGGCCAAGCTTTTGACTTGGAACAATTTCAAAGAAAAGCTTAATCAAAAAGACACCCCTCAGGGGTGACTTTTGTTATACATGAGGAATTATTTCTCCTCCGATCTGTTCAATAATAAATTCTTTATCTGAGAGGGATAGTTTTAAGTATTCTTCAATTGCGTTTAACATTCCAATGGTAAGATTGGAGGTTGGGTAGTCATAAATTTTAAACCAGGATAAGGCCATAGCTAGAGTATTAAGATCATTTTGTCCCTCACCTCTATGATATTCCTCTTTAGAGATTCTCATTCTCTCGTGAAATTTACTGTAGTATGAAATTTTAGACTTTTCTGTTTTAAAATTATATGCACGACAAACATGAGCTGTATTGTTTCTATGGGCTAATAAAAATAAAATATACTAATTATCATTTTTTATCTACTAATTCAATGGGAATACCGGTCATGATACTAACAACTTCATCTTTTATATTAGGAAGTTGTAATTTATAAAACGTAATTAAGTTTCCAAAAGTCATAACTTTCACTAAAATCCATGAAGGGATGTTCCCATGTTTTTCTCTGTAATGTTTGTATGGATGGCGATTACCTTCAATAATTTTTCTACATTTATTTAGTAATTGGGTTCTTTGAGAAATATTATATTTCACCTTTCCTTTCTCAAAATTTCGTCTATTCAAATATAATACTTGATCAGAAGAAAATGTTTAGAAACCACATAAGAAATCGCTGTACGTAATTGTGACTCTAATTCATTTATAGAGATAGATATTAATGTCCTAATTTTTTATCCATCAAAAATAAATTATAAAGTTGTTCAAAAGTGGCTCCTTCTTTGAAGTAGTCATCGCTTTCTAATCCCACCTCTTTATAGCCGTTTATGATTTCATAATAGCTATAGGTTGATAATATGTCTCTAGCAGCATTTTCGTTAATAAAATTTAGGTTCCGTGATTTTAATATCTCGATTTGTTCTTCGAATGAATTAAATGGTTTACTCATATAACTCCCATATAAATAAAAAATAGGGCTATGTATAAACATAACTCTACTTATGGCTCCCGTTGGGGTACCGTTCATTTTGATTAACATTATTATCCAATAATGGTTACTTTTTATCAACCAATTTTTGCATCATTTTTGACTATATTTTGCATTTTTTGCTAGCAATACTCTGAAATTGATTGGAATACCAAAAAGTAAAGCTGGTTTTAGAGTCATAAGTATTGACCAAAAAATGTCAATTTGTTACGCTTATATAAAAATAGATAAAAGTAACTACTTGCTGAGATTGAGAGTGAGGTTTCTTCAGTGGTTTTTGTAACTCCGATAAGAGAGTACCAAAATATGGCTACCAGGCAAGAAGCATTGGATAGAAGGCTTGAGGAAATTGATTGCCCTAGATTTACTTTCCATGATTACATGCCTACCTATGCTAGTCTATTGTTGAATGCTAGCATAGGCTATAAAGAATTATAATATAGATTCGGTCATGCTACTTTGGCCATGACTATGGATATCTATTCTCATTTATCAAAAGACAAAGAGAAAAAGCAGTTTCATATTACAAAAAAACAAAAATAGCATCTAGGTAAACTAAATGGAGAACAAATTTTTAAATTTACATTTTAGAATCATCATAAACCTAGATATATCAACTATTATAAAGATTAAAGGAGCAAACCATGACATTTGAAGAGATTTTACCGGGTTTAAAGTTAAAGCAAAAATATGTGCGTAGAGGTTGGGGCGGTGCTGAAAACTATGTTCAACTCTTTGATAGTATTGAAGTGGATGGTCGTAAGCTTGAAGTAACACCATATTTTCTGATTAATGTTTCTGGAGAAGGTTTCTCTATGTGGTCTCCAACCCCATGTGATGTTTTAGCAGAAGATTGGATTGAAGTCCATGACTAAAAAAGTACTGATAACAGGCGTTTCTTCTGGTATTGGCAGGGCCCAGGCGAGTCTTTTTCTGGAAGAAGGCTATCAGGTTTATGGGCTGGATAAAAGAAAAAGCCCTGATCTGCTAGGCGATTTTCACTTTTTAGAGCTGGATTTAAGAAAAGACCTCCAACCCCTTTTTAATTTCCTTCCTCAGGTGGATATTCTTTGCAACACAGCAGGGGTTTTAGATAACTATAAAGCCTTGTTAGACAGTGACGACAGTGATTTTGAAGCAATTTTTGCTAGCAATTTTTTTGCCCATGTTAAGGTCATTCGTTATTATCTTAAAGAAATGCTGGCGCAAAAAAGTGGGATTATTATTAACATGTGTTCCATTGCTAGTTTTCTAGCAGGAGGAGGCGGTGCTGCCTATACAAGCAGCAAACATGCCCTAGCTGGCTTAACCCGACAATTAGCTCTGGATTATGCAGAAGCTGGTATTCAAGTGTTTGGCATTGCACCAGGTGCAGTAAAAACAGCTATGACAGCCAGTGATTTTGAACCTGGTGGCTTGGCAGATTGGGTCAGCCAGAAAACCCCGATAAAGCGTTGGATTAG
Organism: Streptococcus didelphis DSM 15616; assembly: GCF_000380005.1. GTDB lineage: Bacteria > Bacillota > Bacilli > Lactobacillales > Streptococcaceae > Streptococcus > Streptococcus didelphis. The sequence continues at coordinate 91,641 of NZ_KB904188.1, forward strand.
TGCAGAAGAAGTAGCAGATTTAACCCTATATTTGGCTTCTGGTAAGGCAGGAGCCATGCAGGGAAACATTATTACAATGGATGGTGGTTGGAGCTTAAAATAAAAAGACAAAGGGCTTCTAAAATGATTATTAGACCAGAAAAGGTCAGGTGGCTGATGAGACAGTCCTAGTTTTAGCTCCCTTGTCAGTTCTACCAGAATATCAAAATCGTGGACTTGTTACCCCAATTTGGTTATCAAGAGGCAGTCAGCTACGGACTAAGCAAACCTAAAGCTTTTCTAAGTCAGTATTTTATGGCTCATTCCCTTAAAGGAAACCAAAGAATTGAGGGAAAACTTATTTTTGCTAAAGAATTTGCTATAGATAATTAGGAGAAAAAATGAAATTAGCTATTTTAGGAACAGGAATGATTGTTAAGGATGCTTTGCCAGTGTTATCAGCTATTGAAGGGATTGACTTAAAGGCCATTGTTTCAACACAAAGAAGTATTGAGACAGCTCAGCTATTGGCCCAAAAGTTTGAAATAGAAGAAGCTTCGTATGAATATGAAAAAGTGCTAACTAACCCAGAGATTGATACAGTTTACGTTGCTACACCAAACCATCTCCATTATCAGATGGCTAAGCAGGCACTTCTAGCTGGCAAACATGTTATCTGTGAAAAGCCTTTTACCTTGGCCTTGGCTGACTTAGAAGAGCTAGCTAGTATTGCCCAGCAAAAGCAGGTCTTTTTACTAGAGGCTATCACCAATCAATACTTGGAGAATTTTACTTATATTAAGGAACATCTAGCACAATTAGGAGAAATCAAGATTGTAGAGTGTAATTATTCCCAATATTCGTCACGTTATGATGATTTTAAGCAGGGACGGATAGCGCCAGCTTTTGATGTTAATAAAGGTGGGGGAGCCCTACGTGATTTAAATATCTATAATATTCACATTGTGGTAGGACTTTTTGGAAAACCAGATTCAGTTTTATATTTACCAAATATTGATAACAAGGTGGATACATCAGGGATTCTGATTCTGGATTATCCGACCTTTAAAGTAGCATGTATTGGTGCTAAAGATTGTAGTGCAGCTATTAAGTCTACCATTCAGGGAAATAAAGGTTCTATTAGTATCTTGGGGGCAACCAATGCCATGCCAGAACTTTCAGTAGCCTTAAATGGTCAGGATGAAAAAAGAATTCAGGAAAACAAGGAAGACCACAGGATGACTGCTGAATTTAAGGTCTTTAAAGAGATTATTGAGACCAAAGACTCAGCGCGTGCTTCTGAGGCCCTAAACCATAGTTTGGCTGTAATGGAGGTGCTTGAAAAGGCAAGTCAAAGTCTCTTATAAAGCTTATAGATTAGCTTAGCCAGTCTATTTTTTTCTGCAAAAGCCCTGCTAGTATGCTATAATGAGGTGATACTTAAAGGAAAAAAGGAAATATTATGACAAATTATGCAATCCTATTAGCTGCGGGAAAAGGAACCCGCATGAAATCAGATCTTCCAAAAGTTCTGCATAGGGTTTCTGGCTTAAGCATGTTGGAGCACGTTTTTAGAAGCCTTGCAGCTATTCATACTACAAAAAATGTCACTGTTATTGGTCATAAGGCAGAGATGGTAAAAGAAGTAGTAGGTGATCACTCTGAATTTGTCCTACAAACACAGCAGCTGGGGACAGGGCATGCTGTTATGATGGCAGAAGAAAAGCTTGCTGGCTTAGAGGGTAATACCCTAGTAATTGCTGGGGACACTCCCTTAATTAGGGGTGAGAGCTTAAAAAGCCTGATTGATTTTCATGTTAATCATAAAAATGTAGCTACTATTTTAACTGCTAAAGCAGATAATCCCTTTGGTTATGGACGAATCATTCGTAATAATGATGGAGAAGTTCTTAAAATTGTTGAAGAAAAAGATGCTAGTGCCTTTGAACAAGAAGTCAAAGAGATTAATACTGGAACCTATATCTTTGATAATAAACGTCTCTTTGAAGCCTTGAAAAAGATAACCACTAACAATGCTCAAGGCGAATACTATCTAACAGATCTTATTTCTATTTTTAGAGAAAATAAGGAAAAAGTGGGAGCCTATCTTTTAAAAGATTTTAATGAAAGTTTAGGGGTTAATGACCGGATTGCCCTAGCAAAGGCAGAATCTGTCATGAGACAACGCATCAACCAGGCTCATATGGAAAATGGCGTTACCTTGCAAAATCCTGATGCTACTTATATTGATAGTGAAGTTGTTATCGAAGCAGATGTTTTGATTGAAGCTAATGTTACCTTGAAGGGTAAAACGAAAATAGGTTCAGGCACAGTCTTAACCAATGGCACTTATCTAGAAGATACAGAAGTTGGACAATCAGTAGTCATTAAACAATCAACTATTGAAGAATCCACTATTTCAGATAAGGTAACGGTGGGCCCTTTTGCTCATATCAGACCAGGTTCTCAAATTGGTGAGGGTGTTCATATTGGTAACTTTGTGGAAGTTAAGGATTCCCTAATTGGTAAAAATACTAAAGCTGGGCACCTCACTTATATTGGCAATAGTCAAGTGGGCTCAGCAGTTAATTTTGGTGCAGGAACTATCACAGTTAACTATGATGGTCAAAATAAATACAAAACCGTAGTTGGTGACAATGTCTTTATTGGTAGCAATTCGACCTTAATTGCTCCGCTTGAGATTGGTGACAATGCATTGACAGCTGCTGGCTCGACTATTTCTAAAAATGTTGCCAGTGACAGCATTGCTATTGGACGAAGTCGACAAGTGACTAAAGAAGGCTATGCAAAAAAATTCCCTCATCATCCTAACAATAAATAATAGGCAATTGGGGATAAGGAGAAATTATAATGGACTTTGAAGAAAAAACCTTAAAAAGGCAAGACATTTATAAAGGAGCTATTATAGATCTTGTTGTTGATGACGTTCAACTTCCAAATGATTTGGGAAAAGCAAAACGCGAGATTGTTCTTCATAATGGGGCGGTAGCTGTTTTAGCAGTGACCCCCGAAAAGAAACTCCTTATAGTTAAGCAGTACCGTAAAGCTATCGAAGCCGTTTCTTATGAAATTCCTGCTGGAAAACTGGAAAAGGGCGAGAAGGGTTTTGAGCTAGAAGCAGCTGCTCGTGAGCTAGAGGAAGAAACAGCCTATGCAGGTGATTTAAAGCACCTTTATGACTTCTATACAGCTCTTGGTTTTTGTAATGAAAAAATAAGCCTCTACCTAGCAGAAAATATAAAGAAGGTTAGCAATCCAAGACCCCAAGATGAAGATGAGCTTATTGAGTTGTTAGAATTAAGCTATCAAGAGTGCTTAGATTATATAGCCCAGGGGAAAATTGTGGATGCTAAGACAATTATTGCTATTCAATACTATGCTCAAAAGTTTGGAGGTGATTTGTAAATGGGGAAATCATTACTAACTGACGATATCATTGAAAAAGCCCAGAATGGCGAAGAGATTGAAGATGATTTTTATCTTGACTCAGATACAAAAATCATTCATTTTTCTGAAGATAAGGATGAGGAAAGGATTTATAAGAGTCGACGGATTGAAAACGCAAAACGTCATCAATTTCAGTCAAAACTCAATCTTCTTCTGATAGCTCTTGTTATTTTAATAGCCTTATTAATTTATGCTATTTTTAAACTATAAAAAGAAATAGAGGTCACATGAAAATAGGAATAATTGCTGCCATGGAGCAGGAACTTAGCTTGTTAGTTGAAAACTTAGAGAATAAAGATGTGACTAAGCTTTTATCTAAAGACTACTATAGTGGACAATATGCAGGTCATGATTTGGTCTTGGTAGAGTCAGGTGTCGGTAAGGTTATGTCAGCTATGACAGTTTCTGTTTTAGTGGAATTGTTTAAGGTAGATGCTTTAATCAATACAGGATCAGCAGGTGCAGTTGCTAGTGATTTGCAGATTGGGGATATCGTTGTTGCTGATAAGTTGGTTTACCATGATGTTGATTTAAGAGCCTTTGGCTATGATTATGGGCAGATGTCTATGCAACCTCTCTATTTTGAAGCTGATAGACACTTTGTTGATAAGTTTGAAGAAGTGTTAAGAAAAGAAAAACGCAAGAGCAAGCTTGGTTTAATAGCAACTGGTGATAGTTTTATTGCTGGAAGTGATAAGATAGCAGAGATTAAAGGCCATTTTCCAGAGGTCCTAGCTGTTGAGATGGAAGGTGCTGCTATTGCTCAGGCAGCTTATGCTACAGGTAAACCTTTTATTGTCGTTAGAGCTATGAGTGATACAGCTGCCCATGATGCTAACATTACCTTTGATCAATTTATTATAGAAGCAGGTAGGCAATCTGCTCAGACCCTCTTACATTTTCTTGAGATATTATAAAAAAACATCAGATTTTTCCGATGTTTTTTATTGTTTTGAAACATAGAGTTGTTTAGCAATGTTTTCAGGAACGCTAAGGGTTTTTCCTTTGTAAGAAATAGTATAGGTTCTCGCATAAGTATCGATTTGCTCTAGTTCAAATGGAGTATTAACAGCTAACTGGTGTCCTTCTAGATACTGGAGTAAATCAAATTGGTCGTGGATACGACTGAGTTTATAGCTTCCTAGCTGACTAATCTGGTTAAGTCTAGTACGGTTGACTTCATTAAGAGCTTGATCTTTTCTTGGAATAGTACCACCATGGGGACAAAACTCAGGAAAACCAAGATTCTCATCAAGGCGATCAATAAAGGTATCTGAAACCGTGTGTTCTAGGATTTCAGCTTCTTGATGAACTTCTTGAGAGTTATAGCCTAATTGATTGATTAAAAACACTTCAATTAAACGATGCTTGCGATAGAGATTTGCGACTAGTTCTTTGCCTTTTGCGGTTAAAAAGTAACCTTTCTCCTTATCCTTGATAATCCAATCTTGTTGAATCATTTTTTTAATCATTTCAGAAACTGCAGGAGCTGAGACTTGCATATTTTCTGCAATCATTTTATTTGAGATTTTACTTTCTTGCTCTCCGAGTTCATAAATACTTTTTAAATAATCTTCCTTGTTAGGCGACATAGCTGGATGCCTTTCTCTTATTAATAATCATTATTATAACAGAATTTTTAGAAAAAATCTTATTAAAAGTATCTTGACAAAAATTAGTTGATAATGTATCTTAATAGTATAATTAATTATGCTTAATTTTTTAAAATAAGGGCGTTAAGGAGAAATAAATGAAGAAAAAAATAAGTCTTATTTTGTCTGCTTTTTTAGCTGTTATACTAGTGACGGCTTGTTCAAATGGTGGTACAAAAAATGCTAAAAATGACAAACTCAATGTTGTTGCTACCAACTCAATTATCGCGGATATGACTAAAAATATTGCAGGGGATAAAATCAACTTGCACAGTATTGTTCCTATCGGTCAAGATCCCCATGAATATGAACCACTTCCAGAAGACGTTGATAAAACAAGCTCTGCAGACTTGATTTTATACAATGGTATTAATCTAGAAGATGGTGGTCAAGCATGGTTCACAAAGCTTGTTAAAAATGCTGAAAAGAAAAAAAATAAAGATTACTTTGCAGTCAGTGATGGAGTAGATGTTATCTACCTTGAAGGACAAAATGAAAAGGGCAAAGAAGACCCACATGCTTGGTTAAATCTTGAAAATGGTATTATTTATTCTAAAAATATCGCAAAACAATTAATTGCAAAAGATGCTAAAAATAAAGATTTTTACCAAAAAAATCTAGATGCATATGTTGCTAAACTTGAAAAACTTGATAAAGAAGCTAAGTCAAAATTTGATAAAATTCCAGACAAGAAAAAAGTTATTGTAACAAGTGAAGGCTGCTTCAAATATTTCTCAAAAGCTTACAATGTACCATCTGCTTATATTTGGGAAATTAACACAGAAGAAGAAGGAACACCTGATCAAATCTCAACATTAATTGAAAAATTAAAGGCTAAAAAACCATCAGCTTTGTTTGTTGAATCAAGTGTTGACAGTCGTCCAATGAAATCTGTATCAAAAGATAGTGGTATCCCAATCTACTCAGAGATCTTTACAGATTCAATTGCTAAAAAAGGCAAAGATGGCGACAGCTACTATGCAATGATGAAATGGAATTTAGATAAAATTTCAGAAGGCTTAGCAAAATAATATAAAATACAAGCACAAGTCTGCTCGTGACTCTGTGCTTTATTTTATTGTAGGGGGGACTAATGATAAGAATAGAGAATCTTTCTGTAAGTTATCAAGCAAATCAGAAAGCAATAGATAATATTACATTAACAATCAAACCAAATGAAATTATAGGTATTGTAGGGCCTAATGGAGCCGGAAAATCAACTTTGATGAAGGCTATCCTGCACCTTGTTGATTCTAGCGGGAAAATCTTGATTAATGATCAGGAACTTAATAGGTCAGGTCACATAATTGCTTATGTGGAACAGCGCAGCGATATCGATTATAATTTTCCCATAACGGTCAAGGAATGTGTTTCCTTAGGAACTTATGCCTACTTAGGACCCTTTCATAAGGTTGGTAAAAGAGAATATCAAAAAGTAAACCACTATCTAAAAGAAGTGGGCTTAGAAGACTTTGCCAATCGTCCCATAAATTCTCTTTCTGGTGGGCAGTTTCAAAGGATGTTAATGGCTAGATGTCTTATTCAAGAAAGGGATTTTATTTTCTTAGATGAACCTTTTGTTGGTATTGATTCTGTCAGTGAGGATATTATTATTAAGCTACTGAAAGAATTGAAAGAAGCAGGAAAGACCATTTTGATTGTTCATCATGACTTAAATAAGGTGGAAGACTACTTTGATTCTCTTATCTTGTTAAATAAAAAGCTGATTACTTATGGGCCTGTTGCTGAAGCCTTCACAAAAGAGAATTTGTCAAAAGCCTACGGTAAGATTATTGTAGAAAGGAGCTAATGAGATGCTTTTCAAATTTTTTAATGGTCTAATGTCTTATCATTTCTTACAGAATGCTTTAATAACGGCGATTGTTATTGGAATTGTGTCAGGGGCAGTTGGCTGTTTTATTATCCTAAGATCAATGTCCTTGATGGGAGATGCTATTTCGCATGCCGTTTTACCAGGTGTTGCTCTTTCTTTTATTCTAGGGGTTAATTTTTTTGTGGGGGCCATTGTTTTTGGGCTTTTAGCCTCTATTTTGATTACCTTTATCAAGGAAAATAGTATTATCAAAGGAGATACAGCTATTGGAATCACCTTTAGTTCATTTCTCGCCTTAGGAGTTATTCTTATTGGAGTGGCAAATAGTTCTACCGATCTTTTCCATATCCTTTTTGGGAATATCCTAGCTGTTCAAGACAGTGATAAATGGATTACCATCATTGTGTCAATCATTGTTTTGGGGTTAATTATTGTCTTTTTCAAGGAATTATTGTTGACCTCCTTTGATCCTATTCTTGCAAAATCAATGGGAATAAAGGTTAATTTTTACCATTATTTACTCATGGTTTTACTGACCCTAGTATCAGTTACAGCTATGCAAAGTGTGGGTACTATCTTAATAGTTGCCATGTTGATTACCCCAGCAGCAACTGCTTATTTGTATGTTAATAGCTTGAAGACAATGATTTTTTTATCTTCAAGTCTGGGAGCTTTAACCTCTATTTTAGGTCTTTATCTTGGCTATACCTTTAATATTGCAGCAGGGTCAAGTATTGTTATAACATCAGCACTTATCTTTGCCATTAGTTTTTTCATATCACCTAAGCAGAGATTTATGACATTCTATCAAAAAAAGTAAAAAGAGCTTAAGGCTCTTTTTACTTTTTAAAGGAATAATCTTTTACTATTTCTATTGAGTTAATGGTAACTTTTTCTTTTGGTTTTTCATTCTCATCAACAGCTACATGGGCTATTTTATCAACAACATCCATTCCTTCAGTAACTTGACCAAAGACAGTATAGCCACCATCTAGGCTAGGATTGCCTCCCATTTGGTAGGCTTCAATAATTGGTTTTGGATAATGGTCCTGAGCTAAGGAGTTAGATTGGTCGTCGGTATTTTGGTTAATAAAGAACTGACTTCCATTTGTATTGGCACCAGCATTAGCCATTGCTAGAGCTCCTCTGATATTGTACAAGTAGGGTGAGATTTCATTATTAAAACCATTCCCAGAATCAATTTTAGGTTTTTTACCCTTCCAAATGGACTCTCCACCTGTACCGTCTCCTTTAGGATCTCCTGCTTGAATCATAAATTCTAATATAACACGGTGGAAGCTGATATCATTATAGTACCCTTCTTTAGCATGGGTTAGAAAATTTTCTACAGCAAGAGGGGCTAATTTTGGAAAGAGCTTAATGGTAATATCACCTTGAGTCGTTTTCAAGACAACCTTAGATTGGTCTTTTGTAAGGTCACTGTTAAGTTGAGGGAAATCTTTTCTACTGGCTTTGAGGGCTTTTTTGACTTCCTTACGGTAGCTTTCACTTTCTTGTCCATATTCTTTTTGTGCTATTTTTTCATCAACATATTTATCACCCTTAATGAGGCGACTAACAGATTCACAGCCACTTAAAGATAATAAGCAGATGATTATTACACTTAGCGAGACTATTTTTTTCATATTTTCTCCTTGAGCTAGTTTTCTATATTTTAACATAAAGTCAAGCTCTTGATAAGTATATTTCATTAATATCAAAAAATGGTATAATGGTTTTATGGCTATAAGAAATCAACGAAAAAAAAGTGCTAAAAAAAAGCGTCAAACAAAGGCAGACTTAGAGAAACAAAGGGCTATTAAGAGGATGATTTTCTCCTTTTTAATGGGTCTGGTTTTAATCTGTGCAGCTTTAAGACTTGGAGTATTTGGAATAACAGCTTATAATGTTATTCGTTTTATGGTAGGAAGCTTAGCTTACCTCTTTATCTTTGCAGTATTTGTCTATCTCTTTTTCTTTAAATGGTTAAAAAAACAAGAAGGATTGATTGCAGGCTTTATTATCCTATTTTTAGGATTATTGATAGAGTGGCATGCTTATTTATTTACTTTTCAAGGAGTAAAGAATAAAGAAATTTTTTCTTATTCAGCAAGGTTAATCATGGATGATTTAATCCAATTTAGGGTGGAGACCTTTGCAGGAGGTGGCATGTTTGGTGCCTTACTCTACAAGCCTGTCTCTTTCCTTTTCTCTAATATTGGAGCCTTTTTTATTGGAGCTCTTGTTATATTACTAGGCTTGTTTTTAATGACTCCTTGGGATGTTTATGATATTGCTGATTTTAGTAAGGGTTTGTTTGCTAAGTTAGCTGAAAAATATAGGGCAAATAAGGAGCTCCGCTATATCAAAAAGCAAGAAAGACAAGCCCAGGCTGAGCAAGCAAGAATTCAAGCAGAAATGGACCAAAAAGAAGTGCAAGATCAAGCCTTCCATAATGGATTGAAAGTGGATAGTGAGACTGGGGAAATTTTAGATTCTGATGGAGCTCATCTTATAGATTCAAGTGCTGAGGACCCAAGTTTCTCTGAACTCTTGGAGCCAGAGATTATTGCCTATCATTCACATCCTAGTGAGCTAGAGTCAGCTGAGCTTCCTCTTGATGCTGATATAGAAAGCTTAAGCCTGGCTGAGGACCCTCTTTATGAGGAGCAAAAACTAGCTATGGAGAGTGATTCTGATGATTTTGATGATGAGCCTGTTGAAGTAGATTTTACGCCCAAAGCTAATCTTCTTTACAAGTTGCCAACCATTGACTTGTTTGCGCCAGATAGACCTAAGGATCAGACCAAGGAAAAAAGTCTGGTGCGTAAAAATATCAAGGTACTTGAAGATACCTTTAAGAGTTTTGGTATCGATGTCAAGGTAGAGCGGGCAGAAATTGGTCCTTCAGTTACCAAGTATGAAATTAAACCAGCAGTAGGTGTTCGTGTTAATAGGATTTCTAATCTGGCAGATGATTTAGCTCTAGCCCTGGCTGCTAAGGATGTTCGGATTGAAGCCCCTATTCCAGGTAAGTCTTTAGTTGGTATTGAGGTTCCCAATTCTGAAATTGCTACGGTTTCGTTCCGTGAACTTTGGGAACAATCACAGACTTCTGAAGAAAAACTCTTAGAGGTACCTCTAGGTAAGGCAGTTAATGGTTTAGCTAGAAGTTTTGATTTAACTAAGATGCCCCATCTTTTGGTAGCTGGGTCTACTGGGTCAGGGAAATCAGTTGCGGTTAATGGGATTATTTCAAGTATCTTGATGAAGGCTAGACCTGATCAGGTCAAATTCTTAATGGTTGACCCCAAAATGGTAGAATTATCTGTCTATAATGATATTCCCCATCTATTGATTCCAGTAGTGACCAACCCACGTAAGGCCAGTAAGGCTCTTCAAAAAGTTGTTGATGAGATGGAAAATCGTTATGAGCTCTTTAGCAAGGTGGGTGTGAGAAATATTGCTAGCTATAATAGTAAGGTCGAGGATTACAATAGGCAGTCTGAACAAAAACAAATTCCCCTGCCTCTAATTGTGGTGATTGTAGATGAGTTGGCTGACTTAATGATGGTAGCAAGTAAAGAGGTTGAAGATGCTATTATTCGTTTGGGACAAAAGGCGCGTGCAGCTGGTATCCATATGATTTTAGCAACACAAAGACCATCTGTCGATGTTATTTCTGGCTTAATTAAGGCAAATGTACCTTCGCGAGTTGCTTTTGCAGTTTCCTCAGGGACAGATAGCCGTACCATTTTAGATGAAAATGGTGCTGAAAAACTCCTTGGTCGCGGTGATATGCTCTTTAAACCCATTGATGAAAATCACCCTGTTCGACTTCAAGGTTCCTTTATATCTGATGATGATGTGGAACGCATTGTTGGTTTTATTAAGGACCAAGCAGAAGCAGACTATGATGATTCCTTTGATCCAGGTGAGGTCAGTGACAATGATAATGGTGCTTTTGGAAATGGCAGTGCTTCTGAGGGAGATTCTCTTTTTGAAGAAGCAAAGGCCTTAGTTTTAGAAACACAAAAGGCATCAGCTTCAATGATCCAAAGACGTCTATCTGTTGGTTTTAACCGAGCAACTCGTCTGATGGATGAGTTAGAAGAAGCAGGTGTCATAGGACCAGCAGAAGGAACCAAACCAAGAAAAGTTTTACAAACACATTAAAAAATCATTGGCTCAGGTCCAATGATTTTTTAGATGGTAAAAATAGTAATAACCAGTCCTAGATAGAGAAAAAAGGTAAGTAGAAACCCAATTCGCCAAAACAACTTCAAAAAGCGTGGGTATTGAAAATCTTGCTTCTTTATTACTAGTACGAGGCTTATAATAATAGCTAAACATGATAGGGCGATGAGATAATAAGGTAATAGATTATGGGCAAAAAATTTACCAGAAACCAGTATGAATTCTAAGGCAAAGAGAAGGAAGGCTAAATCAGGGAATTTAATACCATAAGTTCCCACTCTAAAAAGGGAAACAAGAATATGTGAAAAAATGGGTGTTATTAGTATAAACAAGACGGCTATTAATTTATAGGTTATCATAACTTTATTTTATCTTCTTTCGCTAAACTTGTAAACTTTTTATTTTGATTCAGGAAAATATAGTAAGACTTAACAAGAATTTCCCAAATCGAGACTAAGGCTAAATAAATGTTCAGCTTTAGGACTCTTCTAAAACTAAAGGCTTTGTATCTCTCTTATAAATGGTATAATGACTCTTATGGAAATAAGAAAAAGAAATATTTCAGAAATTAAAAATATTTTTTTCAGTAAATAGTAACTTAGTTTCACTTAGCCTTTATTTATTGAGAAGGAGGATAAAAAGGTATGCAATCACAGGAAGCATTTAAAGGAAATAATAAACTACTAGTAGGTATAGTGCTAGCTGTTCTAGCTTTTTGGTTATTTGCCCAGTCTATTTTAAATATGGCACCGGATGTTCAAAGGTCATTGGGAATTTCTTCAGGTTCTATGGATATTGGGATATCTATCACGGCTCTCTTTTCGGGATTATTTATAGTGGTAACTGGAGGACTAGCTGATAAACTAGGACGGGTTAAATTCACCTATATTGGACTTTTGTTAAATGTCATTGGTTCTTTCCTGATAATTATGGCAGATGGAGCTATGTTATTTATCATGGGACGTATTTTTCAGGGTCTAGCAGCAGCTTTTATCATGCCTTCAACAATGGCATTGGTAAAAACCTATTATGTCGGGGCTGAGCGTCAGCGAGCTGTTAGTTTTTGGTCTATTGGTTCTTGGGGAGGGTCTGGTCTTTGTTCTTTTTTTGGTGGAACGGTAGCTAGTTCTATAGGTTGGCGTTATGTCTTTGTCTTTTCCATCATGGCTTCTATAGTAAGTTTTCTACTCATATATGGAACTCCAGAGAGTAAAGTTGTAAGTAGTCAAAGAAAATTTGATTTACCGGGTATTCTTATTTTCATAATTAGCATGCTAGCACTCAATATTGGGATTTCCACTGCTAAAGACAATGGCTTTTTATCACCAATAACCTTGTCTCTTTTGGGGCTTGTTCTTGGTGGTTTTCTTCTTTTTTATTATATTGAACAGCATAAGGAAAACAGTTTTATTGATTTTAGACTTTTTGATAATCCTTATTACTTGGGAGCTACTATTTCAAATTTTTTATTAAACGCTGTAGCTGGTACCCTTATTGTGATTAATACCTATATGCAAGAAGGAAGAGGCTTGTCTGCTCAAAGGGCTGGCACAATGTCATTGGGCTATTTGGTGCTTATTTTAATTACCATCCGTATTGGCGAAAAGCTCCTACAAAGGTTTGGAGCGAGAAAGCCTATGTTATGGGGAGCGAACAGTTGCTTGCTGGGAATAGTCCTAATGACATTTGTAGGACTCAAAGGGTCTAGTTATCTAGGACTTGTTTTTCTAGGCTATGCTTTTTTTGGAGCTGGTCTTGGAATTTATGCGACCCCATCAACTGATACAGCCATCTCAAGTATTCCAAACGAAAAAGTTGGAGCTGCTTCTGGTATCTATAAGATGGCTAGCTCACTAGGAAGTGCAATGGGAGTAGCAATTTCAATAGCTGTCTACCATGCCCTTATTAATGGAAACCAATTTGATAGGGCAGCATTTTATGGCCTTTTGGTAAATGTTTCTTTCTGTCTGTTATCAATATGTTCTATCATTTTTATTATTCCCAAAAAATCTTAAAGAGACTTTTCTTTCTCAAAAAAAGTAAATTAAGAAAAAGTATTGAAATTTGTTGTAGAAATAGGTATAATGGAGAGGTATGCTAAATGCATATCTGTGGGAGGTAAAAATCTTAATTACCGCCAAAACCACAACAGGAGGATTTTAAAATGGCTAAAAAAGTCGAAAAACTTGTAAAACTTCAAATCCCTGCTGGTAAAGCTACACCAGCTCCACCAGTTGGACCAGCTCTTGGTCAAGCAGGTATTAACATCATGGGATTCACTAAAGAATTTAATGCTCGTACAGCTGATCAAGCTGGTATGATCATCCCAGTTGTTATCTCAGTTTATGAAGATAAATCATTTGATTTCATTACTAAAACACCACCAGCTGCTGTTCTTTTGAAAAAAGCTGCAGGTGTTGAAAAAGGATCAGGTACACCTAATACAACTAAGGTTGCATCAGTTACTCGTGCACAAGTACAAGAAATTGCTGAAACTAAGATGCCAGATTTAAACGCTGCAAACCTTGAGTCTGCAATGCGTATGATTGAAGGTACTGCTCGTTCAATGGGATTCACTGTTACTGACTAATCAGACAAGAACCCTATTACCCGCAAGACTTTATCATAAGAGATGAGTGACGTGGGAGATTTTAAATCAAATCGATATGACCACATTACAAGGAGAAAAAAATAATGGCTAAAAAAAGCAAACAAATGCGTGCTGCACTTGAAAAAATTGATAGCACAAAAGCTTACAGTGTAGAAGAAGCTGTAGCTTTAGTAAAAGAAACTAACTTTGCAAAATTTGATGCATCTGTAGAAGTTGCATACAACTTGAATATTGACGTTCGTAAAGCTGACCAACAAATCCGTGGAGCAATGGTATTGCCAAATGGAACTGGTAAAACACAACGTGTTTTAGTATTTGCACGTGGTCCTAAAGCTGAAGAAGCAAAAGCTGCTGGAGCAGACTTCGTAGGTGAAGATGACCTAGTTGCTAAAATCAATGGTGGATGGCTTGATTTTGATGTTGTTATTGCAACACCAGACATGATGGCAATCGTTGGACGACTTGGACGTGTTCTTGGACCTCGTAACTTGATGCCAAACCCTAAAACTGGTACTGTAACAATGGACGTTACTAAAGCAGTTGAAGAGTCTAAAGGTGGTAAAATCACTTACCGTGCTGACAAAGCAGGTAACGTACAAGCTATCATTGGTAAAGTATCATTTGACACTGACAAATTGGTTGAAAACTTTAAAGCATTCCACGATGTAATGGTTAAAGCTAAACCAGCAACTTCTAAAGGTACTTACATGACTAATGTTGCTATCACATCTACACAAGGTGTTGGTATCAAAGTAGACCCATCATCATTCTAATGACTTAAAAGGCTATTTCAGGATAGCTTTAGATTGAAGAAAAGTTCAATTTGAGGACTTTTCTTCAATCTTTTTTATTTTATCGCTAAGGAAGCCCTATGTTATTGAGATTATAAGACTTAGCTTGTTTATTTCGATAAGCTAACAGCTAGTTACTTGTTTTAAACGCTAGTGTAAGAAGAAAAACGTTTTTCTAGTATCTTAAATAGCATTCATCTGTCAAAAATAAATCATTTATGATAAAATAGATAGGACAAACTAAGGAGATAATCAAAGTGGAACCAAAATATCGTCGTATTTTAATTAAGTTATCTGGGGAAGCCTTGGCTGGAGACAAGGGAAGTGGGATTGATATCCCAACTGTTCAAGCCATTGCTAAAGAAATTGCTGAAGTACATGCTTCAGGAGTAGAAATTGGACTTGTTATTGGTGGAGGTAACCTTTGGAGGGGTGAACCGGCTGCAGAGGCTGGTATGGATCGTGTACAGGCTGATTACACAGGCATGTTGGGTACTGTAATGAATGCCCTCGTTATGGCTGATAGTTTGCAACATTATGGAGTAGATACTCGGGTTCAAACAGCTATTCCTATGCAAAATGTTGCTGAGTCTTATATTCGTGGACGTGCCCTTCGTCATTTAGAAAAAGGACGGATTGTGGTCTTTGGAGCAGGTATTGGCTCACCTTATTTTTCAACCGACACAACAGCTGCTTTACGGGCTGCTGAAATTGAAGCAGATGCTATCTTGATGGCTAAAAATGGGGTTGATGGTGTCTATAATGCAGACCCTAAAAAAGATGCCAATGCTGTTAAATTTGATGAGCTAACCCATGGTGAAGTTATTAAACGTGGCCTAAAAATCATGGATGCTACAGCTTCTACCTTATCAATGGATAACGATATTGACTTAGTCGTTTTCAATATGAATAAGAGTGGCAACATCAAACGAGTTGTCTTTGGTGAACATATCGGAACCACTGTATCTAACAAATCAAATGAAGATTAAATATTTTAAAAAGGACATTTAAGGAGAGAATTTTAATGCCAAATGCTATTATAGAAAAAGCCAATGAACGCTTTGAACAATCATTTCATTCCCTATCTCGTGAATATGCTAGTATCCGTGCGGGCCGTGCCAATGCTAGCCTACTAGATAGAATTCAAGTTGAATATTATGGAGCACCAACTCCACTGAACCAATTAGCTTCTATTACAATCCCTGAAGCACGTGTTTTGTTAATTTCACCTTTTGATAAAAATTCTATCAAGGATATTGAACGTGCCATCAATGCATCAGATTTAGGGATCACTCCAGCCAATGATGGTTCAGTTATTCGTTTGGTTATTCCAGCTCTAACTGAGGAAACACGTAAAAATTTAGCCAAAGAAGTGAAAAAAGTTGGTGAACATGCTAAGATAGCTATTCGTAATATTCGTCGTGATGCTATGGATGAAGCTAAAAAGCAAGAAAAAGAAAAAGAAATTTCTGAAGATGAATTGAAATCATTGGAAAAAGATATTCAAAAAGCAACCGATGATGCCATTAAACATATTGATACGATGACATCAGCTAAAGAAAAAGAGCTTCTTGAAGTATAATGTAGTATCAAATTATCTCTTTACCTAATGGTAAAGGTTATAAAAGTTAAGAAGAGAGGTAGGCAAATTTCAAGAGCATTTGTTTTTGACAGTTGCCTATTTTTTATAGAAAGAACATATTATGAATCAATTACTTGCAACAATTATTACTGGCTTAATAAAAGAAGAAAATGAAACGTCTTATTTTGTCCAAAAAGATGGTTTTATCTTCCGTCTCTCTAAAGAAGAAGGTCAGCATGAACTAGGAGAAATGGTCACTGGCTTTGCTTATCTGGATATGAAACAAAAGCCTCGCTTAACAACTAAGGAAATCAGCTCAACTCAGACCTCATTTGGTTGGGGACAGGTAACAGATGTCCGCCGTGATCTAGGAGTTTTTGTCGACACTGGGATTCCTGATAAGGAAATAGTGGTTTCTTTGGACCTTTTACCCGAAATGAAGGAATTGTGGCCTAAAAAGGGAGATAGGCTTTATATTAAGCTTTCAGTGGATAATAAAGAAAGGATCTGGGGTGTCCCTGCTGAACCAGAAGTCTTTCAAAAAATGGCGACACAGGCCTATGATAATATGCAAAACCAAAACTGGCCAGCCATTGTTTACCGCTTAAAAATGTCAGGAACTTTTGTATATCTTCCTGATAATAATATGTTGGGTTTTATTCATCCAAGTGAACGTTATAACGAACCTCGTTTAGGTCAAGTACTAGATGCTCGGATTATAGGATTTAGAGAAGTTGATCGCACCTTAAACTTATCCCTTAAGCCTCGCTCATTTGAAATGTTAGAAAATGATGCTCAGATGATTTTGACTTACCTGGAATCAAATGGTGGTTTTATGACCTTGAATGATAAATCAGATCCAGAAGATATTAAAGCAACCTTTGCCATTTCTAAGGGACAATTTAAAAAAGCCCTAGGTGGCCTAATGAAAGCTAAAAAAATTAAACAAGATGCTCATGGCACAGAACTTATATAAATCAGAAAACTTTGCGACTAGCAAGGTTTTTTGTTACAATGAGACCATCAAATGACGAGGAGAAAGACATGGAGAAACATTTAGAGAGAGCTATTTTTGCAGGTGGTTGCTTTTGGTGCATGGTGCAACCCTTTGAAGAACAAGCTGGTATCTTATCTGTAAGAAGCGGCTACACAGGAGGTCATGTGCCCAATCCAACCTATGAACAAGTGTGCGCAAAAACAACAGGCCATACAGAGGCAGTTGAAATTATCTTTGACCCAGACCAGATTTCTTTTGCAGATTTAGTGGAGCTTTACTGGGCTCAGACAGATCCTACAGATGCTTTTGGCCAATTTGAGGATAGAGGAGATAATTATCGTCCTGTTATTTATTATTTTAACCAAGAACAAAAACGCATTGCAGAGCAGTCCAAGGCTAACTTAGGAGCTTCAGGACGCTTTGATAAACCAATAGTGACCAGTATCCAGGCTGCATGTGACTTTTACCCAGCAGAAGATTATCACCAAGGTTTTTATAGAAATAATCCAGAACGCTACGCTCGAAGTAGCCAAATAAGACACGCATTTTTAGAGGAGAACTGGAAGTGAGAAAATCTTTTTATAGCTGGCTGATGACCCAGCGCAATTCTAAATCAGATACTCCAGTAGCTATATTAGCCGATTTAGCCTTTGAAGATATAAGCTTTCCTAAACATACAGATGATTTTGATTTAGTCAGTCGCTATTTAGAAGATCAGGCTAGCTTTTCCTTTAATTTAGGTCAGTTTGACATCATCTGGGAAGACTATAAGAGCCACTAAAAGTCATCTTTCAAAAAAATCTAGGAATACTTTTTTAGAAAAAGCATTCCTTTTTTGTGGTTAAAATAAATGTACTACATTTTTTAGACAGTTTTTTATATCTGTCTAAAAAAGGCCTAGAAAGAGCTTTTTTAGTGGCAGAGCTTGCTTTTTAAGAGTAAAATGAACCTAATTAAAGGATTAACCACTTTAAAAAATATCTAGGAGGTCACTTTATGTATTATACAAGTGGAAACTATGAAGCTTTTGCAAGACCAAGAAAACCTGAGGGTGTAGATGACAAGTCTGCCTATATTATCGGGTCTGGTTTAGCCGGCTTAGCAGCAGCAGTCTTTCTCATTAGAGATGGTCAAATGCCTGGTGAAAAGATACACATCATTGAAGAATTACCTCTATCTGGGGGATCTTTAGATGGTATAAAAAAACCAGATATTGGTTTTGTAACACGTGGTGGTCGTGAAATGGAAAACCACTTTGAATGTATGTGGGATATGTATCGTTCAATTCCTTCCTTAGAAATTCCAGGAGCTTCTTACTTGGATGAATTTTACTGGTTGGATAAGGATGATCCCAATTCTTCTAATTGTCGTTTAATCCATGAAAGAGGCAATCGAGTTCATGATGATGGTATGTACACATTAGGCACAAGTGCTAATGAACTTGTTAAATTGATTATGAAAACAGAAGAATCTCTAGGGGATAAAACCATAGAAGATGTCTTTTCAGAAAAATTCTTTGAAAGTAATTTCTGGATTTATTGGGCAACCATGTTTGCCTTTGAAAAGTGGCACTCTGCTGTTGAAATGCGCCGTTATGCCATGAGGTTTGTACACCACATTGATGGTTTACCAGACTTTACCTCTCTTAAATTTAACAAGTACAATCAATATGACTCTATGGTAAAACCAATCATTAGCTATTTAGAGTCTCATAATGTTGATATGCAGTTTGATACCAAGGTTACAAATGTTAAGGTTGATATCAAAGAGGGTCAAAAAGTAGCTAAAAAGCTAGTAATGACAGTCTCAGGCCAACCTCAAACCATTGATTTAACGCCAAATGATTTAGTCTTTGTAACAAATGGTTCAATCACTGAAAGTACAAGCTATGGTAGTCATCATACAGTGGCAAAACCCAATAAGGATTTAGGTGGTTCATGGAATTTATGGGAAAACTTAGCTGCTCAATCTCCTGATTTTGGGCATCCTAAGACTTTTTATAAGGATCTTCCAGCGAAAAGTTGGTTTGTATCAGCAACTGCTACTATTAAAGACCCAGCTATTGAGCCTTACATTGAACGTCTCACCCATCGTGAGATTCATGATGGTAAAGTCAATACAGGAGGCATTATTACCATTGTAGACTCCAACTGGATGATCAGCTTTGCTATTCACCGTCAACCACACTTTAAAGAACAAAAAGAAAATGAAACAACGGTTTGGATTTATGGCCTTTATTCTAATGTAGAAGGTAATTATGTTCCTAAGAAGATTGAGGAATGTACTGGTCAAGAAATCACAGAAGAACTCTTGTATCATCTTGGTGTCCCAGAAAATAAAATTAAGGACCTAGCAAGTCAAGATAAGATCAATACTGTCCCTGTTTACATGCCATTTATTACAAGTTACTTTATGCCACGTGTAAAAGGTGATAGACCAAAAGTGATACCAGATGGCTCTGTTAACTTGGCCTTTATTGGTAACTTTGCAGAATCACCAACCCGCGATACTGTCTTTACCACAGAATATTCTATCCGAACAGCAATGGAAGCTGTTTATATGTTCTTAAATATTGAACGTGGTATTCCAGAAGTCTTTAATTCAGCCTATGATATTCGAGAACTTCTAAAAGCTCTTTATTACTTGAATGACAAACAACCTCTTGAAGATATGGACTTACCAATTCCAAAATTAATTGAAAAAGTTGGTAGAAAAAAATTAAATGGCACCTTTGTGGAAGAACTGCTCGAAGAAGCGCATTTAATCTAATTTTTGAAACCAAGTCATTATAAAATGGCTTGGTTTTTTGTCCCGAATAAGGGATTTTTTTTAGTTTCTTGGCAAATTGCGATAGGATTAACTTTATGTAAAGGAGATATTATGAAAGCTATTAATAAAAAATATCGTTATTTATTTGCACTAGTGATTCTATCAAGTTCCATATCAGCTATTTGCATTGGAATATTTTCAATCCAATTAGGATCAGTTTTTGACTTAATTCGCCAATCAGACCAAGAATATTTTGGAAAGATATATCTTTGTATTTTCATTTTACTTAACTGGCTTGTATTTTCTACCATATTTGAATATACAAAAACTAATTATGGGAAAGAAATTATTTTAGCAATAAAAAAACGAGTTATCCAAAGCTATTTTTCTAAAAAAATTTCGAATAAAAATATGAGGAGGCAAGATGAGTACCTCAATCATTTAGTTCAAAATATAAGTATCTACTGGGAAAATAATATTATCCCAAAGTGTGACCTTATTTCAAATAGTGTTTCTGTAGGAGTTAGTTTAGTTATTATTTTTGGGATAAATTGGAAAATGGCTTTAACTTTTATTATTGTTTCTGTTATTTCAATTTTAGTATCTCAATTACCTGGAAAATTTTTAACCAACAAAACTAACGAGATGACTAGTGAGAGTCAAAACTATCTGCGAGTTACGACTACTTTATTAAAATCTTATGAACAAAGTAAACTTCTTCAAATCGAAAATTTCATAAAAGATAAATTTCAAAAAGCTAATCATAATTTTGAAAATACGCGAAAATTATACTATTTCAGCAAAGAGAGTTCACAAATTTTCTCACAATTTATCAGCTTTTCATCACAAATGTTGTGCATGGTTATTGGGATTTATTTTATTAGAATTGGTCAGTTAAGTTTGGGTGATTTGATTGCGAGTATTCAATTATTAAATGGAGTCTTCAGTCCGTTACAATCTTTATTACACCAAAAAAATCAAATAAATGCCACAAAGGAAATTTACCATAAGTTCAGTGAAATTCTTGATATCGACAGTAATGAAATAGTAAACGAGAAAAGCGTCGTTATAGAGACTCTTTCTTTTCAGGATATTACGATGAGTTTGAACAGTAAAGTACTTTTTGACAATTTTTCTTATACTTTTTCACAAAATAATCGTTACGCCATTATTGGAGATTCAGGATGTGGAAAAACGACATTAGGAAAGATGATTTTAGGTTACTTTGAAAAAAGTGATTATCAGGGAAAAATTATGATTAACAACAATTCAGTGGAAAAAATAAATCCGTCTAATTTATATGGTTCAATTGGATTTGTCGGAAAAAATGATTTAATGATATCAAGCACAGTTGAAGATAATATCATATTAGGGAGATCAGAATTACTTCAGAATTTGGAGGAAGTCACAAAGAAAATGAGACTGCCTTCAGATTTACTTAAAAAAACCATTCGTCATGATAAAAATGACATTTCTTTGGGAGAAAAGCAACGAATTGATATCAGTAGAGTTTTAATAAAAAACTATCAAGTTTACATATTTGATGAACCTACTAGTAATCTAGATCCTGAAAATGCAGCAAATATTATGGATTATATACTTGATATTAGAGATGCAATTGTCATTGTCATAACTCATGACCAAAGGAAGGAATTATTGCAAAAATTTGATTATGTTATTAATCTTAATAATTCTTGAAAGGAGGTGATGTAAATGGAAAAAGAATTCGAAGAAATTATTGTTCTTGAAATGGAAGATATCCGTGATGAGCGTGTTATCAACTGGAACTTTATTTAATTAAATTTTGTGCAAGGTACACGTATCTTGCACTTTTTATAGGAGCAAATATGAATAATAGAAAAAAATATCCTTTGTGGAATAATGACCGTATAAAGTATCTTTGGGATAAAAAAACACTAAGAATTGGTTCAGATGATGTTGATGTTACTGAGATACATGGTCTTCCTCAGTTTTGGATTTATTTTATATCCTTATGTAATGGTAGAAATGAGATAAATGAAATATATAAAGAATTAAAAGAAAATTGTGCACTAGAAAAGCAGCACTTTTTAAATTTTATAAATCAATTTGAAAAGAAAAACTTTATTGATATTTTGGATAAAGCATACAGACAAACTGATTATAATATATTTTTTGAATCTCCATCTACATATTTTTCCAGTGAGGGTTTAGGAGGAAAGAAAATAATTGAAAAACTTCAAAAGATGAAAGTAATTATTTTAGGCTGTGGAGGAGGAGGGTCACATATTGCGCTTCAATTAGCTCAATTTGGAGTAGGAAAAATTCATCTAGTAGATGATGATAAAGTTGAACTAAAAACTATTAATAGACAATCTTTATTTCATCATAAAGATATTGGGAAATATAAAGTTGAGGTAACAAAGCAATTTATTGAGGAAAGAAATTCTTACTGGAAATCACAGTATCAAAGAATCAAATATTATCTAAAAATGATTTATTTCATGAATTAATAAATGTAGATTGGGTATTTTGTTGCATGGACTATCCACCATACAAGGCACAAAGAATAGTTAATAAAGTTTGTTATGAGTACAAAATACCTAGCCTTTACTGTTTTAGTCAACGAAGTGCAGGGAAACTATTATTTGTAAATCCTAAAAAATCTGCATGTCTAGACTGTTTACTAACACAAGAAGATACAGAACATTTTAATAAATTAGTATCCATATTCCTAAAAAATCAAGATCTTCTTATTACTGCAAATACTTTAACAAATATTTGGCTACTTACTTCATGGATTTGTAAAAAATGGATAGATATGATAACAAAAAATGTGAACTATTGCGATAGTTTATGGAGATATGATTTTGATACATTTTCGGAAAGAAAGTTTCAAGATTTTCGAAAGAATGAAGCTTGCCCCACATGTGGTAATAAAGTAAATAATAGTTTACTATGGGAGATTCTAAAAATTGAATAATACAGAAATATTTAATTTTCAAATAAAAAATAGTCAATTTACATATTTTTCCTTTTTGTTTGTTGGAGGTACATCGATTGAAGGAGATTATTTGGGTTTAAGTCATTTTTTGGAGCATCTGATCTTAAATTCAGGTGGAGCTAATTCATTGAATACATATTTTGATAAAATTGGTTCGGAGATAAGAGGTGAGACATCACGAGATTATATCCATATTGGAGGATATTGTCGGAGAGATGATTTTGAAAATGCTTTGAATTATTGTATCCAAAAAATATTTTCACCAATTTTTACATTTGATGATTTTAAAAAAGAAAAAGATATTATCTTGCTAGAACTTAATGAGTATAAAAAGTTATTTTTACGTAAAGAAGAAAAAAGTATTTTTCAAAATAGTGATTGGCAGTATGATATTATAGGCCATAGGAAGGGAATTCAAGAATTTTCCTTAAAAAATGTAATAGATTTTCATAATACAATTATCAGAACTGGTAAATGTTCACTAATTGTCAATGGGAGAAATTTGACTCATCTATTGCCAATTAGTAGTTTTGAGAATATATGTAATAAGACCGCTATCAATCTACCTTTATTCAATGCAGTAACTATAGATAATAATGATAATGAAATCTGTAATATTGGAATTAACTATCATATTTCTAAAAACAATTTATCTGCTAGAGAACTAGGAATGCTTGCTTTGTTTAATGGAATGTTGACTGGGATAAAAAATTCAATTTTATTTCAAAAGTTGAGGAAAGAACAAAGATTAATTTATCATATTTCTTCATATCCCACACTGACTCAAAATATATGTTTATTTAAAATTTATACTAAAACAACAAAGTTTAATAAATCTATTGTAGTAGATATTATAAAAAAAGAAATTAACGCCATTTATCGAAATGGAATATCAAATGAAACGATTTTTAAACAAAGTAAAAGAAGAGTAGTTAATGAAATGATTTTAAAATTAGAAAATGATAAGGCAGATATGATTAAGCAACTTGCTAAGAGTGATTTATTTAGAACGCCTACTTATATGGAAATAATTAATGAATTAGGAAATGTTAGTTTGAATGAGCTGAATCGTTTTTTAAAGTCAGATATTTTATTTAAAAATCAGTGTTCAATCTTTATCGATTAGTAATTTTCATATATTGAACAAAATAATAATCATATAAACGCTTATCAAAAAAATGAAATAGTTCTAGAGATTTTTTCATTAATGCTTTCCCCTCATCAGGGTTTTTATAGTATTCTAAATAACCTTTTAAAAAATGAAATACAATTTTTTCATTATAATAGGAGTTTGATGATAATAGTGTGTGAGCTTCAACCAAGTAAGTTTTTGCCATTCTAAAATCATTTTTTTCAATGCAGAGTTGAATCACATTTAATAATAATTGTAGAATGAGAGATTGTTTCTCTGAATTTATGTTGATATTATTTGACTTTGCAATTATTTCATTAATGTATCTATATAGTAATGTTACATCGAGAATATGTTCTGTGTGACTTAATATAATAAGTTCGTAATATCCAAATGATTCTACTGAAAATAAATAGTTAGTCAAAAAAAGTTTTTCACATTTGGTAGACTCATCTTTTCCAGTAGATTTTAGTAACATATTTTTTATCATGATACAATTTAGTAAATGGTATGTATATGAGGTTTCTTGATAGTAGTGATACTCTGTATTTAGTAATTGATTTAAATAAGTGATGTTGTTGGAAAAGAAAACCTCTTCCAATTGCTGAATAAAATTGTTGAAGTTTGGACATTGATTATTATGAGATAGACTCAAAAATTCTTCCATTGAAATAGAAATAGATTCTAATAAATAAAATAATTTTTGAAATGAAATATCTGTCTCTCCTCGTTCAAATCTGGATATTTGTGACTTAGAAATGTTTTCTCCTGACAATGAGGATATACTGATACCTTTTTCTTGTCTCAGTTTGCGAAAAGTAGAGCCTAAATTCATGTTATCTCCAATTGCTCCTTTTTCTTGCATTTATTGAAAACTATCATATTAAATATTAAGATTGGTGTCAATAGACATCCATATTCAGTTTTAAAAACAGTCGAAAATTGAAATGGAAATTTCCCTTATTGCTCTTATTTTTTGTTATAATGTGAGTAGAGACATTAAGAAAAGGAAGACTAATTTGCAAGATTATTCTATTGAAATTAACCTAAATCACCCAGATGATGTACTGGCGCTTTTTGGGAGTAATGAGCGCCATTTGAAACTAATTGAGAATCATTTAGAAGTTATTATTCATGCTCGGACTGAACGTGTTCAAATAATAGGAGCTGACCAAGAAAAGGTTGAGCTAGCACGTTTAACTATACAGGCTTTATTAGTACTGGTTAACAGAGGCATGCTTATTAATACTTCTGATGTAGTCACAGCTCTTTCTATGGCTGAAAATGCTACTATTGATAAGTTTGTCGCTCTTTATGAAGAAGAAATTATCAAGGATAATCATGGGAAAGCTATCCGAGTTAAAACCCTTGGTCAAAAAGTCTATGTTGATAGCATCAAAAAGCATGATGTTGTTTTTGGAATTGGCCCTGCTGGAACTGGAAAAACCTTTCTTGCAGTTACCTTAGCTGTTACAGCCTTAAAACGTGGTCAAGTCAAGCGAATTATCTTGACAAGGCCAGCCGTTGAAGCAGGAGAAAGCCTAGGATTCTTACCAGGTGACCTAAAAGAAAAGGTAGATCCTTATTTACGACCTGTTTACGATGCGCTTTATCAAATTCTTGGTAAAGAACAAACAACAAGGTTAATGGAGAGAGAGATTATTGAAATTGCTCCTCTTGCTTACATGCGTGGTCGCACCTTGGATGATGCATTTGTCATCTTGGATGAAGCTCAAAATACAACCATTATGCAGATGAAGATGTTTCTCACCCGTCTAGGATTTAATTCTAAGATGATTGTCAATGGGGATATCAGTCAGATTGACTTACCTAGCAAGGTTACATCTGGTTTGATTGATGCTAGTCAGAAACTAAAAAGCCTTCATGCTATAGACTTTGTTTATTTTTCAGCTAATGACGTCGTAAGGCATCCAGTAGTTGCTGAAATCATCAAGGCTTATGAAGGTAATAGCGCCAGCTATTCTAAAGAAGAAAAAACAGACCAAAGTCAGGAGGAATCAGGCTTGACGCACTATGAAACAATAGGTCGCTTACCTGAAGAAGAGTCGGATAGTTAAGGTTTTTTAGAAAGTATGGCTAGTGAAAGGTAGGGAACTTATGGATGAGATTTTTCAGGCTATCATGGCAGATGAAGAAAATAAGGATTATACCCTTCAAAAGATAGAACCCCTCTACTGCGCACCTAAAGAAGCTAAAATTCTTATTGTTGGTCAGGCACCAGGGATAATTGCTCAAGAAAGTAAACTCTTTTGGAACGATCGCAGTGGGCTTAGGTTGCGTGAGTGGCTAGGCGTTGATAAAGATACCTTTTATTATTCTGGGAAATTTGCTGTGCTGCCTATGGATTTTTACTATCCAGGAAGGGGAAAGTCGGGTGATTTACCACCGAGAAAAGGCTTCGCTGAAAAATGGCACCCAAGGCTCTTGAAAACCCTACCTCATCTGCAACTGATAGTTCTTGTAGGGCAATATGCGCAAAACTATTATTTAGGTCAAAAAAAGCAGAAGACCCTGACTGAAACAGTAAAACATTATCAAAACTACCTACCCAAGTATTTTCCCTTGGTGCACCCATCACCTCGTAACCAGATCTGGATAAAAAAGAATCCCTGGTTTGAAGCAGAAGTTCTACCTAGTCTGCAAAAAATTGTTGCGCATATTATTGAATAAGGAAGAAGCTGGCTAAGCAGGTCTTGGTCTCTTCTTCCCTTTTTCTTTCTTCTTATGTTATAATGGAATGATAAAAGTAATTGAAAGAAGAATTTTATGTATATTGAGATGATTGATGAAACAGGTCAAGTTTCACAAGAGATCATGAAGCAAACCGTTGATTTGCTTAATTTTGCTGCTAAAAAAACTAATAAAGAAGAAAAAGAAATGTCTGTCACATTTGTGACTAACCAAAGAAGCCATGAATTAAATTTAGAATATCGAGATACGGATAGACCAACAGATGTTATTTCGCTAGAATATAAGCCAGAAAGTCCCATCTTTTTTGATGAGGCTGATCTATCAGAAAATCCAGAATTAGCTGATATGATGACGGAATTTGATGCCTATATTGGTGAACTCTTTATTTCAATTGATAAAGCAAAAGAGCAAGCAAGTGAGTATGGACATTCCTTTGAAAGAGAAATGGGCTTTCTTGCTGTACATGGCTTTTTACATATAAATGGCTATGATCATTACACGCCAGAAGAAGAAAAAGAGATGTTCACACTACAGGAAGAGATTTTGACTGCTTATGGCCTTACAAGACAATAATTCCAAGCGTAAATGGAAAAATAGAACAATTACATCAAGTTTAGAATTTGCCCTCACGGGTATTCTGACTGCTATTCAAGAAGAAAGAAATCTTAGAAGCCACCTCATTTCAGCTCTGCTGGCCTCTATAACAGGCTTGGTTTTTAGGATTTCAGCTGTAGAATGGCTTTTTCTACTGCTAGCCATTTTTTTGGTGATTACCTTTGAAATTGTCAATTCCGCTATCGAAAATGTTGTTGATTTAGCTAGTGGCTATCACTTTTCAATGCTTGCTAAAAAAGCCAAGGATATGGCAGCAGGAGCGGTTCTAGTAGTATCTATCTATGCAGTTCTAACAGGCTTAATCATCTTTATCCCCAAGATTTGGAGCATCCTTTTTGGAAAATAAGAAAGTTTCGGAGAAATTATGGTATTTAAATCAGGCTTTGTAGCCATTTTAGGCCGTCCAAATGTCGGTAAATCAACCTTCCTAAATTACGTCATGGGGCAAAAAATTGCTATCATGAGTGATAAAGCACAGACAACCCGTAATAAGATTATGGGTATCTATACCACTGAACAAGAACAAATTGTCTTTATTGATACCCCAGGTATCCACAAGCCTAAAACTGCCCTGGGTGATTTTATGGTCGAAGCAGCCTATAGCACCTTAAGAGAAGTAGATACTGTTTTATTTATGGTTCCTGCTGATGAAAAACGTGGTAAAGGCGACAATATGATTATTGAGCGTCTCAAAGACGCCAAGATCCCCGTAATCCTAGTTATCAATAAAATCGATAAAGTACACCCAGACCAGCTCCTAGAACAAATTGATGATTTTAGGAGCCAAATGGACTTTAAAGAGGTTGTTCCCATCTCAGCCCTTCAAGGAAACAATGTTAACCCATTAATGGAAATCCTAAAGGATAATCTGGAAGAAGGTTTTCAATATTTTCCAGAGGACCAAATTACCGACCATCCAGAGCGTTTTCTAGTTTCTGAAATGGTTCGGGAAAAAGTGCTCCATTTAACCAAGCAAGAAATTCCCCACTCTGTTGCTGTAGTAGTAGAGTCCATGAAACGTGACCCTGATACTGATAAAATCCACATTCGGGCAACCATTATGGTAGAACGTGATAGCCAAAAAGGCATTATTATCGGTAAACAAGGAGCCATGCTAAAAAAAATTGGCCAAATGGCACGCCGAGACATCGAAATCATGCTAGGTGATAAGGTATTCCTAGAAACCTGGGTCAAAGTCAAGAAAAACTGGCGTGACAAAAAACTAGACCTAGCCGACTTTGGTTATAAAGAGAAAGAGTACTAAAACAGCCCGGTGGGCTGTTTTAGGTTCGAGCCAAAAAACAAAGAAGCGAGAAAAGCCCGGTGGGCTGTTTTAGGTTCGAGCCAAGAAACAAAGAAGCGAGAAAAGCTTGGTACTTTTACTATGACCAGAGGCTTAGAATTTGAAAATATAAAGAACTATCTCTAAGTTAAGTAAACTTAGAGATAGTTTTTTAATAAAGGAGACACATGAAAGAAGATTATATTTCTTATATCCGTTCTAAAGTAGGACATGACAAGATTATTCTCAACTTTGCTGGTGCTATTTTAGCTAATGAAAAAGGTAAGGTCCTCTTACAATTACGAGGAGATAAAAAAACCTGGGCAATACCTGGTGGAGCAATGGAATTGGGTGAAAGTTCAACAGACACCTGTAAGCGTGAATTCTTTGAGGAGACAGGTATTGAAGTAGAACCCTTACGACTCTTAAATGTCTATACACATTTTGATGAGGAATATCCAAATGGAGATCAGGTTCAAACGCTTGTCTTTTTGTATGAAGTTAGGGCAAAAACTAAGATCGAAATTGACGATTTTACTAATGACGAGACCTTGCAATTAAAATTCTTTTCTAAAAAGGAGATAGCAGAACTGGAAAGTTTATCTCAAAAACATCAACTTATGTTAAAAGAATATTTTTGTAACCATTTCCAAATGGGATGGTAAAGAGACATAGGCATAGCTAATAGGCTGTGCTTTTTATTTTGTATACAGAAGCGGAAATTGATGACTATAGGCAAAAAAAGAGATTCATGGTAGAATTTTTTTACTAATTTAAATGATAAAAAACATATTTAATTCCATTTATTTTCGAATATAGAGATAAGGGGATAGCTAAAAATAGAAAAGAGGTTGAATATGAAAAAAATCAAAATTAGTATTTTCTTAATTTTAGGTAGCATTTTCTTCTCGTCAAGTCTAGTCTTTGCAGGAGGAAGGCAAATTGGACAATTGTCAAATTTTCGGATTACACCATCATTTGCTTCAACTAGCTATTTGCAAAAAATGAATGACAGTTACTATGTTGTCAATTTAGCATCAAAAAGTCCACAAATTAGAGTTAAACATTATTTAGCTAACTCTCAGGGTGCTAGAAGAAGTGACATTGATATGACTTGGACAGGTCGTAGAGGATTATATACAAATAATGCAAAAAGAAATTACATTTATAATCTGAATTTGGCTAGAGAGAATTTCTGGGATAGAGGATTCTTTATTGATGGAAGTTGGTCTCCTGATTCAAATTAGTATCTAAAAAATAATATTACATTTTAGTTATTCCCGACATATAAGGAGAGTTAATGATTCTATTTAAGATATTCCCCAAGAAAAGTTTATTAAGCTTATTTATTTTAGTATTTTTAGGACTCGTTTTTCATCAGGCGCTGCTACATCAACTATTTTTTAATGCAGATGCAAATGATTTACAAGGCTTTGATGGTGAAAACATAAAATGGAACTATTTAAAGGGCTATTTATCCATTGAAAATACTATATTTGAATATAACTTCTTTCAATCTTTTATGTTGCCTTTGCAAATTATACTACTAGGTTCTGTTTATAATACCTTAAAAACTAATTATTACTGCTATTTTTTAGGAAGAAGGGCTTGTTATCAAAGTGTTATCACTAAACTAAAGTTACAGTTATCATTGCTAAATACCTTATCATTTGCATTAATTCTTATTGTTATTATTTTGATTTCTAAATCTGTAGGACGGTTTGATTATCAAGGGCTAGAGTATTATTTTCCAAGAGAATCTCTGTTACAATTTTTTTCAAGAAGTACTTGGCATTATCTGCTTTACTATTTTATGGCTAAAGGCTTTGCTATTTTTGTAGAAAGCTACTTATTATTTAAGATGATTGATTGCTATAGTCATTTTCTAAAATCTGTTTTAACTTATCTCTTGTTTTTATGGGCGACTGCACCAATTTTATATAGTTTTCTTCCCTTTTACTTGGTACCAATGTCTCATATTATGATAACTTCTTATGGAAATATTGGTCCTTGGCAATTGTTGGCCTCTTATATACCGTGTGCAACATGTTTACTTTTACTAAAATTTAAAGGTCCATATGAAATTCTATAAGACTATTTTATTCTTAAGCAAAACTTTTGTAAGCTGGTGGATGATGTATTTACTATTAACGCATTACAATGATTTAGACTATCAAAATATGACGCAAATGCTTGCAAATCAGTTATTAAATCCTTTTGTACATAGCAATGGACAAGCAATTAGTTTTTGGAGAATTATTATGGTGCTTGGATTAGCACTAATAAGCTTTTTTGAAAGCTATAGCTTAATTCCTGAAATGTGTAGGGGTTTTAAAAATATCATAAAAATTCATTCTAAATCCGAAATGCACTATCAATTTTCTCTGATAAAACTATTAAGTGGGACATACTGTAAGGAATATTTCTTGCTTTGTTTGGGAATGATATGCATATTGTTAATAGATAAATCGCCATATTTTTTCAATAGGGAATTTTTTCTGCTCTTTATTACTTGGTTTATAGTTGATATCATAGCCTATTTTTTGATCTTGTATGTCTTTTCGGATGAGTTATATTCAGTCATTTTTCTTTGTTTATCAGTATTGTTCAGATATTCTTTGATAAAGTATCTTACTTATCAATTGGATTCTTTATTATAATGCAATTCGTTATGCTGTTTTTGAGGAGGTTGTTTAGTGTTAGAAATAATAAATGGCTATAAATATAAGGGTAAGTCTGAAATCCTAAATAATATTTCTTTAAAGTTCGATTTAAATCATATCTATGGATTAGTTGGGATTAATGGTTCTGGAAAGACGATGATTTTACGAGTACTAGCTGGATTTACTGGATTGGACAGGGGAGCTGTCATTCAAGATGGGACTAGGATTGGAAAGTATCATACAACAATTCTCAATACTGGCATTGTTCTTGGCAATCAAGATTTCCTTAGTCATTTAACCCTTGAAGAGAACTTAAAGCTGGTAAAAAATATCTGTCCAAATAGAGATAGCATTGATGTAGATTATTGGATAAATCTATATGATATCAAAAAATTTAAAAAGACACTTTATAAACATCTTTCTTTAGGAACACGCAAGAAAATGCTCTTAATACAAGCCTTTATGGACCACCCTATGATATTAATTCTAGATGAACCAATGAATGCTTTGGATGAAAAAAGTGTTGCAATAACCAAAGAGCTAATTAAGAAACATAGAGAAAAAGGCATGGTAATAATGACTTCTCACTATAAAAGTGATATTGAAGATTTATGTGATACTATTTTTCATGTTCAAGATGGTAAAATCGTTTCTGAAAGTTATTAGTGACGGATTGCTGAGTACTTAAGACTGATGATCTGATTAGTATAAAGTGTCACAGCTAACAATTGTTTTTTAATAAAATGATTTGGACACGAGGATAAGTTTTGTCTAAAAAGTGATGAGATGACAATATTGGGATTAGCTAATAATTCTATTTAGCCTTAACTCTTTAAAAGTCTAAAATATTATCATTTAGGCAGTTTCAACAACCATTCAGGCACAGGGCATAAAAAATAAATTTTAGATGCTATACTAAATGTGTCATCTTGCAAGGATAAACTAAAAAATGAGGAGATATTCTTCATAAATACAAAAACAATTGAACAATTTGCGACAATGAATTTTGAAATGCTTGCAACCGTTGAAAGAGAGAAAAATAATTGGCAAGGTAGTGTTAGTGGAGCCCTTGCTGCAGGTGTAACAGGAGCAAGACTTGGTACTCCAATCTGTGGGCCGGTATGTGGGTATATTGATGCAAAAGCAGCAATTACTTTATTACGGGTGCTGCTGGAGGGTTTTAATAGGGGAGGTGCGAATGAATAAATATAAGTTTCTGTCTAAAGAGGAAATGTCTCAAGTAACAGGTGGAAATGCTCCTGGAAATGCGGTAATTGGTGGATTAGGAGGTTTAAAGGCAGGAATAAAATTTTGTAAAGTAGCTCATCCCATTCTTAAAGGAGTTTGTGTGGCTGGATTTACAGCATCTGTTGCTTATCTTGCCTATAAGGCGAATTAAATGATTTATACCTTATTTCTTATAATATTTGCTGCCGTAGCCCTATTTATCGTTATCGATACTATTAGGCTTAAAAAATATGGTCAATTATCTTCTTATTCTCTTTTCTTGGTTTTTTATCAACCAAAAGGCCAATCCTCTTAGTATAATAGTCCTTCTCTTTACTTTAGATATTTACTTTGAAAATAGAAAAAAGGGATAAATAATTAAAAATAGTTAGGCTTAGCTTATCAGTTAAATCAGGAATTTAGATAGATTTCAAGTAGCTCTACTAAGCTATGGAAATTTTCAGAAAATGAACTACAAAGTATTAATGGTAGTAAAATACAAATAGTTGATGCAGATGATGTGATTAAAATTGGTAATGTTGCTCTTGTGTATTGTGTTCATTTGCAGATGGGTTCAATGGTAAAAAATATCAAAATGGATGTAAACCATAAAAATTTGGGTGTCTAATAAGAATGACTTATATAAGTAAAGCTGTCACATTATTTTGGAAAGTAATTATATTTTTAGTACTTTTAGCGCTAATTCAAGTTCCTGTTGTTTCACGTTTGGGAGAGAGATATATTCATTACTCAAATGATTGGATGAGGATTCTTGTTTTTTGTGTAACTTTCAGTATGATTTTGATGCTATGTCTAAAATACGTAAAATATTTTCGAATAATGCTTGCCTATCGTTTAGGAAGATAAGTAGTTTTGAAAGTAAACTGATGGGGCTATTATTGTTGGTGAATTCATTATCATATCAATGATAAGCATGATAAGTTATCGTGAGAGTGGAAGTGTTGGTGAAGTTCCATATGGTTTAACACATTTTCTTCAAACACCAATTTATTTTTTAGCTTATTTATTAGTTAATTGTATCAGTCAACCAATATTGGAAGAAATATTATTTAGAGGGTGCTTGTTATATTCTCTTAAGCCTTTATCAGCAATAGTGGCATTAGTATTTGCATATGTTCATGGTTCAGACGGTTTCACCATCTTTCACTTTCTATCAGGTATACTATACGGATACTTATTCATAAAAGTAAAAACAATATGGCCTTTTGTTATATGCTATTCTATACATAATTTAATTGTTCTTATTATTGTCATCATATTAAGTTAATAAGGCTATGTTTTGTAAATAACCCCAAATAATGATTCTATTGGAAAGAAATGACATGAAAAATCAAATTTTAGAAAAAATATTTTAAAAGAGAAAGTTCTTTCTTCTATTCAGGAAGAAGGGCTGGTGAGGTAGTTGGCTAGTGTATTGGAGACGCAATTCTAGGTGTATGGGAAAGGTTTTTGATTAATGGGAAAAAAGATTATTTTTATAGTCATTAGGGCAATTATTATTTTCTTAGGGATGGAAATAACTGCTCGTAAGCTTCATATACATGACAAACAAAAGAAGGTAATTGAAAGATCTAGCCTTTTAACTTATCTTGCTCTAGAATCATTAAGTTTATTGTGAACTCTTTCTTAGTCTATCTTTCAAGTAGATAAGTTCTATATGAAAGAAGAGTTAATTAAAAAAATTGAGGAGCTTTGTTAAGATAAGCAGGTAGTGCAAATCCCTGCCTTGTCTCATCTTTTTCAAGAGAATTTAAAGGAAATTCATAATCTGACAAGTAAGTCTGAAGTGTTGACTTTTGCAGCTAGGCTTAGTCAGTCACTATCACTTTATTTGATGACCCATGCTTATCAGGCACCTGCTAAACTGACCCTTTGCTTTTGCCACTTGGATAGCTAGTTGCTCATCACAATACAGAGGTAAATTAAGCTTTTTACAAATGCTGGCTCAGTCCTTATCAAGCTTAAAGTAGACTTTTCGTTTTTAGAAGGGTCTTTTTTGGTTTTTAGCTTGGTCTTAGTCATGTTATAATGGTATAAAAGGTATTTGTTACTTGCTTGCTTTTATGGTGAAGCTATTGTAAAGATGATAATTTATTTAGAAAGGACGTTTTTTAATGCCAGAATTGCCTGAGGTTGAGACTGTTCGTCGCGGTTTGCAGTCGCTAGTGGCTGGAAAGACTATTAGGTCTGTCAGAGTAGGGGTTCCTAAAATGATTAAAACGGATCTGGATCTTTTTCGACTCCTTTTGCCTGGTCAGAGGATTGATAGGGTGCAAAGAAGGGGTAAGTATCTGATTTTTATGTTTGAGGAGCTTGCTTTGATTTCGCATTTGCGTATGGAAGGGAAATATTTGTTGTTTGAGGATGTTGTTCCTGCCAATAAGCATTTTCATGTCTTTTTTCACTTTCAAGATGGCTCAACCTTGGTTTATCAGGATGTGCGAAAGTTTGGAACCTTTGATTTACTTTCTCAGAATGACCTAGCTGATTTTTTCAGAAAAAGAAGGATAGGGCCTGAACCGACCAAGGCAGACTTTCATCTAGGGGCTTTTGAAAAAGCTCTGCTATCTTCCAAAAAGCCGATAAAGCCTTTACTTTTGGAGCAAAAATTGGTCGTTGGTTTAGGGAATATCTATGTGGATGAGGTCTTGTGGGCAGCTAAGGTTCATCCTTTACGTCCTAGTAATAGTTTGAAGAAGGCCGAGGTTAAAAGGATTTGGCAAGAGACTATTGCTATTTTGCAGTTTGCTATTGAAAAGGGTGGCTCAACCATCAGAACCTATCAGAATACGCTGGGGATGGATGGGACCATGCAGGATTTTTTGCAGGCTTATGGTCAAACAGATAAACCTTGTGCACGGTGTGGTCAGCCAATTCTAAAGATTAAGGTTGGAGGGAGAGGGACACATTTTTGTCCTAGGTGTCAAAAGCTATGAGCCAGATTATTGGAATTACAGGTGGGATTGCTTCAGGGAAATCAATGGTTGTGGAGCTTATTGGTCAGGCTGGTTATCAGGTAATTGATGCTGATGAGGTGGTTCATGACTTGCAACAAAAAGGTGGAAAACTGTATGAGGCTCTCTTAGAGGCTTTTGGTTATGGTATTTTAAATGTAAATGGGGAGCTAGAGCGTGCTAAGTTATCAGAAATGATCTTTTCTAAGCCAGAAAATCTGGAAAAATCCTCACGAGTTCAAAATGTGATTATTCGTCAGGAATTAGTTGCTTTAAGAGATCAAATGGCTGGGCAGGAGGAGGTCTTTTTTATGGATATTCCCTTGTTAATGGAGCTGGATTATCTGGATTGGTTTGATGCTGTTTGGCTGGTCTATGTGGATCACAAAACCCAATTAAAGCGTTTGATGGCCCGTAATCATTTATCAGAAGAAGAGGCTAGGCAGAGAATTAATAGCCAATGGTCACTAGACGATAAGAAGCCCTATGCGGATCTGATTATTGATAATAATGGCAGTAAGGCTGATTTAGAAAATCAGGTAAAGTTAGCTCTGAGAAATTTAGCTAAGGAATAAGTGGCGAAATTGATGTAAGAGGAGGATGATGGTGGAATTAGTCATTAAAGATATTTATAAGAGTTTCCAAGAAAAAGCGGTTCTTAAAGGGGCTTCTTATAGCTTTCAATCTGGGGAGATTACAGGTCTTCTTGGGCGTAATGGTGCTGGTAAGACGACTCTTTTTAATGTTTTGTATGGTGAACACCAAGCTGATCAGGGTGAGATAGTCCTTGTTGAAGATGGGATTGAAAGGCCCTTGACAAGTAAGGATGTGGGCATGGTCTTTTCGGAAAATTATTTGCCTGAATTTTTAACAGCCTATGAGTTTATCAAGTTTTATCTGGATTTGCATCCTAGTTCAGACCAGATGTCAATTGATGACTATCTTGATTTTATGGAAATTGGTCAAGAGGATCGGCACAGGATTATCAAGGGCTATTCAGATGGCATGAAGAGTAAATTATCCCTGCTTTGCATTTTTATTACCAAGCCTAAACTTATATTGCTAGATGAGCCTTTGACAGCAGTGGACTTGGTGTCCAGCATTGCTATTAAACGCTTATTATTAGCCTTGCGAGAGGACCATATTTTGATTTTATCAACTCATATTATGGCTTTGGCAGAGGATTTGTGTGATAGGGTGGCTATTTTGGATAAGGGGTGTTTACAAAGTATGTCCTTGTCCACCAAAGATCAGGCCTTTGAGGCAGAGCTTTTAGAAATTCTAAAGGGAGGCTCTGATGACTATTAAGAACTTAATGGGGATCATCTGGAAAATTGAGGCTCTTATAAGATACAATAGTTTAATTTATGGCCTGCAAAAACTGCCTGTGATTGGTAAGAAAATACCTAATCGCTGCTACCAGATCGGGGCTTTTAAGGTGCTTGCTATGCTTGTTCAATTTTTGCTAATCCCTTTACAACTTATTTTAAGCATGGTTCTTTATGTTTTGTTTGCTTGGTGTTTGAGTCTAGGAATCAGATCGTGGCTGACAGCTTATAGTTGGTATTCTAGTTCTGGGACTTTTCAAACAAGTTTAGTGATAATCAGTCTTTTTTCCTTGCTTTGGGTAACGCCCTTAACCATAAAATTAGTTAGTAGAGATAGTATGGAACTTGCTAGGGCTATAGGGCAATTTCATATTATTCCTAGGCAGTATTTTAAGGCTAGCCAGATTATGTCGCTAGCTAAAGAGCTTATTTTCCATGTTTTAGTGCTGGGCTTTTATTTTAATGTAAATGGCTATTCTTTTTGGCATGCTCTTTATTTCACGGTTTTTGTATCTGGTTTAAGGTTTTTTCTCAAGATTGTTTGTCTTAGATTTTATGATAGAAAGGCCAAGGATAAGGAGAAAAGCTTAAATAGAATCTTGTATTCCTTTTGGGGCTTGGGCCTTTTTACTAGCATAGGTGTGATTCTTTTGGGGAATAGCTTTGCTCCATGGCCTGTTTTTTCTCTGTATGCTGGTATAAGTGGCCTGATTATGTGGGCTTATAGTTTTTACCGTTTAGATACTTATGTAGACCTTAATCAATTGGCCCTTAGTGTCGTGACCCATGAGACTATGAAAGAAAGGGTTGCAAGCATTGAAAATCTGGATAGTCTTGCTGTTAAGGTAAGAAATGAGGATATTGTTGTATCACAGAAGAAAAAGCTTAAAAAAATAGATAGCCTATCAGGGATTGCTTATTTAAATGCCCTATTTTTACAACGTTTAGGCAAGCATTTGCGAAAAGGAGTCATCTATCGTCTGCTCTTTTTAGCTCTTGTGATTGGTCTTGAGGTGATTCTTCTTCATAGGTATGGGAAGGATGTAGGACCACTTAAGCAAAGGGATTTTATTAGAATCTTATACATGAGTTTGGTGTCAGGTTATTTACTGTATGTGGGAGAATCTTATATTAAATTCTGTTTTTATCACTTGGATAGGCCTCTCTTGAAGTTTAATGATTATCGGCGTAGGGATGTAATTATAGCAAGTCTCAAGACTAGATTTTGGTCACTTATCAGGCACAATTTGCCTATTTTTGGAATGGTTAATCTGGGGCTTGTCATTTTATATGTATCCTTATTCCCAGTGGTTTTTTCAGAACTTTTGCTGATTGTTCTGGTGCAGTTCTTATCAATGGCCTTTTTCTCCCTTTATTTTCTGTATCTCTATTTCTTGTTACAACCTTTTACTGAAGGCTTAAAGTCAAAGAGTTTTCTTTATACTAGCTTAACATGGCTTGTTTATTTTGGGGGTTATCAATTGTATAGATTTGTAGAAAGTATGACCTTGTTGATTTTTAGCTTTATGTTACTTGGGATGTTTGTCTTTTTAGTGGTGGGTTTTTGTGCTGTGTATTATTTGGCTCCCAAAACTTTCCGACTTAAATAGCAAGAAGGCTTGTGCTATAATAGAGGAAGGTATAAGTCAGAGATGAGGCCCAATTAGGGATGGTAAGTATTTTTTATCATCAGCTTTTAGTGTGTTTAGAAAATATGTCAAGGTAAAGGTATCGTGTGAGAGTAAAAATCAATTTAATGTGTAGTGAGTGTGGGAGTAAAAATTATCTAACCAGTAAAAATAAGAATAACCATCCAGATAAAATCAAGGTCTTGAAGTATTGTCCAAAAGAAAGAAAAGTAACCCTGCATCTTGAATCTTAGTTAGGAATGTGATAGAATAGTTGAGACTATAGTGGAGGAAATCAGATGTATAACTTACTACTTACAGTATTGCTTGTTTTATCAGTTTTGCTGGTGATTGCCATTTTTATGCAACCTCAAAAAAACCCAAGCAGTAATGTTTTTGATAGCAGTGGTTCAGAAGCTTTGTTTGAAAGAACAAAAGCGCGTGGCTTTGAAGCATTTATGCAACGTTTTACAGCAGTCCTAGTATTTTTCTGGCTAGTTATCGCACTTGTGCTTGCTGTTTTATCAAGTAAATAAAAAGTGAGTTTGACAACATGAGTCTTGCTCATTTTTTTATATTATGACATCTCCATATCAAGAAGCAGAAATAGAAAAAAGGTTTTATGAGAGAAAAAATTATCAGTTATTTACAAGAACACGGCAAATCAGATATTAATGATATAGCTGCCGCTTTAGATATGGCTGGGGCCAAGAAGTTTCCTAGTCTGATTAAAGAAATTTCCAAGATGGAGAGCAAGAGGCTTTTACGTTTTGCTAATGACGGAAGCCTTAGCTTAAGAAAAGAAAAAGAAGAGAAAAAGCCTCTGACTGTTCAAGGGATTTTTAGGGCCAATAAGGCAGGTTTTGGTTTTTTACATGTTGACGACAATGAAGATGACATGTTTATTGGCCGCAATGACGTTGGGTATGCTGTTGATGGCGATATTGTAGAGGTTATTGTTAAAAAGCCTGCTGACCGGATCAAGGCAACAGCAGCTGAAGCTAAGGTGGTTGCTATTGTGGAGAGGGCCTTAAATACCCTTGTTGGTAAGTTTGTCCTAGATGATGAAAAGCCTAAATATGCAGGTTACATTACATCAAAAAATCAAAAAATTCAGCAGAAGATTTATATTAAAAAAGAACCTGTTCTTCTAGATGGGACAGAAATTATCAAGGTTGCTATTGAAAAATACCCTGTACGTGGGCATGATTATTTTGTTGCCAATGTCCTTGATATTGTGGGCCACCAGGGTGATGTGGGGATTGATGTCCTTGAGGTTTTAGAATCAATGGATATTGTGTCAGAGTTTCCAGAAGCTGTGATAGCAGAAGCTAATGCTGTAGCTGATGCTCCTAGTCAAGAGGATCTAATTGGTCGGGTCGACCTTAGAGATGAGCTGACCTTTACTATTGATGGGGCGGATGCCAAGGACTTGGATGATGCTGTGCATATTAAGCATTTACCTAATGGCAATTATGAGCTTGGGGTGCATATTGCGGACGTCTCTTATTATGTCACAGAAGGTTCAGCTCTGGATAAGGAAGCTGTGGCGCGTGGGACCTCTGTTTATGTGACTGACAGGGTGGTGCCAATGCTGCCTGAGCGCTTGTCAAATGGGATTTGTTCTTTAAACCCAAATGTGGATAGACTGACCCAGTCAGCTATCATGGAAATTGACCAGAATGGCCATGTCCTGAACCATCACATATGCCAGTCGGTCATCAAGACACGTCATAGGATGACCTACAGTGCTGTTAATGAGATGATAGCAGGTGATGAAAAACGTTTGGCTGAATTTTCTGACCTTCAGGAGTCGGTGAATTCTATGGTTGTCTTACATGAGATTCTAGAGACCATGCGTGTCAAACGCGGAGCTCTGAACTTTGATACCTCCGAAGCAAAAATTATTGTTAATGACAAAGGTATGCCCGTAGATATTCTTGTCCGAACTAGGGGAATAGCAGAGCGGATGATTGAGTCCTTCATGCTGGCAGCTAATGAGTGTGTGGCAGAGCATTTTTCTAAGGCCAAGCTTCCTTTCATATACCGGGTCCATGAAGAACCAAAGGCTGAGAAGCTGCAAAAATTCATTGACTATGCTAGTGTTTTTGGGATTCAGATCCAGGGAAGGGCTAATAAGATTTCCCAAGAGGCGCTGCAAGATTTCATGGCTAAGGTTGAGGGGCAGGTGGGTGCAGAAGTGCTTAATATGATGCTTCTAAGGTCCATGCAGCAGGCTCGTTATTCTGAGACCAATCATGGGCATTATGGTTTGGCAGCTGAGTATTACACGCATTTTACCAGTCCTATTAGGCGTTATCCCGACCTTTTGGTGCACCGGATGATACGTGAATATAGTCAGGTAACTGAGGAGAAAAAAGAGCATTTTGCCCAGGTTATTCCAGAGCTAGCAAGTTCTTCTTCAAGTCTAGAGCGCCGTGCTATTGATGCGGAGCGTCTGGTAGAGGCTATGAAAAAGGCTGAATACATGGAAGAGCATGTGGGTGAGGAGTTTGATGGTATTGTAGCCAGTGTGGTTAAGTTTGGTTTGTTTGTAGAGTTGCCAAATACCATTGAAGGCTTGATTCATGTGACGAATCTGCCAGAATTTTACAATTATAATGAGCGAACCATGTCCCTACAGGGGGAAAAATCAGGTAAGGTCTTCAAGGTTGGTCAGGCAATCCGGGTAAAACTGGTCAAGGCTGATAAGGAAACGGGTTCTATTGACTTTGATTATCTCGCTAGTGATTATGATGTGGTTGAAAAGCTTGATAAGGATAATCAAAGATCTAGACAGAGAAATAAGCGGCCTAAAAAGGCATCAGACCAGTCTAAGGCTAAAAAAATAGATCAAAAAGGGTCTGGGGAAAAGACAGCTAAGAAGGGGGCTAAAAAACCTTTCTATAAAAGTGCAGTCAAAAAGAAAAAAGCGTAAAAGGAGTTAAGGATGGCAAAAGGCGAAGCTAATCTTCTTACACAAAATAAAAAAGCTAGGCATGACTATCATATCGTCGAAACCTTTGAGGCAGGCATTGTCCTAACCGGAACAGAAATTAAAAGTGTACGGGCTGCTCGTATTCAATTAAAAGATGGTTTTGCGCAAATTAAAAATGATGAAGCTTGGTTGGTGAATGTTCATATTGCCCCTTTTGAGCATGGCAATATCTGGAATCAGGATCCTGATAGGACTCGTAAGCTCTTGTTGAAAAAGCGTGAGATTCAAAGGATTGCAAATGAGCTCAAAGGCAGTGGGATGACTTTGATTCCCCTCAAGGTTTATTTGAAGGATGGCTTTGCTAAGGTCTTGATTGGGCTTGCTAAGGGTAAGCATGATTATGATAAGAGAGAGTCGCTTAAACGACGTGAACAAGATCGAGACATCAAGCGGGTCATAAAAAGTGTGAATGCAAGATAAGTAAAAGAAGAGCTACCCTTGAGTAACTCTTCTTATTTTTTTTCTTTGACAATGTAGACGGGTCTTTTTTTGGTTTCTAGGAAGATTTTGGAGATGTATTTACCAATAATTCCCATGCAAAAAAGCTGGATTCCGCCTAAAAAGAGGATGATGGAAACAGTACTTGCCCAGCCAGAAACAGGGTCTCCAAAGAGAAGTTTTCGGATAATGATAAAGCAAATAGCTAGAATGGCTATTAAAAAGCTAAGGGTTCCCGTCCAGGTGGCAAGGGTGAGGGGAACTTCTGAAAAATTGAGAAAGCCATCCATAGAATAGCTGATAAGATTAAAAAAGGTCCAGGAGGTCTTGCCATGTTGGCGTTTTCTATTATCATAGCTGATGTAGGCGACATTATAGCCCACCCAGGAAAAGATGCCCTTAGAAAAACGGTTGACCTCGCCTAATTCAAGGATGCTATTGACTACCTGTCTGGTCATCAGGCGATAATCTCGGACACCATTAAGGATTTCGGTATCAGAGACCCTAGCTAAGAGGCCGTAAAAGAGTTTAGAGCAAAGGGAGCGAAAGAAGGGCTCACCTGTTCGGTTTTGGCGTTTGGTAGCAACCACGTCATAGCCCTCTTCTAGTTTGGCATACATGAGGGGGATTAATTCTGGAGGGTCCTGAAGGTCAACATCCATAAGGGTGACAAAATCTCCTTTTGCCTCTTCTAGTCCGGCTAATAGCCCTGCTTCTTTGCCAAAATGTCTGGAAAAAGAAAGGTAGTGGACATTGGAAAACTGACTGGCTAAGCTTCTAAGGCAGGCTAGGGTTCTGTCTTTTGAGCCATCGTCAATAAAAATATATTCAAAGCTTACTTGATTGGCCATAGCTGTTTCCAGCTGATGCATCTCCCTGAAAAAGGGCAGAATTGTTTCTTCCTCATTGAAACAAGGAACAATAACTGTTAATAAATTCATAGCAATCGCTTTCTCTTAGTTTAGTCTCCCCAAAATTGTATCATAAAAGGCGCTAGAAGTCTTAGGGAAAGCCAAGAAAAAAAGAAGGCTAGCTTCAACTTAGGGACTAAGCTGCTAGGGCTTCTTTTGAGGATGCTTACTTATTTAAAGGTAGTCCATTGGCCGTAGTTTAGGTCAATAACTTCGATTTTATAGCCGTCTGGGTCGGTGACAAAGTAAAAGCGGGTGGAATCATCAGCCAAGCCCTTGATGTCAGTGACAGAGAAGTTTGCTTCCTTGTGTTTGTGATAGGTAGCTTCAAAATCCTCTGTACCAATAGCGATATGGCCATAGCCATCACCAAGATCATAGGCCTTGTGGTCATAGTTATAGGTAAGCTCTAGTTCATAGTTACTGCCTTCTAGGGCTAGGTAGACTAAGGTGAACTTGTCTTCTGGAAAGTCCTTGCGTCTGGTTTCTTTAAAGGGAAATGCTGTGCTATAAAAGGCAAGAGAGGCTTCTAGGTCTTTGATTCTAATGCAGGTATGTAAGGGTTTCATAGAGTGCTCCTTTAGTTAAAAGTGGTAATGACCTGATCACGGTCTTTACGGGTGTGGGGGTGCTTGGGGTCTTTTAGTCGGTAGCCCAAGGACAGCATGCAACTGATGCCTTCTTTGTCTGCTGAGATAATGCCATGTTTAGCTAGAATATCGTTGACCTTAGCGTGGTCAAAGCCTTCGATAGGGCAAGAGTCAATGCCTAATAGGGCTGCGCAGGTCATCATATTTCCAAGGGCAATATAGGTTTGTCTGGCTGTCCATTCAAAGAGGACTCTTGGGCTAGTCAGCATGTCCATATCTACTTTTTGAAAGCTTTGGTAGGTCTTTAGTCTGGCGTCAATCGCTTCTGGGTCAGTGATGCCTCTTCTAATCAGGCTTTGGCGCATGCTTTGTCCGTCATAGCGGGCATTTTTTTCAGCTAGGATGAGGATAAAATCACTGGCTGTTTCAAGTTGGCTAGTTGCTCCCCAGGAGATGGCCTTGAGTTCTTCTTTGACAGCCTGGTTTTTTAAGTTGACAAAGCGCCAGCCTTCTAGTCCAACAGAAGAAGGGCTCCGCCAGGCAGCATCAAGGATAAGGTCTAGATCTTCTTGGGGGATTTTTTGATCCTTATAGACACGCACCGCCGTACGAAAGTAAAAGGTTTTTCTTAGTTTTTTTCTGATATCAATCACGGTATCTGGCCTCCTTTCATGACTTAAGCTAATGATAGCACAAAGAAAAGGGGAAGACAAAAAACTAGCATGGAAGGCTTATGAGAAAGCATATCTAGCTTTTTTTCTTTTACAAATATGTCAAAAATTTCATATTTTTTTAATTTAAGACTTTAAAAAGAGGCCGATAGAGGTCATAATCTAAATTACTATTTAAAAAAAGGAAAATAAAATGAAAAAAATAAGTTTAACATTAGTAAGTTTAGCAGCCCTTTCAAGCCTGGTCCTAGTCAGCCCTCAAGAAAAAACCGTGTATGCGGATAGCTATAGAAGTAGCCGAGTTAGTGAGGAAAGTTTAGAGTTGTTAATAAAAAGAGGGGATGGGTACAGAGATTTAATTCAACGTAATAACTTTTCTGGTCAATATAAACAAAAATTAGAAGTTTTACTTAAAATAGCGTCTAAAGATAGAACATCTAGAAGAAGCTTCTACGGTGATATCTCTCAAAAGTTAACTGCTTTATATAAAGAAATAGATGACTACAGTAATACTACTTCTTATGGCCAGAATGTAGGTACACTAAAAGTT
The DNA here is from genome assembly GCF_000380005.1 of Streptococcus didelphis DSM 15616. GTDB lineage: Bacteria > Bacillota > Bacilli > Lactobacillales > Streptococcaceae > Streptococcus > Streptococcus didelphis. Next base: position 136,224 of record NZ_KB904188.1, read on the forward strand.
GAGCTAGAGAATTTAGATAAACAGATGGACTATGCTGAGGGAATACTTAGTAGATATTTTTCTGATGGCTTAACGGATTCTGCGGAAAGAAATCTACGTGATGCTCTCGAGGAAGCTGAGAATGTAGCACGAAATAATGAAGGTGAAGTGAGGGAAAAAGCAGAGCGATTGGAAAGTGCGATTAGATCTTATAAATATTACCGCGGTTATTAATTTTTAGGCTCTATGGTTTCTGGGAGGGGGGCTCTTTCAGAGGCTGTGGGGTTTTTATGTGTAAAAAAGCAGCCTAGATTCCTAGGCTGCTCAAGAAAGAATAGAGATAGGTTACGATTAGGGATTGGAGTCTATCTCTTTCTTTGTGAGATTTAAAGTAATATTGAAATAATGTCAAATATGAAATGGAAAAGGTTTAGGAATAGCTTAGCGTTTGGTCTAAGGTTAGTTCCTTTATCTATAGTAGTTGTGAGCTTAGTAGCTCATATGCAATAAACACCGTTAGATAGGGAATGTCTAACGGTGTTTTTAGCCTAAGGGATTTTAAGTGTGTGTCTTATCTTAAGGCTGATATTTATTTGTAAATTAGGGATTATCGTTTATTTACAAATTATAGGAATTTAGAATTAAAGAAGTATTATGTTATTACATTATATTTTTGTAGTATCGTTTTTTAGTCTTGTTTTCTTTTTGCTGAAACTGCAAGGACACCTGCACTTGCCATTACTGCTAGAGCAGCAGTAGTAAAGAAGGTGCTTGTAGCGTCACCAGTTTCTGGTAGGTGGTTTTCGGAACGTTTAGCTGTCATGCCGGCTGCGCTTCCCATACCTGCTGGTGATGAGATTGTTGGCATTGACATCATGCTGCCCATAGTATTTGCACCTGGTTTGCCGTCCACACCGTTGTGTCCGTCACGTCCGTTGTAGCCATCACGACCATTTGCGCCATTTTCACCACGTTCGCCACGCTCACCGCGTTCACCGTTTTTACCATTTTCACCGCGTTCGCCACGCTCACCGCGTTCACCGCGTTCACCGCGTTCACCGTTTTTACCATTTTCACCGCGTTCGCCACGCTCACCGCGTTCACCGCGTTCACCGCGTTCACCGCGTTCGCCATTTTTACCATCTCTGAGGGTAATTTCTGACATGGTACCATCTGGGTTTTGAACAGTGATGGTGTGGGTACCATCGCTATGTGTACGGGCTTTGATGAGTGGTGATAGACCATCGCGTCCGTCTAAACCATCAATACCGTTACGGCCATCACGTCCGTCACGTCCATTGAATCCGTCTAAACCATCGATACCGTCCATACCGTTTTGGCCTTTGGCACCACGTTCCCCACGTTGACCTTTTTGACCACGGTCTCCGCGAGCACCTTTATCACCCTTGTCACCACGGCTACCTTTTTCACCTTGTTGGCCACGTTCCCCGCGTTTACCATCTTTACCACGGTCACCGCGTTCACCAGTAGCACCAGTATCCCCACGGTCACCTTTAGCACCTTGTTGGCCGCGTTCCCCACGGTCACCTTGCTCACCCTTGTCACCGGTAATACCGCGTTTACCACGAGGGCCACGTTTACCTTGTTCACCTTTATCTCCTTGAGGACCTTGCTTACCACGTTCCCCCTGGTCACCTCTAGGGCCCTGAGGACCGGCAGGTCCACGAGATCCAGTAGCACCGCGTTCCCCGTCGTGACCATTTTCTCCACGAGCCCCAGTAGGTCCGGCAGGCCCACGAGCCCCAGTAGGTCCTACTGGTCCAGGTTGTGATTGTACTACTATTACTGGAGAAGCTTGTGAACTAGAACTATACCTAGAATAAGAGGGATTATAGTAGTCGGGACCAGGACCATAAGAGTCACCATATCCAATAGTTCCATGAATCCCACCTACTGAATCATGGGTTCCTGGATGCCCATCTGCAAAGGCTGTTGTGCTTACCATTCCCATTGCTGCTACAGTTCCGAGCAAGATTGATGCTGCTCCGAAGCTACGCTTACGAATGCTGAAACGTTCTTTTTTTTCAGCACTTTCTTTCATGCTTTTCATGAATTATCTCCTTATTTTTTGTTTGTGTTATGGCTTTTGTCCTTACCTTGAGGGAAAAAACAGGTCAGGTAAAACTCACCACAACCTCTAATAGAATAATATTTAAATTAGAAAATAACTTGATAATAACGTTTTTTTTTTGTATAAAACTGGAATGAATTGATATTTTAAGGGCAAAAAGGGGTTCTTTTGGTATAAGCAAATATTTTAGTAAGAGCCAAAAAAATAACCTTTTATTAGCATACTTTTTTTGCTAGAATACTTAATCAAACTTAGTTAAGGCCTTTAAATAAAGAACTTTAATAGGTGCTCAAAATGGTCTTATTATAGAAATAAACTTATTTAGATTTATTGCTTGTATTAATTTACATAAGAAAATTAGCTTCTTTATAATATGCTAATTTAATTATAAAGACATTAATTTACTATAAAAATAAAAGGAAAAGAAAATGCTTAATCCTTCTTTATTAGAAGCTTTGCAGGGTTATTTGAGGTTGCCTCTGCTTGTTTTGGATGATAAGTTACAGGTAATGTCAGGTTATTCCTTTAGAGAAGAAGTCTTGGCTGATGGTTGCCTAATTGAAAGCTTGGAAAAGATTAGTCGGAAGGCTACTGGTATAGTTAGCTATTGCCTCATCAAGGATAGGTCAAAGGGGCTGCTTTTAGTTGCCAGCTATCATCATTATCTGATTCTTTTTGGGCCTTTTAGGTCTCCTTCTATAGAAAAGCCGGCTGCTTTTGTACTTAAGGAGGTTCTCTTAGAAAGTGGTGGACAGGCAGTTCTGTCTGCTTCAAGCATCAGACCTCTTAAGGAGACTCTTCTTTTGGTGGATTATTTTTTGAGGGCTGATTTATACCAGTATCGCAAGTTCCAAGTGGAGCATCTGGCAGAAGGGATAAGTAGTGAGTTGACCGATCAGGAGTCACATGAGATTCTTAGTCAGGAAGCTAGTCTTAATCAGGACTTATTGGATTATGAGTTGGAATTGCTGGACTGTGTCAAGAAGGGTCAAACGACAGAGCTTAGGGCTCTGCTATCTCCAGAAGGTAAGTACCGGCACTTGCGCTATGAGTTAGGACGCAAGGATCTTCGTCAGCAAAAGAACTACGCTATTATTATCTTTGAGAAGTTGTCTCAGTTGGCTATTAGTATGGGTCTCGATAGGGCAAGTATCTATCGGCTAAGGGATCACTATATTAGTAAGGGTGAGGAATGCCAGTCTTCTTATGATTTATGGGTCTTGCAGGAGTCTGCTATTTTATTAATTACTCAAAAGATTGATAGCGGGGGAAATCACTCTTATTTAGTGGCTAATATCTTGAAGTATATCGAAAAGCATCTGTCGACCCGGATGACTATTAGTGAGATTGCTAGGCATTTTAATTTTAGTGAGTCCAATATCCGTAAGCTTTTTAAAAGGGAGATGGATTGCTCGATTCAGCAGTATATTAGTAAGCGTAAGATTGAGGCGGCTAAGCTCTTGCTTAAAAAGAGTAACAGTGTGACAGATATCAGCAATGCCTTGGGTTATTCTGATGTTTCGCATTTTTCTCGGGTCTTTAAGATGGAGGTGGGAATCTCACCTAAGCAGTATCAGCTCTCCTGCATCAAGGATATTATTTAAAAGTGTTTGGCTAAAAAAGAAGTGAGAAAGAGTCTGGACTAGGCTCTTTTTGTATGAAAGGGGCAGGGCTCTGCTAGGCTTAAAACATTGACAGCTAAAGAAAAAGCGAAGCAGCTTTTTTTTTCTGAATAACAGAAATCTGACTGCGTTCGCTTTGTATGGTTGGGATGAAGCTTTTAACCTTCAAAATAAAGGAGGTCTTTAGGGGTTTGGGTGAAGGGTTTGAAGCCATCTTTGGTGACATAGCCACAGTCTTCAATACGAACACCCACTTTTTCAGGGATATAGATTCCTGGTTCGACTGAGAAGCACATGCCTTCTTCAAGAACTAGGTCATTACCTGCCATGATGGATGGGAATTCATGGACGTCCATGCCGATACCGTGTCCTAGACGGTGGTTGAAGTATTCTCCGTAGCCTGCTTTTTCAATGACTTGACGGGCAGCAGCATCAACTTCAGCAGCTGTTACGCCAGGTTTTATAAAGTCCATGGCAGCCATTTGAGCTTCTAGGCAGAGATTATAGATGTCAATCTTGAACTGGTCGGGTTTTCCTACAGCTACTGTGCGGGTCATATCACTGGTGTAGCCCAGTGTTTCAACACCTAGGTCAAAGAGCAAGAGAGCGTTATTTTCGATCTTATTGGTTCCTGGGATGCCGTGAGGGTTGGCAGCGTTATTTCCAGTTAAGACCATGGTCTCAAAACTCATCTTGCTAATACCTTGTTTTTTCATTTCAAACTCAATTTGGGCAATGATGTCTGTCTCGGTAACTTGGAGGGAAATGTTATTAAAACCAACCTGAACAGCCTTGTCAGCATAGTCACCAGTAATGAGCATCTTTTTAATCTCATCTTCAGACTTGATTAGTCGCATGCTTTGAATATAAGGAGTTAGGTTTTCAAAGCGACCTGAGAAGATAGACTGGAGGCCTTGGAATTTTGTCACATTAAGGTGGTCAAATTCAGCATAGAGGGTAGGTGAGTCGGTGGTTGGTAAGACTGCCTTGATTTTCTCCCAAGGGTTTTCAGAGTCGATGTAGCCAAAGACTGGAAAATCAAGCTGGCTTGTGGCACGGGCAACTTCTAGAGCTGGTACAAAAAGGACAGGTGCTAAATCCCTGTAAACAAAGAAGAAGAGCTGTCTTTCATGAGGGTCACAGGCAAAGCCAGTTAGATAATTAATGGTAACTGGGTCTGAAAAAATAGCCAGTTTAGCATCTTGTTGGCTTAAAAAGTGACGGATTTGATTTATTTTTGTCATAGAATTACCTTCTTTCTATTTTTATTCTTCCAAAAAAAGCTTCAAAAATCAAGCTTTCTCTTGTTTTTTGAAAAAGTTTTCAAAAAACAGCCTTTGAGACTTGAAAGTGGTTACAAATCATGCTAAAATAATTTTTGAAAGCGTCATTTTCATATAGAAAGGAAGTCAAAAATGAATACAACTACAGATGATACAATTACCATTTATGACGTTGCCCGTGAAGCAGGTGTTTCCATGGCAACCGTTAGTCGTGTCGTAAATGGAAATAAAAATGTTAAGGAAAATACCCGCAAGAAAGTATTAGAAGTGATTGATCGTCTCGATTACCGTCCTAATGCTGTGGCTCGTGGGCTAGCAAGTAAAAAGACAACAACAGTAGGTGTTGTTATCCCAAATATCGCAAATAGCTATTTCTCAATCCTTGCTAAAGGAATTGATGATATTGCTGCTATGTATAAATACAACATTGTCCTTGCTTCAAGTGATGAGGATGATGATAAAGAAGTCAATGTGGTTAACACCTTGTTTGCTAAGCAGGTGGATGGCATCATCTTTATGGGCCACCATTTGACTGAAAAGATTCGGGCTGAATTTTCACGTTCTAGAACACCTATTGTACTTGCAGGGACTGTTGATTTAGAGCATCAATTGCCAAGTGTTAATATTGACTACAAGCTTGCAGTTACTAACGTTGTGGATATCTTAGCAGAAAACCATAAAAAGATTGCTTTTGTTTCTGGACCACTTATTGATGACATTAATGGCAAGGTAAGGCTTTCTGGTTATAAAGAAGGGCTTAAGAAGAATAAGTTGGACTATAAAGAAGGCCTTGTTTTTGAAGCTAATTATGCCTATAGAGAAGGGTTTGAACTGGCGCAGCGCGTGATTAATTCTGGTGCAACAGCTGCCTATGTTGGGGAAGATGAATTAGCTGCTGGTCTTTTAAATGGCTTGTTTGCTGCTGGTAAAAGAGTGCCAGAAGATTTTGAAATTGTGACAAGTAATGACTCGCCTGTTGTTAATTATACCCGACCAAACCTAAGTTCCATCAGTCAGCCTGTTTATGACCTAGGTGCTGTAAGTATGCGTATGTTAACCAAAATCATGAACAAAGAAGAATTAGATGAGAAAGAAATTCTCTTAAACCACGGTGTTAGAAAACGAGGCACTACACGCTAAAATCTACCTTTTGGGTAGATTTTTTTATAGTCTATTTTTTCTTGTTTTGTTAGCATGTTCTGAAGGCTGCTGGTAGCTCTCAGCTTTTCTTTTGAAGAGTCCATTAATTAGTCTTTTGTTCTATTTTGTGGTACTTTAATGAAAAATACTACAAAATAGGCTATAATAAAAGTTATGAAAGTTTTACTATACTTAGAAGCTGAACATTATTTAAGAAAATCAGGAATTGGTCGTGCTATCAAGCACCAAGCAAGAGCTTTGAGCCTTGTGGGCCAGGACTATACGACTAATCCTAAGGATGATTATGACCTGGTTCATATTAATACCTATGGTCTAGCAAGCTGGCGTTTAATGCAAAAGGCCCGTAAAGAGGGTAAAAAAATTATCATGCATGGGCATTCTACAGAGGAAGATTTCAGGAATTCCTTTATTTTGTCTAACCTTATTGCCCCTTGGTTTAGGAGGTATCTCTGTCATTTTTACAAAAAGGCAGATGCTATTATTACCCCGACCCCTTATTCCAAGTCCTTAATTGAAGGTTATGGGATTAAAAAGCCGATTTTTGCTATTTCAAATGGCATTGACTTAGAGCAATACGGGGCTGATCCAGTAAAAGAAGAGGCTTTTCGCAAATATTTTAATATCAGAGAAGGTGAAAAGGTTGTTGTCGGTGCAGGGCTCTTCTTTATCCGTAAGGGGCTGGATGACTTTGTCAAGGTGGCCGAGGCCATGCCTGATGTCCGTTTCATCTGGTTTGGGGACATGAGTAAGGTCCTAATCCCTGCTAAAGTGCGTCGGATTGTTAATGGTAATCATCCTGATAACCTTATTTTTCCGGGCTATATCAAGGGAGATGTCTATGAGGGAGCTATGACAGGAGCAGATGCCTTCTTTTTTCCAAGTCGTGAAGAAACAGAAGGGATTGTGGTTTTAGAAGCTCTAGCCAGTCGTCAGCATATTCTGGTGCGGGATATCCCTGTCTATTTAGGGTGGCTTAGTCGTAAGCAAGTAGAGATGGCAAGTGATGTGCCAGGCTTTGTGCAGGCGCTGAAAAAAATCCTGGCTGGGGACAGTCAAAAGGTTGATGCCGGCTACAAGGTTGCAAGAAGTCGTCGTTTAGAAAAAATAGCTGTTGAGTTAGTGGAAACTTATCAAAAAGTAATGGAGTTATAAGATGCGTGTTGGCTTATTTACAGACACTTATTTTCCACAAGTTTCAGGTGTGGCAACAAGTATAAGAACCCTAAAAGAAGAACTAGAAAAAGAAAAACACGAGGTCTACGTTTTTACTACTACAGATAAAAATGTTAAGCGCTTTGAAGACCCAACCGTCATTCGCCTCCCTAGCGTGCCTTTTGTTTCCTTTACGGATCGCCGCGTGGTTTATCGGGGCTTGATTTCCTCTTATAAAATAGCTAAGCAGTACAATCTAGACATTATCCACACCCATACAGAGTTTAGTATGGGTTTATTAGGAAAAATGGTGGGCAAAGCTTTGAGAATTCCTGTCGTGCACACTTACCATACACAGTACGAAGACTATGTAACCTACATTGCCAACGGGAAATTGATTCGACCTAGTATGGTCAAACCCATCCTTAAAGGGTATTTAAAGGATATTGATGGGGTGGTCTGTCCCAGTCGGATTGTGTCAAACTTGCTGGATGATTATGGGATAAAGACGCCCAAACGGATTATTTCCACAGGGATCAATTTAGAAAATTATATTAATGACCATGTGACGGCTGAGGATATTGCTGCTTTGAAGGCTGATCTGGGGATAGCTGCTGATGAGACTTTTTTGCTTAGTCTGTCGCGTATTTCTTCGGAAAAAAATATTCAGGCTATTATCAAGCAGATGCCTGATGTTTTAAGCACTAATCCTAAGGTTAAGCTGGTGATTGTGGGTGACGGTCCTTATTTGGAGGTGCTAAAGGATTTGGCCTCAAGTCTTGCTATGGAGGACAATATTATCTTTGCAGGAATGGTTCCTCATGATAAGGTTTGTCATTATTATAAGGCCTGTGACTTTTTTGTCAGTGCGTCAACTAGTGAAACCCAGGGCTTGACCTATATTGAAAGCTTGGCTAGTGGTAAGCCAATCATTGCCCATGGTAATCCTTATTTGGATGATTTGATTAGTCACAAGATGTTTGGAACCTTGTATTATAGGGAAGCTGATTTGGCTGATGCTATTAGTGATGCTATTATTGAGACGCCTGAGATGGATGCTGACTTGCTTGAGGAAAAACGTTTTGAAATCTCAGCCCAGCATTTTGGCCAGTCCATGTATACCTTTTATCTGGACACCCTGATTAGTAAAAACAAACAAGATCATAAAAAGTTGTCCCTTTATATCAATGGTCCTGAAAAAAGAGAGTCCATTAAGCTGGTTCAAGGCGTCAGCCTCTTACCTAAAAAAGTGGTCAAGGCCACAGCCACAACCTCAATGAAGGTAGTAAAAGCCCCCATAAAAATGGTGAATGCTATCCGAGATTTTTTGGATTATTAGGGGGGATTCCTTCTTTTTAACTTAAAAAGAAGGTCTTGTGATTTGGCTATTGAAATTTTCAAAAATCTTGTTATAATGAAACAGAAGACATGTTAGATTAGTGACATCTATTGAAGCGAGTGCTGGTTGGTGAAAAGAGCACAAGGTGGCTAGTTTGATACTCCTTCCAGTGATTTTATGCAAACATAAAAGGGTGGTTCCCTTATAACCAATCAGAGGTTTATGGTGTTTTCATCATAAATGAATGAAGGTGGAACCACGCTGACTGCGTCCTTTTAGGATGCGGTCAGTTTTATTTATTGGCATTTGCCTGAAAGTCTCAAAATGATATTAAAAGGAGAAAACAATGATTCATATTACTTTCCCAGATGGCGCTGTGCGTGACTTTGAATCTGGAGTGACAACCTTTGAGATTGCACAGTCTATCAGCAATTCTCTTGCTAAAAAAGCCTTGGCTGGTAAATTTAATGGCCAATTGATTGATACCAATCGTGCTATTGAAGAAGATGGTAAGATTGAAATTGTTACTCCTGACCATGAGGATGCTTTTTCTGTTTTACGGCATTCAGCTGCCCATTTGTTTGCTCAGGCGGCAAAACGTCTGTTCCCTGATTTGCACTTGGGGGTGGGCCCAGCTATTGAAGATGGTTTTTACTATGATACAGACAATCAAGCAGGGCAAATTTCAAATGAAGACCTTCCTCGTATTGAAGAAGAAATGCAAAAAATTGTTAAGGAAAATTATCCTTGTATTCGTCAAGAAGTTTCTAAGGAAGAAGCCTTGGAAATCTTTAAAGAAGATCCTTATAAAATCGAATTAATCAAGGAACATTCTGATGATGCTACAGGTTTAACCATTTATCGTCAGGGAGAATTTGTGGACTTGTGTCGTGGCCCTCATGTGCCATCAACAGGCCGGATTCAAGTTTTCCATTTATTAAATGTAGCTGGGGCTTATTGGCGTGGTAATAGCGACAATGCTATGATGCAAAGGGTTTATGGTACAGCCTGGTTTGATAAAAAGGACCTCAAGGCTTATTTGACTCGCCTAGCAGAAGCTAAAGAACGTGACCATCGAAAGCTTGGTAAAGAGCTTGACCTTTTCATGATTAGTCAAGAAGTCGGCCAGGGTTTACCATTTTGGTTACCAGATGGGGCAACTATCCGTCGTACCCTAGAACGTTATATTACAGATAAGGAACTGGCATCAGGTTATCAACATGTTTATACACCACCGCTTGCCTCTGTTGAGCTTTATAAGACATCTGGTCACTGGGATCATTATCAAGAAGATATGTTCCCAACCATGGATATGGGAGACGGAGAAGAGTTTGTCCTTCGTCCAATGAACTGCCCTCACCATATTCAGGTCTACAAGAACCATGTGCATTCTTACAGAGAATTACCTATTCGAATCGCTGAGCTTGGTATGATGCACCGCTATGAGAAATCAGGTGCCTTATCTGGACTGCAACGGGTCCGTGAAATGACTCTCAATGATGGTCACTTATTTGTCACACCCGAGCAAATCCAGGAAGAATTCCAAAAAGCACTGCAATTAATTATTGATGTCTATGAAGATTTCAACCTGACAGACTACCGTTTCCGTCTATCTTATCGTGATCCTGAAGATACTGAGAAATATTATGACAATGATGAGATGTGGGAAAATGCGCAAAGTATGTTAAAGGCTGCTCTTGATGAGATGGGTGTGGACTACTTTGAGGCAGAAGGTGAAGCGGCCTTTTATGGTCCCAAATTGGATATTCAGGTTAAGACTGCCCTGGGTAATGAGGAAACCTTATCAACAATCCAGTTAGACTTCTTGTTGCCAGAACGTTTTGATCTGAAATATATTGGAGCTGATGGTGAGGAACACCGTCCGGTTATGATTCACCGTGGTGTTATTTCAACCATGGAACGTTTCACTGCTATTTTGATTGAAACCTACAAGGGTGCCTTCCCAACTTGGTTAGCACCACATCAGGTAACAGTGATTCCGATTTCTAATGAGGCTCATATTGATTATGCTTGGGAAGTGGCAAAAGCCCTGCGTGATAAGGGGGTTCGTGCTGATGTTGATGATCGTAATGAAAAGATGCAGTACAAGATTCGTGCGTCTCAAACCAGCAAGATTCCTTACCAATTAATTGTTGGTGACAAGGAAATGGAAGCTAAGGCTGTTAATGTGCGTCGCTATGGTAGCAAGGCTACTCATACAGAAAGTATCTCAGAGTTTATTGAGACTATCCTAGCTGACATTGCCCGTAAATCAAGACCAGATGTGAATTAGTCGCACTAAAACAAAAAAAGAAATCCTTTAGTTGGGATTTCTTTTTTTGTTTTGGCTTTAGTTTTCAGATCTTCTTTTATTTGGGGATAATTCAAAAATCATCCAGGCCAATAAGCTGATAATCAAAGCCATGAGGAGGTAGGAAATGGTATGAGCAAGGCTGATTTGCTGACTGCTGGGATTATCACCAAAAAATCCTTCAATCTGGTCTGGTAATCCTTTAAGATTTAGAAGGATTAGGATTAAGACAGATAACCAACCCAATAAACGTGTGTACCATCTGTTTTTAAATCTTTGTCCCATCAAGCTAGGGCTATCAGTAAAAATAAGCAGTGGTACTATTGAAAAAGGTAAGGCAAAGGCGAGAAAGACCTGTGAATTAATCATCAAGTCGTTGATGGCGATATTTTCTTCTGAAGGTCCCTTGGCACTTGCTAGAAAGACACATAACAAGACAGGCAAGACAGATAAGAGACGTGTTAGAAGGCGTCTTATCCAGGCAGGAAGCTTCATGTGAATAAAACCCTCCATCACAATTTGACCTGTCAGGGTTCCTGTTATGGTGGAGTTTTGTCCAGAAGCAAGTAAGGCAATAGCAAATAAGCTTGCTAGAGCACCTGAGCTGGCGATATGGGCAAGAAGGGAGTTGCTCATCATATGAGGATTTGACAAGGCGTGATAGAGTCCAATAAATGATGGGTCCTGAATGCTTCCACTTTTAAAAACAGAAACACCAACTATTAACAAGAGGGCATTAACAAAAAAAGCAAGGGTTAGTTGGATATTAGAGTCAAGTGCAGAAAAGCGAAGGGCCTTAGCCACTTGTTCTGAATTATCTCGCTTAAGATGCCTACTTTGAACAAGGGAGGAATGCAGGTAAAGATTGTGCGGCATGACGGTGGCCCCAATAATCCCCAAGGCTCCTGTTAAAGGCACCTGATGGTTAACAGAAGGGGTCGAAGCAAAGGCCTTGCTGGTAGGGATGAGTCCAAAGAAGACCTCTTTCCAATCAGGATGAGATAAGATAACCTGATAAGAAAAGACAAGAAAGATGATGATAATTAAGGCAAAAACAAGGGCCTCTATCTTTCTAAAGCCAATCTTGGTTAGAAGTAATAATAACAAGACATCTAAGACGGTTATAAGAACAGCAATTTCTAAAGGAATATTAAATAATAAGTAAAGGGCTATGGCGCCACCAATAACCTCAGCAATATCTGTTGCCATGATAGCTAGTTCTGTAATTATCCAAAGGAGGATGCTGAGGGTTTTACTTGTTTTCATCCGAATAGCCTGTGCTAAGTCAAGTTGTGTGACAATGCCTAGTTTTGCACATAAGTATTGTAAAAGCATGGCTACAAGGCTTGATAAAAGGATGACAGAAAGGAGGGTGTATTGGAAGTTTTGCCCACCTGTTATGGATGTTGACCAATTGCCAGGATCCATATAGCCTACGGCTACGAGGGCCCCAGGACCAGAATAAAAAAGGAGGGTTTTAAAGAAACCTAAATTCTGAGGAACCATGATGGTGCCATTAATTTCTTCAAGAGAGACCCCATTAGCATAGTTTAAAAATGTATTTGTTTTATTTTTCTTAGCCATTTTTCCTCTAAACTTTCTGTTTGGTTAAATTAATAATTAAGAATACTTAATCATCTGTGGGATATTTTATCACAAAGTTCTTTGAAAAGTAAACTAAAAAGAGCCTTGACTCAGACTCTTTTTCACCAAGCGAAGGCCTGGGTGGGGGCTTTGAGGTAGGTCAGCCATTGGGGGTTTTTCAGGCGACAAAGGGTGACAGAAATGCCACTCATGTCAAGACTGGTCATGTATTTGCCATTTTTGATAAAGGGAATATCAAGTCCTTCTAAGTCAAGGAGTTGTTTGATGTCATTTAAGAAGATGGCCTGTTCTAGGTCAGTTGTAGTGCCTAGGTTGTTGACCAAGAGGATAAAGGCTTCTTTTTCTTGCCAGTGAAAGGTGATCTGTAGTTTATTGGTAATTTCAACAGCTAAGTGCTCAGAAGAGGTAAAGGGGACCGTGCGGTAGCCTTCTTCACCGTGGATGCCAATGCCATAAGAGATGTAATTATCAGCCAGGTGAAAGAAGGGTTTTTCAGTCTGCGGTAGTCTTGCTGATTTGGTAGCGAAGCCAATAGTCGCTATTTCAGTAGCTATGTCAAAGGCTATTTTTTCTAAGTCCTCTAGGTTGGCACCATTTCTAGCAGCTTCTCCTAAAATCTTGTGGAGTAAGATGGTTCCTGCTAAACCACGGTGTCTGGGCTGGAAGTTTTGTTTGGGCTCGACAGAAATATCATCGTGGGAGATGACGTACTTGACTGGGATCCCTTCTTTGCGGGCAAGTTGGATGGCCTTTTTAAATTCCTGAATGTCAGCTTCAAAATTTTTAATGATGACAAAGACCCCTTTTCCTTTGTTTAAGAATCGCAGGGCTGCTAAGATTTCTTGGGACTTGGGAGGGGTGAAGATGTCTCCGTAAACAGCTGCTGATAACATGCCGTCGCCGACAAATCCAATATGGGAGGGTTCGTGGCCCGAACCTCCTCCTGATAGGAGTGGGATGAGCTTGGGATCTTGCTGTTTATTGTAAATGATAGGTTGACCATCACATTTTGCTAGGTGGGGATGGGCTGATAAGATGCCATTAATATAGTGGTCAATCATGGCTTCTTTGTGATTGAGAATGCTTACCATAGGGTCTCCTAATCTTTTTGGATGCTAGTAATGATAATCTTTTTAATAAGTGCTAAGGGGGGTTGATAGTCTTTACTATTAACAAAGGCTCTTATCATGTCAGCTAGGGCGCGTGAATGATAGTGTTTTAAGAATTGACGGTAATCAGCTTCAATGAGAAAATGGTGTTTTCTTTCATGTTCTGCCAAAATTTTTTCTAAAAGGACCAGGCAATAGTCACCAAAGTAGCTGTAAAAATCATTTTGCTCCTTGATGGCAAATAGCTGGGCATAAAAAGGCTTGTTGTTTCCAAAATAAAAGAAGAGCTCACTTAGTAATTGAAAGCCTGAAATGTAATTCAAGTTATGGGTGACCTGTTCTTGTAATTCGGTTTCAAAAATCCAATCTAAGAGCTCATACTTGTCTACAAAATGGTTATAGAAGGTTTGTCTTCTGATAGCTGCCTGATCCATAATGTCAACAACTGAAATCTTATCAAAAGGCTTAGTTTCTAGCTCTTTTTTGAAGGCTTTGGCAATTCTTTTTTTGGTAATTAGGGATGTTGCCATCTTTAAGTCCTCTTCTACTTATTTTCCTTTTTCTATTATACTTTACCAAAAGAGATTAGAAAAGCAAATGGACAGAAAGGAAAAAGTGTCCCTTACAAAAAGAAGGGATTTAGGGTAAAATGTAAGCGTAAACAAAATTTTGGAGGTCTCTGATATGAAAAAAATTATGAATGATCCAAGTATGATTGTGGATGATATGTTACAGGGCTTAGCCTTTATGCACGATGATCTGGTTGAACGTTTAGATGGCTATGATCTTATTGTTCGTAAGGCAGCTAAGGCTAATAAAGTAGCAATTATCTCAGGTGGTGGTTCTGGTCATGAGCCAGCCCATGCTGGTTTTGTCGGAGAAGGGATGTTATCGGCTGCAGTATGTGGTGCTGTCTTTACATCACCAACACCAGACCAGATTTTAGAAGCTATTAAGGCAGCTGATGAGGGTGCTGGGGTCTTTATGGTCATCAAGAATTATTCAGGTGACATTATGAATTTTGAAATGGCACAGGAAATGGCTGAGATGGAAGGAATAGCTGTTGCTAGTGTTATTGTTGATGATGATATTGCAGTGGAAGATAGCTTGTACACCCAAGGTAAACGTGGAGTGGCTGGGACTATTTTAGTCCATAAAGTCCTAGGACATGCTGCCAGAGAAGGCAAGTCTTTAGAAGAAATCAAGGCCTTAGCTGACAAATTGGTTCCAAGCATTAAGACCATTGGACTAGCTTTGTCAGGGGCAACAGTACCTGAGGTTGGCAAGCCCGGTTTTGTGCTAGCAGATGATGAATTTGAATATGGGGTAGGTATCCATGGTGAACCTGGCTATAAAAAAGAAAAAATGCAGACGTCACACTTACTGGCTAAGGAATTAATGGACAAGCTGGCTGAGGCTTTTGAGATGGAAAGTGGTCAAAGCTATGGTCTTTTAGTCAATGGTCTTGGCAGCACTCCCTTGATGGAAGAATACGTTTTTGCAAATGATATTGCTAAGTTGGCAGACCAAAGAGGCATTAAGCTTGTCTTTAAAAAGGGTGGGGATTACATGACCTCTATTGATATGGCTGGTTTGTCCTTAACCTTGATCAAGTTAGAAGATGACTATGTCCTTGAAGCACTGAAATCACCAGTTACAACTGTCGCTTGGTAAGGAGGAATTTATGGATATTAGAAAATCAGAAAAATGGATGGCCCTATTTTATGAAAAAATTGTAGCCAATAAGGATTATCTTAGTGAGTTAGACACCCCTATTGGTGATGGAGACCATGGTGGCAATATGGCTAGGGGGATGGCTGCTGTTATGGACAATTGTAAGGGTAAGGATTTCACTTCCTCTGCAGATTTGTTTAAGCTGGTTGCTATGCAATTGATCAGTAAGGTTGGTGGCGCCTCTGGCCCTCTCTATGGTTCAGCCTTTATGGGAATGGCAAAGCTGGATGCAGATGTTTCAGTGGTGGATTTGCTTGAAGAAGGCTTGGCCATGATTCAAAAACGTGGTAAGGCAGAGCTAGGTGAAAAAACGATGGTCGATGTCTGGGTTCCCGTGATTAATGCCCTAAAGGAAAAGAAATTAAGCCCAGAAGTGATTAAAGAAGCTGTTATGTCCACAAAGGATCTCAAGGCAAGTAAGGGGCGAGCTTCTTATGTTGGAGAAAGATCCCTTGGCCATGTTGATCCTGGTTCTTATTCGTCAGGTCTACTGTTTGAGGCTATGTTGGAAGCAGAGGTAGTGTGATGTCTGATATTGGAATTATTATTGTGTCGCATTCCAAAAATATTGCCCAAGGCGCTATGGATTTGATTTCAGAGGTTGCTAAGGATGTGGCTATTAGCTATGTTGGTGGTAGAGAAGATGGCGGCATTGGAACTAGTTTTGACCAGGTTCAAGAGATAGTGGATGTCAATCCTAAGGATGTCTTATTCGCCTTTTATGATCTGGGGTCAGCTGGGATGAATATTGAAATGGTTGCTGAGTTTTCAGATAAGGAAATCCTTTTGATGAAGTTGCCAATTATTGAAGCAAGTTATACAGCGGCAGCCCTTATTCAGGCTGGAGTGGACAAAGAAGCTATTATCCAGCAGCTCAAGGAGCTTGAAATTAAGAAGTAAAGATAAAATAACTTTACTTGGCTTTTACTAGAAATGAAGAGGACTTTTGCTAAGGTCCTCTTAGTGCTTTCTTGTGTGATTTTTAGTATTTTAAGCTATAATGTAGAAAATGGAGGAGACGTAAATAGGTTAAGCTATGACAGACAAAAGTAAGATTGAAGAACGTTATCAGGCCTTAAGATTCTTAAGACAGATTGGCTGGTCGGGGGAAGATTTATCCCATTTTCGTAAGGAAGACAGGATTGATTACCGAGTTGGGTCAAAGGTTTTTTTAGCCTTTTGGCAGGATGCTCTGGTCAGTAAAGAGGCAAGAGAGCTTTTACAGATACTTTTAGCCATGATTCATATACCAGAAGACTTATCAGGTCAGCTATCAGAAAACCAGATGATTCTTTCTTATTTTCATCCAGACCTGGCTCCTGATGCTCCTTTTTGGTTTAGCTTGGCTAAGCTTGTTGATCAGGCCTTTCCTGGGGATCGTCTTAGTCACAAGGGGCTCTTGGAAAGACAGGTTCATCAATTACGCTATATTATTTCCAGCCAGCAGGCCCAGTATATCCGTCAGCATTATAAGGGTGCTAAGGAAAGTGATGGCCAGGCCTTGGTCACATTTTTAAGGAAAAAGAAGGGACCATCTTTTTGGCCGGGGTCTAAGGATTATAGCTTAGGAGATTCAGCAAGGCTGCACAATAAATTAAAAATAAGAGATGAGGAAGTGTTTTTCCCTGATAATCAGGTTTCTTATAATATCAAGGTTTTAGTTGGTTTTCATACAGAATTTATCCTAGATAGCTTTGGCAATTTTCTCAATGAAGTAGACGCAGAGGTTCTAAGAGAAAATGGGGTGGTTAACGGGGCTAGTTTTAACTATGGCAGTAGGGGAAAACGGCACTGGGATTTGGATGTTGACCCTGTTAGTCAGCATGACCCACTTTTTCGAGATGAGATGACAGCTTCTTACCGCTCTCCTAAGTGGTTAAGGAAAAAATGGTTTTGGCAAGCAGATGAGGAGTTTCTTTTTTCTTACTTCAATCCTAAGGGCTATTATGCCAAGGCAGGACGTAGCAGTTTTTCGCATGTCAAAAGGCTAGGACGGCACTATAAGTGGCAGATCCGATTTAGCAAGCTAAAACATTTTTTAAGAAAATAAAAAAACTCCTTTTACACTTCTACTTGATAGAAGGTAAGAGGAGTTTTAACTTAATTTGCCTTGGCCCATTTCTTGGCTAATTGCCTAGATAATAATGAAATGAGAAAATTGATTACAAAGTAAATGAGAGTTACTGAGGCATAGAGAGCAAAGACCTGCTCTGCTTGAAAATATTTACCCATTAAAATTTGACTCTTGCCAAATAATTCTTGAATAGCAATGACTGAGTAAAGCAGTGATGTGTCTTTAATAACAGTTACAAACTGGGAGATAATAGCAGGTAACATTTTACGAATAGCCTGGGGAAAAACAATGATTAAGAAGACTTGCAGGTGGGTCATACCCTGTGATAAGCCAGCTTCTGTTTGACCATAATCCACACCATTCAAACCGCCTCTGATAATTTCAGCGAGAGCTGCCGAAGTAAAGACAGTGAAGGCAGTAATACCAGCAGGGGTTGCTTTCATCTGAAAGACCAAGAAAATGATGAAAATCCATAAGAGATTAGGGACATTTCTGACAAATTCAATATAGATACTGGCTAGTAGCTTTAAGAAGCTATTCTTGCCATTTCTCATAATGGCTAAGATAGTTCCAAAAATAGTGGATAAGATAATGGAAATAAATGAAATGTATAAGGTTAATCCTAATCCTTCAAGAATGAAGGAAATGTTTGAGCTTGTCATGAGTTCTGACATACTTTCTTCCTCCTTCTAGACAGAATATGTCTTTTTATTACTTTCTTCCTTACGACGAGCCCAATTGGCTAAAGGAAAACACATGATAAAGTATAAGATGGCTGCTCCAATAAAGGCAGGAACATAATTACCAGTGTCATAGGCCCAAGCCTTGGCAGTAAACATGAGATCAGCTCCTGAAATAATAGCCACGACAGAGGTATTCTTAATAAGGTTAACGACCTGGTTGGTCATAGGTGGAAGAATGATCCGCACGGTTTGGGGCAGGATAATCAGGCTCATGGTCTGTTTGTAGGTAAAGCCTTGTGCTAGGGCTGCTTCGGTTTGGCCTTTGGGAATAGCTTCAATACCAGAGCGAATAACCTCGGCAATATAAGCTCCGTGGTAAATCCCCACACAAAGAAGGCCAGTAAAGAAGGTGGAAATCATAAGCTGACCCTTGGTCATAATGGCTAAGCCATAATAGACAAAGACAAATTGCACTAAAAGGGGGGTGTTTTGATAAAGTTCAATATAAACTCTAGCTATAAAGGTTAATAGTTTAGATTTAGCTGTAGACATAGCCCCAAAGATAAGTCCTAAAATAAGAGCTAAAATAAGAGCTCCTAAGGACATGAGTAGGGTGTAGAAGAAAGCCTTGAAAAAGATATCAAAATGAGCTAGGAAATCCTGCCATCTTGAAAGGGCAAAAGGACTTTCTGCTAATAAAAAGGTTGATGCTATCATAGAAAAACTCCTTTCTTAATTTCTAGTCTTGGCAGGTTTTAAGTTATATTTTTGGTAGATTTTTTCCAGGCTCTGGTCAGTTGACCACTTACTAATGAGCTGGTTGATGTAGTCTGTTAGTTTGTGATTGGCTTTAGTAGTAGCGACCCCATAAGATTGCTGGTTAAAGCCCCCAGATAGGATTTTACTTTGCTTGCTTTGGTAACCACTGAGGATTGATTTATCCACAGAAAAGGCATCAATGCGTTTCGCATAGAGTGAAATGGCTAGTTCTGGGTAAGAACCAAGTTGGACGAAGTCAAACTGGAGCTTGTGAGCTTTGCCATATTCTTCAATGGCTGCCTTGGTTGTGGAGCCTTGGGCGACGCCAATTCTTTTTTTGTTGAGGTTTTTGAGTTTTTTAATTCCGCTTGATCTATTAATTAAAAAGCCGACTTCGTCTTGATAATAGGGTTTTGAAAAAGAATAGTTTTTTTGGCGTTCTGGTGTGATGGTATAGGTAGCGATAATGATGTCTATCTGGCCGTTATCTAAGAGCGCCTCTCTGGTTTGGGCAGTGACAGGGACAAAATCCACCTTGACGTCTAAACTTTTAGCAATTTTCTTTGCCAGGTCAATTTCCATGCCTTCATAGCGACCACTTTCAGGGCTATAGTAGCCAAAGTTTGGGACATCTTGTTTGACGCCAACTTTTAAGTGGCCAGATTTTTTGATGGCTTGAATGCTCTTGTCCTTGTCCCAGCTACTGGCTTGTACTTTAGGAGCTAGGAGTAAGAGTAGGAGCAAGAGACTTATGATATAAAAGATATTCTTTTGTCTAAATACCTTCATTTACACCCCTCCTCTGCTGCCTGTCTGATTTTTTTCTTGGCTTGGACTTTTTCACTGGTATGGTTAATGATTTTACTTAGGAATTGCTGGGCGCGTGCTTCTTTTGGATGGTCAAAAAAACCAGCAACATCTGTTGTGTCTACTAAGATTTCACCGTCTGCCATAAATATAATACGGTCAGCTACTTCACGGGCAAAGCCCATTTCATGGGTAACGACAATCATGTTCATGCCATCAGCTGCTAGGTTTTGCATAACAGCTAAAACATCACCAATTGTTTCTGGGTCAAGGGCAGAGGTTGGCTCGTCAAAGAGTAGGACTTCTGGCTGCATGGCAAGACCTCTAGCAATGGCAATTCTTTGTTTTTGCCCGCCTGAAAGCATGGATGGATAAGAATCCTTCCTATCCCACATATTAACAAAGCGCAGGTATTCTTCTGCAATTTCTAGGGCTCTTTCTTTGGAAAGGCCTAAAACTTTAATTGGTGCTAAAGTAACGTTTTCTAACACCGTTTTGTGGGGGTAAAGGTTAAAATGCTGAAAGACCATGCCGACTTCTTTACGTAAAGCTACCAAATCTTTGGCAGAAGCATTGACGATTTCTTTATTGTTAACTTTTAAGCTACCTGTTTCAATTTTTTCTAGCGCATTAATGGTACGGATTAAGGTTGATTTTCCAGAGCCAGAAGGTCCCAAGAGTACAACGACCTGCCCTTTTTCGATAGAAAGATTTATATTTTTCAAGGCATGATAATCCCCATAATATTTTTCAACATCTTTAAATTCAATTAGTGCCATAGTTCTCTCTCCTCACTCAATTATGTTAGATTTTCTTACACAGAAAACGAATGCTTAATTGTATCATAGGAAAATTATTTTGTCAATATTTTCAGAATATTTAGAGACTAGTAAGAGTTTATCTCATTTTCATAGCTGTCATTGTCTTTTAAGCTTAAAGTTTGGTATAATCAAAAAGACATAAAATATGTATAGACACTAGTTAAGTAGCTCTTTTGACTTAAAAGTGTCCCCATTAAAGTATAAACTTTAGGAGAATTAAAATGAAAAAAATTCTTGTTGTTGATGATGAAAAACCAATTTCAGATATCATCAAATTTAATTTAACCAAGGAAGGTTATGATATTGTAACAGCCTTTGATGGCCGTGAAGCAGTGGCACTATTTGAAGTAGAAAAACCTGATTTAATCATTTTAGATTTAATGCTTCCTGAGCTAGATGGTTTAGAAGTGGCTAAAGAGATTCGCAAGTCCAGCCATATCCCTATTATTATGCTATCAGCTAAGGATAGTGAATTTGATAAGGTAATTGGACTTGAGATAGGGGCCGACGACTATGTGACCAAACCTTTTTCAAATAGAGAATTGCTAGCGCGTGTTAAGGCTCATTTGCGTCGTACAGAGACCATTGAAACAGCTGTAGCAGAAGAAAATGCTTCTAACAACAGTCAGGAGTTGACCATTGGGAATCTACAAATTTTACCAGATGCCTTCTTAGCTAAGAAACATGGTCAAGAAGTTGAGCTGACCCACCGTGAGTTTGAGTTGCTTCATCATCTGGCTATTCATATTGGTCAGGTCATGACCCGTGAGCATTTACTAGAAACGGTTTGGGGTTATGATTATTTTGGGGATGTCAGAACAGTTGATGTTACTGTCCGTAGATTGAGAGAAAAAATTGAAGACACACCTAGTCGTCCTGAGTATATTCTGACAAGACGTGGTGTAGGCTATTATATGAAATCACATGACTAACAATATTGCAGGTAATTTATCCTTATTTGAACTGGCTATTCTCTTATTACTAGTCTTTGTAGCTATCTATTTCATCCATCTGGCTGTTCGTGATTATCGCAACGCTAAGATTATCCGGCAGATGAGTGATAAAATAAGAGACTTAATTAATGGCCGTTATACCAATGACATCAATGCAAGAGCTGATATTGAACTTATCGAGCTTTCAGAGCAGTTAAATGACCTATCAGATGTTTTTCGCTTGACCCATGAGAATTTAGCCCAGGAAAAAAATCGCTTGGCAAGTATACTGGCTTATATGAGTGACGGGGTTTTGGCAACTGATCGACGTGGCCAGATTATGATGATTAATGAAACAGCCCAAAAACAGCTCAATCTTAGTCATGAATTAGCCTTGCAAAAAAACATAACAGACCTACTTGATAGCGACACGCCTTATAGCTACCGAGAACTGGTGTCTAAGACACCTATTGTCACCCTAAACCGTCGCGACGAAACCGGAGAATTCATTACCCTAAGGCTAAGGTTTGCCCTTAATCGGCGAGAAAGTGGCTTTATTTCAGGCTTGGTTGTGGTTTTACATGATACAACAGAACAAGAAAAAGAAGAGCGTGAACGCAGGCTCTTTGTTTCTAATGTAAGTCATGAGCTAAGAACCCCCTTAACCTCTGTTAAGTCCTATTTGGAAGCCCTTGACGAAGGTGCCTTGAAAGAAGATATTGCTCCAAGTTTTATCAAAGTTTCCTTAGATGAGACCAATCGGATGATGCGGATGATTTCAGACCTCTTGAACTTATCACGGATTGATAATCAGGTGACAGCTCTGGCAGTTGAGATGACTAATTTTACGGCCTTTATGACTTCCATCTTGAACCGTTTTGACTTGGTGCGTAACCAAAATACCAGTTCTGGAAAAAGTTATGAAATTATCAGGGACTATCCCATAACCTCTATTTGGCTGGAAATTGATAACGATAAGATGACCCAGGTGGTTGAAAATATCTTAAACAATGCGATCAAGTATTCACCAGATGGTGGTAAAATCATTGTTAAAATGAACACTACAGAGAGTCAGGTTATTATCTCTATTTCCGATCAGGGTCTGGGCATTCCTAAAAAAGACCTGCCCCTTATTTTTGACCGTTTTTACAGGGTTGACAAGGCTCGGAGTCGGGCACAAGGTGGTACTGGCTTAGGTCTAGCTATCGCCAAGGAAATTGTTAAACAGCACAATGGCTTTATCTGGGCTAAAAGTGTGTATGGTAAGGGGTCGACCTTCACCATTGTTTTACCTTATGAAAAAGATGTTGTAACAGACGCAGAAGATGAATGGGAGGATGATATAGACTAATTTATGGATCACATAGGATTTAAATATAGTGTACTTGCCTCAGGTTCTACAGGAAATAGCTTTTATCTAGAGACCCCAAAAAAGAAGCTCTTGATTGATGCGGGGCTAACAGGTAAAAAAATAAGCAGTTTATTAGCAGAAATTGACCGTAAACCAGAGGATTTAGATGCCATACTAATTACACATGAACACTCAGATCATATTAAGGGTGTGGGTGTTTTGGCAAGAAAATATAAGTTAGACGTCTATGCCAATTACAAAACATGGCAGATTATAGATGCTAAAAATATGCTTGGAAAGATTGATGTCTGTCAAAAACACATTTTTGAACGGGATAAAACCATGACTTTTGGTGATATTGATATTGAAAGTTTCGGGGTCAGCCATGATGCAGAAGACCCACAATTTTACCGTTTTATGAAAGACCAGAAGTCCTTTGTCATGTTAACAGATACAGGCTATGTCAGTGACCGTTTATCAGGAATTATCCAGAATGCTGACGCTTATCTGATTGAATCTAATCATGATGTTGAGATTTTGCGGTCAGGCTCTTACCCTTGGACCTTAAAACAAAGAATATTGTCTGACAGAGGGCATTTGTCTAATGAAGACGGGGCCGGAGCCATGATTAGAAGCCTAGGAAATGCTACCAAGAGAATCTATCTGGGGCATTTGAGCAAGGAAAATAATATTAAAGAATTAGCCCATATGACCATGGAAAACCAATTGGCCATGGCAGATTTAGGAGTGGGTACAGACTTTAAAGTCTATGATACCTCACCAGATTCAGCCACTCCTTTAAGTGATATTTAAAAAAAGCTGTCCTTCTATTACAGAGGGACAGCTTTTTTTAAGAAGGTCTGTTCAAGAAGTTTTTAGAAAGCTTTGGTGGTAAGAGCAGACTTTTTTTATTTTTGGTATAATAGAAGGGTCCCTTGTGAGCAAGGGCCAGAAAAGGAGACCCTATGAAGAAGCTTGACCTTTTGTTAAAAAAATCATTCAATATTGAGTTTGAAAATCGTGACTTGCTAGAAACGGCTTTTACCCATACCTCATATGCAAATGAGCATCGCCTCTTAAAGATTTCACATAATGAACGTTTGGAATTTTTAGGAGACGCCGTTCTACAGTTAATTATTTCTGAATATCTCTTTACCAAGTATCCAGATATGGATGAAGGGGATTTATCAAAATACCGGTCCATGATTGTAAGAGAAGAAAGTCTGGCTGGTTTTTCAAGGTATTGTTCCTTTGAATCCTACATCAAACTAGGCAAGGGTGAGGAAAAATCTGGTGGCCGCAATCGTGATACAATTTTGGGAGACCTATTTGAAGCCTTCTTGGGTGCCCTCTTATTGGATAAGAATATTGATGAGGTCCGTCGTTTCTTAAAATTAGTAATGATTCCACAAGTGGAAAAAGGTAACTTTGAAAAGGTAAAAGATTATAAGACAAGCCTCCAAGAAGTTCTTCAAGCTAAGGGTGACATTGTCATTGATTATCAGGTGGTCAAAGAAAGTGGTCCTGCCCATGCTAAAGAGTTTGAAGTAAGTGTCTTGGCAAACCAGAAGGCCTTGAGTAGAGGCAGAGGCAAATCAAAAAAACTAGCTGAACAAGATGCGGCAAAGAATGCATTTAAGGAGCTAAGTGAGGACTAAATGTTTTTAAAGAAAATTGAAATGCAGGGCTTTAAATCTTTTGCTGATAAGACAACAATTATCTTTGAAAAAGGTGTTACAGCAGTTGTTGGCCCTAATGGTTCAGGTAAAAGTAATATTACAGAAAGTCTTCGTTGGGCCTTGGGAGAATCTAGTGCTAAAAGCCTGCGTGGCGGAAAAATGCCTGATATTATCTTTGCTGGTACCGAAAGTCGCCATGCCTTGAATTTTGCCCAAGTTGCTGTGGTTTTAGACAATTCTGACCATTTTATCAAGGAAGGTCAAAAAGAAATCCGGGTGGAAAGACATATCTACCGCAATGGGGATAGTGATTACCTGATTAATGGCAAAAAAGTTCGACTCCGTGATATTCATGACTTGTTTATGGATACTGGTCTGGGGCGGGATTCTTTTTCTATTATTTCTCAGGGTAGGGTTGAAGAAATTTTTAACAGTAAGCCCGAGGAACGCCGAGCTATATTTGAAGAAGCTGCTGGGGTTTTAAAGTATAAGACCCGTAAAAAAGAAACCCAATCAAAGCTTAATCAAACCCAGGATAATTTGGATCGTCTGGATGATATTATCTATGAGTTGGAAAATCAAGTCCTTCCATTGGAAAAACAGGCTAAGACGGCAAAAGAATTCCAAAATTTGGAAGCTAGGCGTAAACAGCTCCACCTAGATCTTTTGGTCAATGATATTGAAAGTGATAAAAAGAATTTAGATAAGACTGATCAGCTACTTGCAGACTTAAAAGTAGAGCTAAACCATTACTATGAACACAGAAAAGAACTAGCGACTGAAAATCAGTCTTTAAAGCAAAAAAAACAGGCCCTTTCTCTTGAAACTGAAACTAAGCAGGGAGATTTACTAGAGGCTACCAAGTTGGTTTCTGATTTAGAAAGACAGATTGACCTTATTAGGCTTGAGACCAGCCAGAAAAATGAAAAAAAAGAAGAAGCACAAGCTAGGCTAGAAGGGATTGAAAAAGAGCTCTTGCAGTATGAAAGAGAAAAAGAAGACAAAGACCTTATTCTTGAAAACTTGGATCAGGATTTAGCTACTTTACAGGCTAAGATAGAAGAACTTAAGGATGACTTGTTAAAATTCTCTGAAGATCCTGATCATTTAATTGAAAATCTAAGGGATGACTTTGTTAACTTGATGCAAAAAGAAGCTCAGTTGTCTAACAAACGGACCTCTCTCTTGTCTGATATTGACAAATTAAGCCAAGATCAAAAGGACAAAGAGGAAGAAGAGGAAGTTCTCAGGGCTAAATTAGCAGGCCTTGAAAAATCTTGCCAAGAAGCTCAGCAATTCTACCAAGAAAAGGTCCAAGAATTGAAAGATCTAATTAGCGATTTTCAAAGATTAGAGGCAAAGGGCAAAGAAGAGGAACTTAGCTACCAAAAGAATCAGGATAAGCTTTTTGAGATTTTAAATCAGAAAAAAAGCAAAGAGGCTAGAAGGGATAGTTTAGAGGCTATTCAAAAAAGCCATAGTCAATTTTATGCAGGGGTGCGTGCAGTCTTGCAGTCTTCGGCTAAAATTGGCGGGATTCTGGGGGCTGTTAGTGAGCATTTAAGCTTTAAACAGGAATATCAGGTAGCTCTTGAGATTGCCTTAGCAGCAAGTAGCCAGCATATTATTGTTGAGGATGAGGCGGCAGCCAAACGGGGGATAGCTTTCTTAAAAAATAGTCGTCAAGGGCGGGCTACCTTTTTACCTCTGACAACCATTAAAGCCAGATCCTTATCAGATCACTACCTGCACGTCCTTGAGAGCTGTCAAGGTTTTTTAGGGAGTGCTGAGTCATTGGTGACTTATGATAAACACTTAAGTACTATTTTTAAAAACCTCTTAAGCACAACCCTTATCTTTGATACGATTGATAATGCTAATGGGGCAGCTAAGCGTCTTGACTATAAGGTGAGAATCATCACTCTGGATGGGACAGAACTTCGTCCAGGTGGGTCATTTTCTGGTGGGGCTACGCGGCATAATAACACTACCTTTATCAAACCTGAGTTGGACCAGATTCAAGAGGAAATTCTGACCTTAACTAAGGCCCTAAAAGAGCAAGAAGAGCTGGTTTCCCTAGCTAAGTCCAGTCTTGAGCAAGTCCATGTGCAAGTAGACCTGCTGAAAAAAGAAGGGGAAGAGGCAAGAATGGCTGAGCAGAAGGCCCAATTGCACTACCAACAGCTCAAAGAGTCTTTGGATGATAGCAAGGATTTACTGGCTATGATGACTGTTAACCACAAGGATTCTTTACTGACGCAGTACCAAGCTGACCAAGCAAGCTTAGAAGAAGAGTTGCAGCTTATTTTTGATAAGAAGGCAGCCTTGACGCGTGAGATTGACAGTATTAAGGAAAATAAGGATTCTATCAAAGATAGGCAGGCAAGTCTTGGTCAAGCCCTGTCAGAAGCTCAGCTAAAAGAGCGGGACTTGGCTAATGAGAGAAAATTTGAAGCTAGCAACCTAGCTAGACTTAAAGAGGCTATTCTAACTAAAGCTAAGGCTATTGAAGAATTAGAATCACTCTTGACCAATCAGATTTCTCAGGAAGATATTAGCAGATTGCCAAGTTTAGAAAGCCGGTTAGAAGAGGTTAGAAAGAAAAAAGAGCAGATTGAGCAATACTTGGTGCAACTGCGTTATAAAACAGAGGATTATCAGGCTTTGCTTGAGGAGCTTGAGAGTAAGATTAGCGCTGAGCATGCTAAAAATGAGGACTTTATTCGTAAGCAAACTAAGTTAGAGGCTGACTTAGAGCAGATTTCTGGCCGTTTGAGGGCTTATGCTAAGCAGTTATCAGAGGACTTCCAACTGAGTTTTGAAGAGGCTAAAGAAGCTTCACACATGCTTGAAGAGCTTGAGCTAGCAAGGCAAGACTTAAAGGAATTGCAAAAGAAAATCAAGGCTTTGGGGGCAGTTAATCTGGATGCTATTAGTCAATACCAAGAGGTAGCTGAGAGGTTAGATTTCCTAAATGGCCAAAAAGCTGATTTAAATAAGGCTAGAAACCTGCTTTTGGATACTATTTCTAGTATGGATAATGAGGTCAAGGCTCGCTTTAAGGTGACTTTTGAAGCTATTAGAGAGAGTTTCAGAGAGACCTTTAGTCAGATGTTTGGGGGAGGTTCGGCTGATTTAATTCTTACAGAGTCGGATCTGCTATCTGCTGGAGTGGAAATATCCGTGCAACCTCCGGGGAAGAAGATTCAATCTTTAAACCTTATGTCTGGTGGCGAAAAGGCTCTGTCTGCCCTTGCTCTGCTATTTGCTATTATCCGTGTGAAGACTATTCCTTTTGTTATTTTGGATGAGGTTGAGGCAGCTCTTGATGAGGCTAATGTGAAGCGTTTTGGGAATTACTTGAACCGTTTTGATAAAAACAGCCAGTTTATCGTGGTGACCCATAGAAAAGGGACTATGGCGGCAGCTGATAGTATTTACGGGATTACCATGCAGGAATCTGGTGTCTCAAAAATAGTCTCTGTTAAGCTGAAAGAATCAGAGGAATTAAGCTTTTTGAACTAGTCTGAGGCTAGGAGGATTGTAAGGAAAAAATCTATAATCTCCTTAGGGAACTATCTCTTAGAGATATTAGGGAGCCCTGAGTGCTAAACAAGAAAAATGCTGACAAGTTAATGACATGTTAGCATTTTATTTCTTTTAAGATCTGTAAATGGCTTGTAGGGCTGGTGTGCATCTGGCTAAAAAAGTGGCTTCCCCTTGATTATATATGATATAATGGGGAAAGATATTCTAGGGTTTTTAGACGCACACCCCACTCGGGGTTTGCACTCCCTTAGAAGGGAAAGGGTTGGATAGTATGATTAAACTGATAGCAACAGATATGGATGGTACTTTTTTAAAGGAAGATGGAACCTATTCTAAAAAGCGTCTGGTTAGGGTTTTAGAGGCTTTGAAGCAGAAAGGGATTGTGTTTGCTGTTTCAAGTGGGCGTTCGCTTTTAGCTATTGATAGTTTGTTTGCTGATTTTTTAGGGGATATTGCTGTCATTGCTGAGAATGGTTCACTTGTTAAGTATCAGGATCAGGTGCTTTTTGCAGATTATCTGACTAAGACTCAGTGTCAGGAGATTATTGAGGCTATTTTAATCAATCCTTTTTATGAGGAGGCAGGAATCCTCCTTTCAGGTCAGAAGGCAGCCTATATCCTTGAAGGGGCCAGTCAGGCTTATATTGAAAAGATGCATCATTATTATGAAAATATCAAGCTTATTGCTAATATAGATGCTATTGGAGATGACCTTATCTTTAAGTTGACAACCACTTTTACTAATGAAACAGTCTTAAAAGCTAGTGACTGGCTGGATCAGAGATTGGCTTTTGTGACTGCGGTGACCACAGGTTTTGAATCTATTGATATTATCTTAAAAGAGGTTAATAAGGGTTTTGGGATGGAACATCTCTGTAAGGCCTTGGCCATTTTGCCTGAGCAGGTGCTAGCTTTTGGTGATAATTTTAATGATATTCAGATGCTTGAATATGCTGGTTTAGCTATTGCCCCAGAAAATGCTAGAGAAGAAATTAAGGCTATTGTGGACCAGGTCATTGAACCTTGTCAGCAAGAGTCAGTCTTAACATATTTAGAAAGGTTTGTAGAAAATGAATGAGATTAAAATCCTGGCTTTGGATTTAGACGGAACCCTCTTAAATTCAGAAAAAATTGTCAGTGATGCTAATAAAGAAGCCATTCAATTAGCCAAGGAAAAGGGGGTTAAGGTTGTTATTACAACAGGTAGGCCCTTGGCTGCTATTGAACATCTGTTAGAGGAGTTAGATCTTCTTGATGATGAGGATTATTCCATCACCTTTAATGGTGGCCTGGTTCAAAAAAATACAGGTCGGATTTTGGATAAGAGCAGTATGACCTTTGAACAAGTTAGCTATCTAGCAAGTGTCTTGGATAGTTTGGATTTGCCAACAGATGTTTTAAGTGAAGGAAAGGTCTACAGTATAGCTAGTGCAAGTGGCCGTCAGTCGCAATATTGTCTGGCTAACCCCATGCTAGACTTTATTCAACTTGATTCTCTGGCAGACTTGCCTCAAGATATTGTCTATAACAAGATTGTCACTGTGACAGATGCTGATTTTTTAGACCAACAATTGGCTAAAGCAGCTCCAGATGCCTTTGTAGATTTTGAAGCTTTTAAATCACGTGATATTATTTTTGAGCTCATGCCAAAGGGGATTCATAAAGCATTTGGTTTGGACTTGCTTTGCCAGCACTTGGGCTTAGAGGCAAGACATGTCATGGCTATGGGAGATGAGGCTAATGATTTTACCATGTTAGAGTGGGCAGGTCTTGGCGTTGCCATGGCTAATGCTGTTACTGATGCCAAAAATATTGCTGATAAGGTAACCAGCCTAACTAATGATCAATCAGGAGTAGCTGAAGCTATCCAAAATTATATCGTAAATGAGGAGATCTAATGGGACTATTTGACAGATTATTTGGAAATAAAAAAGACAAAGATAAGGCTAAAGACCAAGAAGAGATTGATGCTCAGGATAAAAAGTCAGAGGCTGATAAACCCATAGCTGAACAAGAGCCAGACGAGCCTATTTTGCCAGTTGAAGAGCCAAAGGAGCAGGACTTTTCTATCAGTCAGGAGCAGGAGCCTGAAAGAGAAGAAGATCAAGAACTTGCTTTAGAAGAGCGTCAGCCAGAAGAAGTGGTGGATTCTGACAGTTTTTCTTTGGGTGGCATGGCCGATCAGGAACCTTCTATAGAGGATCAGGACCAAGCAGGTCTCCTAGATCAGGAAGTTCTTCCTTCTGACATAGCTGACAGTGCTGACACGGATTTCTTGGAAAAAGAAGAGGAGCCAGTCCTAGTAGAGGATGAGGAGGCCGAGCAGGAAAAATACGATCGTAGTCTGAAAAAAACCAGGACAGGTTTTGCAGCTCGTTTGAATAGTTTTTTTGCGAATTTCCGTAGTGTGGATGAGGAATTTTTTGAAGACTTAGAAGAAATGCTGATTCTATCGGATGTGGGTGTGACGGTTGCGACAAGGCTGACCGAGGAGCTGCGGCAAGAAGCCAAGCTGGAAAATGCTAAAAAGACCGAGGACCTCAAGCGTCTGATTATTGAAAAGCTAATTGCCATCTATGAAAAAGATGGGGTCTACAAGGAAGCTATCAACTATCAACAGGGCTTGACGGTGATGCTTTTTGTGGGGGTCAATGGGGTTGGAAAGACCACCTCTATCGGAAAACTGGCCTATCGTTATAAGCAAGAAGGCAAGAAGGTCATGCTAGTGGCTGCAGATACCTTCCGGGCAGGAGCTGTTGCTCAGTTGGTTGAATGGGGGCGCCGGGTAGATGTGCCTGTAGTTGTGGGTCCAGAAAAAGCAGATCCAGCTTCGGTAGTATTTGATGGTGTTGAAAGAGCTGTCGCAGAAGGAATGGATATCTTACTGATTGATACTGCTGGGCGCTTACAAAATAAGGAAAATCTGATGGCTGAGCTTGAAAAAATGGGCAGAATTATCAAGCGCGTGCTTCCTGATGCGCCTCATGAAACCCTGCTTGCTCTTGATGCTTCCACAGGTCAAAATGCTCTTAGCCAGGCTAAGGAATTTGCTAAGATTATGCCCCTAAGTGGCTTGATTTTAACCAAGATTGATGGGACTGCTAAGGGTGGTGTGGTTATGGCTATTCGCCAAGAGCTAGATATTCCTGTTAAGTTTATTGGTTTTGGTGAAAAAATGGATGATATTGGTGAATTTGATTCCGAAGAATTCATGAAGGGCTTATTAAGCGGGCTTTTATAAGAGAGGGTTTAGATGACAAACAGTCAGATGGATATTGAAAAATACAAGGCCTTAGCTCTTAGTAAGCAAGCAGAGCACCGTAAATTTTTGACTCAATTAAAGAAAAAGCCCCCTAAACATTTGGATAAGCTTGTACAAGAAATTCATGAGGAAGTTTTTTCAGAAATTGACTGTACCCAGTGTGCTAATTGTTGCCGTAGTCTAGGTCCTCTCTTTACAGAGGCAGATATTCAAAGGATAGCAAAGCATTTTCGGATGAAATTGTCAGCCTTTGAGGATATCTATCTAAAGGTGGACGAGGATAAGGATAAGGTCTTTAAAAGTATGCCCTGTCCTTTTTTAGGGGAGGATAATCTCTGTAGCATTTATGAGGAGCGGCCAAAGGCCTGCCGGGAATTTCCCCATACAGATCGGAAAAAGATTTATCAGATTAATGCTATAACCCTGAAAAATACCCTTATTTGTCCATCAGCTTATCTTTTTGTGGAAAAAAAAAAAATAGACTATAAAAAAACCAAGATGATTCTTCTTAAATCATTTTGGTTTTTTAGTCGTTTCTTATTTTCTTTTGATTTGTGGAAGGAAGCCTAAGCTGCCTGCACCAGCCATGATAAGCATGGCTGCAGCAGTGAAGAAAGGATTGGTCTTATCTCCAGTTGCTGGGAGTTGGCTTGCCTTAGTTTGATTAGGGACTTCTTGGGCATTTAAGTTTTGCACTTTGTCAGAAGTGCTAGTTTGAGCTGTGCTTAAGTTTTTAACTGTACTTGTTTGTGCTTGCAGTTTTTGTTCTGTTTTAGGCTGATCAGCTTTTTTAGACGTTTTTGGAGCTTCTGGAAGCTGAGGCTGAGAATCAGAAGTCTTTGGAGCTTCTTTAGGCATTTCTTTTGGACTTTCTGGTTTTTCAGGTGCTAAAGGAAGCTCAGGGCTTTCTGGCAGTTGAGGATTTTCAGGATTTTCTGGCATTTCTGGTAGTTCAGGTTTTTCTTCTGACAAGTCAGTGTTAGGCAGATCGCTATTAGTGTCAAGTAGGATACTGTCACCCTTGTCACCTTTTTGTCCAGGGATTCCTTTTTCCCCACGTTCACCCTGTTCTCCTTGGATGCCTTTTTCCCCCTTATCGCCTTTTTCGCCACGGGCACCAGTGTCCCCTTTTTCTCCTTGGACACCTTGCTCTCCGCGTTCGCCTTTTTCCCCAGGGATTCCTTGCTCGCCTTTGTCCCCTTTTTCGCCACGAGGGCCGGTTTCCCCTTTTTCACCCTTAGGTCCTTGAGGTCCCATAGGTCCAGTTTCGCCTGGTTTTCCAGCCGGTCCTTGAGGTCCTTGAGGGCCCTGATCCCCTTTAGGACCAGGAGCTCCGTCTTTACCGGCAGGACCAGCAGGCCCCATAGGCCCAGTCTCACCTTTATCGCCTTTGGGTCCTTCTTTTCCAGCCGGTCCCATATCTCCAGCCGGTCCTGTTTCCCCACGGTCCCCCTTAGCCCCAGGAGTGCCATCTTTTCCAGCCGGCCCTTGGTCCCCTTTAGGTCCACGCTCTCCATCTTTCCCTTTTTCTCCAGCTGGACCAGCGGGGCCACGCTCACCGTCTTTTCCAGCCGGCCCTTGAGGACCACGTTCTCCATCAGGGCCAGCAGCTCCCTTTTCTCCTTTAGGTCCAGGTCTAACAGCTGCTTTATTTACCTCTTGAAAATAACTTTTAAGTACTTTGTTAAATTTCATTAGGTAGTCTGCGATTCCTTCATTAGTAGCAGGGATATTCTCTATTGGAGTTCGGTAAAGATTTTCGAATGCACTATATAAAGCCTCATTTATTTGATCTTCAGCATATACTGTGTTAGCTGAGCCTGCTGAAGCAAAGATTGCTACTGTTACTAGAGCTATGCCATAGCGTCCGGTTAATTTTTTTAATGATTTTTTCTGTTTCATATTATTGTCTACTTTCTTTTGATAAGTTATAAATAAGCTATTTTTTAAAGGAAGGTCTATTTTTTCTTGACTTTTGGAAATAGGTGTAGACTTGTTGTAGCAGTTAGGATAAGGGGAGCTGCAAGAGTAAAGAAAGGATTAGTCTTGTCGCCCGTTGCTGGGAGTTGATCTGTATTTTCTTTATTTTCTTCTTTCCTTAGTGAAGCTTCTGTTTTTTGAGTATCAGAAGCAATAGGAGCTTGACTTGGAGTGCTGATAGCTTCACTAGCTTGTGTCTGAGTTTCTAATTGGCTGGGGTTAGTCTTCTCTTTTTCAATAACTGTGTCTTGTTCTACTACTGGGCTAGCAGCAGGACTAGCTTTAGGGTTTTCTTGAGGAGTTTCCGAACTACTTTCTAAGGTTATTTCAGGATTTTCTGAAGTCAAAGCAGGTTCAGGATCCTCTGGTGTGCTTATAGGGGTTTTAGTTTTGTCTGCTAGTTCTGATTTGACTTCAAGGCTGGTTTCAGGAATAGCTGGTGAGGAGCTAGTCTCACCCTTGTCACCCTGATCTCCTTGTAAGCCTTGCTGGCCAACTTGTCCTTTGTCTCCTTGAGAACCTTGTTCACCCTGCTCTCCCTTTTGGCCAGTAGCACCAGTTTCGCCTTTTTGACCTGGGATGCCTTTTTCCCCAGTTTGGCCTTTATCGCCTTGAGCACCTTGCTCTCCGCTTTCTCCTTTTTGACCAGGATTTCCAGTTTCGCCTTTTTCACCTATAGGTCCCCTAGGTCCAATTTGTCCTGGTGTTCCATCTATACCAGTGGGACCTTGAATTCCAGTTTCTCCTGTTTGTCCTTTTGTACCATCTTTCCCATCATTACCAACTGGCCCTTGGGGACCCTTAGCACCAAGTTCTCCTTTTATACCTTTTTTCCCACTTGGTCCAGCGGGGCCATTAGGACCTTTTATACCTTTTTCCCCTTTAGGTCCAGTAGTACCATCTTTTCCATCAGGTCCTTGATTCCCAGTTTCTCCTTTTTTACCAGGAGCGCCATCCTCACCTTTAGGACCTTTAGGACCGACCTCTCCCTGTTTTCCATCAGGGCCAGCAGGTCCCATTGGTCCTGGGGATCCTTTATCTCCAGTTTCCCCTTTAAGTCCTTGCCTAGCTGTGGATATAAGTGCTTTATTTAGTTCTCTAAAGTATCGTTTAAGGAAAGTATCATATTTTTCTAAAAACTTTTTCAAAGCAGCAGGAGTTTTAGTAGTATTTCTCTCTAGATCAGGGATATCTTTCATTTTCCTATCTAGGCTTTCTTTAGGAGTTTCAAGTGGTATTTCTGCATGTACGGTGCTGTTTATGCTAGCTGAGGCTAGCACTGTTAGGGCTGCTAGGGCAATACCGTAGCGACTAGCCAACTTTCTTAATGGTTTTTTCGGTTTCATATCACTGTTTCTGCTTTCTTTCTTATTATTGGGTCTTATCATTATTTTAATAAGCGCAGTATCCAGTATATATATATATATATATATATACAATTCAGATTTTAAAGGCTTTTTTAAAGAAATAGCTTGACAAAAATAAAAAATAAATTAAAAGAATGTGTTTAAAATGAGTAAAACTTCATTTAATGAAGAAGAATTCCAAATAAAAAAGCCACTTCACATTGAGGTGAAGTGACGTGTGTGATGAGTTTTTAGCTTGGTCTTAGAAGACCCGGTAGACATAAGGGTTAGAAGGTTGTTTGGTTTCTTTGACCTCTTGGATGTGTAAGACAGGCAGGGTCTGGGACAGGTTTTTATCATATTCGGTTTGAAGGCGTCCCTTAACCTTTAGCCAGGTATTGTTTTTAAAGTGACTCTGGTTACCTGTAGTGAGTAGGCCATAGACTCCTGAGTCGGCAATACAGTGGATAATACCAAAACGGAACAAGAATTGGTACTTGTCATGGTCAGGTTCATTATAAACAAAGCCAGTATACTGAATATCCCGATTCATGAATTCGTCTGGGTAGAGATAGATCAGTTCCATAACTTCCATATAATTTTCAGAAGTAATGGTCAGAGGAGAACTGCCCTGGTATTTTTTCAGTTCCTGGCGCATTTCCCTTTGATAAGCAGACTTTGTAAAGTAGAGACTGGTATCTGGTTTTAAATATTGAACCGAGGTACCGTCATCACTGACGCCTGACCTACTGCTACCAGCAGCAAGGGGAAAGGTATAGCCCTTGGCAGAAACAGTGGTTGAGTCCAGACTAACTGTTGGCACTAAAAGACCAATCAAGACAGGCAAAACCACAATAAAAGGACTTGTTAGCTTGGCTAATTTTCCTGTCATATGGCTATGGACAGAAATGTTTTTCATCCAAGTATAGAGTTGAACCATAGCTAGTAAAAAGGAAAGGACCATGGAAATATAGGCCAGATAGGAATACTGGATATTGATATATTGATCTAATTTCCCAGATAGCTCCAAGTACATGGTCAGCTCAAAATAGGCTGCTAAAATTAAAAAACGAATCATCTCATCACCCCCACAACTAAGCAGTAAACTGTAATGATAAAGACTGACAAGCTGATAAATTGCATGATGAAGGGTCTCTTAAAGGCTTTTATCATCATCATTAAGTTTTTAATATCCACCATCGGACCAATCAATAAAAAGGCCAAGACAGGTGCAGTCCCAAAAGTTGTCAAAAGAGAAGCTCCAATAAAGGCATCTGCTTCACTACAAAGTGACAGAATAAAGGCCAAAAGCATCATGATAAGGATAGCTGTTAGAGGACTGTGACCAATAGTGGTTAAAATCCTGGTTGGCACATAAATCTGCATAGCAGAAGCAATCAGGGTCCCAAAAATCAAGTAACGCCCCGTATCAAAAAATTCATCAACAGCATGGGCTAAGGCCAGGTAGATTTTCTTACTAAGCCTTTCTTTGGAATAATCATGAAAATGTAAGCCTTCAGGATTATCTTTTAGGATATTCTCATCAGTAAAAAAGGCTAACATCACGCCCAAAGCAATAGCGACAATAATTGCTCCAGTCAGCCTTAAAAAGAGAAAACGCAAGGAATTACCAAAGGCAGAATAGGTAGCGAATAAAACAATGGGATTAATAATAGGGGCTGTCGCTAGAAAGGGAACAGCTGTGTAACTGGGAACCTTTTTTTCTAGGAAACGGTTGATAATAGGAACAATCCCGCATTCGCAGGAAGGAAAGATAAAGCCAATAAAGGTTCCAAAAAGGATGCGAGGGAACTTGTGCTTGGGCAAATGCCTCTGAACCAGGTCAGGTGTCACAAAGACTTCAATAAAACCTGATAAGATTGTCCCTAACAAGACAAAGGGCAGAGCTTCAATGATAATAGACAAGAAGATAGCAGACCATTGCAAAACACTAGGAGGGAGATTTGATAAAAGGTTTAGCATCGTCTCTTAGTCCCTCACTTCTAGCCCAGTTTCAGGGCTTTTTTGGCTGCTATTAGCTAATCGTGTCAAAAAAGTCAAGGAAAGCCTATTCATCATGCTTTTCCTTAGGTTTACTTTTCATAGTATCATCTAAAGGGGTCATGATTTTGCCTTCTGCATCGACATCAATAGGTTTATCAAAACTAGGGATGCTCGCAAAACCAGCCATCATCTTTTCAAGGTCATCATTTTTTTTATGGGTAATAGCCATTGTAGAACCAACTTTCTTTCAAGATATTACTATTATACTATCATTTTCAGAGAATGAACAAAGAAAATCTTTTGTCTTACTTATAGCAAAAAATTCTTAAATGAAAGTTAAACAAGACTTTCTACTTAGAACTTAACTGTGTTTAAACCATAGCTTGTAGGCAAAGCTAGAAAAATCCTTAGGAGGAGTTTTTAGGGGGAGGACTTAGATTATAATTTCAGAGAATTATGCTATAATGTGATTGATAGGAGCAGACAATGAAAAAACAGGTTTTACTAGTAGATGATGAAGAGCATATCCTCAGGTTATTAGACTATCATTTATCAAAAGAAGGTTTTGAATCAGACCTAGCTTATGATGGCCGATCAGCCCTGAAACTAGCTGAAACAGAGACCTATGACTTTATTTTATTAGATATTATGCTACCCCAGCTAGATGGGATTGAGGTCTGTAAACGCATCCGCTTAAAAGGGATTCAGACTCCCATTATGATGGTCTCAGCCAAGGGAGAAGAATTTGACAAGGTTCTGGCTCTGGAATTAGGAGCTGATGATTACATGACCAAACCCTTTAGTCCAAGAGAACTAGTAGCTAGAATCAAGGCTATTTTAAGACGTAGCCAAAAAGAAGACGACAAGCAGGACTTATCAGACAGCTTAGAGGAACATTGGGAGATTGGAGATTTAAGCATCTACCCAGACCGACATGAAGTGTTTAAGGATAAGCAATTGCTCAACCTCACTCCAAAGGAGTTTGAGTTACTTCTTTACTTATTAAAGCATGCCAATATGACCATAACTAGAGAACGTCTTCTGGAAAGAATTTGGGGTTATGATTTTGGCCAGGAAACCCGTCTGGTGGACGTTCACATTGGAAAATTACGGGAAAAAATTGAAGACAATCCTAAGGAGCCCCGATTTATCAAAACTATTCGTGGCTATGGCTATAAGTTTAAGGAGCTAAAAGATGAAGGCAAGTCTTAAGCAGTTATTACTGCTATTAGTCCTAGCCTTGCTGGCTTTCTTGTTGGCATTTGTAGGAAATAATGATAGGATCTTATTTAGCATCTTAGCCTGCCTTTTTTTGCTTGCTAGTTTTTGGCCTCTAAGAGACCTCTTTTTATGGCAGAAAAGCTTTCAAATGCTTCGTTTAGAAGACTATAGGACTTCAGATGTTTTTTTACCTCAAAAACAGGCTGATTTAAAAGAACTTTTAGCAAGCTATGGGAAGAAAAGAGAGGCCTTGATAAACAAGGAAGCTGAGATTAAGAAGATGGCTGGTAATTTAGAGGCCCTAATGTCTCACATGACCATGGGGATGTTTCTTCTTTCTAAGGAAAAAAGGATTGTTCTCTACAGCAAGTCCCTCCCTGATTATTTCCCAGAAATTAAAGATCACTTTGATAGCTTGAATGACCTAAAGAGGTTGGACATTATTGCCTTTGTTTCCCAGGCCTTTGAGACCCAAGCTACCCTTAAAAAAGAATTGAGTGGTTTTCGGGAAAAGGATCTGATCCTAGAAGTAACAGCAGTACCCATTTTGGACCAAAAAGGACTGGTAGACCAGGTTTTGGTTCTTCTTTATGATTTAACTCGAATCAGAAGTTATGAAAAGCTCAATCTGGATTTTATTTCCAATGCTTCCCATGAGCTTCGCACACCTGTTACCTCTATAAAAGGCTTCGCTGAAACTATCAAGCATATGCCTGAAACAGACAGGGCCTTGCAGGAAGAATTCTTGGAAATCATCTACCAGGAGAGCTTACGCCTAGAACATATTGTCCAACATATGTTGACCTTGTCGAAGGTTGAAAAAACAGACGTTCAAAAAACTAGTATTTTACTTGATGACTTTTTACCCTATATTGGAAATAGCATGAAACATCAGTTAAAAGAGAAAAACTTGACTTTAGATTATGATTTAGAAGAGCCCTTTGAACTTGTTTCAGATAAGTATATCCTGTCTCAGATTTTATTAAATTTACTGTCAAATGCTATTCGTTATACCGAGGCTGGGGGTCAGATTACAATTGCTAGCCGTACTGTAGACGATAGCTGTCAGATCAGTGTGACAGATACAGGTATTGGGATGAGCCAATTAGAATTAGAAAGAATCTTTGAACGCTTTTACCGGGTTAATAAGGGTCGAAGCCGTAAGTCTGGTGGCACAGGCCTAGGGCTCTCCATTGTTAAAGAGCTAAGCCAAGCCCTAGGGGGGCAAGTTAAGGTTAGCAGCCAGATTGGCAAGGGTAGCACCTTTACGCTACTCTTACCTAAACAGTGAGGCTTAGATGAATAGGGTTATTATGCTTTTGAAGAAGAGAGATTTTGTTAGCTTGTGAGAATCAGTTTGATTCTCTTTTTTTAGTTAATCTTTACAAAATCTTTACATTAATCAGGGATGAAACTTTACAATGGCTTGGTAGACTATAAGTGTAGTAAGACTACAAGATACTCTATTAAAGATATAAAGGTGATCATGATGAAAATGAAAAAAATAGTAACTTTAGCTGCTCTTAGTTTAACTGGTTTTGGCCTTGTGGCTTGTGGCAACAAGACTTCTGATTCTGCTTCTGCAAAAGGCGGTGGCAAAATTGAAGTTATCAGCCGTGAAAGTGGTTCAGGTACTAGAGGAGCCTTTACCGAAATTACAGGTATCATGAAAAAAGATAATGGTAAAGAAGTTGATAACACCTCAAAAACAGCCGTTGTCCAAAACAGTACTGAAGGTGTGATTTCTGCAGTAGCAGGCAATTCTAATGCTATTGGTTACATTTCACTAGGATCTTTAAATGACAAGGTTAAGGCCCTTAAGGTTGATGGTGTTGAAGCAAGCTCTAAGACTGTTTTAGATGGCAACTACCCATTACAAAGACCTTTTAACATTGTTTGGAATGACAACCTATCAGCACTTGGTAAGGATTTTATCACCTATATCCACTCTAAAGAAGGTCAAGCAGTAGTTACTAAAAATAAATTTGTGGAAGCTAAGACTGAAACCAATACCTACACCTCACAAAAAATGTCAGGTAAACTTTCTATTGTAGGGTCAACATCTGTTTCTCCTCTAATGGAAAAACTTGCGGAAGCTTATAAAAAAGAAAACCCAGACGTTACCATTGATATTACTTCAAATGGGTCATCTGCAGGGATTACAGCAGCAAATGAAAAGACAGCTGACATTGGTATGGTATCTCGTGAGTTAACCCCTAAAGAAGGTGAAAAATTAAAACATGATGCCATTGCCTTAGATGGAATTGCAGTTGTTGTTCATAAAGATAACAAGGCAAAAGAAGTGTCTATGAAATCACTAACAGATATTTTCACTGGTAAATTAAGCAAATGGGATGAGGTCAAATAAGCCTAAAAAGCCCTAAGTCGTTTTAAGAAAAGGTAAGGAGCTGCTCGTTGTTAGCCTGGCTCCTTTCATCTATTTAGAAAGGGAACTATGTGAAAAAGCAAGCCTTTAAAGAAGATTTCTTTAGGATTTTATTTTTCCTAAGTGCAGCGACAGCCATTGTTGCCATTATCTTAATTTGTTTATTTATTTTTATG
Organism: Streptococcus didelphis DSM 15616; assembly: GCF_000380005.1. Lineage (GTDB taxonomy): Bacteria > Bacillota > Bacilli > Lactobacillales > Streptococcaceae > Streptococcus > Streptococcus didelphis. The sequence goes on from NZ_KB904188.1 coordinate 176,641, forward strand.
AATGGCCTACCTTTTATTGGTAAATATGGGATTGGTCGCTTCCTATTAGGTAAGGACTGGTCACCTTCAAATAGTCCAGCAAGTTTTGGGATTCTTCCTATGATTCTTGGTTCCTTGTTGATAACGGCGGGAGCTATTGTGGTTGGAGTACCTACGGGGATTTTTACATCTGTTTTTATGGTTTATTACTGTCCAAAACCTCTCTATAGATTCTTAAAATCTTCCATTAACCTGATGGCAGCCATTCCTTCTATAGTTTACGGTTTTTTTGGTCTGCAGTTACTGGTTCCTTGGATTAGGAGTTTTTCTGGCAACGGGATGAGTGTTTTAACAGCCTCTTTATTGCTAGGGATTATGATTTTACCTACTATTATTAGTCTTTCAGAATCAGCCATCAGAACAGTTCCTGCTTCCTATTACTCTGGTAGCTTAGCCTTAGGAGCCAGCCATGAAAGAACCATCTTTAGTGTTATCTTACCAGCTGCTAAGTCAGGCGTTTTTTCAGCTATTATTTTAGGAATAGGCCGTGCCATAGGTGAGACTATGGCTGTTATCCTGGTTGCAGGGAATCAGCCCATTATTCCAAGTGGCCTCTTTGAAGGCACACGAACAATGACCACTAATATTGTCTTAGAAATGGCTTATGCTTCTGGTCAACATAGAGAAGCCTTGATTGCTACGTCTGCTATTTTGTTTATCTTTATTTTAATGATTAATGCCTGTTTTGCTTATGTGAAAGGAAAATCAGTCCATGACTAGGTATATTTTAAAAGGATTGGTCTATTTGTTTAGTCTGATCACCTTTGGCACCTTATTTTTAGTGATAGGTTTTATTTTAGTGAAAGGTTTGCCACATATTAGTCCCTCACTTTTTGCTTGGAGCTACAATAGTGACAATGTTTCTTTGTTGCCTTCTATTATTTCCACCCTAATCCTTGTTTTTGGAGCCTTACTGATTGCTATGCCAATTGGGGTCTTTGCTGGTTTTTACCTTGTAGAATATGCTAAAAAAGGCTCTGTTTGGGTTAAAATCATGCGACTCGCTTCAGATACCCTCTCAGGCATTCCTTCTATTGTTTTTGGCTTGTTTGGGATGTTGTTCTTTGTTATCTTTTTAGGGTTTCAATATTCCTTGTTATCAGGAATCTTAACCTCTGTGATCATGGTTTTACCCTTGATTATCAGGGCGACAGAAGAAGCCCTCTTATCTGTTGATGACAGTATGAGGCAGGCCAGTTTTGGCTTGGGTGCCGGGAAATTACGGACCGTTTTTAGGATTGTCTTACCTGTTGCTATGCCGGGGATTTTATCAGGTTTGATTTTGGCTATTGGCCGTATTGTAGGAGAAACGGCAGCACTTATGTATACCCTTGGAACTTCTACCAATACCCCAACTAGTCTGATGTCATCAGGGCGTTCTTTGGCTCTTCATATGTATATGTTATCTAGTGAGGGTCTCCATGTTAATGAAGCCTATGCTACAGGGGTTATTCTTATTGTAACAGTGCTTATTATTAATGCTTTTTCAGCTACATTATCTCGTCGTCTTGTAAAAGGAGGCTCTTAGGATGGGAACTTTTTCGATTAAAGATTTAAATTTATATTATGGGGATTTCAAGGCCTTGAAAAATATTTCGATCCAGCTTCCCCAAGGAGAGATTACAGCCTTGATAGGCCCTTCGGGTTGTGGGAAGTCAACTTTTTTAAAGACCCTTAATCGAATGAATGATTTGATTCCTACTTGTCGTATTGAAGGAGAAGTTTTTCTAGATCAGGAGAATATCTACAGTAAAAACATGAATCTCAATAATCTGCGTAAGCGAGTGGGCATGGTTTTTCAGCAGCCAAATCCTTTTGCCATGTCTATTTACGATAATGTCGCCTATGGCCCACGGACGCATGGGGTTAAAGATAAGTCTAGCTTAGATGCTCTGGTTGAAAAAAGCTTAAAAGGCGCAGCTATTTGGGAAGAGGTCAAAGACGACTTGAAAAAGAGTGCTATGTCCTTGTCAGGTGGCCAACAACAAAGGCTTTGTATCGCGCGAGCCCTTGCTGTTGAGCCTGATGTTTTACTGATGGATGAACCTACCTCAGCCTTGGACCCGATTTCTACGCTTAAGATTGAGGACTTGATTCAGGAGTTAAAAAAAGACTATACCATTATCATTGTGACACATAATATGCAGCAGGCTTCTCGTATCTCAGATAAGACAGCATTTTTCTTAACAGGGGAAATTTGTGAGTTTGGGGATACCTTGCAGATTTTTACTAACCCACAGGATAAGCGAACTGAGGACTATATTTCAGGTCGTTTTGGCTAGAGAAAGGATCTAAGATGAGAGAACAATTTGAACTAGAACTACAGGTACTAGAGGAAAGTTTTTTGAAAATGGGGCATGCAGTCCTAGAAGCTGCTTCAAAGGCTTTACTGGCCTTGGCAGCTAAGGATAGTGACATGGCTAAACTAATCATAAAAGAAGATCGTTTAATCAATCAGGCCCAGCTATCTCTAGAGCTATCCTGTGCTAATTTGCTGGCCTTACAGCAGCCCCAGGTGACTGACTTACGTTTTGTCTTAACGGTTATGTCAGCTTGTTCTGATTTAGAGCGCATGGGCGATCATATGGCTGGCCTTGCTAAGTCGACCTTGAATTTATCTCCAAGTGATGATTTAGATATTATAGAAGAAGACATCCACCTAGCTGGTCAAAAGGCCTTAAAGATGCTGGCTGATCTGCTCTATGTTTTTTCTAAGAGAGATGCTGATAAGGCTATTGCCATAGCTAATCAAGATGAAGCTATTGATAAGCTCTATTATAAGACTTCAAAAGATATTTTAAGCTTGATGAAGGAGCAAACAATATCCATTAAAAACGGGGCTCAGTACCTTTACATAATAGGTCATATTGAACGCTTTGCCGATTATATTTCCAATATCTGTGAACGTCTTGTCTATTTAGAAACAGGTGAGTTAGTAGAACTTAATTAAAGTAGAAGTCATGTCTAAGACGTGACTTTTTTTAATGCCAATCATCATATTGGATAAGTGAAAGTAGCCAGTTTTGTGATATAATTATACTATTATGGAAAATAAAACTATTGAAAAGATTTCAAATGATTTGAATATCTCACCAAAACAAGTTGAGGATGTTTTAGCGCTTACAGCAGAAGGAAATACCATTCCCTTTATTGCCCGTTACCGTAAAGAAGCAACTGGTAATTTAGACGAGGTGATGATTAAGGCCATTATCGACCAAGACAAGTCCCTAACCCAATTGCAAGAACGTAAAGAAACCATACTGGCTAAGATTGAGGAACAGGGAAAATTAAGTGAGGCTTTAAAGCTTTCTATTGAAACGGCAGAAAAATTAGCTGACCTTGAAGAACTCTATCTACCTTATAAGGAAAAACGTCGGACAAAAGCAAGCATTGCGCGTGAGGCTGGTCTATCTCCCCTTGCTCGCCTAATATTGCAAAATGCCAAAGGGCTTGAAAAAGAAGCTGAGAACTTTTTATCAGAAGGCTTTGCAACAGTTGATGCTGCTCTGGCAGGCGCTGTGGATATCCTAGTTGAAGCCATGTCAGAAGATAGGAAATTAAGGTCATGGACCTACAATGAAATCTGGACCTATTCTAGTCTTGTCTCCCTTGTAAAAGATGCTGAGCTGGATGATAAACACATTTTCCAAATCTATTATGATTTTTCAGATAAGGTATCTAAAATGCAGGGTTATCGAACCCTTGCTCTAAACCGGGGTGAAAAATTAGGAATCCTCAAGGTCAGCTTTGAACACAATATCGATAAAATGCTACGTTTTTTTGGCATGCGCTTCAAAGAAAAAAATGTCTATATTGATGATGTTATTAACCAAACGGTTAAAAAGAAAATTGTTCCAGCCATGGAAAGACGGATTCGAACAGAGTTAACAGAAGCCGCAGAAGATGGGGCTATCAAACTCTTTTCAGAAAACCTACGCCATCTTTTATTGGTATCACCTTTAAAAGGGAAAATGGTTTTAGGTTTTGACCCGGCTTTTCGTACTGGGGCAAAATTAGCCGTTATTGACCAAACAGGAAAATTACTGACCACCCATGTTATCTATCCTGTAGCTCCAGCCAGTCAGGCCAAAATTCAGGTGGCTAAAAAAGAATTGGCTGAGTTGATTCAAACTTATGAGATTGAACTCATAGCTATTGGTAATGGAACAGCCAGTCGTGAAAGTGAAGCCTTTGTCGCTGAGATTTTGAAGGACTTTCCTAGAACCTCTTATGTCATTGTTAATGAAAGCGGAGCATCAGTCTATTCAGCTTCTGAACTGGCAAGGCATGAATTTCCAGATCTAACTGTTGAAAAACGCTCGGCTATTTCCATAGCAAGAAGGCTCCAAGACCCTCTAGCTGAGTTAGTGAAAATTGATCCCAAATCAATTGGTGTGGGCCAATACCAGCATGATGTTAGTCAGAAAAAATTAAGTGATAATCTCGACTTTGTTGTGGACACGGTGGTTAACCAAGTAGGTGTTAATATTAACACAGCTAGTCCAGTCTTATTGTCTCATGTGTCAGGTTTAAACAAGACCATTTCAGAAAATATTGTCAAATACCGTGAGGAGAATGGTCTGATAAAATCCCGGGCAGAAATTAAAAAGGTTCCCCGTCTAGGTGCCAAGGCCTTTGAGCAGGCAGCTGGCTTTTTAAGGATTCCTAATGCTAAAAATATCTTAGATAATACTGGGGTCCATCCAGAGTCTTACGGGGCTGTTAATAAGCTCTTTAAAGAAGTTCAGATTGATAGTCTTGATGAAGAAGCCAAGGTAAAACTAGCAAGCCTTGATCTTAAGGCCATGTCTGAAAAGCTAGCTATTGGCTATGAAACCCTTAAAGATATTATTAAGGATCTCTTAAAGCCTGGTCGGGACTTACGGGATGACTTCCAGACTCCGGTTCTTAGACAGGATGTTCTTGATTTGAAAGATTTGAAAATTGGTCAAAAACTAGAAGGAACTGTTCGAAATGTGGTTGATTTTGGGGCTTTTGTTGATATTGGTGTCCACGAAGATGGCCTTATCCATATTTCAGAAATGAGTAAAACTTTTGTTAATCATCCAAGTCAGGTGCTAGCAGTTGGTGATTTAGTCACTGTCTGGGTTTCTAAGCTTGATTTAGACCGTCACAAGGTTAACCTTAGTTTATTAGCTCCTAATGCAGCTCAATAAGTATGTTCAAGAGGTGTCACTTGAGGATTTTGGCAAGCCTTTTAGGCATGAGGCTCACTGGAATAAACGTCTTAAAACGACGGGAGGACGTTTTTTTCCTCTAGATGGTCATCTGGATTTTAACTATAATTTGTATCAGGAATTTGGCCAAGAGGTCTTTCGAAAAATTGTTCGGCATGAGCTCTGTCATTATCATCTTTATTTTGAAAATAAGGGTTATCAGCATGGACAGAAGGACTTTAAGGACTTGTTAAAGAAAGTTGATGGTCTAAGATATGCCCCTTCAAGTAAGCAAAAGAGGCCACAACTTGTTTATGTTTGCTGTAAGTGCCAGCATCTATTCTATCGTAAACGTAGACTAGATACTTCCAAGTATGTGTGTGGGATTTGTAAGGGGAAGTTACTTGAGAGAAATCAGTCGCAAGGCTGATTTCTTTTGCTAGCAAAAGACCTATACTTATTAGACAGAAGATTTCTATGTAAGAAAGAGGAGGAGATTATGAAGGGAAAATTCTATAAACAGCGTCAAAATAGGATTTTGGCTGGTGTTGTTGCTGGTCTGGCTGACAAGTACGGCTGGGATTTGGTAGTTGCTCGGGTGATTGCTGGTTTACTAATGTATACCAATGGATTTGGGATACTCATTTATATTCTTTTAGCCATCTTTTTACCCTATAAGGAAGACCTGATGAGAAGTAATAGCAACCGACCAAGAAGCCGTAAAGAAGCTGATGCCATCAAAGATGAGGACGATGGCTGGTTCTGGTAAAAATCTTTCTTAATAGTTGTAGGAAGTAAGGATGGTAAACAGGAAATCACTTACTACTAACTATTTTGATGATTAAAGTGATAAAGGAAGGGCTTTCTTGAAAAGGCTTCCTTTTTTACTATCTATGACCTAAACAGTTACAAAATCTCTCTAAAATAAGATACTTTAAGGGAAGGAACAATTTGAAATATGTTATAATAGGAAAAAGGAGAAAAAATGACTGTAACTGTAAAAATGTTGGTTAATAAAGTCAAATTAGATGTTATTTATGGTAGTGAGGAACTATTAGATAAAGAAATTACAACTTCTGATATTTCTCGACCTGGTTTAGAAATGACAGGTTATTTTGATTATTATTCCCCTAATCGTATTCAATTATTTGGTAAAAAAGAGTGGTCTTATTTGACTAAGATGACTGCCCACAACCGCTACTCGGTTTTGAAGGAGATGTTTCAAAAATCAACTCCAGCAGTTATTGTTTCAAGAGATTTACCTATCCCTGAAGAGATGATGAGAGCAGCTAAGGAAGAGCAGATAGCCCTGCTAGCGAGTAAGGTCTCTACCAGTCGCTTGGCTGGAGGTGTTTCTTATTTTCTCGATGCAGCCCTGGCTGAAAGAACCAGTGTCCATGGTGTCTTGATGGATATTTATGGCATGGGAGTTCTTATTCAGGGAGATTCTGGTATCGGTAAGAGTGAAACGGGTCTGGAACTGGTTAAGCGAGGTCACCGTCTGGTTGCTGATGATCGGGTTGATGTCTATGCTAAAGACGAAGAAACGCTCTGGGGTGAACCAGCTGAGATATTGCGGCATTTATTAGAAATTCGTGGTGTCGGTATCATTGATGTCATGTCCTTATATGGGGCTAGTGCCGTTAAGGATTCTTCTCAGGTGCAGCTTGCAATTTACCTAGAAAATTTTGAGCCAGGTAAGGTTTTTGATCGTTTAGGAAATGGCAATGAAGATATTATCTTTGCAGGGGTTAAGATTCCTCGGGTAAGAATTCCGGTTAAAACTGGTCGAAATGTTTCGGTTGTCATTGAAGCAGCAGCTATGAACCATCGGGCAAAACAGATGGGCTTTGATGCGACAAAGACTTTTGAAGAACGCTTGACTAGCTTGATTACTAAAAATGAGGCCGGCTGATGATAGATCCAATTGCTTTTAAATTAGGACCTTTTGCAGTTCACTGGTATGCCTTATGCATTTTATCAGGCTTGCTGCTAGCAGTTTATTTAGCTAGTAAAGAAGCTCCTCGTAAAGGTATCAGTAGTGATGATATTATCGATTTTATTATCATGGCCTTTCCCTTATCTATTTTAGGTGCTAGGATTTATTATGTTATTTTTGAATGGTCCTATTATTCTCAGCACCCAGGTGACATTTTTGCTATTTGGAATGGCGGTATAGCTATTTATGGAGGTCTCTTAACAGGATTATGTGTTTTATGGATTTATTCTTACTATAAGGCTATTAACCCTTTTGACTTTTTAGATATAGCCGTTCCAGGAGTAATGATTGCCCAATCAATAGGTAGGTGGGGAAACTTTATTAATCAAGAAGCTTATGGTAAAGTTGTTAGTAAGCTTGATTATCTGCCAGGCTTTATTCAAAAACAAATGTTTATTGATGGGCATTACCGGCAACCAACCTTCTTATACGAGTCCTTGTGGAATCTACTTGGTTTTATTGTTATACTAGTTCTAAGAAGACGACCTAGATTCTTAAAAGAAGGTGAAATCATGGCCTTTTACTTGATTTGGTATGGTTTTGGTCGATTAATTGTTGAGGGAATGAGAACAGATAGCCTAATGTTTTTAGGTATCCGAGTCTCACAACTGGTTTCATTAATCTTAATCATAGTAGGTATTGTATTTATTGTGGTAAGACGCAAATATAAGGAGATTCCTTATTATCAAAAATAGGGAAAAAGGAGAATAAGATGGACTTAGTAGGTATTTCACTTCTAATCATAGCTTTGGCAGTGGTTGCACTTGTTGTGTTTCTCATTATTGTCTTAAAAAAAGTTTCAGAAACAATAGAAGAAACCAAAAAAACAATCACTGTCTTAACAAGTGATGTCAATGTGACCCTTTATCAGACAAATGAAATTTTAGCCAAGGCTAATGTCTTAGTTGATGATGTCAATGGGAAAGTGGCGACAATTGATCCTCTATTTGTTGCTATAGCTGATTTGTCTGAAAGTGTTTCTGACTTGAATCTTCATGCCAGACATTTAGGTCAAAAGGCTAGTCGTACAGGAAGCAATGTGTCAAAAGCTAACAAGGCAGCCTTAGTTGGCAAAGTTGCTTCTAAAGTATTTGGTAAAAAGGAGAAAAAGCATGGGTAAATTTTTAAAAACATTAGTTATTGGAACTGCTACAGGTTTTGCGACAGCTTATTTCTTAAGTAGTGAAAAGGGTAAGGCCTTAAAGCTTCGAGCAGAAAAAGCCTTTGAGGCTTATAAAGAAAATCCAGAAGAATACCATCAAATGGCTAAAGACAAAGGCTATGAATATGGCAATCTTGCCAAGGAAACTTTCTATGACTACAAGCAAAAATTTGAAACAGGTCAGTTAAAGCCCGAGGATATTTTTGAAACAGTCAAAGAAAAAGCTAGTGACTTTGTTCAAAAAGCAGGTCAGCCATTTTCAGATATGGAAAGTGATAGACAGTCACAATCAGAAAGTGATGTGGAAGTCCCCCTAGCTGATTCAGATATTATTATTGATTATTCTGAGATTCCAAGTGAATCACTTAAGCCAGAAAAACCACTCCCTCCTCATCACCATCCAGCTCCTCCTTCACCTTTAGATGTGGAACCAATAGAGGAAGCTAGTAAGCATCTAAAACCAACAGAAAATCCTGACTCTGATAAGCTATAATAAGGCTTGACTTTTAGGAAAGATTATCGAAGTCTTTACAAATCTAACTTATAAAAATACCAACTAGAACCCTAAGAAGTCTAGTTGGTATTTTTTATGCTCTGGCTAGATAAAGAAATGTTAGTGTTAGAAAGTCTCATTTATATCTTGTTTATCTAATAAAATAATATAAAAATAATAATAAAGTAATTTTTTTAAAAAACTAATGTACATATATCTATAATAATCGGAAAATAGGATAAAAAAAGAAAAAAGACTAAGTTTTAACAAACTAGTAAGAGCTATATGAAAAATAATTCTCATTAATTTGTTTTAAGAAGCTTAGTTCTATAGAAAAAGGGAGTTGTGAGAAAAGAGAATTCTCAGAATTTATTTTTACTAATAGTCAAACAGGAAAAGGTATCATGAAACGTAGATTTTTAAAATTGTCCTCCCTCTTAGCCTTAACGGCTGTCCTTGCCAGCAGTAGCCAGTAACTAAGAATAAAACAAGCATTGAAAGATATGATGATATTCAAGAAGCTTATAACAAGATTGCTAAGTTCTATGCAGCAAGAAATAAGTACCAAGTCTTGTTGGCTTCTGGCATTTTCAATCAAGAAGATATTACTTATCTAGGCGACTTGGTGGCTGACTCTGTTCAAACCCTGCGCTATCTTGAAAAATATATTAGTGAAGAGGATACAAGTGGCGCATTTGACCTTTGTATGGATGACTTGACCTATCTCACCATGCGCATCTCTAACTATTTAGCCTACTTTGACTAAGCTAGAATAAGATAAACAAGTGAATACAAAAAAGTTCTGGTTAATTCCAGAACTTTTTGATTAGGATAGCACATTTTTAAGAGCTCTTGCTATAAGACTTGTAAGAGCATAGCTGATAATACTTGATAAGAGGAAGGCCCAGATTGGGGCTAAATTCATAGTGAGTAGGACAAAGGCAAACAAGACAGTCATGAGACTGAAAACAGCAAGACGGGCAAAAAAGACCAACTCTTGAAACTTACCACTATGGTGATTGACTTCTTGAAAATCTTGGAATTTTGGTTCTTGCTGATTTTCAAGCTCTACATGATCAAAGTCTTGATGTTTTTTCAATGGTGCTGGCATAGTCCTCTCCTTCCTCTAAGATACTTAGACATTCTAACACAAAAAAGCCCGTTTGTCATTAGTTTTTAAAATTTTTGCAAAATAAGCATAAAATGTTAGAACCTGCAAGAAATATGCTCCAAATTTAGGAGGGAATTTGCTATAATAAGCTATATGGAAAAAATAATTATTACAGCAACTGCTGAAAGTATTGAGCAGGTAAAAGAATTCTTAGACTTGGGTGTTGACCGCATCTATGTGGGTGAGGAAAACTATGGTTTGCGTTTGCCCCATCATTTTACAGATGATGAATTAAAGGAAATAGCCGAGCTAGTCCACCAAGCTGGTAAGGAATTAACAGTGGCCTGCAATGCTCTTATGCACCAAGATATGATGGATAGTATTAAACCATTTTTAGACTTAATGAAGGAAATCAAGGTTGACTATCTGGTGGTTGGAGATGCTGGTGTTTTTTATGTTAATAAAAGGGATAACTACAATTTCAAGCTTATCTATGATACATCCGTTTTTGTCACCTCTAGCAGGCAAGTTAACTTCTGGGGTGAGCATGGGGCTGTTGAGACAGTCTTAGCCAGAGAAATCCCATCTGAGGAGCTGTTTGCCCTGGCTGAAAACCTCAATTACCCAGCTGAAATTCTGGTTTATGGGGCTTCTGTTATTCATCACTCCAAGCGTCCCCTGCTTGAAAATTACTATCATTTTACTCATATTGATGATGAGACCAGTCGGGAAAGAGGCTTGTTTTTAGCAGAACCTAGTGATAAGGACAGCCATTATTCTATTTATCAGGATAAGCATGGAACGCATATTTTTATGAATAGTGATATTGATATGCTTCCTAAACTATCTGAGCTCTATGCCCATAACTTTACCCATTGGAAGTTAGATGGGATTTATTGCTCAGGTAAGGCCTTTAATGAGATTTGTGGCCTATTTATCCAAGCTAGGGATTTGCTTGAAAGTGGTCAGTGGACAGCTGAAAAAGCAGAAGCACTGGATCAGGCCTTACAAGAACGTCACCCTAAAGGCCGTAGCCTTGACACAGGCTTTTATGACTTTGACCCTAAAACGGTTAAATAAGATAGGAATAAGAAGCAAGGATAAGAAGAACTAGCTTCTTTCTAGCCTAGCTTTTTAGGGATTTTATAGAGGTCATCACTTATAAACCTATTTAAAAAGTAGAAAGAATGAAAATGACAGATACCAAAAAAAGACCAGAGGTCTTATCACCTGCTGGAACCTTAGAGAAATTAAAAGTAGCTATTGATTATGGAGCTGATGCCGTCTTTGTTGGCGGGCAGGCCTATGGCTTGAGAAGCCGCGCTGGGAATTTTTCCATGGAAGAACTGCAAGAAGGCATTGACTATGCCCATGCTCGCTCAGCCAAGGTCTATGTGGCAGCCAATATGGTTACCCATGAGGGCAATGAACTGGGAGCTGGACAGTGGTTTCGCCAACTTCGGGATATGGGGCTTGATGCCGTTATTGTTTCAGACCCAGCCCTGATTGTTATTTGTTCTACCGAAGCGCCTGGTTTAGAAATTCACCTGTCAACCCAGGCCTCATCTACCAATTATGAGACCTTTGAGTTTTGGAAGGAAATGGGGCTAACTCGGGTTGTTTTAGCACGTGAAGTCAATATGGCAGAGCTTGCTGAAATCAGAAAACGTACCCAGATGGAAATCGAAGCCTTTGTGCATGGTGCCATGTGTATTTCTTACTCTGGTCGCTGTGTTTTATCCAATCACATGAGTCACCGTGATGCCAATCGTGGGGGCTGTTCTCAGTCTTGTCGCTGGAAATATGACCTCTATGATATGCCCTTTGGTAGAGAAAGACGGTCTTTGAAGGGAGAAATTCCGGAAGAATATTCCATGTCCTCTGTGGATATGTGTATGCTGGACTATCTGCCTGACCTCATTGAAAATGGTGTTGATAGCCTTAAGATTGAAGGACGGATGAAGTCTATTCATTACGTATCGACCGTGACCAATTGTTATAAGGCAGCAGTCGATGCTTATATGGAGAGTCCAGAAGCCTTTTATGCCATTAAGGATCAGCTGATGGATGAGTTGTGGAAGGTGGCCCAGCGTGAGCTTGCAACTGGCTTTTACTATGGTATTCCAACAGAAAATGAGCAGCTTTTTGGTGCCCGTCGCAAGATTCCGCAGTTTAAGTTTGTCGGTGAGGTAGTGGCTTATGATGAACAAAGTATGGTTGCTACTATTCGTCAGAGAAATGTTATTCATGAAGGGGATAAGGTTGAGTTTTATGGACCAGGTTTCCGTCATTTTGAAACTATTGTGCAAGATTTGCATGATGAGGATGGTAAGAAGATTGACCGGGCTCCAAATCCTATGGCTCTTTTGACTATTAAGTTGCCGCAGGCTGTTAAGCCCGGGGATATGATTAGGGCTTGTAAAGAAGGCCTGGTAAATCTCTACAAGGATGATGGCAGTAGCCAAACAGTCAGAGCTTAAAAAAAAAACAAAATGATTTTTGGTCATTTTGTTTTTTTAAGCTTCTAAGTTTATTTTCTTTTAAATTTTGGAAGTAGGCTTAAGCTTCCTGCGCTAGCCATAACTAGCAGGGCAGCAGCTGTGAAGAAGGGGTTAGTCTTATCAGCAGTTGCTGGCAGTTGTTCTAACTTAGCTTGAGCTTTAGTCTCAAGCACTTGTGAGCTTGGTTTTTGAACTTCTGGCTTAGAGTTTGTAGAAGTAGAAGGTTTTGCCGGCTCTTTTGGCTCGGCTTTTGTGTCCTGTTTTTCATCATTTGAGACTTGAGGTAAGTGAGCTTTTGGATTTTGTGCTTTCGTTTCAGGAGCTTTTGGTGCTTCTTTTGGCTTTTCTGTTGGAGCTTCTTTAGAACCTTCTTGAGGGTTGTCCTTTGATGTGTCAGGGCTTAAAGGAAGAGCAGGGTTTTCTGAACGGTTGAGTTTTTGAGGAAGCTCTGGACTTTTAGGCATTTCTGGTTTAGCTTGGTCAGCCTCTTTTTCAGGCTGTTCTTGGGGAAGGACTGACTCACCCTTGTCACCTTTAGGTCCGATAGCACCTTGCTCGCCTTGGATACCTTGAAGGCCTTGCTCACAACGTTCACCCTTAGGTCCCATTGGTCCAACAGGTCCTGTCGCACCTTGATCACCTTTTTCGCCTCTAGGGCCAGGTTTTCCTTCTGCTCCATCTTTACCAGGGTCACCTTTGTCTCCTTTAGGTCCAGGTAGATTAATTGCTTCACTTACAATATCAAAATAATCTTTATGAAATTTTTCAAGTTTTATAAGATATTCTTTGACTGTGAAACCTGAATTAAATTTAGGATCAAAATTAATATCTAATGCCTTTGGGTAGAGCTTTAACCCTTGTTTTAAGTACTCCACAGTATTAGCTCTTTTTTCTTCTGGACTAGCTTCCGCCTCTACTGTAGTAGTTATCCCTACTGTAGCAAAGGCTGCTAGGCTTGCTAGGATGATGCCATAGCGGCGGGCTAGTTTTGCCATTTCTTTTCTTTTTGTCATTTTAGTTTCCACTTTCTTTGGTATTAGTTACTTATACTTATCATATAAGCGCAAATACCAGTATATATATACAATTCAGATTTTAAAAGGGTTTTTTAAGAAATAGCTTGATAAAATAAGCTTTATATTAAAAAATAATGAGATGATATTAAAGGAAAAAGCACTCGTTCTTCTAGAACTAGTGATCTCCCAAGAGGCTAACTCTCAGATAGAAAAAAGCCTGGCAGAAAGACTTTGTCTTCTAGGCCAGGCTTGGGATGGCTCTTATTCTTTGCTTGTTGGTTGAGGCAAAAAGGAAATCTTTTGGATATCTGCCAAGGGAATCATAAGAGTGAGACTTTTGCTTTCTGTTTTTAAGTAGACCAGGCCTCTTGCCTTGTCATACTTAAGGAGTTGGCCGGTAAAGCTCTTGTCCTTAGAAATGACATGAATAGGGAGCTTGCTCTTTTTGGCCTTATCAATGCTAGCAATCAGCTTGTTTGATTGGAGAGAGATATCTTGTTGCTTGTGGGGCTTGGCTTCAATGAAGTCGTAGAGTAAAGATTTTAGTAAGGGGGTAAGTCTTTTCATAGCCATATTCCTCGATAATTGCTAAAATAGGTTTAGGGTTTTACCTTGATGTTCTAGTTTAACAAAGAAAAGACCTTTTATCAAAAAAATGCAATAAAGTTTCCAATATCATTTTCGAATACTATTATAGGAGGTAAAAAATGGCAGAATTTACATTTAAAATAGAAGAACATTTATTAACCCTTTCGGAGAGTGACAAGGGCTGGACCAAGGAACTTAATCGGGTATCTTTCAATGGTTCAGAGGCCAAGTGGGATATTAGAACCTGGAGTCCAGACCATAGCAAGATGGGCAAGGGCATTACCCTAAGTAATGAGGAGTTTGACAAGTTAGTCAAGGCCTTTGCTAATAAATAGTAGAAAGACTTACTCTCAGAAACTAGCAAGGCTAACTTGTTAGTTTTTTACTATCAAAAAAGACAGATCATCTGTCTATAATCTGTCTAGGTGATTTATTTTTTAGGGCGCAGGCGATCGGCTAGGCCAATAATCACTAGGATAAGTCCTAAAACAATAAAGAGAGCTTTATGGCTAAAGATCCCATAAAGGGCAAAAATAGCGGCTGATAGGTAACTGATATATTCTTTTTTCATTTTGTGGTCCCCTTTTCTTTTTTATAGTTTACCACAAATGAATTCTTTTGCCCTAGCAATCGCAATTGACCTGGCAGCAGGATAAATCGTCCAGCAGCATTTGGTTAGCTTTAAAGTAGGCAATGGTGTCTGGATCTAGTTCTCGTTTTTCCCGCTTTGCAATTTCCATAATAAGGGGTAAGAAGCGTTGACGGAATTTATAGATGTAGCAGAAGATGACATCAGCTTGTCGCAGGCTAGGCCCAATGAGGAAGCAGTTAGGGCTGATGGTTGATTCGTCGGCTTCAGTGACAAGGGGTAGCTGGTTGTGGTCAAAGCTAAAGAGGTCGTCTCCGTCAATGAGGTGGCAGGTGTTTAAGAAGCCTGTTGCAAGGATGGGTTGGTGTTTAGACTTAGCGAGGGTCTGGTCCTCAAAGGTAACTTGGTAACCTTCTGAGGTTTTTTCAATCTTTTGGGCTCTTTTGTTTTCCGTGATAGAAATCTTATATTGGGGGTTACTTTGGATGTGCTTGATTCTTTCTTTGGTAATAGGTGATAAGGAGATGCTTGGGTCAGGATGTCTGTCGCTACTACCAAAGCTTTCAGTAAAAAGATGGACCTCATTGCCTAAATAAGCTAGGTGTGTCAGGGCATCACAGGCACTTTCATTGCCACCAATGATAATAAAGGGGTCGTCAGATTTGACGTTGAAGCTATCTGCTTCGCCATAGTGCATGGCTAGTTCTGCCCCTTGGATGTTAGCCCGATTAGGGAGCTGGAATTCTCCTGTTGCCATAATCAGATAGTCGCAGCTAAAGTCTCCCTTATTTGTATGGAGGATAAATTTGCCCTGAGACTTGTGGATACTTTCTACCTGACTGTCTAGCTGGATGGGTAATTGGTAATGGGCAGCTACAGATTGTAAGTACTGGGCATATTCTCTGCCACTGATATGCTCTTTTTCAAAGGTAAAGGCTGGTGAGCTATCTGGGACCACAGCATTTATATCTGGAAAGCCAAAGCCATTAGTGGTAAAAGAAGGGGTGATAAATTGGGTTGTTTTGGGCCATTTGAGGAAGCTATCGCCAATATAGCCTTTTTCTAAAATTAAAAAATCATCAATGGCTAATTCTTTTAGGGCAGCTCCAAAGCCAATCCCAGCAGCTCCAGCACCAATGACTATTAGTTTATAATCTTTCATAAGTTCTCCTTGACAAGTAACAATTTTTGAGGTAATATACTTAACCAGTTAACTATATTAGTCTAACAAAAGAATTTTGCTTTGTAAAGAAAGGGGTCATTTTGTTTCTATTACTATGTATTTTGGTCATGTGGTTGATGATTTTTGGGTTGGCTGGTTTTTATTTTGGCAGCCTAGAAGAGCTTCTGACTTCTAAGATTATTTATCAGTTTACTCTGACAGTTCTTGTGGTCAGTTTATTTTGGCTCTTAGGGGGTTATGGTCTCAGTTTTAAGGGTCACTTGTGGTCGCTTTTATGGGCCAATTCTTTTAATTTAAAGACGGTGCTTGAGATGCTCTTTCAACTCTGCTTTTGCCTCTATGCGGTTTTGATGTTGATAGGGTCTGTGATTGATAGGGTAAAAACAGGGCCCCTTCTCATAGCTGTCTTGCTGTGGACCTTCTTGGTTTATTGTCCCTTGGCTTATCTTATTTGGAATTCCCAAGGCTTTTTCTCCCAGCTGGGAGTTAAGGACTTTTCAGGGGGGATAGTGGTCCACTTGTCAGCAGGCTTATCTAGCTATCTTTTTGCCCATCAATTGGGGAAAACCAGCTACCAACATCTCAATCAAAAGGGGGATGAATGGAATTATCTAGGGATGCTGCTGGTTACCTTTGGCTGGTTTGGCTTTAATGCAGGACCTGTAGGTCAGCTTAACCAAGCTGCTGGCCTAGCTCTACTTAATACCTTGCTTGCCATGCTTGCAGGGGGACTTAGTTGGTCTGTTTTACATTATGTCTCCCAAAAAGAGGAGTCAACAGCAGTCCTTCTCAATGGGATTATTGTAGGACTTGTGACCAGTACAGCAGGAGTAGGCTATCTAAGCCCATGGCAGATGTTGCTACTTTGTCTTTTAGCCAGTGCTTTGACCTACCTTTGCTTGCAGGTCATTACAAGCTATGCACTTGTAGATGATGTTCTTGATTCCTTTGCCATGAATGGCCTCGGTGGATTTTTCGGGAGTCTTTTCTTGCTTTTCTTTTATCCTAATAGCTGTCGCGTCCAGCTGGGGGCTATTGGTTTTGCTGTCGCTTTGTCAGCCAGTGTCAGCTACCTTATTGGCAGATATATCTTAAAGAATCCTAAAAGGGCTGAAAATTAATACGTTTATAAAAAGAGACTGGACTAAAGGATCCAGCCTTTTTTATGTTTTAGGAGATGATGCGTCCCTTGTCGACGACTAGTTTGCCTGATTTGTAGACTTGATCAATAAGGTTTGTTGCAAAGAAATAGAAGGGATAGTCAATGTTTTTAGCGTCAAAAATGCTGATGTCGGCTTCTTTTCCCTTGTCAAAGTTTCCAATAGTGTCTTGTCTATTAACGGAGTAGGCGGCATTGATGGTGACGGCATTTAGGACTTCAATAGGGGTCAGTTTCATCATAAAGCAGCCTAATTGCATGACAAATTGCATATTGGCTGTTGGGCAGCTGCCGGGATTGCTATCTGTTGATAGGGTGATAGCCATTCCTTGGTCAATCATTTTGCGGGCAGGGGCGTAGGTATCTTCCATGAGGCTAAAGGTGGTAGCAGGTAGGAGGTTGCCGATAACATGAGCCTGGCTGAGTTTTTGAATTCCCTGGTCAGTAGCCATCATGAGGTGTTCAGCACTTGTAGTATTCAGTTCAGCTGCAACATCAACTCCTCCGATAGATTCAATTTCATCTGCATGGATTCTTAATTTAAAGCCTAGTTCTTTAGCTGTTTGTAAGAGGTAGCGGGATTCTTCAGCAGAAAAGACGCCTTTTTCACAGAAGATATCACAAAATTCTGCTAACTTTTCTTGCTTGACCATAGGCAGCATGTCCTGAGCAATAAGGTCCAGATAGTCCTTGGAGCGGCCCTTATATTCTTCTGGAATGGCATGGGCAGCCATAAAGGTAGAAATAAGGTCGATAGGATGGTCTGTGTTGAGGGCTTTGACAACTTCTAACTGCCGGCTTTCAGTATTCCAATTAAGGCCATAGCCACTTTTTGCTTCAACAGTTGTCACCCCATGCAGGAGCATGTAATCCAGGAGTTTTTTAGACTTGTCATATAGGGTATCAAAGTCAGCCTGTCGGGTTGCCCTAACAGTGTTTAAAATACCACCGCCCTGGGCTAGAATATCCAGATAAGGCACACCATTTAGCTTTTGTGAGAATTCATGCTCACGACTACCTCCATAAACAAGATGGGTGTGGCAATCAATGATACCAGGAGTTGCAATTTTTCCTTCAAAGGATCTGATGCCTGTCGCTGGACCAATCAATTGACTATCGGGCTGGCCACTGCCAATGGCAAGGATTTTGCCATCTTTTATGGCAATGTAGCCATCTTCAATAATCTGGGCGCTTTTCATTTCCTGACCAAATAGGGGATGTCCTAAATCATTGGGACTAAAAATTTGGTTGAAATGGACTAATAATGTATCAGCAACCATAATGAGTACTCCTTTTTATACTATTATACAAAATACACTTTCAATAGTAGTTTAAAAACGTCAAATTTTAGTCAAAAAAGGGGAAAAAGAGCTTATTTTTAAAAATTTTAACACTTTTTGAAAAACTTGACCAATAATGGACGGCAATTCTTTAGACTATTTGTGACACTAAGCAATCACAATGAACTTGAGGAGGTTTTTCTATGGCACATTATGATGAAGCTGAAATTGCCGCAGCTATGACGGTAAAACTGGATGATGTCTTACCAGAAAAAACAGTCTTTGAAAAGGGGATTCGTCGGGCACCTAATAGAGGGTTTCGCCTTAGTCAGCAGCAAACAGAGATTGCCCTAAAAAATGCCCTTCGCTATATTCCTAAAAGGTTTCATGAGGATGTTATCCCTGAATTTTTAGAGGAATTGCGGACACGGGGTAGGATTTATGGCTATCGCTGGCGACCAAAAGAAGCTATTTATGGTAAGCCCATTGATGACTATAAGGGGAATTGTACAGCTGCAAAGGCTATGCAGGTTATGATTGATAATAATCTTAGCTTTGATATTGCCTTGTACCCATATGAGCTTGTCACCTATGGGGAAACGGGTTCGGTGTGTGCCAACTGGATGCAGTATTGTCTGATTAAGAAATATCTAGAAGTCATGACAGAGCATCAAACCTTGGTTGTGGAATCTGGGCATCCTCTAGGGCTATTTCATTCCAAACCAGAAGCACCTCGTGTCATTATTACCAATGGTCTCTTAGTTGGTGAGTATGATAATATGAAGGATTGGGAAATAGCAGAGGAAATGGGGGTTACCAATTACGGGCAGATGACAGCAGGTGGTTGGATGTATATTGGTCCCCAAGGAATTGTACATGGGACTTTTAATACCCTTTTAAATGCTGGCCGGCTTAAACTTGGTGTGGCTGATGATGGTGATTTGAGTGGCAAACTTTTTATTTCATCAGGTCTTGGTGGGATGAGTGGGGCACAGGGTAAGGCAGCAGAAATTGCCAAGGCCGTTGCTATTGTTGCAGAAGTCGATGCTTCTCGGATTGAAACCAGACATTCACAGGGCTGGATAAGTCAGGTTGCTGAAAGTGCTCAAGAAGCTCTGCAATTGGCTCAAAGAGCCCAGAAGGAAAAGAAAACAACTTCTATTGCCTACCATGGTAATATTGTGGATCTTTTAGAATATGTCAATGACCATGAGATTCATGTTGATCTCTTATCTGACCAAACCTCCTGCCATAATGTTTATGATGGGGGTTACTGCCCTGCTGGTGTTAGTTTTGAGGAAAGAACACGGCTTTTAGCTGAGGATAAAGAAAAATTCTGCACTCTGGTTGATGAGACTTTGACGCGTCATTTTAAGGCTATCAAGGCACTGACTGAAAAGGGAACCTACTTCTTTGACTATGGGAATTCCTTTATGAAAGCTATTTATGATTCAGGAATCAAAGAAATCTCTAAAAATGGTTTGGATGATAAGGATGGCTTCATCTGGCCTTCTTATGTTGAAGATATTATGGGGCCGATGTTATTTGATTATGGTTATGGACCATTTCGTTGGGTCTGCTTGAGTGGTAAGCATGAAGACTTAGTAGCTACAGACAAGGCTGCCATGGAAGCAATTGATCCTAATCGGCGTTACCAAGATCGGGATAATTACAACTGGATTCGTGATGCGCAAAAGAATCAATTAGTTGTAGGAACCCAAGCTAGAATCTTATACCAAGACTGTCTTGGTCGGGTCACTATTGCCTTGAAATTTAATGACTTGGTCCGTCAAGGTAAAATTGGTCCCGTCATGATTGGTCGTGACCACCATGATGTGTCAGGAACCGACTCTCCATTTAGGGAAACTTCAAATATCAAGGACGGCTCTAATGTTTGTGCAGATATGGCTGTTCAGTGCTATGCAGGAAATGCTGCTCGAGGTATGAGTTTGGTTGCCCTTCATAACGGAGGTGGAACAGGTATTGGTAAGGCTATTAATGGTGGTTTTGGTTTAGTTCTTGATGGCAGTGACAGAACTGATGAAATCATCAAGTCAGCTATTGCTTGGGATACTATGGGAGGTGTTGCAAGACGGAACTGGGCACGTAATGACCACGCTATTGAAACAGCAATTGCCTATAACCATCTTCATGCTGGTCGTGACCATATCACCATTCCCTACCTAGCTGATGAAAAAGTGGTAAGTGCAGCAGTCAAGGACTTGTTTAAAAACTAAAGGGGCTAGTTACCCCTTATCTTTACTAAGATTTTAATGTCTAAAGGAGATTAGTATGGCAAAAATTGTTGAATGTATTCCAAACTTTTCAGAAGGTCGTAACCAAGAAGTCATTGAAGGTTTGGTCAGCACTGCTAAGTCAGTAGCTGGCGTTACTCTACTTGATTATTCCTCTGATAGCAGCCACAACCGTAGCGTCTTTACCTTAGTTGGGGACCAAGATGCCATCCAAGAAGTAGCCTTTCAATTGGTCAAATATGCTTGTGAAAATATAGATATGACAAAGCACGAGGGAGAACATCCCCGCATGGGGGCAACTGACGTCTTACCCTTTGTTCCTATCAAAGATATCACCACAGCTGAGTGTGTCGAGATTTCTAAGAAAGTAGCAGAGCGGATTAACAAGGAACTAGACATACCTATTTTTCTCTATGAAGAATCAGCTAGTCGTCCAAGCCGTAAAAATTTAGCAAAAATTCGTAAGGGTCAGTTTGAAGGTATGGCTGAAAAACTCTTAGAAGAAGATTGGGAGCCAGATTACGGAGAACGCAAGGTTCATCCTAGCGCTGGAGTGACAGCCGTTGGAGCCAGAATGCCTCTGGTGGCCTTCAATGTTAACCTTGATACTGATAATTTGGAAATTGCAAACAAGATTGCAAAAATTATTCGTGGTTCTGGAGGAGGCTATAAATACTGTAAGGCTATTGGAGTTATGCTTGAGGACAGACAGATTGCCCAAGTTTCTATGAATATGGTTAATTTTGAAAAATGTTCCCTCTACCGTACCTTTGAAACCATAAAATTTGAGGCAAAACGCTATGGTGTTAGGGTTATTGGTTCTGAAATTATTGGTTTAGCTCCTGCTAAGGCCTTGGTGGATGTCGCAGAATATTACTTGCAAGTTGAGGATTTTGACTATGGTAAGCAAGTTCTTGAAAACCACTTATTAGGTTAGAAGGGAGTCAAAGATGGAATTAGTGAAGAAGTCTCTCAGTGAGTTTGCAGAAGTACTAGGTTCAGATGCACCAGCTCCGGGAGGAGGGTCAGCCGCAGCTCTCTCAGCAGCCAATGGCATTTCTCTAACCAAGATGGTTTGTGAATTAACCTTGGGAAAAAAGAAATATCAAGGTGTTGAGGACAAAATCAAGGATATTCATAAAGAAGCCAGTCGTTTACAAAAAGAATTATTAGCAGCTGTTGATAAGGATACAGAAGCTTTTAACTTAGTGTCTCAAGTATTTGACATGCCTAAAAATAGTGATCAGGAAAAATTAGAGCGTCGCAAGGCTATGCAAGATGCTTTACAAGAAGCTACAAAGTCACCTTTTCAGATGATGGCAACCATCCTTGAGGCTATTAAAATCACCCAGGAAGCCGTAGGCAATTCTAATAGCAATGCTGCTAGTGATTTGGGGGTTGCAGCTTTATTGTTGAAGGCTGGTTTACAGGGAGCTTGGTTGAATGTTTTGATTAATCTTGCTGGGATTAAAGATGAGGTATTTGTGACTGTTTATAAAGATAAGGGACAGCTTTTCTTAGATCAGGGTTGTCGTTTAGCAGATGCAATCTATTTAGAGGTGCTTAATAGCTTATAAAAGGAGGAAGTATGGTGCAATCAGATATTGAAATTGCTAAATCCCTAGCAATGCAGCCTATTGTAGAGGTTGCCAAATCTATCGGCATAGAAGAAGATGAGCTGACTCTGTATGGCAAGTACAAGGCTAAGATAGACGCCAGACAGGTTGCTAAGTTGGCCCAGCAAAAAGATGGAAAACTTATCTTAGTAACAGCTATTTCTCCCACCCCTGCTGGTGAGGGTAAAACAACCACCTCTGTTGGTTTGGTTGATGCTCTTTCTCATATTGGTAAAAAAGCCATCATTGCTTTAAGAGAACCTTCACTAGGTCCTGTTTTTGGTATGAAAGGAGGAGCTGCTGGGGGAGGTCATGCCCAGGTTGTTCCTATGGAAGATATTAACCTGCACTTTACAGGAGATTTTCATGCTATAGGGGCTGCCAATAATCTCTTAGCTGCCCTGATTGATAATCATATTCATCATGGCAATAGCCTAGAAATAGATTCCCGTCGCATCACCTGGAAACGTGTTGTGGATATGAATGACAGGCAATTACGCCATATTGTTGATGGCCTGCAAGGAAAAGTCAATGGTATGCCAAGAGAAGATGGCTATGATATTACTGTTGCTTCGGAAATCATGGCTATTTTATGCTTGGCTGAATCTATCTCAGATTTAAAGAGTAAGTTAGAAAAAATTATTATCGGCTATAATTATCAAGGTCAGCCTGTGACAGCAGGGGATTTAAAGGCAGCAGGTGCCATGGCTGTTTTACTAAAGGATGCTATTCATCCTAATCTGGTTCAAACCCTTGAGCACACGCCAGCAATTATCCATGGTGGCCCATTTGCTAATATTGCTCATGGCTGCAATAGTGTACTTGCCACAAAATTAGCCCTCAAATATGCAGATTATGCAGTAACAGAAGCAGGTTTTGGAGCTGATTTAGGAGCAGAAAAATTTATTGATATCAAATGTCGCCTATCTGGCTTAAGACCTGATGCTGTTGTTCTTGTTGCTACTATTCGTGCCCTTAAAATGCATGGCGGTATGGCCAAGGCAGATTTAGGTAAGGAAAATGTTGATGCTGTCTTAGCTGGCCTCCCAAATTTGGATAAGCATTTAGAAAATATTCAGGAAGTCTATGGCTTACCTGTGGTTGTAGCTATTAATAAGTTCCCACTGGATACAGAAGCAGAACTTGATGCTGTCTATCAAGCTTGCCAAAAACGTCAGGTAGATGTGGTTATTTCTGATGTTTGGGAGAATGGCGGAGCTGGTGGCAGTCAACTTGCCCAAAAGGTAGTAGAGTTAGCAGAAGAAGAAAATCACTTTAGTTTTGTCTATGATGATAAGGATTCTATTGAAACAAAGCTTCATAAGATTGTAACCAAGGTCTATGGAGGAAAAGGAATTCTATTAAGTGCAGCAGCTAAAAAAGAATTAAAATCTTTAGAAGCACTAGGATTTGGTCACTATCCTATTTGTATGGCTAAAACACAGTATTCTTTTTCTGATGATGCCAAAAAATTAGGAGCTCCAAAAGACTTTGTCGTAACTATTTCTAACCTCAAGGTTTCGGCAGGAGCTGGCTTCATTGTTGCCTTGACAGGTGCCATTATGACCATGCCTGGATTACCAAAACAGCCTGCAAGTGAAAAAATAGATATTGATGCAGATGGTAATATTAGTGGTTTGTTTTAAGTAGAGGTTAAGAGATGCCTGATTTAAGCATTAATCATTTTAAAGATTTCAAAGAATTGAGCTGGTCGGGAGGAAAAACAAGAGAACTCTACCTTTTTCCTCCTAGTGGCAATTATGCCAAAAGAGAGTTTGACTTTCGCTTGTCACAATCAAGTGTCACCTTACCCACTTCTGTTTTTAGTCAGCTAGAAGGTTATCACCGGCTGCTTATGCCCCTTGATAGATCCCTGATTTTGATTAATAAAACAAGACAAAGCAGGAAACACTTACAAGTCTTTGAAACTTATTATTTTTGGGGAGGCGATAATATTGTAAGTCAAGGGCAGTGTTTTGACCTAAATTTAATGTATAATAATAAGTATAAGGGCCAATTATTTGCCATATCTCAGGCTGATAATAGTATTTACCAAAATAGCCCTATCCAAATGCTCTACGCCTTAACTGATTTATCCTATGAGATCAATGATGGTGACAGAGGATATTTGGAAAAAGATCATTTATTAGTCATTAATCAAAATAGCCAAGTCGATACTGTCAAAATAGTCTTACATTCAAGAAAAGAAACTAGTGATATGATTGCTGTTTGGGCTGGTTTATCAGCTAGAAGGCAATGTAGCTTATCTGATTAAAGGCACTTAAAAGGAGAAACATACCTATGGACTCAGAAAAAATTAGTGCAAAAGAAAGAGAAGAAGCTAAGTTTAGCTTAGGAGCGGCAACATTATATGGTATTAATGCTGTTATTGGCTCAGGAATCTTTCTTCTACCCCAGGATATCTATAAGGGATTAGGTCCCGCATCTATTGCTGTTTTATTGGGAACAGCCATCTTAACCATCATGTTAGCTGTTTGTTTTGCAGAAGTTTCTGGCTATTTTGGAAAAAATGGCGGAGCCTTCCAATATTCAAAACGTGCTTTTGGAGATTATATTGGCTTTAATGTCGGTTTTCTTGGCTGGACTGTTACCATATTTGCTTGGGCAGCTATGGCAGCCGGCTTTGCTAAGATGTTTATCATCACATTTCCCTCCTTTGAAGGGCAAAATATCCCTCTGAGTATTGGACTTGTGATTTTACTATCATTAATGAATATTGCTGGTTTAAAGACTTCAAAAATCTTTACCATTACTGCCACAATTGCTAAATTGATTCCTATTGTCGCTTTTTCCCTTTGTACTCTCTTTTTTATCAAGAATGGCCTTCCAAATTTCAGACCCTTTCTTCAATTAGAGCCAGGTACTAACTTACTAGGTGCTATTTCCAATACTGCTGTTTATATTTTTTACGGTTTTATTGGTTTTGAAACCCTCTCAATTGTAGCAGGGGAAATGCGTGATCCTGAAAAAAATGTGCCTCGGGCTATTTTAGGGTCTATTAGTGTTGTTTCTATCTTGTATATGTTAATAATTGGTGGAACCATTGCGATGCTTGGATCCACAATCATGACCAGTAATGCCCCTGTGCAAGATGCCTTTGTTAAAATGATAGGTCCTGCTGGGGCTTGGATGGTGTCAATAGGTGCCTTGATTTCTATTACTGGACTTAACATGGGAGAATCTATTATGGTCCCACGTTATGGCGCAGCTATTGCTGACGAGGGGCTTTTGCCAGCGGCAATTGCCAAGAAAAATAAGAATGGTGCTCCCTTAGTTGCCATTTTTATCTCAAGTGCTATAGCCATTATTCTACTCTTAACAGGGTCTTTCAGAGACTTGGCAACTTTTAGTGTTGTTTTTCGCTTCTTCCAATATATTCCGACTGCCCTTGCAGTTATGAAGTTGCGTAAAGATCAGCCAGATGCCAAACTTATTTTCAGAGTCCCATTTGGCCCTCTTATCCCAATACTCGCTGTTATCGTCAGCCTATTAATGATTTGGGGAGAAAACCCTATGAACTTTGTTTATGGACTTATTGGGGTTGTTATTTCGAGTGCTGTTTATTTCATTATGAAAGGACTAAATAAAAAAACACTTAAAAACTAAGAAATGCTAGCTTTGGATGATGTGACTTCTTAAAAATAGGAGGATAAAATGACAAGTATTTTAAATTTAGATGGAAAAAACTTAAATCTGGAAGATGTGATTGCTGTAGCTCGAAAAGGTGTCATTTGCCAAATTGATGAAGAAGCTAAAAAAGATGTGCAGGCTTCTCGCAAAATTGTAGATGATATTGTCCGTGAAAAACGTGTGGTCTATGGTATCAACACAGGCTTTGGTTCTTTGTGTAATGTCAGCATTTCACCAGAAGATACGGTACAACTCCAAGAAAACCTTATCCGTACTCATGCCAGTGGCTATGGGGATCCCTTGCCAGAAGATACAGTACGGGCTATCATGCTTATTCGTATTAATTCTTTAGTCAAAGGCTATTCAGGTATTCGTTTATCAACCATTGAAACCCTCTTAGAAATGCTCAATAAGGGTGTTCATCCCTATATTCCTGAAAAAGGTTCCCTAGGAGCTTCGGGAGATTTAGCACCACTTGCACATATGGTCTTACCAATGCTTGGTTTAGGCAAGGCTTATTACAAGGGTGAGCTCTTAAATAGTAAGGAAGCCATGGTCAGAGCTGGTATTGACCCTATTGCTCTAGCTGCTAAGGAAGGACTAGCCTTAATTAATGGGACAACTGTCTTAACAGGCATTGGTGCCTTAGCTACCTATGATGCTATTCAACTAGCCAAGTTGTCTGATATTGCAGGGGCTCTTTCCTTAGAAGTTCATAATGGTATTATCAGCCCCTTTGAAGAAAGACTTCATATCATTCGCCCTCAAAGTGGCCAGCTAGCAAGTGCTCGCAATATTCGTCAGCTCCTTGAAGGTAGTGAAAATACAGGAGCAGCTACTCAAGAAAGGGTTCAAGACCCCTATACCCTAAGATGTATTCCGCAAATTCATGGGGCAAGTAAGGATTCTATTGCCTACGTTAAAGAAAAAGTCGAAATTGAAATTAACTCGGTTACGGATAATCCTATTATTTGTAAGGATGGTCATGTTATTTCTGGGGGTAACTTCCATGGTGAACCCATGGCTCAGCCCTTTGATTTCTTAGGAATTGCCATTTCAGAAATTGGTAATGTCTCTGAACGCCGTGTGGAAAGATTGGTTAACAGTAATCTTAGTAAGTTACCATCATTTTTGGTTAAACATCCAGGTCTTAATTCTGGCTTTATGATTACCCAGTATGCCTGTGCTTCTTTAGCATCTGAAAACAAAATATTATCTCATCCAGCCAGTGTTGACTCTATTCCTTCTTGTGAGAATCAAGAGGACTTTGTCAGCATGGGAACAACAGCAGCTCGTAAGGCAACAGAAATTTTGAAAAATTCCCGTCGGATTGTAGCTACTGAAATGCTAGCAGCCTGTCAGGCCCTAGACATTAAAGCTCAAAATGGTAAACTAGGAAAAGGTAGTCAGCTAGCCTATGACCTCTTCAGAGAAAAAATAGCCTTTATTGAATTTGATAAGGATATTGAAATCTATGATGAACTTAATAAGGCTTCAGAAATAATTGAAAGCGATTTCTTCTTAGAAAAAATTGAAGAAGCAGTTGAACTTTCTCTACAGTATGACTAGTTATCTTTAAGAGCTACTTGTAAGACTTAGCTAGTAATAAATGATTAAGAAGAGTTTGGAAGCTAGGGTTTTCAAACTCTTAGTCGGTAAGCTAAAGAAGGTCAAAATACCTATATTGACCAGAGCTAGCTAGATTTTTATAATAAGGATAGAGCTTTTACAGAGGTAAATAAGGAGTAGAAAGGGGAGAATGTGAACTATCAAGAAGCCCTGAGCTGGATTCACAGCAAGGTAAAAAAAGGGGAAAAACCTGGTTTAAAGAGGATAAAATGGTTATTGGAACAGTTTGATAATCCTCAAGATAGGCTAGCAGCTATCCATCTTGTCGGTACAAATGGCAAAGGTTCTACAGTGTCTTATCTGAAAGATATTTTCTGTGCCAGTGGCTATAAGGTAGGAACCTTCACTTCCCCCTTTATTGTGGAGTTTAGAGAGCGTATCTCAGTCAATGGACATATGATGTCAGAAGAAGACCTGATAGCTATGGTTAAAAAGGTAGAGCCTGTTGTAGAAAGTCTGCCAGCTAAGACAGGCTATGCTCCGGCAACAGAATTTGAAATCATTACCCTCATTATGTTTCTTTATTTTACGGAACTAAATCCTGTTGACCTTGCTATTATTGAAGCAGGGCTAGGTGGTTTATTAGATGCTACAAATGTTTTTCAGGCCCTAGCAGTTGTTTGTCCTTCTATTGGATTGGATCATCAGGAACTTTTAGGAGAGACCTATAGTGACATTGCAGGGCAAAAAGTAGGAGTATTAAAAGATAGGGAGCCCTTTATCTTTGCAACAGATAAAAAAGAGGTTAGACAGGTCTTTCAGGCAAAAGCGCAAGAAACTGCTAGTCCCTTATATGAACTTGGTAAAGACTTTACCATAGCTTGTAAAAAAGAAGGATTTGACTTTACCTACCAAGCTACCACTCTGAAAAACATTCATTTAGCCATGCTAGGAAGACATCAAAAGCAAAATGCTAGTTTAGCTGTTATGACCAGTCTCATCTTAAAGGAAGCATTTCCTAAAGTCACTAGTGCATCAATCATCAAAGGCCTAAGCCAGAGCAAGTGGGTAGGTAGAACAGAGTTTTTAGAAAATCAGTTCATGATTGATGGGGCCCACAATAATGAAAGCATTCAAGCTTTGGTTCAACTTATGCAGGAAGACTTTTCAGATAAGGATATTACCATTTTATTTGCTGCTATTAATAGCAAGCCTGTTGATGACATGCTTAAGCAACTAAGCCAAGTGGGACAGGTTTTTGTCACCAGTTTTGACTTTCCAAAGTGTTTAGCCCTAGAGGATTATCCTAAAAAGTATCCTCAGCTTAGGGATTATAAAAAATGGCTATTGGAAAAACAAGCCCAGCTTAAAAATAAAAATCAGCTCCTTTTGGTGACAGGGTCCTTATATTTTATTTCAGAAGTAAGGCAGTTTGTTTTAGAGCATAAGAGGATTAATGATACCAAGATAATTGACCAGTAAGAGAGGTAAAAAGAATGCTAGAAAACTATTTTCCCATGACCCATGGTTACTATCAAAAAGGAATTGAAGATGATGATTTATACAATGCCAAATGGGGAATGCTTATTGCATTTTTGGACCTAAACAATGATAAGCTCAGCCCTTTTGAAGGGATTAATTTTGCCTTAATTGGTTTTAAGAGTGATAAGGGGGTTTATATTAATCATGGCCGCGTAGGAGCTGTTGAAGGTCCAAGTGCTATCAGAAGCCAATTAGCTAAGTTACCCTGGCATCTAGGAAGACATGTTAGGGTATTTGATGTGGGAAATATTGACGCCCCTAACCAGTCTCTGCAAGACATGCAGCTTAGTCTGGCTAAGGCTATTGAAAGAATGAAGGATCTCAATCTGAGACCAATTGTTCTAGGAGGAGGCCACGGCACAGCCTATGGGCATTATCTGGGCTTGAAAAATTCACTTGCTTCTAAAAAAGAGCTAGCTGTGATTAATTTCGATGCCCATTTTGATTTGAGACCCTATGATCAAACAGGACCAAATTCTGGCACCGGTTTTCGGCAAATGTTTGACCATTGTAAAAAAGAAAAAGAGGTCTTTCCTTATCTGGTTCTGGGTATCCAAGAGCACAGCAACAACCTTTTCTTATTTGACTTTGTAGCTAAATCAAAGGCTATCCAATTTCTAACAGGCCAAGACATTTATAAATTAGGCTATAAGAAGGTCTGTGACAAGGTAGACCAGTTTTTACAAGATAAGGACTATCTTTATCTGACTATTGATATGGACTGCTTTTCTGTTGGTCATGCTCCGGGGGTGAGCGCTATTCAGTCCCTGGGTTTAGACCCCCAACTAGCCCTACTTGTCTTACAACATATTGCTGCTAGTGGCAAGTTAGTCGGTTTTGATTTGGTAGAAGTCTCCCCGCCACATGATATTGATAACCATACAGCAAATTTAGCAGCCAGCTTTATTTTCTATATTACTCAGGTCTTATCTCAGATTCATGGTTCAGTTTAGAGAATAGGTGGCCTGTCAGCAGATTTAAAAAGGGCCCATCAAGGAGTAAGCAGATTTAAAAAAATCACTTAAGACCTTGCAAGGGCTCTTTTAATGGTTATAGTTCTGATAGAGTAGGTTTTGACAGTGCTCAAGTTCCATAAGGAGGCGGCAATCCCGATAAGGATTTAAATGGAGTTTAGCAATGTGATAATAGTGGTTGAAGTCCTGAGGTAAAAGCTGTGCCAGTTCCTGACAATGTATTTTTTCAGAGAGGAGGGCAAATTTGGTATAGGCCATAATGTAGTAAATCATGCCCTTGTCTCTGGGATTAGAGTAACGTTGAATGAGGGTTTCCTTTTTATGCAGTAAGTTAATCAGGGGCTGATAATTTTCTTTTTGACATTTAATCAGGGTTAGGTAGACTTCTAACTGGACCTCTTTCCAAGGAAAACTAAGTGATTCAAGATTTTTTTCACAGTCTAGAAAGATTTGCTCAGCCTTATCATAATTTTGGAGGTAAAAATATGAAATCCCTAAACCAATGTAAAAGGAAATGATAGATGGCTCACTCAGGCTATTTTTCGAGAGTTCAATAGCCTGTTTTTGATAGTTTTTGGCCTTATCAAAGCTACCTTGCATCTGTTCTATTTCGGCTAGATAGTCTAAGCCTGCAGCTATCTGAATAGCATACTTTTTTCTTAGACCACTGGTAAGGCTAAAGCAATTAATGGATTCATTAATGAGCTTGCGGGCCTCTTTGACTTGCCCAATCATGAGTTGATAAAGTCCACTTAAGCGTAAATTAAGGGCAATGGCTTCATGATTATTAGCCTGAGCAGAAGCCTCCAGAGCAAGTTCAGTGTAATAATGCATTTCTGGAAGGTTTTCAACCTGGATACAGTAGTAGATGAGTTGACGATAAGCCTCCAAAAGGTAGCTAGCATCTTGATCTTGACCAGCTAGACCAATAAGCTGTTGGATATTTGAGATACCTTTTTGATAATTGCCAATACGAATTTGATAACAGCCTTTCAGATAGAGAAAACGCATTAGGAGTTTTTGAAAATCTTTTTGCTTCTGATAGGCTTTTTTATTGTCTTGTAATTGCTTTTCAACACTTGCTAATTGTTCTTGGATATTCTTGTAACTATCATAGTTATGGCCTTGGTCTGGAACCCAAGATTGGGAATAAATAGGAAAGAGTTGATGTTGAAACTCTAAATTAAGTTCAAGGGCATTGATATAGTAGTGCAGGGCCTTGAGGGGTTGCTTGGCTAACTGATAGTGGTAGGCAATATCTTCAATGGCTTGAGAATAATCCTTAAAGATTTCTTTACTTTCCTCTAATTGTTGGGCTATCTGAACATGAAGGAGTCTTTTTTTAGCTAAGGAAAGGCTATCATAGATATAATAGGTCAGAGCTTTTTGCCTAAATTGCACAAGGATGTCATCATGGTCATCTTCTTCAAAAAGGATTCCTTTTTGGCAGAGGCTTTCAAGGATACTGATAAGTTCTTCTAGAGAAAGACTCATTAGCTTAGCTAATATGGTAATAGGCATAGCTTTTTTAAAGGAGGCTAGGTAATGGAGGATTTCTTCCTCAAAATGATTGATAGAGCTCAGCTTTAAGGCATAGTTCGCCTTAATAGCACTTGTCAAAGGAGTAAATTTCTTTCCTTGCAATAAAAGCTCTGCATATTCTGAAAGAAAAAAGAAATTCCCCTGACTGAATTGGTAGAAGGTTTCATAGTCTTTTTCAGATAGGGACAAGTGTTCTAGTCTTTTAGAAAGGTAGTTTAAACTCTCTTTTTTACTAAGAGCTCTTAGGCTTAGTTTATCAAGTTTTCCCTGGTAGATGAGCTGGTTTAAAAAGTCTTCTAAATAGGGGCTAGTCATAAGATTTTTGGTGAGGACAACTGCAAGGGGATATTCTTTTAGGTGGTTAATAACTGTTTTTAGAATAGCCAAGCTTTTTGGGGTAATCCAGTGAATATCTTCAATTAAGATAATGGTAGCCTTGTGCTGGGCAATTTTTTTAAGCACATCACTAATAAAATTAGCCAGTTTTGTGTGGTCATCTTTTTCAATTGACTCTTGGTAAGGGGACAGGTAGAGTTCAAGAATGGTCTGCCATTGTCTACTGGTCATCAGTTCTTGCTGGAGGATTAGATCTCCTAGAGCTTCTAGAATATCAGGCCATAGTGCAAAGTCTTGACTGGTATTTTCTCTAAAACATTCTGACGTGATGATTTGATAGTTTTGGGTCTGGTTGGCTAGGACTTGTCTTGTTACCGTTCTT
Organism: Streptococcus didelphis DSM 15616; assembly: GCF_000380005.1. Lineage (GTDB taxonomy): Bacteria > Bacillota > Bacilli > Lactobacillales > Streptococcaceae > Streptococcus > Streptococcus didelphis. The sequence continues at coordinate 208,805 of NZ_KB904188.1, forward strand.
TTACCAATGCCTGAGTCTCCTTCTAAAAGCAAGGTATGGGAGTGGCCCTTACTTAAGATATGCGTAAAAAATCTTTCTAGGGCTTTGATCTCTGAAACCCGGCCAAAAAAGAGATTATTTGTTCCTAAGAAGGCTTTTATTTTGCGTTGGTTTCGATCCCTAGCAATAACCTGAGCATAGATGTGCTGGGTTTTTTCACTTGGGCTAATGCCTAATTCCTTATCCAGAAGATTAGCTAGCTGATAATAGGTTTCAATAACCTTACCAAAATGCCCATGTTTTTGATAAAGTTCCATTAAGAGTTGGTAATTCTTTTCTTCAAATTCATCTATGCTAATTAGGCGATCAATAATAGCTTTAAGGTCATCAAAGGGGGCTGATTCCTTCATTTCTTCAATTTGTTGATAGGAGCTTTGAATAAAAAGCTGTTCAAAGTGGGCCCGCATTTTACTCTGCCAGAGATCAAAGCTTTCATTACTTTTTAAATAAAAACCCTGTAAGAATTCTCCTTGGTAAAGCTGGCTATTCTTTTTAGGTTCTGCTAAGAATTGCTTGGCATCACATGTTATACTTAGCTGGGGGTTGAGAGTCAACATAGAACGGTTGGGACAAATGATATAGTCAGCCCCAAGTTTTTTATTAACCTGATAAATAGTATTTCGTAAATTTTTCTTAGCTTTTTGATTATCCTTATCCTCCCACAGGATACCAGCAATTTCATCTCTGGCCACTGTTTCATTAATAAGGAGATAGTAAAGCAGGGCATTAAGTTTTGAAAAAGAGAAGAAAATCTCCTTGTCATCTAGAAAGATAGCAGGGTTCCCAAAGAGTTTGAGTTTTAAGGTTGTCATGTTGAAAGCGCCTCCGGATTAGTCTCTTCCACTATATCCTAAAATAGGACTTTAGGCAAGCTAGGGCCAAAAAAGCAAGGGGAGAAGAAGTATAAAAAACCTCTCCATAATATGTATTAAGCCAAGAGAAGGACTGTTGTCCCCCTTAGCAGAATCATCATATGGGAAGGTTTTTATTTGTTATTTCATAGTTGGGAATAAGAGGACATCTCGGATGGTTGTTGTATTGGTTAACAACATGCAAAGACGGTCGATTCCTATACCTAGTCCTCCTGTTGGAGGCATACCGTATTCTAAAGCTTCGACAAAGTCATAGTCAATACCAGTTGCTTCATCGTCACCGAGTTCTTTAGCCTTGGCCTGTGCTTCAAAACGGGATAATTGATCAATTGGATCATTTAGTTCAGTGAAGGCATTAGCATATTCTTTGGTCATAATAAAGAGTTCAAAACGGTCTGTGAAACGTGGATCCTCAGGGTTTTTCTTGGCCAGAGGGGAAACCTCTACTGGGTGACCAAAGATAAAGGTAGGTTGAATAAGTGTTTCTTCAACAAATTCTTCAAAGAAAGCATTGATAATATGTCCAACACTAGTAAAGTGTTTTTCTAGTGGCACATGTTTTTCTTCAGCTAGTTTTTTAGCCTCTTCAAAGGACATTTGGGGCCAAAAATCAATTCCTGTTACCTCTTTAATAGCATCAACAATATGAAGACGTTTAAATGGCTTATTGATTTCAATAGTATGTCCTTGATAATCAACAGGTCCATCTCCCTTAACTGCCTTGGCAGCATGTTGGATGATACCTTCTGTTAGGTTCATAATGTCAAGATAGTCTGCATAGGCTTGATAAACCTCGATAGAAGTGAATTCAGGATTATGGGTAGCATCCATTCCTTCATTACGGAAGATGCGACCAATCTCATAAACACGTTCCATTCCACCAACGATAAGTCGTTTTAAATGCAATTCTGTTGCAATACGTAGGACCATGTCAATGTTTTGGGCATTATGATGGGTAATAAAAGGTCTCGCAGCAGCACCACCAGCTTCATTATGTAAGACTGGTGTTTCCACTTCTAAGAAATCAAGTCCATCGAGGTAACGACGAATTTCAGAAATGATTTTTGAGCGTGTCACAAAGCGATCAAAACTATCACGATTTGAAATGAGATCCAAGTGACGTTTACGATAGATAGTTTCCACATCTGTTAGACCATGGAATTTTTCTGGAAGGGGACGTAAGGATTTTGAAAGGTGAGTCAGCTTAGTTGCTTTGATAGAAAGCTCACCCATATCTGTACGCATAACCTGGCCTTCAACTCCGATAAAGTCACCTAAATCAGCTTTTTTGAAAATATCATAGTTTTCTTCACCAACGGAATCCTTGCGGACATAGATTTGGATTTGGCCCTGACGGTCTTGAAGATGGGCAAAACCAACCTTTCCCTTACCACGTTTGGTCATAAGTCGACCAGCAACAATAGCAGTTTCATCTAAGTCGTGTAAGTCTTCTTTGCTTTTATCAGCAAATTTTTCTTTTAATTCAGCAGAATTGGCAGTGCGTTCAAAACGTTTACCAAAAGGATCAATTCCTTGTTCAGCCAATGCCGCCATTTTTTCACGACGGACAATCTGTTGATCATTTAGTTCTTCGATATGTTCCTTTGACATGGTTTCCTCCAAAAAGTTTTCGAATCTATTGTATCATAAATAAAGCTTTTATACACCTTATTTCAGTGATAAACATGCTTCTAGGGTCTTTCAATTTTGCTGTGTTTGAAATGCCATCCTAAAAATAGTATAATGTCCAAGTACTACTACTAGAAAAGAAGAGAGACTCATGATAACTGCTATTGTTTTTGACGTTGATGATACTATATATGATCAGCAAGCACCCTATCGGATTGCGATGGAAAAATGTTTTCCTGATTTTGATATGTCAGTGATGAGTAAGGCATATATTAGGTTTCGTCATTACTCAGATATTGGTTTTCCAAGAGTAATGGCTGGAGAGTGGACAACAGACTATTTTAGGTTCTGGCGTTGTCGTGAAACCCTCCTAGAATTTGGTTACCCAGAGATAGATCGAGAACTTGGAGCTCATTTTCAGGAAATTTATGAAAAAGAGCTTGAAAATATTACAATGCTTGATGAAATGCGAATGACCCTTGATTTTTTGAAATCTAAAGGGGTGCCAATGGGAATTATTACAAATGGACCCACAGAGCATCAGCTAAAAAAAGTCAAAAAATTAGGCCTCTATGATTATATCGACCCTAAACGGGTCATTGTCAGTCAGGCAACTGGCTTTCAAAAACCTGAGAAGGAAATTTTCAACCTAGCAGCCCAGCAATTTGATATGAACCCTCAAACAAGTCTCTATGTGGGAGACTCTTATGATAATGATGTTATGGGAGCCCATAATGGAGGCTGGAATTCTATGTGGTTTAATCATAGAGGACGTAGTCTTAAACCAGGAATTAAACCTGTCTATGATGTGGCTATTGATAACTTTGAACAGCTTTTTGGGGCTGTAAAAGTCTTGTTTGATTTGCCAGATAATAAATTCATTTTTGACCGAAATGATAAAAAGAACCCTATTTTAGAAATGGGAATTAACAACGGCCTTATGATGGCAGCTGAACGCTTATTAGAAAGTAATATGAGTATTGATAAAGTTGTTATCCTGTTACGTCTAAATAAGCAACAAGAAAAAGTTCTACGCATTAAATATGCAAACTAAAAAGTATTTAACTAGTTTTACTAGTGCTAAATACTTTTTTAGTTTAGTAGCTATCTTCTTTTTGAAGGTAGGATTTATCATTCCAGCTGAGGCATTTAAAGGTTTGACAATCATTTGTTTCTAGAATGGTTAGGCTGAGATTGTCAAGTCCACCGAGAGCTCTTAATTGGGCAGCCTCATAGCCTAGCAGAGACCTTATTGAAGCCGTTAAATTAGCTCCATGCCCAACTAGTAATACATTTTCATAACCTTTTGAGGCAAAAGAAGTGATAAAGTCTCTAACCCTTTGAGTAGTTTGATAAATTGATTCAGCTTCAAACTGGGTGGCATGAAATTTAGCTAAATTTTGCCTAAAGGCAGCCATTTGACTGGGATAGATAGAAGACATAGTAGCAATTTTGGCTCCCTCTAGCTTGCCAAGTTTCCATTCTCGTAGGGCTTGTGTATAGACAATTTCTGTTTTTTGCTGGGAGTGTTTAGCAATTTCTTGGGCTGTTTGCTGCGCGCGTTTTAAATCACTTGAAAAAATAGCATCAAAGGAGACGGATTGCAGATAGTGACCCAAAACCTTCATTTCTTCATAAGAATCTTCTAGAAGTGGGGAATCCCCCCCTGCTCCTTGAAAGCGTCCTTCTAAGTTCCATTGTGTTTTGCCATGTCTGACAAAAAATAATTTCATAGCTAAAAAATCCTTTCTAATATGATTTTATAATTGCTCCAAAGGGAAAAAGACTAAGTTTAGCTAACTTAAGTGACTGTTTAGCAAAGGGAATACCAATGATTGTCAAACATAGTAAAAAGGCAGAAAAAAGGTGTGCTAAGGCTAATTCCCAACCAAAAAGGAGAATCCATAAGATATTTAGAAGGAGGCTGAGTCCAGATTCTCCCATAATAATCGTTTTTCTAAAAGGGAAAAGCCCAAAATTAGCAATTTTAAAGCACTGTAAACCTAGAGGTAGCCCTAAAATGCTTAGCGACAAAATAATACCTGCCAGGCTCCAGAAGAGCCAAGCCCAAAAGCCTGCAAAGATAAACCAAATAATATTAGCTAGAGTGGTCATGATAGCTCCTTAATGTCAACGAATTCTGCTGCCACAAATTCAGCAAGAACTGAACTAGCTATTTTTATTGAGCGTCCTAGTTCACCAGCTGAGACAATCATATGGCCCTTTTCAATGGCACTAGTATCAATATAAATAGGGAAGCGATGTTTTTGGTGGATGCCAACAGGGTTATTAGCACCATGGACATAGCCTGTTGTTTTTTGAAGGTCCTTTTGGGGGATCATTGTGACCTTCTTGTTACCTGATACCTTAGCTAATTTTTTCTCAGATAGATGTTCTGTGATGGGTAGTATGCCAATTAGGGGACCAGTTTTATCCCCTTTTAAGGCAAGGGTTTTAAAGATGTCATCCTTAGAGATATCATCTGGTATCTCACCTTTGGGAACATTTATAGCAAGACTTTCATAACTAATAGTAGCCTTGTCTAATATTTGTTCAACAAGGGTCTTTTTGAGTTTTATTTTTTTAGCCATTATTTTTTCCTTAAATATAAATAAAAACGGTATAACACAAGCATTATACCATTTTTAGATTATTCAGTTAAGGTAATTATCTCAATCTTTTGGTGAAAAAAATTGGGGTTGTGCTGGTATAAGAATAGCTAGAGAGATCATTACTAATAGTAATGTTAAGAACCCAGCAGTCCCATTGACTGTGAATGAATACCAGACGGCAGACATTCCTTTGGGAGCATAGGAGCCCCAGAAGATTACCCCAGCGATAAAGTGGAAAAGATAGCGTACAAAAATAGCCAAGAAAGAAGCTGAAAAGCCGATAAGAACAGCATAAGAGAGGTGCTTTTGTCTAAGCTGTAGTTGGATTTGTTTTGAAAATAAGCCTGCCAGTCCCATTGATAGGAAGGCAAAAATATACTCAATAACAACCTGAGACATACTTAGATACTCAATTTTACCTAAAGCAAAATGTAAGAGCCCCCAGATTAAACCAGAAAGTAGGCCATACTTTGGACCACGTCTAAGAGCCAGAACAATTAAAGGAATAGCACCATAAGAAGGGCTAAACCAACTGATAAAATCAGGAATAAAAGACAGCGCCATTGCTAGTGCAGCAAATAGGGCAGCTTCAACTAAATACTTGATATTAGTATTATGGGACATAAAAAAACTCCTTTTATTCACAAAAAGAGCCTGAAATTCTTATTGAAAATCAAGATCACAATCCCTTCGCTTGTATTACCAAGATCAGGTTTTTAGGATTTCGCAAATGCGATCTCAGCTAAAGCACTCCTTTGTGAAATATTATTATTTTCATACATTATAATATTTTCTAAATGAGCTTGTCAAGAAAATAAACTAAAAAGGCCTTCATGGGCCTTTTAATGGGATTTACCAAATAATTTTTCATAGGTTTCTTTAGGATTTTTTGTCACTGCAATTTGATTTAAATCCAAAGCATTGTTGAAGCCAGGTAGATAACCTTGTGACGTATACTGGTGTAAATCATAGTTTAACTCAGTTTTTGGAGCAGCTTCATAATAACCAGAATCACTTCCATAAGTGGGAATCCAGATTGCATCAAATCCGTCAGTTGAAATTTTTTGTTCGGCCATAAAGTAGGTTCCGATGTATAAACCAACTTTTTTAGCCCCTAATTTTTTTAATTCTTCACGGAAGGCCTTGACACCCTTATTCATGTCTTTCATGGTAACTTCCTCAACATCTATCCAATAGTAGGTTGGATTATAAGGAGAGGCATGTTTATAAAAGGTTCTGGCTTCAGCTCGCATTTCCTTAGTGCTTGAACCTAAAGCATAGCTATAAACAGCTACAGGGACATTACGCTTTTGGAATTCTTTAATGTGTGTTTTAAATGATTTGTCAAGTCCGGTAGTATAAGCAGCGTTATTTCGGGAGGTAATCTGTGATCCCCCAAAAACCCTTACGATAGCTCCAGAAATATTTTTTGAAAGTATATCATAGTTGATATCACGTGGCAGTTGCCAGCCTGAGACGTCAATAATTGGATTTAAGACAAATTCTTCAGTTTCCGTTGTACTACTTGTTGTTTTAGTTTCATGGCTGCTAGAAACGATTGGTACACTTGATTTTGCTATTTTTAGTTCCTTTTCTTTGAGATGATCTGAATGTGTTTTTCCAATAATTAATAAAAATGCAAACAAGATAAAAAAAACAAGGACAACAATGGGCTTAATTCTTCTTCTCATTATTGCTATTGTAACCTAAAAACTTAAAAAAATCAAAACTTCCTAACTAAATTCTTATATTATCTTACATTTTAAGGAAAAATAAAAGACAAAGGGGAAAAGGAGTCTCATGCCAGAAGTAATTTATAGAAGGCTAAAAACTTAGCCTATAGCTGTAATAGTTCCTATTAAGTTTATAGTTTATAGCTATAAGGTCCTCTTTTTTTGGGGTTAATTTTCTAAATGTATTATAATCTTTGTTTAAATTAACAATTATTCACAGAAAGTAATAGTGGCAAAGCTTTTTAAATTCTGTCATAATAGTAAAAAAACATAGAAAGAACACTTATGTCTACAAAACAGATTACTAGGATTGCCCTATTTTCCGCCTTAGCTCTTGTTTTAAGAATGTCTTTTAGCCATTTGCCTAACATTCAACCTATAACTGCACTTTTTCTGATTTATTCACTGGTCTATGGCTTTTATGAGTCAATTCTGGTCATGTCTGTTTGTATGTTGGTCACTTCCTTTTTATTAGGTTTTGGTCCCTGGGTCTTTTGGCAGATTACTTCCTTTGCTTTGATAATCTTTTTATGGAAGGTCCTCTTTTATCCCCTAACAAGGGGGCTTAAAAAGTACAGGCTTGTTCTACAGGCCTTACTTGCGGGCTTATGTGGCTTGTTTTATGGTATTGTGATTGACTCTTGTTTTGCTTATCTTTATAGTATGCCTTGGTGGAGCTATGTTTTAGCAGGAATGTCTTTTAATATAGCTCATGCTTGTGCAACCTTACTTTTTTACCCCATCTTATTATCTATTTTTAGGAGATTAACCCATGAAAAACTTATTTAAATACCTTTCTCTCAGCTTACTTAGCTTATTTTTAGTAGCTTGCCAGCCCAATCATAAAGAAAGTCAAGATACAAAACAAAAAGAAACTTATGTCAGATTAATTGTTAAAGAAGATACAAATACCATTGATGAAAAAGTCCCTTTTAAAAAAGGTGACACAGCAATGGACGTCTTAAAAGATAATTATAAGGTTGAAGAGAAAGATGGATTTATCACAGCTATTGATAACCACAAGCAAGACTCTCAGAAAAAACGTTTCTGGTTCTTTAAAATAAATGACAAGTTAGCTCCAAAAGCAGCTGATCAGATAACATTAAAAGAATCAGACAAGCTTGAATTTTACCAAGAAGTTGTCAAATAAAGCAAAAACAACCCCCACAAGGGTTGTTTTGTTTAATCTAGCTGGGAGCTGTAAGTGATGATGCTATCCACAGTATTACTTAAAAATTGGATAGTATCACGAAGGGGTTTATCCGTTGAAATATCAGCATGGATTAATTTAGCTGTTTCTAAAGGTGTTTTGCTGCCTCCAGATTTTAGAAAATCTAACCACTGACTAGCCCCTTGAGGGTTATTTTTTAGGTTGAGATAGCCAGCTGTTGAGATAACTAGACCTGCAGAATAAGTGTAGCTATATAAGCCCATGTAGTAGTGGGCTTGACGCATCCAAGTTAGGGCTGCGTCATCATCAATCTCAATTGCATCTCCCCAGAATTCTTGCAGAACATCTTTCATCATAGCATTTAGTTGCTCGGCTCCAAAGGTACCACCTTCTTCAATAAGAGTGTAGACCTTACGTTGGAAGGCTGCCTCAAGGAGATGGGTAATGAAATTGTGGAAATAGGTATCTGTTAGACGGTGAGCTAGGGCAAAACGTTTTTGTCTTGCATCTTCAAATTGATGCTCTAAATAGTCACTTAATAAGAGTTCATTAAAGGTTGAGGGAGCTTCTACATAATATGTAGACATATGGGTGTTAAAGAAGCTTTGATGGTTGTCAGAGAAGATAAATTGCCCTGAATGTCCTATTTCATGAATCAAGGTATAGACGTCGGACATTCTTCCGGTCCAACTCATCAAGATATAAGGATGAACCTTGTAAGGGTTGGCAGCATAGCCACCAGAATCCTTGTTTTCATTAGCTGCAAAATCAACCCAACGTTCTTTTTGATAACGCTCAATTTCTTTACTATATTCAGGGCCAAGTGGTGCTACTGACTTCATAACTAAATCGTAGGCATCATCAATAGATACTTGAGGGTTTAGCTCATTATCAATATCTAGTTTCCAATCGGCAAAGGTCATTTTATCAAGCTTGTTAACTTGGGCAACGTGTTTTAGGAATTTTTGAGCGACAGGGCCAAATTCTGTCATGATGAGGTCAATCTGACGGTCAAACATACTTTTATCAACTTCTTGTTCAGCTAATAAATAATCAAATACAGAAGAATAGCCTCGCATGTCGGCAATTAATTTTTCAGATTTAACTTTTGCCAGGTAAGCAGCAGCGGCAGCATTTTGATGCTGTTTCAAACCTTTTGAGAAAGAACGGAAGGCTTTTTCACGGATTTCTTTATTCTCATGATTTTGATAAAAATTTTCGTAGGTGACAAAACTATTTTTATAAATGTGTCCATCAACTTCAAAGTCTTCCATGGTAAAATCACCAGCTCGCATCTTGGTGTAGATGTCATAAGGTGCATTTAAAACTTCCCTTAGATTGGTAAGAGTCTTTTCAACTTGAGGTGTTAGAAGGTATTGTTTTTGAAGCTTTGCTTTTCGAATAAGGGCTGTAAAATGGTCATTTTCTTCAAGTTCATTTAAAATAGTGCTGTCAGCATTTGCTAGCGCGCTTTCAAAGAAACTGAGTTCAACACTTGCCTTAGTAATAAAATCATCCCCAGCTTGGGCTATCTGAGCAAATTCTTCATTTGAAAAATCTGTGGTTTGAGGCATGAAAGCATAGGTTTCAATATGACTCATTTGAATATAAATGTGCTCAATTTCCATTAAGGCTCTTTCAAAATCATCTTTTGTCTGTAAGTGCCCATCATAATTTTTTTTGAAGCTCTTAACGTCTTCTAGAGCTTTTTCGATAGCTAATAAAAAATCTTGTCTATCTTTATACAAGGCTGTTAAATCCCATAATTCATTTTCAGGGAAATCAAGTCGTTTTTTTAGTTCCATAACTGTCTCCTTAGTCTTTTAAGCTTAGTATATCAGAAAAATTGAGAAGAATCACCTTGTTAGAATAGAAGGCTTCTAGAAGGTTGATTTTTAATAAAAATGAAAGCTTGTTTTGAAAATGCCTTACATTTTATGCAAAAAATGATATGATTAGTGTAATTTATGTGTGAAGGAGTTTTGGAATTGTCTCTTAAAAAATTAGAAAGTAGCAACAATCAAGAAATTATTGCTGAAGAAGTAGCTATCTTAAAGGATATCCTTGAAGAAGTTACTGGTCGTATGGTCGGAAAGAAGGTTTTTGTAAAGATTAAAACCATTATTAGTCTTTCAGAAAAAGAGGACTATCTTAATTTAGAAAGTATTGTTAAGTCACTCAGCAATGATGAGATGGTTATGGTATCACGATATTTCTCTATTTTACCTCTCCTTATTAACATTTCTGAGGATGTTGATTTGGCCTATGAAATCAATTTTCAAAACAATACCAATACTAATTATTTGGGAAAACTTTCTAATACCATTAAGAGCCTTGCTAAAAGAGAAGATGCTAAAGAACTTCTGGAAAAGGTTAGGGTTGTACCTGTCTTAACTGCTCACCCAACACAAGTCCAACGCAAAACAATTCTTGAGTTGACCAACAAGATTCATCAGCTTTTAAGAAAATACCGAGACGTCAAAGCTGGTGTTCTTAATAAGCAAAAGTGGTTAGATGACCTTTCTCGTTATGTAGAAATTATCATGCAGACAGATATCATTCGAGAAAAAAAGTTGAAGGTTAAAAATGAAATTACCAATGTTATGGCCTATTACCATTCTTCTTTAATTCCTGCTGCTAGCAAATTAACGAGAGAATATAAGCATTTGGCACAAAAGAATGGCCTTGATTTAGAAATAGCCAAGCCTTTGACAATGGGGATGTGGATTGGGGGAGATAGAGATGGTAATCCTTTTGTAAGCCATGAAACCCTAAAGCTTTCCGCAAATATTCAAAGTCAGGTTATTCTTAAGTATTATCTTGAAAAAATAGAAAAACTTTATAGGAGCTTTTCTCTTTCTGCTAGTCTAGTTGAGATTAGTCCTGAACTTGCAGAATTAGCTAGTCTTTCAGAAGATAAATCCATTTATCGGGAAAATGAACCATATCGTAAGGCTTTTCATTATATTCAAAAGCGTTTAGAGGCTAATTTAGACCAAGTTAGTAGTGAAAAAAAGGCGTCCAGTGTTAATAAGACAAAAAGCAGTTTGCCTGCTTATGGTCATGTGGAAGACTTCAAGAGTGACTTAGAAGTAGTAAAGAACTCTTTACTACTCAATGGTAATAGTAGCTTAGTGATGGGTGATTTAGGAGAATTAATTCAGACGGTAGAGATTTTTGGTTTTTACCTAGCAACAATTGATTTAAGACAGGACTCTAGTGTCCAGGAGGCTTGTGTTGCTGAATTGCTTAAGCTAGCTAATATTGTTCCTAATTATAGTCAGTTAAGTGAAGAAGAAAAATGTCAGCTACTTGTAAGACAATTGGAGCAAGATCCTAGAACCCTGTCTTCGGCTGTTGGCCAGAAATCAGACTTACTCCAAAAAGAACTAGCCATTTATCAGACAGCTCGTGAATTAAAAGATAGCTTAGGAGATGAGGTCATCAAACAACATATCATCTCTCATACAGAAAGTGTGTCAGATATGTTTGAGTTGGCTCTGATGCTGAAAGAAGTTGGCTTGGTTGATAAAAATCAGGCGCGTGTTCAGATTGTGCCCTTGTTTGAAACGATTGAGGATTTAAACATGGCTAAGCAAATCATGGTGGACTATCTTGACTATGATATGGTTAAAAAATGGCTAGCGTCTAATGATAATTATCAAGAAATCATGCTAGGTTATTCAGACAGTAATAAAGATGGGGGCTATCTATCATCTGGATGGACCCTTTACAAGGCTCAAAATGATCTGCGTCAAATGGGAGAAGATAAGGGAGTGAAAATTACCTTTTTCCATGGACGTGGAGGAACTGTTGGACGGGGTGGTGGCCCTTCTTATGAGGCCATTAGTTCACAGCCCTATGCTTCGATAAAAGATCGTATCCGTCTGACAGAGCAGGGTGAAATTATTGAGCATAAGTATGGAAATAAGGATGTTGCTTATTATAATCTCGAGATGCTTATTTCAGCTTCAATCAATCGTATGGCCTCTAATATGTTAACTAATCCTAATGATATTGAAGTATTTAGACAGGTAATGGAAAGCCTAGTGGAAGATAGTAATCAGGTCTATCGACAGCTAGTTTTTGAAAATCCTTATTTTTATGATTACTTTTTTGAAGCAAGTCCGATTAAGGAAGTTTCCAGTTTGAATATCGGCTCTAGGCCCGCAGCTCGAAAAACAATTACAGATATTAATGGCCTACGAGCTATTCCATGGGTATTTTCCTGGTCACAAAATAGGATTATGTTACCAGGTTGGTATGGTGTGGGCTCTGCTTTTAAAAAATTCATAGCAAAAGATAAGAAAAATCTGGCTAAGCTGCAGGATATGTATCAAAACTGGCCATTCTTTCATTCTCTTTTATCTAATGTAGATATGGTCTTGTCAAAATCTAATATGAACATTGCCTTTCAATATGCTCAACTAGCAGAAAAAGAAGAAGTTAGAGATGTCTTTAATACCATACTGGATGAGTGGCAACTTACAAAAAATATTATTTTAGCTATCGAAGAACATGAAGATTTATTAGAAGATAACCCTTCCTTGAAACACAGCTTAGATTTTCGTTTACCTTATTTTAATGTCCTAAATTATATTCAGATTGAATTAATTAAACGTCTCAGACGTCAGGAATTAGATGAGGATTATGAAAAGTTGATTCATACAACCATTAATGGGATTGCGACTGGATTACGGAATTCAGGGTAATTGTCTCAAAGCAGCTTATGGAATTAAGTTGCTTTTTTTCATTTTATTGCTAGTGAAATGTGTTATAATGTTAGGTGATTATCTCAAGAAATATAGGGGAAACTATGAAAATTGATAAGAAGCATCTTTTAAACTATTCTATTCTTTTACCTTATCTGATATTATCGGTTTTAGGGCTAATAATGGTTTATTCAACAACAAGTGCGAGTTTAATTCAATATCATCTTAACCCCTTTCGTTCCGTCTTAAATCAAGGGGGATTTTGGGCTATAAGTCTACTTGCTATTTTATTTATATATAAACTAAAGCTAAATTTTTTAAATAATTCACGACTACTGACCTTCATTATGTTAATTGAAGTATTTTTACTTTTAATAGCTCGTTTTTTTACGCAAGAAGTTAATGGTGCTCATGGTTGGATTGTTCTAGGACCTATTAGTTTTCAGCCTGCTGAATATTTGAAAATTATTATGGTTTGGTATCTTGCCCATACTTTTTCAAAGAAACAAGAAGGGATTGCTAGATATGATTATCAGGAATTAACCAAACGCAGGTGGTGGCCAAGGCAGACCAGTGATTTAAAGGATTGGCGTGTCTATTCCTTAGTTTTAATCTTGCTTGTAGCAGCCCAACCTGACTTGGGAAATGCAGCTATCATTGTCTTAACAGCTATTATCATGTTTTCTATCAGTGGTATTGGCTATAGATGGTTTTCTGGTATTCTAATGTTTATTACCCTGATGTCTACCTTATTTTTAGGAAGTATTTCCTTGATTGGTGTCGATAGGGTAGCTAAGGTTCCCTTATTTGGCTATGTAGCTAAACGGTTTAGTGCCTTTTTCAACCCCTTTCATGATCTTACTGACTCTGGTCATCAGCTAGCACATTCTTATTATGCTATGAGTAATGGAGGTTGGTTTGGAATGGGTTTGGGGAACTCTATTGAAAAAAGGGGTTATCTACCTGAAGCACAGACTGACTTTGTCTTTTCCATAGTTATTGAAGAATTAGGCTTGATTGGTGCAGGTTTGATTCTAGCCTTGGTCTTCTTTTTAATCCTTCGAATCATGAATGTTGGCATTAAGGCTAAAAAGCCCTTTAATGCCATGATGGCTCTAGGAGTAGGTGGGATGATTCTTATGCAGGTATTTGTCAATATTGGTGGTATTTCTGGTTTGATTCCCTCTACAGGAGTTACCTTTCCATTCTTATCTCAAGGAGGAAACAGTCTCTTAGTTTTATCTGTTGCCATAGGTTTTGTTCTAAATATTGATGCCAATGAAAAACGAGAAGACATTCTTAAAGAGGTAGAATTAAATTACCGAAAAAAAGCAAGAACTGATATAAGAAATGATAATAGTAAGATTGTTGATATTAATGAATTTAAATAAAGGTTCCAAAAGAGCTTGTAAGCTCTAAACCAATCATTATAATTAATAAAAATACTTTATCGTAAATTAAAATCTCCCTCGAGGAGATTTTTTGTAATCAAAAGCTTTTATTGTTCGTTATAGAAGTAAAGAAAGGAGGCCATGACCATCAAGCTTAATGAATATGAAGAAGATGTCAGTTGGATTTATGCTTCTAACATAGGATAGTCAATTCAAATTCAACCCTATCATTCCTTAGAAAAATAAAGAAGGGAATAAACATAAAATACTTGCATTATCCTTATAATTTGCTACAATAGTAAGGTAAAGTTAGACTGTATAGCCTACCGTCTATCTATAAAATATATTTTATTGGAGGCTTTTCCTAAAATGGCAAAAGAAAAATACGATCGTAGTAAACCCCACGTTAACATTGGTACAATTGGACACGTTGACCATGGTAAAACTACATTAACAGCTGCAATCACAACTGTTCTTGCACGTCGCTTACCAAGTTCAGTAAACCAACCTAAAGATTATGCTTCTATCGATGCTGCTCCAGAAGAGCGCGAACGCGGAATCACAATCAACACAGCACACGTTGAGTACGAAACTGAAACTCGTCACTATGCCCACATCGATGCCCCAGGACACGCGGACTACGTTAAAAATATGATCACTGGTGCCGCTCAAATGGACGGAGCTATCCTTGTTGTTGCATCTACTGATGGACCAATGCCACAAACTCGTGAGCACATCCTTCTTTCACGCCAAGTTGGTGTTAAACACCTTATCGTCTTCATGAACAAAGTTGACCTTGTTGATGATGAAGAATTGCTTGAATTAGTTGAAATGGAAATTCGTGATCTTCTTTCAGAATACGACTTCCCAGGTGATGACCTTCCAGTTATCCAAGGTTCAGCTCTTAAAGCTCTTGAAGGTGATACAGCTCATGAAGATATCATCATGGAATTGATGAAAACTGTTGATGAGTATATCCCAGAACCAGAACGTGATACTGACAAACCATTGCTTCTTCCAGTCGAAGATGTATTCTCAATCACTGGACGTGGTACAGTTGCTTCAGGACGTATCGACCGTGGTACAGTTCGTGTTAACGACGAAATCGAAATCGTTGGTATCAAAGAAGAAACTAAAAAAGCAGTTGTTACTGGTGTTGAAATGTTCCGTAAACAACTTGACGAAGGTCTTGCAGGAGACAACGTAGGTATCCTTCTACGTGGTGTTCAACGTGACGAAATCGAACGTGGACAAGTTATTGCTAAACCAGGTTCAATCAACCCACACACTAAATTTAAAGGTGAAGTATATATCCTTTCTAAAGAAGAAGGTGGACGTCATACTCCATTCTTCAACAACTACCGCCCACAATTCTACTTCCGTACTACTGACGTAACAGGTTCAATTGAACTTCCAGCAGGTACAGAAATGGTTATGCCTGGTGATAACGTAACAATCAGCGTTGAGTTGATTCACCCAATCGCCGTAGAACAAGGTACTACTTTCTCAATTCGTGAAGGTGGACGTACTGTTGGTTCAGGTATTGTTTCAGAAATCGAAGCTTAATTTTAATTAAGTTCCCAGAATAATAATTTAAGTCAGACAACTTGAGTTTAAAGAGTCCTTAGGGGCTCTTTTTTATGTGCTGAATATCCTTAATAAGCTAAGGTCATAAGGTTAAAGAGTTCTTTTTTGTTAATTAGGTTTACTTAATTAATTATATACTAATAGTAGTAAAATAGGAAAGGAGTAAAACTTCAACTATTATTCACTATGTCTATTAGCTATATAATGAAAGGAAGAAAATGAAAGCAAAAAGAAGTAGAAATTATTATTTAACAGCACCTGTAGTACTAGCAAGTATGCTCTATCTATATTCTGGACATCTTGTTCAAGCAAATGAGATAGCAGTAACTACAGAAAAGAGTCTAATTGCAAATAGATCAAAAAGAAGTATAACAATGAAAGAAGGTGAAGAAGGCCAAATTGATTCAGAATGGAAGGCTCCTATACTTGAAGATATTGAAGGCTTAGAGTCTACTAATGAAAAATTAGAAACTATAAGTGAAGAGGTTGGTAAAAATATTCAACCAGAAATAAAAGACAATAATTATAAGGTTGAATCACTAGATGAAGATGTTAACCTTCAAGCGACTACAAAAGACAGTTATCTGTATGATGCCTTATTTAATGAAACTATTTCGGTTGAAGAGGAAGAAGAGCCAAAAAGGCTATATGAAGATATTCCTTTGCATACCAGGAAAGGAATACTCAAAGGAACTTGGCGGCCTGGTAGTGAAGATAATTTAAGCCTCTATAATAAAGAAAATGATCCAAACCTCATGAAGAATGAAGATGGAGACTTGGTTATGAAGGATCAACGAAGACGTGAGAGTCCTGCCTTTCCTTCTGCTGTGACTGTCTATGTTAAAGATGAAAATTATTCAGGAAAAGATGGTCGGATTAGTACTGGAGTTAATAGTTCAGGTTCAGTTATTGGAAAAAATTTAGTTTTGACTTGTGCTCACTGTGTTCAACAAGATGATAATCCAGCAACAATGGGTTATGTCATTCCAGGTCGTGATGATGATAAGGAACCTTTCGGACGCTTTAAAATTAAGGCCATGCATATTCCTGAGGAATATGTAAATGGGCCCTACAATTTAGCTTTTGATTTAGCTATTTTGGAAATTGAACCTAATGAAAAAGGTCAATCCATTGGTGATTTAGTTGCCCCTCTAAAACTAAGAGAATTCTCAGATGATCTGATTGGAAAAGATGTTGTAACCTTTGGTTATCCAGATGATAAGTATCCAGAAGAAGAGGAAAATGTTTGGTATCCAATTGTAAAAACGCAGTGGCGTAGTGAAGGTAAAATCATGTCATGAGTAGAAGGTCCCTTGCTGGAATTTTCAGCCTATGCTTATAGTGGCCAATCAGGAAGTCCAGTCATCCTGAAAGAGACAAATGAATTAGTAGGTGTACTTGCTCATAAACCAAGACCTGATCACAATGAGATTGGTACCTTGGGTGTTAGAATGATGACTCAATACTATAATTGGATTCAGTCGTTTATTGATAAAGAAGAAGCCCATACTCCTCTTAACCCTACTGATAATAGAGATTCTGTAGAAAAAGGAAAAACAGATGAGCAAGCAGATGGCTTAAGTAATGCTAGTCAAGGATTAGGTAAAAATGTAGAAGGACTTGCTTATAAGGAAACTTCAGCTCTTAAAGCAGCAAATTTTCTTTCAGAAGACAAGAACGAGACTTCACAACTTCCTTCAACTGGTGAAAAAGGATCAGTCTGGCAAGCAGCTATTGGTTTATTTGTTATGGTTGCAAGTTTTGGTTTCTTAAAAAAGAAAGTTAGTGAAAAATAAGGATAAGAAATTCCTAAGGATTTTCAGAAAAGGCCTTGTGGACTTGTGCATTTTATCTCAAAAAATGCTATAATAAAAGAGTAAAAAAATAAAAAAGAGGTATCTATAATGTCACGTAAACCATTTATTGCCGGTAACTGGAAAATGAATAAAAATCCTGAGGAAGCAAAAGCATTTATCCAAGCAGTAGCTTCTAAATTACCTTCATCAGATCTTGTCGAGGCAGGAATTGCAGCACCTGCTCTTACCTTAGCAACAGCTCTTGAAGCAGCTAAAGGTTCAGATCTTAAGATTGCAGCTCAAAACGCTTACTTTGAAAATTCAGGTGCCTTTACTGGTGAGAACAGTCCTAAAGTATTGGCTGAAATGGGTACAGACTATGTTGTTATTGGTCACTCAGAACGCCGTGACTATTTCCATGAAACAGATGAAGATATTAATAAAAAAGCAAAAGCTATTTTTGCTAATGGTTTAACTCCGATTATCTGTTGTGGTGAATCTCTTGAAACTTATGAAGCTGGTAAAGCAGTTGACTTTGTTGGAGCACAAGTTTCGGCAGCACTTGCTGGTTTGAGTGAAGAGCAAGTAGGATCACTTGTCATTGCTTATGAGCCGATCTGGGCAATCGGTACTGGTAAATCTGCTACTCAAGATGACGCTCAAAAAATGTGTAAAGCAGTTCGTGATGTTGTAGCTGCTGACTTTGGTCAAGCTATAGCAGACAAAGTGCGTGTTCAATACGGTGGTTCAGTTAAACCTGAAAATGTTGCTTCATATATGGCTTGCCCAGATGTTGATGGTGCCTTAGTAGGTGGAGCTTCATTAGAAGCAGAAAGCTTCCTAGCCTTACTTGACTTTGTTAAATAAAAAAAGGTACTTTTAAAAAATAAAAAGTAGCAATGTAAAACAATGCCACCCTTAGATTGAAGAATGGTCCAACTTGGACCTTTCTTCAATCTTTTTTTCTTTCTTAAAAAATAGTAAAAAGACCTGTTTTATTAGTCAGGTCTTTAGAGAGCTATGAGCTTTTTAATAGCGTTTTAGAATTTTTTTCAGTCCCATAATGAGTTTATATTTTAAGGGGTTGGGGTAGTAAGAGAAGGAACCACAGATGCGTTCAATATGGCCATTAAAATTTTGTTTAAAGCCAAGTACGCCATCTGAACCATCAAAGACACCCTTAACACCTAGTAAATTATATCTCCTAATACCAGCCTGAATAGCCTCTAACATAATATGTTCTTGTAAGACTGCTGGGGCATAGAATTTATTAAATTCTGTATAGGAGCCACTGAATAAGTAAACTACCTCTTGCTTGGTGAAAATGAAGAGAGAGCCAGCTAGGATGACTTCTTGATTGTCATACTTAGCAATAAATTCCTTGGCTTCTTCTTTACGGACCTCAAATGTGTGATACTGACTTGAGAATTCCTTATGCTGATTTTTTTTCTTTTCAGAATTTGGATTATTTTCTAAATCCTTCTCTAACTGTTTAAGTTTTAATTTGAGTTTGGCTTGATCTTTTTCTAAATGGTTATAGTAGTCTTTAAAATTTAAGCTGGCTACTAAAAACTTGGCCTGATCTTTAAAGGCATCATATAAATATTGATAGTATTCTAATGACTTATCATCATATTCTCTGCGATCAGAAGTAGATGAGGTAATTTCTTTAAAAAGGTATAGGTCTCGTCTTTGTAACTCTTTAATGCTAATGCCAAAAGTTTTGGCCTTCTTAACAAGGGCCTTACCTTTTTTACTAAAGGATTTGAGGAGGTTTTTTTCACTTAAACCACTTAGGTCTTTGATATAATGCCAATCATTTTCCTGAAATCCCATGGATAAACCATTATAGTGATAGCCTGCTTCTGTAAAAAGCGTGAGAATGGCCTGATTTTCTTCTCCTATTGGCTGGCCGTGATCATTAT
This sequence comes from Streptococcus didelphis DSM 15616, assembly GCF_000380005.1. Lineage (GTDB taxonomy): Bacteria > Bacillota > Bacilli > Lactobacillales > Streptococcaceae > Streptococcus > Streptococcus didelphis. Next base: position 228,272 of record NZ_KB904188.1, read on the forward strand.
ATTTTTGGAAATAAGTGTAAGGTTTAATGGTTAATTCAAATACCTTCTGGCTAAAAGCGTAATCTCGAACAGCAAGCAAAAAGGCTTTTAAAAAGGTGTCATTATTATAGAGAGGACCATAATGTATCTCCATTTTCAATCCTCCAAAAACAGGAGCACTATAAAGAAGGGCAGAGACCTGAAGCTCTTTTTTGTCGTCTTCAAATCCTACTAATTCTGTTTTGTAGCCACGCTTTTCTAATAATTCTTGCATACTGGTAGATTGCTCGAAAAAACGATGATCAAGGCTCTTGGCATGTTCTTCAAAACGATCTTTGCTTATTGTGACAAAAGGCATTTTATTTGCTCCTTAATTTTTTACGTAAATTATAGGCTAACATAGCAGGCTTGTAGAGGGGATTAACTGGGATATTGAATTCACCAGCAAATTCTTCGATTGTAGGGTTGAGGCGAGATTTAAAGTAATAAAGCCCACCGTCAAGCTGATTTTCAATCCCACCCATATTTTGCCAACGACATCCTCTTTTGAAGGCTTCATTAGCAGTTTCATACCAGGTTACTAAAGCTGCCTGATAATGTCTATAGGTGTCGTCCATTCCAGCATAAAGGTTTTCTGAAGTATTACCAAAAATTAGGCTCAAAGTAGCAGCTAAAGGAAGAATTTCTTTGCCAGAAGTCATTTCTTCTTCAATGAAGTTTAATTCTTCTTGAATTCTCATAATAGCTTCCTGATTTGCTTTTATTTTTGATTCACGACTATCTGAGGTGAATTTAGCTTTAATGCTTTCTTCTTTTAGCAATTGTTCTTTTAGAGCCTGTTTTCGTTTTGGTAAATCTAGGATAGCCATTGTAATATAAGAATTATCTTTGTAGGTTTGCAAAAGCTTACGGTAGTAGTCAATTCCTCGTAGATTAATGTGTTTACGGTCTTCAGTCTTTTTCATTAAACTAGCAAAGTCCTCTAATAGGTCTTCGGAACCAATCACAATATCAATACCCTTGTTTTGAGCAGTTCTAATAGCTTGTTTTGTTTTTTTAGAAAGGCTTTGATAGTCAAATTTATCAGCATAGATATTGGCCTGTAGACGAGGCTGGATGGTTTGATCAAGTTTTGTAGTGAGTCCGGACCAGACCAGTCCTCTTTTGCGTAAAAATTGGATTGCAGAAGGTGTTATATTATCTTCTGAAATGTCTTCTTGGACTGCTCCAGCTTGATAGTGTTTTACGGGTAGAAGGGGGTCGCATTTAATAAAGATGGCATTTTTTTGACGGCCGTATTTTTTTAGGCTATGGATAATATAATCCACTAAGTTGTAATCCGAATAATCCATAATGGGACCACGAGGAATATAAATCATAGTCATTTTTAGAGGAAGTTTTTTTATTAAAATAGAAGCAGAGGCTACTAAGCGACCATCCTCATAAAAGCCGATAATATCCTTATCCCAATTCTGTTTAATACTTGCCCATTTTGAGCTTTGGAGTAAGTTACATTGTTGGTGTTTGAGAAGGAAAGTATCATGTTCTTCTGCAGAAATTCCAGATTTATATGAATACATTAGTTTAATACCCATTGGCGAATTGCATGTGCAACACCGCTTTCATTGTTTGATTTAGTTATGTATTTAGCTATTTCTTTTAGTTCAGCAACCCCATTTTCCATGACAACTGGATTAGCGACGACTTCCAGCATGGCACGATCATTTTCAGCATCGCCAATTGCCATTGTCTGTGACATGTCTAGACCAAGTTTTTGGGCTAGATGGATGATAGCGTTCCCCTTGCTGACGCTTTTTAGCATAAATTCAAGGTAGAAGGGGGTTGATTTGACAATGTTATACTTTTCATAAAAGATAGGAGGAATCTTCTTGATGGCTTCTTCTAGGCGTCCAGGTTCATCAATCATCATCATTTTGACAATTTCTTTATGTTTCATTTCTTCAGGGGTTCTATAAAAAATTGGCATGTTAACTAGGGTTGCTTCGTGTACAGTATATTTGCCAATGTTTCTATTAGCTGTATAGATACCTTCTTTGGTGATAGCGTGCATGTGGAGGTCTAATTGACGGCTTAAATATTCAATGTCTAAATAGTCTTCATAGGACATGATTTCTTTAACGACTTCTTCTCCACTGGCTGCGTCTTGGACCAGTCCCCCATTAAAGGTGATCACATAGTCACCAGGTTGGTTAAGCTGTAATTCTTCTAATAAAGGAGTAACTCCGACAATAGGACGGCCAGTAGCAATAACGATTTTGACGTCTTCTTTTTTGGCATCCTGAATAGCTTCAAATACCTGAGAGGTAATTTTTCGATCATCTGTTATAAGTGTACCATCAATATCGACGGCAACAAGTTTGATAGACATATGTACTCCTTATTGTAACGTGTAAATTATGTAAAAATATCTCATTCCTATCTTACTAAAAATCTCACTATTTGTCATGGTTTGCAAAGCTTTGGTAGCTTCATGTGACTAGAAAACGTTTTAGTTATGGCTAGCTAAAAATGAAAAGGAGTCTATCCCTCTCATTTTAGCTCTATTAGTTAGGAAAGTGGAAGTGTTCATTTGAAATGTAGGAGATAAATTCTTCCTTGGAACTAGCAAATAAGTCATCTAATTCAAGCATTTCTTTTGGGAAATAAAAGCGTCTATCACCATAGGTTGTACCTGTTAAGGTCTTAACAATGGGTGACAAGTGGGATAATTCTGATCGACTGCCATCTTTATGAACCATTTCAATTTGTGTTCGTGGGTTTTCAAGTTCTGGTCGGTAGATGTCATAAGGAAGGTCAAAATTAACATGGATTCCAGTGTAATAATCAGGATCAAAACCAACTGCCTCAACCAAGTGACGAAGTTTATCTAAATGTTTAAGAGAATCTTGGTCAAAAGTGACGGATTTTAAAACAATCCGATTGATAAAGCGAGTAGCTAAATCGGCTAAAATGTCATCTTGACTGATCATCCAGACTTGAAAATAGGTATTTAAGACGCCGTCATCTAAGCGCAGATAATCCTGTAAGTTATAATTTTTTTCAAAGAATGGGATAAGTCCAGGACTTGTGGTTTTAAAATAGTCTTTTTGGTCCTTGTCCTTATAAAGTTTATTAGCTCTTTTTAAGAGATTCTGTAAGATTAATTCGACGGCTCGACTAGCCGGGTGGAAATAAACCTGCATATACATCTGAAAGCGGCTGACAATGTAATCTTCAACAGCATGCATGCCATTTTTTTCAAAGGCAATTCCATCTTCGACAGGTCTAATAACACGTAAAATGCGCATTAAATCAAACTGTCCATAGTTTGCAGCAGTGAAATAGGAATCGCGCAGCAAGTAATCCATACGGTCACAGTCAATTTGACTAGAAATGAGTGCTACTACTTGTTTATTAGGGTAGGTATGGTTAATGACACTGGCCACTTTATCAGGAAAATCAGGCGCATAGCAAGATAAGATATGATTGATTTGCGTTTCTGGATTGGTAATGATTTCTTGAGTAACAGCTTCATGATCTGTATCAAAGAGCTTTTCAAAGGTATGGGAGTAAGCACCATGGCCAATATCATGGAGAAGCGCTGCCACCATGGTTACTAAGGATTCATTTTTATCCCAAGAGTCAGCATAGTTTTGTTCAAAGATTTCAGTTACCCGTCTGGCAATTTCGTAAACCCCAAGGCAGTGTGAAAAACGGCTATGTTCTGCTCCGTGAAAGGTAAATGAAGTGGTTGCGACTTGCTTTACGCGTCTTAGACGTTGAAATTCCTTTGCATTGATTAAATCATAGATGATTTGATGGTTAATATGGATATAGTTGTGAACAGGGTCACGAAAAACTTTTTCATTCATAAGCTTATTATAACAAAAATTGATAAAAAACATATAAATTGGTAGAATAGATAGACTTAGATTTTTAGGATAAAAAGAAAGCTAACTATGAAAATTGAAATAAAAAACATTATCACCATGGATAAGGAAGTAGAGATTATTACAGAAACGTATGATGGTCAATTAATTGAAAAAGGAGACTATCTCTATCTTATCTATCAAAATGAAGAAGCTGAGAGGGTTGTTATTAAATACAATCTGACTGACTTAACCATGACACGATTCTCCAAGCCTCAGACTGTTATGACATTTTCTAAAAAGGGACCAAAAAGAATCAGTATAGCAACTCCTTTAGGACCCCAAGTGTTTGTCACAGATACTGTTTTTTATCGCTTAGATGACAAGCAGAATCTTTTGGAACTTAAATATAAATTGCTACAGGCAGACACGGATAAGTTGTTTGCCACCTACCATTTAGAAATTAAGTGGTCTTAGAAAGAAGTCATATCATTTTCTGTTTTAATTAATACTTTTAACTAGAGAGTGATGTTTTTAAAATCGTCATATAAAATTATAAATTAAAGTAGATTATAATTATAAACTTATCTAAACAAGGTAGTAAGGCTTATATAAATAACTTGAAAGATAAAGTCATCTGATGATTTTATCTTTTTTGAGGATTTTTGCTTGTTTTTAAGTGGAATTTCCATTATAATTAATAATATATCAAGGGAGTAGCAGACGGTTTTACCGTGATTGTATCGTCAATACGGAATTTTCATTTCCGGTACAATCTGAAACAGCGAGACTTGTTTACTAAATAAACAGGTCTTTTTATATAAAGAGGCCACAGGGGGGACTAAATTGTCGAAAGAACAAAAACAGATGGCGTACTATACGCAATCAGAAGAAGCAGTACTTGAGGCGTTGCAATCAAGCAAAGAAGGCTTATCAAAGGCTGAAGCTGACAATCGTCTTAATGAGTATGGCCGCAATGAATTAGATGAAGGTGAAAAACGTAGCTTTTTCATGAAATTCCTTGATCAGTTTAAGGACTTGATGATTATCATTTTGATTGTGGCAGCTATGCTTTCAGTTATTACTGAAGGTATGGAAGGAATGACAGATGCCATTATTATTTTAGCTGTGGTTGTTTTAAATGCAGCCTTTGGTGTTTATCAAGAAGGTCAAGCAGAAGCAGCTATTGATGCTTTAAAATCAATGTCTAGTCCTAGGGCTCGGATTCGCCGAGATGGTCATGTGATTGAAATTGATTCTAAAGAATTGGTCCCAGGAGATATTGTTCTCTTAGAAGCAGGGGATGTAGTTCCAGCAGACTTAAGGCTATTAGAAGCAAATTCTTTAAAAATTGAAGAGGCAGCCCTAACTGGGGAATCTGTCCCAGTTGAGAAAGACTTGACAGTCCCAGTTGAAGCTGATGCTGGTATTGGTGATCGCCTTAATATGGGCTATCAAAATTCAAATGTTACCTATGGTCGAGGTTTGGGTGTTGTTACAAACACAGGAATGTATACCGAGGTTGGTCATATCGCCGGAATGCTTGCCAATGCTGATGAAACTGATACACCATTGAAGCAAAACCTAGATCATCTTTCAAAAATTCTTACATATCTTATTTTAGCAATTGCTGTAGTAACATTACTTGTTGGTGTCTTTTTAAGAGGTCAAGCACCACTTGAAGGGCTTATGACTTCTGTTGCGCTTGCTGTAGCTGCTATCCCAGAAGGTTTACCAGCTATTGTTACCGTTGTCCTTTCCTTAGGAACACAGGTACTTGCTAAGCGTAATGCCATCATTCGTAAGTTACCAGCAGTGGAAACCCTCGGTTCAACTGAAATCATTGCATCAGACAAAACTGGTACTTTGACCATGAACCAAATGACTGTTGAAAAACTTTATACAAATGGTCAACTTCAATCAGCAGGTGAAGCACTTGATGCTTCAAATCAAGCACTTCGTGTAATGAACTTTGCCAATGACACTAAGATTGATCAAAGTGGCAAATTGATTGGGGATCCTACAGAAACAGCTCTTGTTCAATATGGTTTAGATCATAGCTTTGATGTCCGTCAGGTAATGACGTCTGAACCACGGGTAGCAGAGTTACCATTTGATTCTGTCCGTAAATTGATGTCAACCATTCATCAACAAGCTGATGGTAGCCATTTTGTTGCAGTTAAAGGGGCACCAGATCAACTCTTAAAACGTGTGACACGTATTGAAGAGAATGGACAAATTCGTCCAATTACTGATGCTGATAAACAAACTATTTTGGATACCAATAAGAGCCTTGCTAAGCAAGCACTACGTGTCCTAATGATGGCTTACAAAACAGTAGATAATCTGCCTGAATTAAAAAGTGAAATCGTTGAAGCAGACTTAGTTTTTGCTGGTTTAGTAGGTATGATTGACCCAGAACGTCCAGAAGCTGCTCAGGCTGTCAAGGTGGCTAAAGAAGCTGGTATTCGTCCTATCATGATTACTGGTGACCATCAAGACACAGCAGAAGCCATTGCTAAGCGTCTTGGTATCATTGAAGATGATGGTTTAGATCATGTATTTACAGGTGCTGAACTTAATGAATTATCTGATGAGGAATTCCAAAAAGTCTTCACTCAATATTCAGTTTATGCACGTGTATCGCCAGAACATAAGGTTCGTATCGTTAAAGCATGGCAAAATGAAGGAAAAGTGGTTGCTATGACTGGAGACGGTGTCAACGATGCCCCATCTCTAAAAACAGCTGATATCGGTATTGGTATGGGAATTACAGGAACTGAAGTTTCTAAAGGAGCTTCTGATATGGTTCTTGCTGATGATAACTTTGCAACGATTATTGTAGCTGTTGAAGAAGGCCGTAAAGTCTTTTCAAATATTCAAAAAACCATTCAATATCTCCTTTCTGCCAATATGGCTGAGGTACTTACTATCTTCTTAGCCACTCTCTTTGGTTGGGACGTCTTACAACCTGTCCATTTGTTGTGGATTAATCTGGTTACAGATACCCTACCAGCTATTGCACTTGGTGTTGAACCTGCTGAACCTGGTGCTATGTTACATAAGCCTCGTGGTCGCAAGTCAAATTTCTTTGACGGTGGTGTTAAAGAAGCTATTTTCTATCAAGGTGCCTTCCAGACCCTCTTAGTTTTAGGTGTTTATGGTTTTGCCCTAATGTTCCCAGAACATTCTACTTACAAAGAAATTCATGCTGATGCCTTAACAATGGCCTATGTTACTTTAGGTTTGATTCAATTGGTACATGCCTACAATGTTAAATCTGTTTACCAATCAATTGGTAAGGTTGGTTTGTTTAAGAACAAACTCTTCAACTACTCAATACCTCTAGCCTTTGTTATGCTAATGGTAACAGTAGTGGTACCAGGCTTTAACCAATTCTTCCATGTGGCACATTTAAGTGGGACACAATGGTTGGTAGTTGTGATTGGAAGTCTTTTAATGGTAGTGCTTGTAGAAATTGTGAAAGCTATTCAACGTGCACTTGGAAAAGATGCTAAAGCTATCTAAATTCATAAAAGAAAAATGTTGTAAAAGATTAAGGAAGGTATTTTTCCTTAATCTTTTTTTATAAACATCATAAAAGCCTCTGATAAGTATTGATCAGAGGCTTTTAAGTATAGACAAGAAAATCTTATGCTAGATTAGCTTCAGGCTTTATTTTTTGAAAGCGATAAGTGGGAGTAAAAAGGTGGATCAGGAAAACTAGGAGAAGCATAGTAAGCTTTGATAAACCTATGGTTTCATGGTTGAGGATAGGTAATAGAAGTACTAGGATTATGGTTAAGAAAAAGATTAACCAAGTCAGATAGAAGAAAGGATTGGTGGTGATTAAAACATAATCTCCATCAGTCGCCCTTATATTAGGAAAGTTTAGGGCATTATAGGATAAGACAGCAGATTGCTTGCCTTCAAATGGTATTTCAATAGTTTTCTTGTTTTCAAGATATGCCAGAGGCTTTTTATCAAGCCGTAAGTTAATAGCAGTAAAGGATTTTAAAGGATCTGTTTTTCTTTGGATAATAATAGATATAGTTAGGTCCTCCTAGAATTCTAAATACATAAATGTATCAAGCTGGAATATGATATCTTATTTTGCTTGATTAATCCATCTAAATCGAGGGAGAAAGTAGCTTGTAAGACTACTGATAAGACCAATAAGGGTTAACCAATATAGTAAATGAGAGTTGAAGTTTAAAAAGAGGTGGCTTACAAAAATAAGCACAATCCCAGCCCAGAATAAGAAGAGATTAAGTGGGTTGTCACTAATAATTAAGCAGTCACTATTTGTCGCCCTTTTTGGAGGCTGTTTGCTATGTTTTAAGCTTAGGTCCACATAATCTCCTTGGATGTGATACTCTATCTGATCACCATTTTTGAGGCTTATTTTTTTGTGATCTCCCACATAGACAGTAATAGGTGCTCCAAAAGCTACTAAGTGGGTTTGACGTTTGATCTTCACTGACTTTTCCCTTCTAAATTACGTTATTGTCAAAATAGTCATTGCTGAGCGAAATTCCTGAGCTAGATACTCTTTTTTATAAGCCTTAAAGGCATCAAGATCTTTAATGGCAGTGTAGGCCTTATTAAGATTTTTTTGAGGTAAAGTAAACTCTCTAGAATAGTTTTTCATAAAGTCATAGCTAAGCTGCCATTCCTTAATATAGCCAAGGGGTCTAGAGTGATAGGTGATCGTATCAATTACCTGAGATTCTATACGATGGTGATTATGGCCAAAGATTACCTGATCAACCTGGTGCTTAAGAAAAATATCATGAAAGGCTTGACTACCTAAGTAAGCATTAAAGGGGATGAATTTAGGACTTTTTAATAAAAAATGACTGTGGGGAACAAAGTGCATAGCCACAATGATTTTTTGTCCTTGAAGTTCAGTTAATGTGTGATCAAGTGTCTGGCAAATGCTTTGACTTAATTGTGGATCTGTGAGGGGTCTTTGAAGCCGGCGATCAAACCAAAAACGTTTTTTGAAGGCTAGGATTTCTGATTCTGTTTTGTCAGGAGAAAAGCTATAGTCGTACCAGGCATGAAAGGCTAACAGACTGGTACTAGGGCTAAGCCTATAAGTTTTAAAGTCCAAAGCTTCTATTTGATCTTCTTTTAAATCTAACATGTCATGGTTGCCTAAATTATAGGTAAGTTTAAGGTGATTTGAAAGATAGCTAAGGAAAGGCAGGCTATCTTGAAAGTAATGATTAGAAATATCTCCTGCTAGGTGGAGGTGAGTGATATCTTCTTTTTTAAGAACTTCAAGCAGGCATGCCATTTCTTCTTGCTCAAATTGATTTAGGTCAATGTGGAGGTCACTCATAAGAGCTAGTTTTTTCATAAGTTTATTTTAACAAAATATGGGAGACATAGCTAATGAAATTGCTATCAAAGAAGTCCATTGGTGACAATGATAGTCAAGATATCTCATTAAATAAGAATTTAAGAAGGCGTTTTCAACTTCTGGCTGGCATTTTTTCCTCAGAAAACTTAAAATGAAATAGTAGCCTTTTCTAAAATCCATTTTAGGAAATAAACTACCCTAATTAAACTCTGCTTAAGCTTTGCGATAAAAAAGGAGTGTCAAACTAAAATGTCTAACTATTACAGCCTCTTAAAGGAAAAATTTCCTACAAAATCTTCTTTGGTCACTGAAATGATTAATCTAGAAGCTATCTGCCATCTTCCCAAGGGGACAGAACACTTTTTAAGTGATTTGCATGGAGAATATCAAGCTTTTGATTATCTTTTAAGAAATAGCTCAGGGACCATTAAAAAGAAGATTCAAGAATGTTTTCCAGAGAAAAAGGCGCAAGAAATTGACCTACTCTGTCAGTACATTTATTATCCAGCAGAAAAGATTAATTCCAATACAGACTTATCAGAAGCAGAGCTAGAAGCCGAATTGACCTACTTTTTACCAGATTTGCTACAATTGGTGAAATATATAGGTGGAAAATATACCCGCTCCAAGGTTAGAAAGATGCTGCCAGCTGACTATGCTTATATCATGGAAGAATTATTAACGGAAGAACAGCCTGATAAAAATAAGGAAAGTTATTACCTGTCTATTGTTAATAAGGTAACTGAGTTGAAGCAGTTAGAAAATCTTTTTATTGCTTTTGCTAACCTGATTCAGAACCTGTCTATTGATTATCTGCATGTTGTTGGAGATATCTATGACCGGGGCCAATATCCTGATTTGATTATGGATAAATTAATGACCTTTAAAAATATTGATATTCAATGGGGCAATCACGATATTACCTGGATGGGGGCAGTTTCAGGGTCTCTTATTTGTATGGTGAATGTTATTCGTATAGCAGCCAGATATAACAGCATTGAGCTGATTGAGGATCGCTATGGTATTAGTCTGAGACGTCTCATTGATTATAGCCATAAGTATTTTACCCCTAAAAAGGCCTTTCAACCTATTTTAGATGGAGCGACCCTCTCAGAAGATGACAAGAATTTGCTCAATTGTTTGCAGCAGGCTACAGCTTTTCTACAGTTTAAGCTGGAAAATCAGCTTATCAAACGTCGTCCAGAATTTGATATGGGAGCATCTAATCTATTAGAAAAAATTAATCCGCAAACAGGGGAAGTGAAGATTTCTGGTCATAGTTATAAATTAGAAGGTTTTCCTTTTGATTTAATAGATTGGGAAAATCCTGCTGCTATAAGTAAAGAAGAAGATAGCCTGCTTAGGGACCTTATCTATCGTTTTCAACATTCTCAAAGGCTTTTAAAACACATTGATTTTCTCTTTTCTAAGGGCTCTATTTATCAGATTTCAAATAAACATCTCTTATACCATGGCTGTATTCCCATGCATAAAAATGGGGATTTTAAATCGATTAGCATGGAAGGAAAGGTTTTATCAGGAAAGTCTCTGATGGATTTTTACCAGGCTAAAATTCGCCAAGCCTATCAAGAACCTGATTGTCATGAGGATTTTGCGACAGATTTGTTTTGGTATCTCTGGTGTGGGGAAGGTTCGTCATTATTTGGCAAAGAGAGAATGACCACCTTTGAACGTTATTATGTTAATGACAAGAAGAGTCATGAAGAAATAAAAAATCCTTACTATTCTTTAAGAGAAAGAGAAGATATTTGCCATCGCATTTTGGCCGAATTCACACTGGATGCTAGTAGCCATATTGTAAATGGGCATACACCAGTTAAAGAAAAAACAGGTGAATTACCTATTAAGGCTAATGGTAAACTGATTATTATTGATGGAGGTCTTGCTAAGGGGTATCAAAAGAAAACAGGTATTGCAGGCTACACCCTTATTTCAAATAGCTATGGACTAGAATTAGTGGCCCATAAACCTTTTACATCTGTAGAAGATGTCTTACAAGGCAAAGGGGACATTATTTTTATCAAACGCTTGGTGGAAGAAGTAGAAGAAAGAACCCTGGTTAAGGATACTGATAATGGTAAGAAACTATTAAATGAGATTGCCGATCTGTACTACCTTTATCAGCATTTTGAAGACTATTAATGAAAAGCCAAGTAAGATTTATTTAAGCTTTTTATGTCAAGATAAGAAAGATTCTTGCATAGCTAAGAGTTTTGACAGGCAAAGGATTATTCTTTGCCTTTTGCTTTGTTGGAAGAGAAAATCTAAGCTGCAATAATTGTCACAATTCGTAATCTCTTAGTCTTGAAGTCTTTATACTTTTCCATTATGATAGTAATATGGAACTTAAGGCGAAAATCAGGGCATTAGCTAAAGAAATTGGAATTTCAAAAATCGGCTTTACTACAGCTGATGACTTTTCCTATCTGGAAAAATCCTTGCGACTAGGAATAGAAGAAGGACGAAATAGTGGTTTTGAACATAAGGTTATTGAAGAAAGGATAAAACCAAAATTATCCTTGGAATCAGCCAAGACCATTATTTCAATTGCTGTAGCCTATCCTCATAAACTTCCCATAGAACCACAAAAAACAGCCTATAAACGAGGAAAGATAACGCCAAGTTCATGGGGGCTTGACTACCATCATGTCTTACAAAAAAAGCTCCAAAAACTTGCTAGTGGCATAGAAGATCTGACTCAAGATTTTGAATATAAGGGTATGGTTGATACCGGAGCCTTGGTTGATACAGCTGTTGCAAGAAGAGCAGGAATTGGTTTTATTGGTAAAAATGGTTTAGTCATTTCTAAAGAATTTGGTTCCTATATGTATCTAGGTGAATTAATTACAAACTTAGATATTGAACCAGACCAGCCAGTAGACTATGATTGTGGGGACTGTAGGAGATGCCTAGATGCCTGTCCAACCTCTTGCTTGATTGGTGATGGGACAATGGATGCCAAGCGATGCTTATCTTTTCAAACCCAGGATAAGGGGATGATGGCTCTTGAATTTCGTAAAAAAATAAAGACAGTGATTTATGGTTGCGATATCTGTCAAATCTCTTGTCCCTACAATAAAGGGATTTTGAATCCCCTAGCAAGTGATATTGATCCAGAACTGGCTAAGCCAGAATTGATCCCATTTTTAGACTTATCCAATAAAAGTTTTAAAGAGAAGTTTGGGATGATTGCAGGTTCCTGGCGTGGCAAAAATATTCTCCAGCGAAATGCCATCCTTGCACTGGCAAATGGTCATGACCGCTCTGCTATTGTCAAACTAATGGAAATCATTGACAAGAATAACAATCCTATCCATACAGCAACAGCCATCTGGGCCATAGGAGAAATTGTTAAAAAGCCAGAGCAAGCCATGCTGGATTTTATGACATCTATTTCTATAACGGATGCCAATGTTCAAGAAGAGTGGGATAGACTTAGTGTAAAATGGCAATTCTAGGCCTATTGTGATAAAATAATAAGGATAAAAAGTAAAGAGGTATAAGTATGGAAGTAGCTGAAATTCGTCAAAAAATAGTAGAAAATAAAGAGAAGTTGACTAGCTTCAGGAGGTCTCTTTGACTTAGATGGTCTAGAAGAAGAAATTGCTCTTTTAGAGAATAAGATGACAGAGCCTGATTTTTGGAATGATAATATGGCGGCCCAAAAAACATCTCAAGATTTAAATGAGTTAAAAGTCAAGTTTGATACCTTTCATAACATGCAAAACTTGTCTGAAGAGACAGAACTCTATCTAGAAATGTTAGATGAAGATGAATCAATTCAAGAAGAATTAGAAGAAAACTTGGAGAAATTAGATCAGATTTTATCAAGCTATGAAATGACCTTGCTCTTATCGGAGCCCTATGACCATAATAATGCTATCTTGGAGATTCATCCAGGTTCTGGTGGAACCGAAGCCCAAGATTGGGCAGATATGCTGCTACGAATGTATACCCGCTTTGGGCATGCTAAAGGTTTTAAGGTAGAAACACTAGACTATCAAGCTGGAGATGAAGCAGGTATTAAATCGGTTACCTTATCTTTTGAAGGTCCTAATGCCTATGGCTTTTTAAAATCAGAAATGGGAGTTCACCGTTTGGTAAGGATTTCTCCTTTTGATTCTGCTAAAAGAAGGCATACTTCTTTTACTTCTGTTGAGGTTATGCCTGAGTTAGACGATACCATCGAAGTTGATATTCGTGATGATGATATCAAGATGGATACCTTTCGTTCAGGTGGAGCAGGTGGGCAAAATGTCAACAAGGTTTCAACAGGTGTCAGACTGACCCATATTCCCACAGGTATTGTAGTGGCTTCAACTACTGATAGAACCCAGTATGGTAATCGAGATCGTGCGATGAAGATGCTACAAGCTAAGCTTTACCAAATGGAACAAGAAAAAAAAGCTGAAGAAGTTAGTGCCCTTAAGGGTGATAAAAAAGAAATTACCTGGGGAAGTCAGATTCGCTCTTATGTTTTTACCCCCTACACCATGGTAAAAGATCATCGTACCAATTTTGAAGTGGCTCAAGTGGATAAGGTAATGGATGGAGACATTGATGGCTTTATTGATGCCTACCTCAAGTGGCGTATGAATGATGACTAAGACTAAACTAGCTAAAAAGAATAAGAAAGAAGAGAGATAATGGCATTAATTGAAATGAAGGGTGTTTCAAAGAAATACCGTCGATCAACCACAGCCTTGAGGAATATTAATTTTTCAGTAAACCAAGGTGAATTTGTCTATATAGTTGGTCCATCTGGAGCAGGTAAATCTAGTTTAATCAAATTACTCTACCGTGAAGAAAGTGTCACTAGTGGCTCACTTTATGTAGGTGAATTTGATTTGACTAAATTAAGAAAAAAAGATGTTCCTATTTTACGACGTAATATAGGGGTTGTTTTCCAGGACTATAAACTATTACCTAAAAAGACCGTTTTTGAAAATGTAGCCTATGCCATGGAAGTTATTGGCGAAAAAAGAAGACATATCAAAAGACGTGTCCCAGAAGTATTAGAACTGGTTGGTTTAAAACATAAGATGCGGGCTTTCCCTAATCAACTCTCTGGTGGTGAGCAACAACGGATCGCCATTGCGCGTGCTATTGTTAATAATCCTAAATTGTTGATTGCTGATGAGCCTACAGGCAACCTAGATCCTGAAATTTCTTTTGAGATTATGCAGCTACTTGAAAGAATTAATATCCAAGGAACAACCATACTTATGGCAACCCATAATAGTCATATTGTTAATACCATGAAACACCGTGTTATTGCAATAGAAGATGGACGGATTGTCCGTGACGAAGAGGAAGGAGATTACGGATACGATGATTAGATACTTTTTCCGTCATATTTGGGAATCAATCAAGAGTCTCAAACGAAATATTTGGATGACTATTGCAGCAGTTAGTACAGTAGCCGTTACCCTGACCTTAGTGGGGATTTTTGCCGCTACGCTATTGAATATTCAACGTGTTGCTTCTGGAGTCCAAAATAATATCCAAATCAACACTTATTTACAGGTCGATTCTAAGGATGCAAGTAAAGAAATCCGAGATGTCGATGGTAAAAATGTTAAAAACGAAAACTATCATAAGGTTTATGATCAAATTGCTAGCTTAAAAGGTGTTGATAAGATTACCTTTTCTAGTAAAAACGAGCAGTTAAAGAAACTTCAAGACACCATGGGTGATGTTTGGAAGATGTATGATAACGATACAAATCCCTTGCAAGATATTTACATTGTAGAAACCAAAGAGGCTTCACAGGTTAAAAATGTAAGTAAGAAAATTAAAGGCATTCAAGGGGTTGAAGATGTTGATTATGGTGGGATAAATTCTGAAAAACTCTTTAAGTTCTCAAGTTTTATTAAAACATGGGGCTTAATCGGAACTGCTCTTCTTCTTTTGGTAGCTATTTTCTTGATTTCTAATACTATCCGGATGACCATTATGAGTCGACAAAGGGATATTGAAATTATGCGACTTGTTGGGGCAAAAAATTCTTATATCAGAGGACCTTTCTTTTTTGAAGGGGCCTGGGTTGGTTTTTTAGGAGCTATTTTACCTTCTTTGATCATTTATTATTTATATGACTTTGCCTACAAGCAGTTTATGCCAGAACTACAATTAAATGGACTTTCAATGTATCCTATTAATTATTATGTTTATATCTTGATTGCAGCACTTTTTGTTATAGGTATTATTATTGGTTCAATCGGATCAGTCATGTCTATGAGACGCTACCTTAAATTCTAGATAGTCACTTAAGACAATAGTAAAAAACCTTAGCTTTATTAAGTTAAGGTTTTTTAAATGCTTAAAAGCTATTTTATTACTCTCTTGCTATTTTAAAAACATGTTAAAGTTCTTTTCATGGCTAATTGTGGTTTTAGGGCCATGTCCTGGATAAACTTCAAAATGGTTAGGAAGAGTAAAGAGTTTTTCTTTGATAGAAGCAAGAAGAAGGGAGTGATTTCCGGTAGGCAGATCAGACCGGCCAATGCTTTCTCTAAAGAGAGCGTCACCTGAAAAAATCAATTCTTCTTGGTTGAAGATAAAAGATACCCCACCAATAGAATGCCCTGGAGTTTCGACAGCTACAAACTGAAAATCACCAATGGTGTAGTTTTTATCAAACTCTAGTAACTTCTCAGCAGGTTTAGCAATAAGGTCTGGAATATCAGCATGTCTAATCAGGCCAGAGAGGTTATCTTTTGGTGAAAAGAGCCAAGAAGCTTCTTTTCCAGAAATGTAGACAGGAGGAAACTTGAATTTTTTTCTGACCAAATCAAGGCTCATAATGTGATCGTAATGGGCATGTGTCAACAAGATTGCTGAGACAGGCTTAGCAAGCTCTTTAATTTTGGCTATAATTCTCTTTCCATCACTGCCTGGGTCAATGACTAAGAGTGACTTCTTATTTTCTAAAATATAGGTATTCTCGCTTGCAAGAGCATTTAAAATTCTAAATATATTCATAGGCTTAGTGTAACAAAAATACAATCAAAAACATATAAAAAACATCTGATAAAATAAACTTTTAGCTGAAATAATAGCAGTAAGTAACTTATTTTCAGATACTACCAATAATTATACCAATGCTGACTTTAAAACATGATATAATAAGCTTACTATGACTATAGAATCCTTTAAAAAATACGCAGTCATTGACCTTGAAGCCACAGGCACTGGATCGCAAGCGAGCATTATCCAAGTGGGGATAGTTATTATAGAAGGTAATCAGATTATAGAAACTTACCAAACTGATGTTAACCCTCATGAAAAACTATCAGAACATATCAAATCATTGACTGGTATTAGTGACCAACAATTAGAAGCAGCACCTGATTTTGAACAGGTTGCTAAAGAAATATTTGACTTGATTAGTGATTGCTTTTTTGTAGCACACAATGTGAAATTTGATGCCAATTTATTAGCTGAATCTCTCTTTTTTGAAGGCTATGAATTACGAACACCAAGAATTGATACTGTTGAGTTAGCTCAGGTTTTTTATCCTACCTTAGAAAAATACAGTCTTACCTATTTATCACAAGTATTGAACTTAGAACTATCAGAAGCTCATACAGCAATAGCTGACGCCAGAGCCACTGCTAAGCTCTTTTTACAGATACAAGACAAGCTTAAATCCATTCCCTTAGAAACCTTGGAAAGTTTGGCTACTTTTTCAGATAATTTATTATTTGAATCAGGTATTGTCATCAACCAAGCATTGGCAGCAGCTAAGCCCTACGATAATAACAAATACACTAAGGTTAACGGTATCATTCTAAGAAAAGAAGAAAGAATTCCTTCACCCCTAAAATTATCTCAAGACTTTAGCATTAACCGTTCACTTTTGGACTTGGAAGTTAGACCCCTACAAGACCAGTTTGCTCAATTAGTGGAAGAGGCTTTTTTACAAGCTCAGCCTAGCTTTATTCAGGCTCAAGCTGGTATTGGAAAAACCTATGGTTATTTATTACCCCTATTAGCAAGGGCCGAGGGCAATCAAATTCTTATAAGTGTGCCGACTAAGGTTTTACAAGATCAAATAATGGGACAGGAACTAACAATACTTAGGGAGGCCTTTCAGCTTAGCTGTCATAGCTTAAAAAGCCCAGCAAATTATCTCAAGCTAGATAGCTTTCAAGCTAGTCTAGAAGAGCTAGAAGATAATAGGCTTGTTAACCGTTATAAGATGCAGCTATTGGTTTGGTTACTAGAGACTAAAAGTGGTGACTTAGATGAGATAAAACAAAAACAACGGTTTGCGACTTACTTTGATCAGATAAAACATGATGGACAGCTTTTATCTTCGTCAGCTTTTTATGATTATGATTTTTGGAATCGTAGCTACCACAAAGCCAAGCAAGCTAATGTTTTGGTTACTAACCATGCTTACTTTTTACATCGGGTAGAAGATGATAAGGTATTTGCTAAGGGAAAAATCCTAGTGTTTGATGAGGCCCAGACCTTGCCGCTCCAGCTAGACCAATTAGCTCATAAACAGCTACAATTAACTTCCTTTTTGCAAGAATTGCAAGAAGCAATTCAGACTCCTGCTTCCTTATTAGAAAAAAGGCTCCTTGAGAGCTTATCATTTGAACTCAATCAAGCCTTGGAAACTTATTATCACAAGCAAGGTCACGTAAATGATAGTGATAATAAGGATTTTAAAAGGATTAAAGACTTAGTAGGAGAGCTAGGAAGTGCTTCTTTTGAGCAAGTTAAGGCCTTCTTTAAAGACCAAGAGGCTGATTATTGGATTAGTCATGAACTGAAAAATGAAAAGCGTGTCAGCTACCTTAATAGCAGCAGTAAACACTACATTAATTTCAGCCAATTTCTACCTGAGACGCTAAAAACCTATTTTATTTCAGCGACTTTACAGATTAGTCCACAAGTTAGCTTGGCAGATTTGTTAGGCTTTGAGGCCTATACCTATGCTCAAATTGAGCATCAAAAGTCAGCTAAGCAACTCTTGCTGGTAGACTCCAGCATGCCACTTGTTAGTCAGACCTCTCCTCAAGACTACTGTCAAGAAATAGCTAAGCGCCTTGTAGGCTTATCTCAACTTAAAAAACCCATATTGATCCTTTTCACCTCACGCCAATACATGCTCTTAGTCTCATCCTTTTTAGATGAGGCTGCCATTCCCCACTTAGCACAGGAAAAAAACGGAAGTTCTTATAATGTTAAGAAGCGTTTTGACCGTGGTGAACAGACTCTCTTGTTAGGAATGGGATCTTTTTGGGAAGGTGTGGACTTTGTCCATGCTAATCAAATGATTACTGTTATTGCAAGGCTTCCTTTTGATAATCCTAAGGATTTGTTTGTCACTAAAATGAGCCATTATTTACTTTCTCAAAATAAGCTTCCTTTCAAAGATTATTTTTTACCCATGACCATTCTCAGGTTAAAACAAGCGATTGGAAGAACTTTGAGAAGGAGCGACCAACGATCAGTCGTCCTTATTCTTGATTCTAGGATTTTAGTTAAAGAATATGGTCAGGAAATCTTTAGCAGTTTGGGGCAAGACTTTTCCATAAAAAGCGAAAAATTTGAGGATAGCTTCTTGGAAATTGAGCAATTTCTGATATAATGAAAAGGATAATATTTAAAAGGAAGAGCAAAAGCGATTAATGAATTATGAGATAGCTAATCATAAAAATGTGTTTTTCTAGTCAGAAAGTAATACATAACTAGCTTGCCTTTTAATTGGTAAAATCTGGAAAAGGAGAAGTCATGACCAAACTATCAAAGCGTGTCTTAGGGATAAAAGAAAGCCTTACTTTTGCTGCTGGTGCGCGTGCAAAAGCTCTTAAGGCACAGGGACACGATGTTTTGAGTTTAACCTTGGGAGAGCCAGACTTTGTAACCCCTAAGAATATTCAAAAAAAAGCTATCGAAGCTATTGAAAGTGGTAAAGCCAGTTTTTACACAGCTGCAGCTGGCATGCCGGAATTAAAAGATGCCATTGCTAGCTACATGGAAACTTACTATGCTTATTCCGTTTCAAATGACCAGATAGTTGCTGCGACTGGGGCAAAGTATATCTTGTATGCCTTTTTCATGGCAGTCCTAAATCCGGGAGACCAGGTTTTAATTCCAACTCCTTACTGGGTATCCTATGCTGATCAGGTAAAAATGGCAGAGGGGGAGCCAGTCTTTGTTAAAGGAGCAGAAGCTAATCATTTTAAAGTGACAGTTGATCAACTAGAGGCTAGTCGGACAGAGAAAACAAAGGTTCTTCTCATTAATTCTCCTTCTAATCCAACGGGCATGATTTATGATAAGGCAGAGCTAGAACTTATTGGCAATTGGGCTGTGCAACATAACATTTTAATTCTGGCAGATGATATCTATGGACGTTTAGTCTACAATGGGAACCAGTTCACAGCAATATCAACCATATCAGAGGCTATTAGGCGACAAACCCTTACTGTAAATGGCGTTGCTAAGACCTATTCAATGACAGGTTGGCGCTTAGGCTTTGCAGTTGGTGATCCAGAAATTATTGCAGCTATGACTAAGATTATTGGTCAAACAACCTCTAATCTGACCACCGTTACCCAGTTTGCAGGTATTGAAGCCTTTCTAGGTGAACAAAGTCAGGCTGAAAAGATGCGTCAGGCCTTTGAAGAGCGACTAAATACCATTTATCCCCTTCTTAACCAAGTACCAGGCTTTAATATACTGAAGCCTCAAGGAGCCTTTTATCTCTTTCCAAATGTTAAGGAGGCCATGGATATGCTAGGTTATACAGACGTAACAGCCTTTACCGATGCTATTTTAGAAGAGGTAGGAGTAGCTATGGTAACAGGAGCAGGTTTTGGAGCACCAGACAATATTCGCCTCAGCTATGCTGCAGATATGGAGACTCTAAAAGAGGCTATGCGACGTTTAAATCACTTTATGTTAAAAAATAGTAGAAAAAGAGAGAAGGAATAACTAATGGCAAAAGAATATGTAGCAATTAGAGATGTTAAAAAACATGTAGGAGAAGAAATTACCATAGGTGCCTGGGTAGCTAACAAGTCTGGTAAAGGAAAACTTGCCTTTTTACAACTTCGTGATGGAACTGCCTTCTTCCAAGCAGTTGCCTTTAAACCAAATTTTCTTGAGAAATATGGTCAAGAATTAGGAACTGAAAAATTTGAAATAATTAAACACCTTAGCCAAGAAACCTCCGTTAAGGTTACTGGCATAGTCAAAGAAGATGCACGTTCAAAATTTGGCTATGAATTAGATCTTACAGACTTAGAAATCCTTGGCTCATCTCTTGATTATCCGATTACACCCAAAGAACATGGGACAGATTTCTTGATGGATAATCGTCATCTATGGTTACGTTCTCGTAAACAAATGGCTATCATGCAAATCCGTAATGCTATTATTTATTCAACATATGAATTCTTTGATCAAAATGGCTTTATTAAATTTGACAGCCCAATCTTATCAGGGAATGCAGCTGAAAATACAACGGAATTATTTGAAACAGACTATTTTGGCAACCCAGCTTTCCTTAGTCAGTCAGGCCAGCTTTACTTAGAAGCAGGTGTTATGGCTTTAGGACGTGTCTTTGACTTTGGCCCTGTCTTTCGTGCTGAGAAATCTAAGACTCGTCGTCATTTAACAGAGTTTTGGATGATGGATGCTGAATATTCTTTCTTATCTCATGATCAATCTCTTGATTTACAAGAAGCTTATGTAAAAGCTATGATTCAGGGAGTTTTAGACCGAGCACCCCAGGCATTAGAGATTTTAGCACGTGATGTTGAGGCACTTAAGAAATATATCGCAGAGCCTTTTAAACGTGTCTCTTATGATGATGCTATTAGTCTCTTACAAGAGCACGAAGCTGATCCAGATGCTGATTATGAACATATCGAGCATGGAGATGATTTTGGTTCCCCACATGAAACTTGGATTTCTAATTATTTTGGTCTTCCAACCTTTGTGGTGAACTATCCAGCTAGCTTTAAGGCCTTTTATATGAAGCCAGTCCCTGGCAATGAGGACCGTGTTTTATGTGCAGACCTACTAGCTCCAGAAGGCTATGGTGAAATTATTGGTGGTTCTGTCCGTGAAGATGACTATCAAAAATTATATGATAAGATTATCGAAAATGGTCTCAATCCAGATGACTATGCATTTTACCTTGATCTTCGTAAGTATGGTTCTGTTCCACATGCAGGTTTTGGCCTTGGCTTAGAACGTATGGTTACCTTTGTAGCAGGAACAAAACATATCCGCGAAGCTATTCCTTTCCCAAGAATGTTGCATAGAATTAAACCATAGATATTTAAGGAATAAGATTATAAAAACTGAAAATAGTTATAAATCACTTGAAACTAGCCCTAAAAGCTTGGTTTTGAGTGTTTTTTAGTTAACAAGTCAAGAAAAAATTCTAGCTTAAGTGCCTATTGCTTAGGGTTTAGAACTTTGTATAAGAAAAACTAAATTTTTCAGAAAGTAAAGGTTTTCTTTAAGCTTTCTTTAAGTTTTTAAGCAGATAATCTGAAAGGTTAAAGGCTTTTTAAAAAGCTCTCTTTAATTTAAAAAAACAGGCTTGCACACCAGCAAGCATCTCAATAAAAACTTCAAGCTCTAAAAGAGAAGTATTGAGATGGAAAGAGGCAGAACATGAACAAAGATACTCGTGTTATAGACGCTATTAATGGCAAACTAGCTTTTATAAGAGAAGGGGTTTTCCTTTGTAAGCTAGATAAACAATTACAAAACTTAATTTTAAAAGATTACCCTAAACTCAAGCCCTCCTCTTTTATCAGTCACCAGACCCTGGCCACCTATCGTCTTTACTACCTAAATGAAATGATTGAAAATGCAAAGATGAAAAATGAAACCGTTCGAGAAATGGTCTATGATGTGTCTAAAAATAAGAATTATTCTAACTTAAATGTCCAAGAACAGCTCGATAGCAAGATTACCTTTGGGCAAAAACTAGCAGATGACGTTACCCGTTTTGGGGGGACCTGGACCTTTATTATTTGTTTTTTAATTTTTATGCTGGTTTGGATGGTTTTTAACCTCCTTAATCCTTTTGGCTGGGCTTTTGATAAGTATCCCTTTATCTTGCTTAATCTCGCTTTGTCCACAATAGCAGCTGTCCAGGCTCCCTTGATTATGATGAGTCAAAATAGGGCTTCAGAATATGATAGATTGCAAGCAAAGAATGACTATGAAGTTAATAGAACCTCTGAGGAAGGGGTTCGCATGCTACATTCTAAAATTGACCACCTGGTTTTACAAGACCAATCTGATCTCTTACAAATTCAAAAACTTCAAACAGAAATCATGGTCTCTATCAGTGAAAAGCTCAGCCATTTAAACCTTTTAGAAAAAGATGACTTGGAGGATGTTGAAAAAGACAACTCCTTATAAGAAAATAATAAATCTCTTGAAAGCTGACTTTCTTGAGATTTTTTTGCCCTATTTTTCTCCTCTTTTGAGATTTACATTTATTATCGTATTAAATCCAAGTTTTTCGAGATGATAGTCTATGTCTTTTAGCTTAAGAATGGCCTATACTTAGTCTATAACTAAAACATAAGGAGGTAGCTCAGTTGGATATTTCATTACTTGTTATAGCATCAGTATTTTTAGCTGGCTTACTATCATTTTTTTCACCCTGTATCTTCCCTGTATTACCAGTATATTTAGGCATTTTATTAGATCACGAGGACAAGCATACTTTTAAACTATTTGGGAAACAGTTCAATTGGTACAGTCTCATGAAAACCTTGGCCTTTATTGCAGGCCTCTCAACAGTATTTATAACCTTGGGTTATGGGGCAGGGTTTTTAGGGGACATCCTTTATAGGAATTGGTTTCGGATTTTACTAGGCCTCTTTATTATCTTACTAGGGCTGCATCAGATGGATATTTTTACCATTAAAAGATTGCAGAAGCAAAAAAGCTTTACTTATCATAAAAAAGAAAATCGTAATGAACTTTTAAGTGCTTTTCTCTTAGGCTTAACATTCTCATTTGGTTGGACACCCTGTGTAGGACCTGTACTAAGTTCAGTGCTAGGTTTAGCAGCAGCGGGAGGTAATGGGAGTTTGACAGGCGGTATCTATATGCTCTTTTATACTTTAGGGCTAGCCATTCCATTTCTCTTATTAGCCATAACCTCATCAGCTCTCTTGCAGCATTTTAATAAGTTGAGACCTTACATTCCCTTAATGAAAAAGATAGGTGGTGTCTTAATTATCTTTATGGGAATTCTTATTATGACAGGTAGTGTTAATGCTATCACAGCTTTTTTTGAAAATCTTTTTAATCACTAACATTATTGGAGGAATTATTATGAAAAAAACATCCCTTATCCTAACAACAGGTATTATCTGTACAACATTATTAGCAGCCTGCTCAAATAATAATCAGATGAAAGATAAAGCCATGAATGAAAACAAAACAAGCATGACAAGTAAGGACAAGATGTCTGATAGTAAAAAAATGTCTGGAAAAGAGACGGAAATGGCAAAAGATAAGATGACTACTAGCAAAATGACCAAGGGAGAAAAGGCTCCTGATTTCACCTTAAAGGCTACAGATGGTAAAACCTATCGTTTGTCTGACTTAAAAGGTAAGAAAGTATACCTTAAGTTTTGGGCATCATGGTGTTCTATCTGCCTATCAACCCTTCCTGACACCAACAAATTAGCTAAAAAAGCAGGTGATGATCTGGTGGTATTATCAGTTGTTTCCCCAAACCATAATGGTGAAAAATCAGAAGAAGACTTTAAAAAATGGTTTAGTGGGTTAGACTATAAGGATCTGCCTGTCGCTTTAGATAATGAAGGAAAATTATTGAAAGACTACGGTGTTCGTTCATATCCAACGTCAGTCTTTATTGACCGTGATGGTGTCTTGGTTGATAAGCATGTCGGCTTTATGAATGCAAAGGATATTGATAAAAAGTTGGCAAGCATTAAATAAGAAGGGAGTGAAAGCTCATGGATAGTAAGAAAATCATTGTTTTTCTTTTGGGAATTCTCTTAGTAGGGGTTGGTTTCTACTTTTATTCTAACCAACCCAAAAAGGATTCCATCACTCATATTAAAAAAGCAGCTGTCGCTATCACACATAAAAAGAAGGAGAAAGTCATGCCTGTAGCTAAAGAGAATCAAAAAGAAATCTACTTGGCAGGAGGTTGTTTCTGGGGTGTTGAAGAATATTTTTCCAAGGTTAAAGGGGTAACAGATGCTGTATCTGGCTATGCTAATGGGAGAGGTGACACCACTAATTATCAACTCATAGGCCAAACAGGACATGCTGAAACAGTCAAAGTAACCTATGATTCTAGCCTTATTTCATTAAAAGATATTCTCTTACATTATTTTAGGATAATAGACCCAACAAGTAAGAATAAACAAGGAAATGACAGCGGTAGCCAGTATCGAACAGGAGTCTATGTGACAGACCAGGAAGATTTAAAGACTGTCGATCAGGTCTTTGATCAGATGGCTAAAAACTATGATAAACCTATTGTTGTGGAAAAAGCACCACTGAAAAACTTTATCAAAGCAGAAGACTATCACCAAGATTACTTAAAGAAAAATCCTAATGGGTATTGTCACATCAATGTTAATGAAGCTTCTTATCCTGTAATTGATGAAAGCCTTTATAAAAAACCAAGTGATCAAGAACTCAGAAAAAAATTAAGCAAGGAAGAATATGCAGTAACCCAAGAAAATGAAACAGAACAAGCCTTTTCAAACCGTTACTGGGATCAATTTGAAGCAGGGATTTATGTTGATATTGCTACTGGTGAACCCCTCTTTTCATCCAAAGATAAATTTGAATCAGGTTGTGGTTGGCCAAGTTTTACCAAGCCAATCAGTCCAGATGTTGTTCACTACAAGGACGATACTAGCTATAATATGAAACGAGTAGAAGTCCGTAGTCGTGTAGGAAATTCCCATCTAGGTCATGTCTTTACAGATGGTCCTAAGGATAAAGGAGGCTTACGCTACTGCATTAACAGCTTATCTATTAGCTTTATTCCCAAAAAAGAGATGCAGGCTAAGGGTTATGGTTACTTATTAGACAATCTATAAGATAAAGCCCTAAAACTTTGCTATAATAAGTAGTAATCAAAGTGAAAGGTGTTTAGCATGTTCTCAATCCTAATTGCAGAAGACGAGTATTTAGTTCGTCGTGGGATTCGTTCCTTGATTAATTTTGATACCTATCAGATTACTTCTATTGAAGAGGCTGAAAATGGTCTTATTGCTTGGCAAAAGGTTCAAGAGATGAAACCTGATATCATTCTTACAGATATCAATATGCCTCAGTTGGATGGGATTAAGCTGGCTCAATTAACCAAAGAACGCTACCCTGAAACCCATATTGTCTTTTTAACTGGTTATGATGATTTTAATTATGCTGTCTCTGCCTTAAAATTAGGTGCAGATGATTACCTTTTAAAACCCTTTTCGAAAAAGGATGTTGAGCAGATGCTCTCAAAGCTTGTTGCTAACTTATCTAGTGATCGTAAGCGAAAACAGGTAGAAGATTTAGTAGAAGTGAGCCATTCTTCTCAAATAGAAGAAGCCATTCAAGAAGCATTAACAGACTCAGATTTGAGCCTTAAAACCTTGGCTCAAACTCTTGGTTTTAGTCCCAACCACCTTAGTTTTTTAATTAAAAAAGAACTAGGGATTTCTTTCCAAGATTATTTGGTTCAAGAGCGTCTGAAAAAGGCTAAACTACTTTTATTAACCAGTGATTTGAAAATTTATGAGATAGCCGAGGCAGTAGGATTTTCAGATATGAACTATTTTTCATGGCGATTTAAACAAGTTGTCGGGGTAAGTCCGAGACAGTTTAGAAAAGGAGAAGATGGTCATGTCTAGAAAATCTCTCCTGGTCAGGCTTTTAACCTTTATCTTTTTGGTTATTCTCTTTTTATTAGCTCTGGTGGGCTTTGCTTATTATCAAAAAAGTGCAGTAGTGGTTAAGGATCTAACAGAACAAAAAACAAATGAAAGCCTTCATCAAAGTAGTCATTTTGTGAGTTCTTATATCCAAAAACTAGAAGATACTAGTTCAAGCTTAGCAAGTAGTACGGATCTTAGAAGCTATATCAAAGACCCCAGCTCTGCTAATGGCCAAACTCTAAAAGGACTTTTTGAGACCATTTTAAAGACCAATTCTGATCTTGTTTCAGCAACCCTTATTACCAAAACAGGGCAAGTTATTTCTACAGATCAGGACTTGACCATGCAGACTTCTACCAATATGATGCAGGAAAAGTGGTATCAGGTAGCAATTGCCCAAAAGGGAACACCGGTCTTAAGCTCGGCGCATCAAACAGCTGTTAAGGGCAAAGAAAAGGACTGGGTTATTTCTGTCACTCAAGAAGTGGTTAATCAAACAGGTGATAACTTAGGCGTTCTACGGCTTGATATTGCCTATAAGACCCTATCTTCTTATCTTGATCACCTCAAGCTAGGAAAAGAAGGCTTTGCCTTTATTGTCAATAAAAATCATGAGTTTGTCTACCATCCCAAGCAAACAGTCTATTCCTCAAAGGCTGATATGGACAGCATGAAGCCCTACATAGCAGTCAAAAAAGGTTACCTAGAAGATAAGGTCTATGTCTCTCAGGTAGGAATTGATAAGAGCAACTGGACCTTAATTGGGGTGGCATCTTTAGATGAGTTGAAGATGATCCGTCACAATATGTTTGCCTCTTTTGGCTTAATAAGCTTAGTTGCCTTTTTTATCTGTATTTTTGGCATAGGCTTTGCTTTTCGTCTTTGGATAAAACCCTTGAAAGATTTACAGGCCCTGATGTTGGCTGTAGGTCAGGGGAAAAGACAAATGAGGGCCAAAGAAGTTGGGGCTAGCGAGTTTGTAGACCTAGCAAAACAGTTTAACCATATGTTAGATGAGATAGATAATCTGCTCTTAGCTGTTCAAGAAAAAGAACAAAAAAGCCGTCAGTATGAACTACAGGCCTTGTCAAGTCAGATAAATCCCCATTTCTTGTACAATACCCTAGATACCATTGTCTGGATGGCAGAATTTAATGACAGCCGTAAGGTTGTTGAATTAACCCAATCCCTAGCTTCTTATTTCCGCCTAGCTCTTAACAATGGTAACGAGGAGATTAGCCTCAAATCAGAACTAGAACATGTTAGGCAGTATCTTTTTATCCAAAAACAACGCTATGGGGACAAACTAAACTATGAGATTGAAGAATTGCCCACCTATGATCAGTACAAGTTGCCAAAATTAGTTTTGCAACCTATTGTGGAAAATGCTATTTACCACGGGATTAAAGAAATTGATAAAGCAGGTTACATCCGGATTTCTGTTACAGAAGAAGGAGACCATCTTGTCATTAGTATTTATGATAATGGGCAGGGTATAAACATCTCAAAAGCTCAACAAAAAGCCAAACCTCTTAAACAAGGAGGTGTCGGCTTAGCCAATGTTGACCAAAGGCTCAAGCTACAATTTGGGAAATCCTATCATATGGCAATAAAAAGTCAAGATTACCAGTATACAGAGATTCAACTCTACTTTCCTAAGAAGTTAGACTAAGAGAACTTATTAGCTTAGAGTTAATCATAAAAAGATCCCAAACAAAGAGAGTTGATCTCAGCTTGGGGTCTTTTTGGTTTTCACCCATTTTTAAAGGAGAAGCTTTATAGTTAGAGCAGATGAGCTTATGGCTAATAGCTTTTTATGTGTTATAATGAAAGTAATAGTGTATAAGAAAGGATTCGAGGAAATGCCAAACAACCAAATAGACCTTGTCATTATCTCTGGAATGAGCGGCGCTGGCAAAACAGTTGCTATTCAGTCATTTGAAGACCTAGGATATTTTACCATTGATAATATGCCCCCTACCTTGGTTCCAAAATTTTTAGAAATCATTGATCAAACCAATGATAATAAGCGTGTTGCCCTTGTCGTTGACATGAGAAGTCGCACATTTTTCAAAGAGATTAATATGATTTTAGATGAAATTGAGGATAAGGATAACCTGTCTTTAAAAATTCTATATTTAGATGCTACTGATAATGAGCTGGTTTCGCGCTACAAGGAAACAAGACGGAGTCATCCTCTGGCAGTGGATGGTCGTGTCATGGATGGTATTAAACTAGAAAGAGAGCTTTTGGCCCCCTTAAAAAGTTTAAGTCAAAATGTTGTTGATACTAGTGAATTGACCCCTAGACAGCTCCGCCAAGTCATATCAGAACAATTTTTAAGTGCTTCTAACACCGTTTCTTTCAGGGTAGAAGTCATGAGCTTTGGGTTTAAATATGGGATTCCTTTGGATGCGGATTTGATTTTTGATGTTCGCTTTTTACCAAACCCTTATTATTTACCCGAATTGCGCCAACAAAATGGCCTTGATAAGCCTGTTTATGACTATGTCATGGAGCAAGAAGAATCTGAAAGTTTCTACCAACACCTAGTGGACCTTTTAATCCCCATTCTACCTGCCTATAAAAAAGAAGGTAAATCTCTCTTAACCATTGCTATTGGCTGTACTGGCGGACAACACCGTAGTGTGGCCTTTGCCCACCGTCTGGCAGAAACCATTCAAAAAGATTGGCCTGTCAATGAAAGCCATAGAGACAAAGATAAACGTAAGGAAACTGTAAACCGATCATGAAAAAACCCAAAGTAACAGTAATAGGTGGTGGAACAGGGATTCCAGTAATCTTAAAAAGCCTAAGAAGAGAAAACCTTGACATTACAGCTGTGGTTACAGTGGCTGATGATGGAGGCTCTTCAGGAAAGATTCGTAATGCCATGCAGTTAACCCCACCAGGAGACTTGCGAAATGTCCTCTTGGCCATGAGTGACATGCCAAAGTTTTACGAGAATGTCTTTCAATACCGATTTAATGAAGCTGATGGTGCCTTGGCAGGCCATCCCTTAGGTAATTTAATTATTGCAGGTATTTCTGAAATGCAAGGGTCGACCTACAACGCCATTCAAATTCTAACAAAATTTTTCCACATCACAGGCCGCATTTTCCCATCAAGCGAGCAGGCCCTAACCCTTCATGCCGTCTTTAAAGACGGTCATGAGGTTACAGGTGAAAGTAATATTGCCAGCTATTCAGGCATGATTGACCACGTTTATGTCACCAACACCTATAATGACGAAAAGCCCAAGGCTAGCCGCCTAGTGGTGGAGTCCATCCTAAATAGTGACATGATTGTCCTAGGCCCGGGGTCTTTGTTTACCTCTATTCTTCCTAATCTGGTTATTCCGGAAATCAAACAGGCTCTAGCAGAGACAAAGGCTGAGATTGTTTATATCTGTAATATTATGACCCAGTATGGCGAGACAGAGCATTTTAGCGATGCTGATCATTTGTCGGTTTTAAACCAGCATTTAGGCCGAGATGTGATTGATACCATCCTCGTAAACATTGAACAAGTCCCAAAAGACTACATGGATTTTAATAAGTTTGATGAGTATCTGGTTCAAGTGGACCATGACTTTAATGGCCTACGACAGGCAGCCAGACGGATTATTTCCTCTAATTTTTTGCGTTTGGAAAATGGCGGAGCTTTTCACGATGGCAACTTAGTGGTAGAAGAATTGATGAACTTAGTTAGGGATGTGCACTTATGAGTTTCACTACTAGGGTTAAAGAAGAACTGATAGACCTATCAACAAATGAAAAGAATGAACTATCAGCTATCATTAAATTATCTGGCAGTTTGAGTTTGGCCAAGCAAGGGCTTAACCTGTCTATTACCACAGAAAATGCTAAAATTGCTCGCTATATCTATTCCGTGATTGAAAAAAGCTATGCTATTATCCCGGAAATAAGATACCATCAAAAAACCAATCTCCGCAAAAACCGGGTTTATACGGTTTTTATTGACCAAAGAGTAGATAGTATCTTGTCTGATTTGAAGCTGGCTGATGCTTTCTTTGGTCTTGAAACAGGTATTGAACCTAGCATCATGTCAGATGACGACGCAGGAAGATCCTACCTCAAAGGGGCCTTTCTTGCTACGGGAACCCTCAGAGACCCAGAATCTGGCAAGTACCAGCTAGAAATCTACTCTGTCTATCTTGACCATGCCCAGGATTTGGCGCAACTGCTGCAAAAGTTTATGCTGGATGCCAAAACTATTGAACATAAAAATGGTGCCATCACTTATTTACAAAAGGCAGAAGATATTATGGATTTCCTTATCATTATTGGTGCTATGACCTCTAAAGAAGAATTTGAGGCTGTCAAATTGTTCAGAGAAGCCAGAAATGATATCAACCGGGCCAATAACGCAGAAACAGCCAATATCACCAAAACCATCAATGCCAGCATGAAGACCATTAATAATATTGTTAAAATCATGGAGACTATCGGTCTAGATAGCCTGCCTCTTGAATTGCAACAAATTGCCCAAATCAGGATAAACCATCCCGATTTTTCCATTCAACAGATTGCAGACAGCTTAGATGTTAGCCTATCAAAAAGTGGTGTCAACCATCGACTAAGAAAAATAAATAAGATTGCAGATAGCCTTTAAGTTGATTTTCTACTCCAGCTTCTTTTGTGACCTAGCAAGTTGGAAAAAATGTTATAAAATTATCATTAAGTAAGCATTTAGAAGGAGCCTGATAATGAGAAATACTAGCATACAAGACTCATGTACAACTATCCTTGTTGGTAAAAAAGCATCCTATGACGGTTCAACCCTGGTAGCTCGTACTGAGGATTCCCAAAATGGAGTCTTTACTCCCAAAAAGATGGCTGTCATAAAAGGTAAAGACCAGCCCAAACACTATCAATCTGTCCTATCTTCTTTTAAGATTGACTTGCCTGATAAGGCCCTAACCTATACCTCTGTCCCAGATGCCCTAGCTAAAGATGGCATATGGGGTGAAGCTGGGGTCAATGAAAAAAATGTAGCCATGAGTGCTACCGAAACCATCACCAGCAATGCGCGTGTCCTAGGTGCTGATCCACTGGTAGCAAGTGGTATCGGGGAAGAAGACATGCTAACTCTAGTTCTTCCTTATATTCATTCTGCTAGAGAAGGGGTTTTGCGTTTAGGAGAATTGCTGAGCCAATATGGCACTTACGAATCAAATGGGATAGCCTTTTCTGATGACAATGACATTTGGTGGTTAGAAACCATAGGTGGCCACCATTGGATAGCAAGACGTGTCCCAGATGATGCCTATGTGACCAATCCTAACCAACTGGGCATTGATCATTTTGAATTTAACAATCCTGAAGACTACCTTTGTTCAGAGGACTTAAAAGACTTTATTGCCAAGTACCATCTGGATCTGACCTATTCCAACCAACACTTCAATCCCCGCTATGCTTTTGGCAGCCAAAAAGATAAGGACCGTCACTACAATACCCCACGGGCATGGATTATGCAAAAATACCTAAACCCAGAAATTGAGCAAGATCCTAGAAGTTTTGAAATTCCTTGGTGCCAAAAACCCTATCGTAAAATTACCATAGAAGACATTAAATATGTTCTAAGTAGCCATTATCAAGATACTATTTATGACCCTTATGGACCTGAAGGAGATAGAGTTAGCCAGAAAAGCTTTAGAACAATAGGTATTAATCGCACCAGCCAAACAGCTATCTTACAGATAAGACCCAACTTAGCTAAAGAAATCAGGGCTATTCAATGGATGGCCTATGGCTCCATGCCCTTTAATACCATGGTTCCCCTCTTTACCCAAGTAAGTCAAATGCCAGACTATTTTACCAATACAAAAGAAGATGTTTCAACAGACAGTTTCTATTGGATGAATCGTCTTATTGCAGCCCTTGCAGATCCTCACTTTAAGCAGCATGAGGCAGATATTGACGCTTATAGTGAAAGAACAATGGCCAGAGGGCACCAAATGCTTCACCGGGCAGAAGAGCTTATGTCACAAGGAGAAAATCCTGATTTAAGCCTTATGAATCAAGAAATGAGTGACTATATTGCTTACCAAACACAAGTATTACTAAATAAGATTTTATTTGATGCCAGCAATCTAATGACCAACCGCTTTGGCTCAAGTGATTAAAAAAGTGAAAAAGAAACAAGGTAGGGAAGCTTGCCTTGTTTTTTTAGCTAAAAAGAGTAAAAACTTGCAAAAAAAAAGTAAGTTTAGTATACTTAACTAGTTAAAAATTAACTAGTTAATGAAAAGGAGACGACATGAAGAAGAAAATTCTTTTAATGATAAGCATGATCGGAATGACTTCTGCTTGGCAGTTAAGTCAAGCTCAACCAGTCCAAGCAAAAGAAAATAAAGTCAAGATTATGACGACATTCTACCCAGTTTACGAATTTACCAAGGGTGTTGTTGGCAATGAAGCAGACGTTTCCATGCTGATGAAGGCAGGAACAGAGCCTCACGATTTTGAACCTTCTACTAAAGACGTTAAGAAAATTCAAGACTCAGACGCCCTAGTATACATGGATGATAATATGGAAACCTGGATTCCAGAAGTTAAAAAATCCATTAAGTCTGACAAACTTGACTACATTGAAGGAACTGGCAAGATGATTCTAGCAGCTGGTTCTGAAGAAGGTCATGACCATGATCATGGTGACGCTGATAAAGACCATGACCATGATAAAAAACATGAAGGACACAGCCATGCCTATGATCCCCATGTTTGGCTATCACCTTACCGTAGTATCACAGTAGTGGAAAACATTAGAGATTCCCTCTCTAAAAAATATCCTAAAAAAGCCGATGTCTTTAAAACCAATGCTCAAAAATACATTGAAAAATTAAAGGAATTAGACTCAGAATATGCCCAAAGCTTATCTCAAGCTAAACAAAAAAGCTTTGTAACACAACATGCTGCTTTTGGTTATATGGCACTAGATTATGGGTTAAACCAAATCCCTATTAATGGTGTAACTCCAGACTCTGAACCTTCTGCTAAGAGAATTGCAGAGCTTTCAAAATATGTCAAGAAATATGATATTAAGTACATTTACTTTGAAGAAAATGCTTCTAACAAGGTAGCCAAAACCCTTGCTAAAGAAGCAAATGTTAAAGCAGTTGTTCTAAGTCCTTTAGAGAGCTTAACGGAAAAAGAAATGAAAGACGGTGAAGACTACTTCACAGTCATGCGTGAAAACCTAAAATCTCTTAAATTAACAACTGACCAAGCTGGTAAAGAAGTTGAACCAGAAAAAGACACTGCTAAAACAGTCTACAATGGCTACTTCAAAGATAAGGACATCAAAGACCGTAAGCTAACAGACTGGTCAGGCAAATGGCAATCAGTATACCCATATTTACAAGATGGTACCCTCGATCAAGTCATGGACTACAAGGCTAAAAAATCAAAAGGTAAAATGACTGCCCAAGAATACAAGGATTACTATGCTAAAGGTTATAAGACAGATGTAGATGCCATTACTATTAATGGCAAGAAAAACACCATCACTTATAGCAGAGATGGCAAGAAAAAGACCTATACCTACACATATGCAGGTAAGGAAATCTTAAACTATGAAAAAGGTAACCGTGGTGTCAGATACTTGTTTGAAGCAAAAGAAAAAGACGCTGGTGAATTTAAATACATTCAATTCAGTGACCACGCTATTGCCCCTCAAAAAGCTGAGCATTTCCACCTTTACTGGGGCGGTGATAGCCAAGAAAAACTTCTAAAAGAGCTTGAACATTGGCCAACTTACTACCATTCTGATTTATCAGGACGTGAAATTGCCCAAGAAATCAATGCCCACTAAGCTAACCCCCTCCTAAATCAAAGACAGGCCAGCTCTTAAGCTAGCTTGTCTTTTTCTTTTATATTAATTTTAATAAATAACTTATTTTTTAACCTAATTTTTAATTTAATTTTAAAAATGTGAATTGCATATATATATAGAATTGCATATATATACTGATTACTGCGCTTATAAAACGATAAGTTTTTAGATTAAAGAGAAAGTAGACAGTAATATGACACAAAGAAAACAATTAGCAAAACGTTATGGACTTGCCCTAGCAACAGTGGCAGTCTTTGCCTCAGCCGGAATTGGAAGTACAATACAGGCGGAAGATAATCTAGATTTAAAAGATTCTGAGCTAATGAAAAAACAGCTAGAAATTAAATTAAGTAAGTATCCAAATGCAACAGAAAAAATTCCTTATTATAGTGGCTTGCTTGGTATACAAAAATCAGACTTAAAACAATATCTTGTAGAACTTGAAAGTTATTTAAAAGACTATTTACAGTTAATAAATGAAGGTATTGGGACACCAGGGCCTCAAGGCCCGATAGGTCCCGCCGGGAAAGATGGAGAAGCCGGACCACAAGGATCACAAGGACCTGCTGGGCCTGTGGGTAAAGATGGCATTAATGGTGAAAAAGGCGAACCTGGTAAAGATGGTATTAATGGTGAAAAGGGAGACAAAGGCGACCAAGGCGAACCTGGTGCTATGGGTCCTGTAGGTCCTGCTGGAAAAGATGGTAAAGACGGTCAGCCAGGTAAGGATGGTGCCCAAGGACCTAAGGGAGATAAGGGTGAGACCGGCGCTCCTGGTGCAAAAGGTGATAAGGGCGACAAAGGTGACCAAGGTATTCAAGGCCAAAAAGGTGACAAAGGCGACCAAGGTCAGTCCTTGCCACAAGAAGCTTCTAAAAAAGAACTGGATAAACCTCAAACAGAAGAGCCAAAAACTCCAGAACTTCCAGAAGAGCCAAAAGTACCTGAACTACCACAAGTCCCAGACACTCCAAAAGCACCTGAACTTCCTTTAAAACCAGAAAGTCCTAAAGAAGAACCTAAGACATCTGAGTCAGCTTCTTCAAAAGCTCAAGCTCCACAAGCTTCTCAAAACCTTACAGACACTAAGGTAGAAGAAAAATATCAGACTATGACAAGCTCTTTTGCAAAACCACAAGAGCAGACACAAACTTCTGCAGCACAAGCTAAAGCAAACCAACTCCCAGCAACTGGCGATTCAAAAAATCCCTTCTTCACAGCTGCTGCAATGTTTGTAATAGCTGGAGCAGGAAGCTTAGGATTACTTCCAAACTTTAAAAGAAAATAAGGTCCCTAAAACTTATTATTCCTATAAGATCATTAGCAAGAAGCTATGATAAGCCTAAACCCTTAGAAGATCCTTTCTAAGGGTTTAGGCTATGTGTGCGTTTAGCTCTTAAGGTAAAAAAGCAGTAAAAAACCACTTCCAGAAGTAGAAGTGGTAATCTAACAGAGTCTTGCTTATTTTGCAGCGTTTTCGTCTTTGAGACCGTATTTTTTGTTGAAACGATCGACACGTCCGTCTGCTTGAGTGAATTTTTGACGTCCAGTATAGAATGGGTGTGAATCTGAAGAGATTTCAACACGGATAAGTGGGTAAGTTTCCCCTTCAAACTCAACAGTTTCTTTACTTGATCTAGTAGAACCGCTGAGGAATTGGTAACCTGTAGTTGTATCTAAAAAGACAACTGGACGATAATCTGGATGGATGTTTTTTCTCATCTTTACAATATTTCCTTTCTGCCATGGCACTTGTGCCCCATAGTTATTAACTAAACCAGTGTAACAAAATATAGAGCCTTTGACAAGTGTTTTCTACTATATTTTAGAAAAAATTAGGACAAAAGGTCAATCATTTCTTGAAAAATCTGATCATTTTCCGCTAGACTATAAGAATTCGCCCCACTGGCCAGCGGATGCCCTCCCCCTTCATGCCTTTTGGCAATCTCATTAATGGGTTTATCTTTACTCCTCATGCGCACCCGATAGTGACCATCTGCTTGCTCAACAAAGATAGCCCAGCTTTGCACGACATCAATTTTCCCCGGAGTTGAGACAATAGCAGAGCTTTCTGCATCACTGACACCAAAGGACTTTAAAAGGTCCTGACCTAGCACAATCCGAGCAGCTCCGCTATTATCGATAGCTAAATGCTCAAAAACATAGGCCTGTAATTTAGCAATTTTAAAGGGAAATGAATCCATCTGGCGAGAAATAGCAGCAAAATCAAAGTCAAACTGACGTAATTGACTAACAATAGCAAAGGTCTTGCTAGTAGTAGCCGAGTAGAGAAAACGCCCCGTATCACCAACAATCCCAGTGTAGAGTAAGCTTGCTGCCTTATCAGTAAGTTTTAAGTGGCTGGAAAGAGCAAAATCAGCAATAATCTCACTGGCACTTGAGGCCTTTGTATCCACCAGACAAATATCCCCATAAAGGTCATCATTAGGATGGTGATCAATCTTAATAAGGTATTGGCCCTTTAGATACCTGTCATCATCAATGCGAGGGCTGTTAGCAGTATCTGTCACAATGACTAGGGCCTCTGCATAATCCTGATCGCTTACCTGGTCCATTTCGATCATCCAAGTTAGGCTAGGCTCATCTTGACCAGTGATGAGAACCTTTTTTTCTGGGAAATTATGAGCAATAATTTCTTTTAAACCCGCCTGACTGCCAAGTGCATCGGGATCTGGATTTTTATGACGATGAATGATGATGGTTTGATAATGGTTTATCTTTTCTAATAGGGATTGGTAAATGGACATATACTTGCTAAGTCTCCTTATATAATGGGTTGATAGTGTCTCTTGGTTTCTTAGTATTATACCATAAATCAAGCAAACTTACTTCTTGGATAAATCAGAAAACCACCCCAAAAAACAAGCCAAGTAAGCTCACTTTTTGAGGTAGTTGAGGTTTAAACACTTAATCAATTGTTCCTAGTTCTATCTGGCTGGCTCTTTTAACAGCAGGTCTTTGACTAATCTTTTCTGCCCAAGCCTTGAGATGCTTGTAGGAATTAACATCTAAGAATTGAGCAGCATTGTCATAGAGTTTATCCTCGACAAGCTGGCCATACCAAGACCAAATAGCCATGTCAGCAATAGTGTACTTTTCTCCAAGCATGTAGTCCTGCTTTGCTAAATACTTATCTAAAAGGTCAAGCTGGCGCTTTGCTTCCATAGTATAGCGATTAATAGGATATTCTAGCTTTTCTGGTGCATAATGGAAAAAGTGACCAAAACCACCAGCTAGAAAAGGGGCAGCTCCTGTCTGCCAAAATAGCCAGTTAAGGACCTCAGTACGTTTTTCAAGTTCAAAATCCATGAAAAGCTGAAATTTTTCTGCCAAATAGAGTAAGATATTAGCTGATTCAAAGACCCGAATGCCCTTACCCTTAGAAAGGTCCAAAAGAGCAGGTATTTTAGAATTGGGATTAATCTTAACAAAGTCACTGCCAAATTGCTGACCTTGGCTAATATCAATTTTGTAGGCATTGTAGGAAGCATCTGCTATGCCTAATTCCTTCAATTCTTCAAACATAATAAGAGGCTTAAGTCCATTAGGAGTAGCAAAGGTATACAGTTGAAAAGGAGCCTCACCTTGGGGGAGTTTTTGCTGGAAACGACTTCCAGCAGTATCTTGATTTAGGGAATTAGCATCAGCTGTATTTTTCCATACAGGAGGTAACTTATAATCTGACATATGACTCACCTAACTTTCTACTTATTTATACTGCCATCATATCAAATTCAAAAGTAGAAAACAAAAATTTGAAATGGCTAAAAAGGAATAGCCAGGATGAAGAGCTGGCCATTTAGTAGAGATTAAGTCGGCTTTGCTAGTGATTTTCTAAAAAAAGTGTGTTAAAATAAATAGAATTTAGTTGTTTTTGGAGGAGAATATGGCATTAGCAAAAATAGTCTATGCCAGCATGACAGGAAATACTGAAGAGATTGCTGATATTGTCGCTAATAAATTACAAGAATTAGGACATGATGTTGAAATTGATGAATGTACCACGGTAGATGCTTCAGAATTTGAAGATGCTGACATAGCCATTGTGGCAACCTACACTTATGGTGATGGGGACTTACCAGATGAAATTGTTGACTTGTATGAAGACCTACAAGATTTAGATTTATCAGGAAAAATATATGGTGTTGTGGGATCTGGTGACACTTTTTATGATTATTTCTGTAAATCTGTGGATGATTTTGAAGAACAATTTGCAATGACAGGAGCTAGCAAAGGTGCAGACTCTGTCAAGGTTGATTTAGCAGCTGAAGATGAAGATATTGATAATCTAGAAGCATTTGCAGAAAAAATATCTGAATCTCTTGATTTTCTATAAGTCTTTTAGTCTTGGGCTTACATGTTGGTTACTGAAAATGTCAAGCTAAACCTTGGCATTTTTTGACGACTTGTTTTATGAAATACAGTAATGATTTAGTGAGAAAAGAGGTAAGAGATGTCTATAGAATCCTTGAGAGTAGAAATAGATGATATTGATGGTAAGCTAGTAGCCTTGCTTGAGAAAAGAATGGCCCTGGTTAAGCAAGTAGCCAGCCTTAAACAAGACCAAAAGCTAGCTGTTCTTGATTCTAATAGAGAGCATGAAAAGTTAAGCCAAGTAGCAATTTTAGTAGAAAATCCCCTCTACCAAGAGGCAGTAGTAGCAACTTTTCAGTCTATTATGGACCATTCACGCGCCTTCCAAAAGCAGCAAATAAGTGGGAAAAGTCTAGATGATTAATTGTTTAGAGAGTATGAGGCCCAAGCACAGGTCTATCACAGAAATGTTTTTAATTGCAAGTTTAGCCTTGCTGATAGGTCTAGTTGTGGGAGCTTTAGATTTTATTTTTGGTAGTGTTTTGTTAGTCCTATCAGATTTTAGGGATGATAATCTCTTGCTAACTCTTCCATTTCTGCCTTTTGTGGGTCTATTTATCATTTTTATTTACCAGCATTTTGGCCAAGGGTCTGACCAAGGAATGTCCTTGATTTTTGATTTAGGACAGGGAAGAAAAACAGAACTGCCCAAAGCCTTAATTCCTCTTGTGATCTTAAGTACCTGGCTTACCCACTTATTTGGTGGCAGTGCTGGACGCGAGGGAGTAGCTGTTCAAATCGGAGCAGGAGTAGCTTATTATGGCCAAAAAATGGGGAAGATTCCTAATGCCTCAAGGCTCTTTATTATCTGTGGGATGGCTGCTGGTTTTTCTGGTTTATTTCAAACGCCCATGGCTGCCAGCTTGTTTGCCTTAGAGGTACTTGTGCTAGATAGGATTCCTTTTAAGGCCCTTCTTCCTGTCGTGATTGCCTCTTTCACAGCAAGCTTTAGCTCACATTATCTGGGTTTAGAAAAATTCTCAATGCCTCTAGGAGAAAAGACTAATCTAAACCCACAATTAATGCTTAAACTTGTCCTACTAGGACTTATCTTTGGGCTAGTTGGTAATCTCTTTGCACTTGGCTTGAAATGGCTTAAAGGCTTTTTAGCTCAAAAATTAGCAAATCCCTACCAGAGAATATTTCTACTTGGATTAACCTTAAGCCTAGCTTTATTTCTCTTATTTTGGGGCCGTTATAGTGGTCTTGGAACAAACCTTATTAGCCTTGCTTTTAGGGGACAAGAAATTTATGCTTATGATTGGCTTTTGAAATTAGGACTTACCATTGTGACGATTGTAGCAGGTTTTCAAGGTGGCGAGGTGACACCACTTTTTGCCATAGGGGCTAGTCTAGGCAGTTTTTTAGGACCTTATTTTGGGATTTCCTATCAATTAGCAGCAGCTCTAGGTTATTGTGCAGTATTTTCTAGTGCTACCAATACTTTTTTTGCACCTATTTTTATAGGTCTGGAAGTTTTTGGCCCTAATCAGATCAGTTCTATCTTTATTGTAGTAGCCTTTTCTTATATGCTAAACAGAGAAGTATCTATTTATGGTAAGCAAAAAGGACCAGAGCTCATCTAACCTTTAAGAATAGAAAAACTAGTAAGATAGTAGTCTAAGCTGTCTTACTAGTTTTTTTATGATTTAGTCTCTGCTATGAACCAGCTGACCTTGGACATAGACTTTTCTGATATTTTCTGGAGTAGTTAGGTATAGGATTTTCTCAAGGATTTGTTGGGGTTTGATAAAGATGTTGAATTGGTCAAGTTTGTTATGGTCAATAGACATATCAATGACTTGTAAATCACAAATTTGCCCCACTTCAAAAGTTCCTACTGGAATATCCAAGGCTTCCCCTCCACCACGAGTAGCGAGATAAAAGGCTTCAAGAGCAGAAATGCGAGAAGAAGCTAGACCTCTTTCTTGAGGACTTTTGGCAGGATCTACCCCATCTTCTAGCATGCGAGATGAGACAACAGCATGGCGAAGATTATCATAGAGACTTGGGGTAAAGCCAGCAGAAATATCAGTTCCAAGACCGATTGTTACCCCTCGTTCTTTTAGGCGTTTGACAGGGAGAACAGCATTAGCAAAGTAGGAATTTGACAAAGGACAGTGGCCGATAGCAGTATGATTTTTAATAAAGATATCCGCACCCACCTCATCTAAAAAGTTGCAATGGGCCATGACTGATTTTTTCCTTAATAAGCCAAAACTTTCAAGTACCTCGGCATCTCTTTTACCGAAACGTTCTTTTACAAAATTATCCTGCCAGTCCCCTTCAGAACAGTGAGATTGTACATGGACATCATATTTTTGGGCTATTTGTCCCAGGCCTCTAAGGGCTTCATCAGTACAGCTAGGAACAAAGCGAGGGGTTACAACAGGGTAAACCCCTTGTTTCACATTTTTGGCGAGCTGACGGACATCTTTAATGAATTTTTCGGTATTGGCAAGAGCTATCTCTGTACTTTCATCACGATAGAAGTCTGGACAGGTATTTTTATCATCCATGACCACCTTACCGACGAAAGCCCTTTGGCCTTTATGGGCACAAATTTTAGCCAATTCTAAACTAGCCTCATTATGAATAGTTGCAAAATATAAAACAGTAGTAGTTCCACGAGCTAGTAGGGTCTTAACTAGGTCTTGGTAGACTGTCTTAGCAAATTCGATATCTTTATAGCTGGCTTCCAAGGGGAAGGTGCATTCATCAAGCCAGATATTGAGAGGATCATCTAAGGAGACCCCAACTTGAGGCCATTGGGGAGCATGGACATGAAGGTCTATAAAGCCAGGCAAAAAGTATTGTCCAGCCTTTAATTCTTCGACCAGGCCATCTTGTCTAGCCTCTTTCAAAAGTTGATTATAGTTAGAATCTTCTTTTCTTACTAACTTTTCAATAATACCATTAGGGTTGACTTCAATTAAGGCGTCCTCAATAAATTCCATCTTCCCATAGCTTGGGGTATGAAACAGTGAACCTTTAAACAGAGATTTCATTTTTTACTCCTTAGAATAAGAATTATGTCACAATAAGTTATTAAAGTAATATTATAACAATATGTTAAGTTTATTATATCATGATTGCTAGGAATGTCATTATTTCTTTCTAAAAAACTTTTTATTTTCAAGGTAATAAGTAAGGGGAAAATAGTTAGCAAAGTTTAAGCACCGTAAAGGAGTTTTTCCAGAAGAAGTGCTTTACTTTTTTAGCCAGATATGATATGATGAAGTTCGTGTGTAATGGACATACAAAAATTAAAGCTAATCCGCTGAGACAGGTACTTAAGATTAGTAAGATAGGAGAATATAAAATGAATCCATTAATCCAAAGTTTGACTGAAGGTCAACTTCGCTCTGATATTCCTGCGTTCCGTGCTGGTGATACTGTTCGTGTTCATGCAAAAGTTGTTGAAGGTAGTCGTGAACGTATCCAGATTTTTGAAGGGGTTGTTATTTCCCGCAAAGGTCAAGGAATTTCAGAAATGTACACAGTTCGTAAAATGTCAAGCGGTATCGGTGTTGAACGTACTTTCCCAATCCACACTCCACGTGTAGCTAAAATTGAAGTGGTACGTTACGGTAAAGTCCGTCGTGCTAAACTTTATTACCTACGTGCATTACAAGGTAAAGCAGCTCGTATTAAAGAAATCCGTCGTTAATTTTAATTGTTTAGCCTTAGATGAGCTGAAGAGCTTAAAATCGACAGTAAAAAGAAAACTACCAGTCTTATTTATTACTGGTAGTTTTTTTGTGCCTTGCTCTCCTTAAAGGAGAAAGTTCTAGTAACTCATGCTTAATATAAAGAACTCGTCTTGAAATAAGAAAGTTGAGAGAAAGCCATAAAGACTAAAGATTTAATCTTGCATTTCAGCTTTTTCTAAGCTACAATAATAAGGTAATGAAATTTAGGCCCCTTAGTTCAATGGATATAACAACTCCCTCCTAAGGAGTAGTTGCTAGTTCGATTCTAGCAGGGGTCATTGAATGATACATCATCTGGCCAACTAGTTGGCTTTTTTTCGTCCACAATCGTAAAAAAAGGAAAATGTTTTACGAATAGTTATATAGAATGACAAGTTTAAGAAGGTAAAAGATGGTTCTTCATAAAAATAGAAGTCTCGATAATAAAATAGACTACACAATTATTACACCCGTATTTTTTCTCATCATCATTGGTTTGGTATCTGTTTATGTAGCCATAAATCATGATTATCCTCATAATTTATCAAAGGTTATGGGTCAGCAGGTTTTATGGATTATATTTGGTTCCATTTTTGCCTTTACCCTCATGTTTTTTACCACCAAGTTACTATGGAAACTAACCCCATGGCTCTATCTCTTGGGCCTTGGTTTAATGGTCCTTCCTTTAATCTTTTATAGTCCTCAATTGGTAGCTACGACTGGCTCCAAAAACTGGATAGCCTTGGGTTCAGTTACTCTATTTCAGCCTTCTGAATTTATGAAAATGTCATATATTCTAGCCCTAGCTCGCCTAACAGTATGGTTTAAAAGTAAGGGACACTTACCCACTTTGAAAAACAACTGGAAATTATTAGGAATCTATATTCTGGTAACTATTCCCGTAATGATTTTTTTGGCCCTGCAAAAAGATTTTGGTACGGCCTTGGTTTTCCTAGCTATACTAGCAGGAGTAGTACTTATTTCAGGCATTTCTTGGTGGATTATTCTGCCTATTACCCTTATTTTTGTGTTACTAATCACTAGTTTTTTTGTGATTTTTATGTTACCTCAAGGTAAGGATTTATTATTTAAGCTAGGTATGGATGGCTATCAGATGAATAGGATTTCAGCCTGGTTGACACCCTTTGATTTTTCTGAAAGTATTGCTTATCAACAAACTCAAAGTATGATTTCTATTGCTAGTGGTGGCTTTTTTGGCAAAGGGTTTAACCATATTGATTTATCAGTTCCTGTTCGTGAAAGTGATATGATTTTTACAGTAATTGCTGAGAATTTTGGCTTCTTAGGTGCTTCCTTGTTACTTATCTT
Organism: Streptococcus didelphis DSM 15616; assembly: GCF_000380005.1. GTDB lineage: Bacteria > Bacillota > Bacilli > Lactobacillales > Streptococcaceae > Streptococcus > Streptococcus didelphis. The sequence continues at coordinate 271,695 of NZ_KB904188.1, forward strand.
GTATTTGCTTCTCATTTATAGGATGTTGAAGGTTACCTTTGCTTCTAACAATCTCTTTTACACCTATATTTCCACAGGATTTATCATGATGATTCTCTTCCATATTTTTGAAAATATCGGTGCAGCAGTAGGGATATTGCCTTTAACAGGGATTCCTTTGCCCTTTATTTCTCAAGGAGGATCTTCCTTAATTTCTAATCTTATTGGGGTAGGTTTGATTTTGTCCATGAATTATCAAAATATCCTAACAAGAGAAAAAGATGACGAGCTTCATTTACGTAGAAGTCATAAATATTACTAAGATTGTTTAGATGGCTAGCAGGCCCTAACTTGCCCATTTAGGCAATCTTTTATTTTGTATAAAAACTGTAAAAATACATTAATTTATGTTATAATTGGGCTTATGGATTATCAAGATTATATTTGGGATTTGGGTGGAACTTTGCTGGATAATTACAAGACATCCACTCAGGCATTTATTAAAACTTTGGAAGAATATGGACTTTCTGCCAGCCATGATGCTGTCTATAAAAAATTAAAAGAATCAACAGAGAATGCTATTTTAGCATTTGCGCCCCAGCACCCAGACTTTTTAAGTCGCTATAAAGCTAATGAAGCAGAGCTCTTAGCTCATCCTATCTGGGTTGAAGGCGCACAAGAAGTCCTCAGCAAGATTGTTGCTTTGGGGTCACGGAATTTTTTAGTCTCCCACCGTAATCAGCAAGTCCTAGATTTGTTGGCAGAAGCAGACCTATTACCCTTATTTACAGAAATTATAACTTCCTCAAATGGTTTTGCAAGAAAACCTAATCCCCAAAGTCTCTTATACTTAAAAGAAAAATATCAGCTTGACAAGGCTCTTGTTATTGGTGATAGACACATTGATATTGAGGCAGGACGAGCAGCTGGTTTTGATACCTTGCTTGTTGAAGAAAATAAATCCCTATTGGAGATAGTAAATTAATGATTGAAAATGATAAAAAGTTAGAAGACAAAGCTCAAGAATATGATGCCAGTCAAATCCAAGTATTGGAGGGGCTAGAGGCAGTTCGCATGCGTCCAGGTATGTATATTGGTTCAACCTCTTCAGAAGGCTTGCATCACCTGGTTTGGGAAATTGTCGATAATTCGATTGATGAAGCCTTGGCTGGATTTGCATCACATATTGAGCTATTTATTGAAGTAGATAACTCTATTACTGTTATTGATGATGGACGTGGAATTCCAGTTGACATTCAAGAAAAAACAGGTCGACCAGCTGTGGAAACTGTTTTTACTGTTCTCCATGCAGGAGGAAAATTTGGTGGAGGCGGCTACAAGGTTTCTGGTGGCTTGCATGGCGTTGGTTCATCCGTAGTAAATGCTTTGTCATCTCAATTGGATGTACGTGTCTATAAAAATGGTCAGATTCACTATCAGGAATTTAAACGTGGTCAGGTCTGTGATGATTTAGCTATTATTGGAACTACAGATAAGACTGGTACAACTGTTCACTTTACTCCGGACCCAGAGATTTTTACGGAGACGGTGGTTTTTGATTTTGACAAATTAGCTAAGCGTATTCAGGAATTAGCTTTCTTAAATAGAGGACTGAGAATATCTATTAGTGATAAACGTCCAGGTATGGAACAAAAGCAGGACTTTCACTATGAAGGTGGGATTGCTTCTTATGTTGAATACCTAAATGAAAAAAAAGAAGTTATCATTGAGTCGCCAATCTATACTGATGGTGAAATGGATGGCATTGCAGTAGAAGTTGCTATGCAGTACACAACAGGCTATCATGAAAGTGTTATGAGTTTTGCTAACAACATCCATACCCATGAGGGTGGAACCCATGAGCAAGGTTTTAGAACAGCCCTTACCCGGGTTATTAATGATTATGCCAAGAAAAATAAGATCTTAAAAGAAAATGATGATAATCTGACTGGAGAAGATGTGCGTGAAGGCTTAACAGCTGTTATCTCTGTTAAGCATCCTAATCCACAGTTTGAAGGGCAAACCAAAACCAAGCTAGGTAATTCAGAAGTTGTTAAAATTACCAATCGTTTGTTCAGTGAAGCCTTCCAGCGTTTTCTCCTTGAAAATCCTCAAGTATCTAAAAAAATTGTTGAAAAAGGAATTCTGGCTTCTAAGGCCCGTATTGCTGCTAAGAGGGCCCGTGAAGTTACACGTAAAAAGTCAGGTCTTGAAATTTCCAACCTTCCTGGGAAATTAGCTGACTGTTCTTCAAATGATGCCAGTCAAAATGAGCTTTTCATTGTGGAGGGGGATTCTGCTGGGGGTTCTGCTAAGTCAGGACGTAACCGTGAATTTCAGGCTATTTTACCTATCCGTGGTAAGATTCTAAATGTAGAAAAAGCTACTATGGATAAAATCTTAGCTAATGAAGAAATTCGAAGTCTCTTTACTGCTATGGGAACAGGCTTTGGTCTTGATTTTGATGTTAGCAAGGCAAGATATCAAAAGCTAGTCATCATGACAGATGCCGATGTTGATGGTGCCCATATTCGGACCCTTTTGTTAACCCTAATCTATCGCTTTATGAGACCAGTCTTAGAAGCTGGCTATGTCTATATTGCCCAACCTCCTATATATGGAATCAAGGTGGGAAGTGAGATCAAACAATACATTCAACCTGGAGTAAATCAGGAAACTGAACTAAAAGAAGGTCTTGAAAAATATAGTGTTGGCCGTTCTAAGCCTTCTGTTCAGCGTTATAAAGGTTTAGGGGAAATGGATGATCATCAATTGTGGGAAACCACTATGGACCCTGATAACCGTCTAATGGCAAGAGTAACAGTAGATGATGCTGCTGAAGCAGATAAGATTTTTGATATGTTAATGGGAGATCGGGTAGAACCTAGACGTGAATTTATCGAGGAAAATGCTGTCTATAGTACCCTTGATATTTAGTCAAATATTTTTTGAAAACCAATTTAAAGTATGTTATAATCGTAACGTTATAGTGTATTTTTTATAAAATTTAATAAAGTCGATTAATTACTATGGAACATTCAAATGAACTAGCATGTGATAAATCGCATCAAATAATAAGGAGACAAAGATGTCAAGCGGAATTATCTTGCTAATTGTAGCGATAGTCCTTTTAGTGATTATTGCTTATCTAATTGGCGTAATTATTCGTAAACGAAATGATTCGTTAATTACCAATTTAGAAGAAAGAAAAGAAAAGCTTTTTGCTTTACCAGTCAATGATGAAATTGAAGATGTGAAATCACTTCATTTAATTGGTCAAAGTCAAATATCATTTAGAGAATGGAACCAAAAATGGGTAGATTTGTCTCTCAACTCATTTACAGATATTGAAAATCATCTTTTTGAAGCAGAACGACTAAATGACACCTTCAATTTCATTCGTACTAAAAATGAAATCAATAATGTTGAAAGTCAGTTAAATCTAGTTGAAGAAGATATCAAGTCAATTCGTGAAGCATTAAATGTTCTGAAAGAACAAGAAGAAAAGAACAGTGCACGGGTGACACATGCTCTTGACCTTTATGAGGGCTTGCAAGACTCTATTACTAGAGATAAGGATAGCTTTGGTTCAACTCGTTCTGAAATTGATAAACAGATGCAAAATATCGAGGCAGAGTTTTCACAATTTGTTACCTTGAATTCTTCTGGAGACCCAGTTGAAGCATCTGAGATTTTGGATAAGGCAGAAGAACATACGATTGCTCTAGGACAGATTACAGAGCAGATTCCTGCTATTGTTACTAAGCTTGAAAAGGACTTTCCAGATCAATTAGATGATTTAGAGTCTGGTTACCGTCGCTTGTTAGAAGAAAATTATTATTTTCCAGAAGATAATATTGAAAAAAGATTCCAAGAAATTAGGGAGTCTATTAGAGCTAATGCCTCAGAGCTTATTAGCCTTGATTTAGACCGTGCAAGAGAAGAAAATACACATATCCAAGAACGCATTGATACCTTATATGATTTATTTGAACGTGAAATCAATGCCTATAAAGTATCTTACAAAAACAGTAAAAAACTCCCAGCATACTTAAGTCATGTAAAAGGAAATAGTGACTTACTAAAAGCTGAATTGGCACGTTTGTCCCATAAGTATATTTTGAATGAAAATCAAAGTATGTCCGTTAAAGCTTTTGATAAAGACATTGCTGATGTTGAGGAGAATGTATTAGGTCTGGCTGAGAATTTCAAAGATCATGACAAGCCATATTCTGAGCTTCAAGTCATTTTTGATAAAGGCCTCAAAACCTTACAAGCAGTAGAATCAGGACAAATTGAAGTCTTTGAAGCTATTAAAAATATTGAAGGTATTGAAGATAAAGCACGTGAAGATGTTGAACTCTATGTGACCCAGTTGCATATGATTAAACGTTTTATGGAAAAACGGCACCTGCCAGGTATTCCTCAAGATTATCTTAATATTTTCTTTACGACTAGTAGCCAACTTGAGGCCCTCATGGATGAACTAAGTAAAGGTAAAATTAATATCGAGGCTATTTCTCGCTTGTCTGATATTGCCACAGCTTCTATTACTAACTTAGAAGATTGTACCTATCAGGTTGTTGGCAATGCCACCTTGTCAGAGCAATTGTTACAGTATTCTAATCGCTACCGTAGCTTTGAACCAGGTGTTCAAAATGCCTTTGACATTGCTATGCATTTGTTTGAGGATGAATACAACTATCAAGCAGCCTTTGATGAAATTTCATATGCCTTAGAAACTGTTGAACCAGGTGTAACCAACCGTTTTGTTACTTCATATGAAAAGACCAGAGAAAGAATTCGATTTTAAAACAAAAGTTTGAGATTATCTCAGGCTTTTTTCTTTGGTCTCCTTTTTTCCAAGTAGAAATAAAGAAGCAGGTCAAGAACTGTCAGAATCCACAAACTCAGAAAGCTCTGCTATTTCCAAAAAAGAGAAAATCACTAAAAACTAGTTTAAAAAAAGACTTAGTATTAAAATACCAAGTCCCAGTTTTTAAATCTTTATCCATACTCATACTAGCTCCTAATCTCCAAAGAGATTATGCCAGAAAGAGGTTTTTTTAGGTTTGTCATCACTTTTGTCGACTTCATTTTGGGTCATTGAAGTGGTAATCGAGGTTTCATCGAGGTTAACAGCATGGTCGGTGTGGAGGACAAGAGCAAAGGGAGAGTTTGCACTTGATTCATCAATGATGGTGGAAGGAATTCCCTTTTTGCTAGCTAGCTTCATATAGAACATTTGGTATTGGGAGTCTAGTTCAGAAGAAAGTTTTAAAGAAAGAGGTTGATAGTCTTCAACAATATTAGGCAAAAGACGCTCAAATTCTAATTTGGCAATATCTTCTTCAATGCCTTCTAAGGGGATGGTTAATAAGACCCGTTCCGAAAAGGTACCCAAATAGTAACGTTGCTGGTCAGGGTTTAATCGTTGTTCTCCTAAAGCGCTTTTCAAAATTTTGTGATCTAGTGAATCCATAAAGACCTCCTAAGTAACTTTACCTGTATTATACTTATTTTTTAGCAAGAAAGCTATTAAAATCTCTATTTAACCTATTAAAGTGAGTTTCAGAAAAAAGAAAATACTTTCTTGAAAACCATTCAATATTTTCAAAGCCTTGCTTTTTAAGTTGAAAATAGAGCTAGTTTGTGGTATTATTAACATGTAAAAAATTAAAACTCATAAGGAGACTATTATAATGTCAATTATTACTGATGTTTACGCTCGCGAAGTCCTTGACTCACGCGGTAACCCAACAATTGAAGTAGAGGTTTATACAGAAGCAGGTGCTTTCGGACGTGGTATGGTTCCTTCAGGAGCATCTACTGGTGAGCATGAAGCAGTAGAACTTCGTGATGGCGACAAATCTCGTTACCTTGGTCTTGGTACTCAAAAAGCAGTTGACAACGTTAACAACATTATCGCTGAAGCAATCATCGGTTTTGATGTTCGTGATCAAGAAGCTATTGACCGTGCAATGATTGCTCTTGATGGTACTCCTAACAAAGGGAAACTTGGTGCTAACGCTATTCTTGGTGTGTCTATTGCCGTAGCTCGTGCTGCAGCTGACTTCCTTGAAGTGCCTCTTTACAACTACCTTGGCGGTTTCAACACTAAAGTGTTACCAACACCAATGATGAACATCATTAATGGTGGATCTCACTCAGATGCTCCAATTGCCTTCCAAGAGTTCATGATCATGCCTGTTGGTGCTCCAACCTTCAAAGAAGGATTACGTTGGGGTGCTGAAGTATTCCACGCCCTTAAGAAAATCCTTAAAGAACGTGGTCTTGTAACAGCTGTTGGTGACGAAGGTGGATTTGCACCTAAGTTTGAAGGAACTGAAGATGGTGTTGAGACTATCCTTAAAGCTATTGAAGCAGCTGGTTATGAAGCTGGTGAAAATGGTATTATGATTGGTTTTGACTGTGCATCATCAGAATTTTACGATAAAGCACGCGGTGTTTACGATTATACTAAATTTGAAGGTGAAGGAGCAGCTGTTCGTACATCTGCAGAACAAATTGATTACCTTGAAGAATTAGTAAACAAATACCCAATCATCACTATCGAAGATGGTATGGATGAAAATGACTGGGATGGTTGGAAAGCTCTTACAGAACGTCTTGGTAAACGTGTACAATTAGTTGGTGATGACTTCTTCGTTACAAACACTGACTACCTAGCACGTGGTATCAAAGAAAACGCTGCTAACTCAATCCTTATCAAGGTTAACCAAATCGGTACTTTGACAGAAACTTTTGAAGCTATCGAAATGGCTAAAGAAGCTGGTTACACTGCTGTTGTATCACACCGTTCAGGTGAAACTGAAGATTCAACAATCGCTGATATCGCAGTTGCAACAAATGCCGGACAAATCAAAACTGGTTCATTGTCACGTACAGATCGTATTGCAAAATACAACCAATTACTTCGTATCGAAGATCAACTTGGTGAAGTTGCTCAATACAAAGGACTTAAATCATTCTACAACTTAAAAAAATAATTTGATTATTTAAAAGCTATTAAACATGATTTTAAACACTCTAGAAAAATACCTAGGGTGTTTTTTCTACGGCATACCCGTCATACAGAAAAAATAGCACTTCTTAAAAGTTGCTATTTCTTGCTTACTGAACTTATCTATTAATTCCTTTATTTTAATAAAAAACTTATTTTAAAGCTAATTTTTTAATAAAATGTTAAAAATATGAATTGCATATATATATATATATATATACTGATTACTGTGCTTATAAGATTATAAGTTATGACGATAATGAAAGAAAGCAGACAGTAATATGACACAAAGAAAAAATTTAGGAAAATTAGCCAAACGTTATGGCCTTGCCCTAGCAACGGTGGCAGTCTTCGCCTCAGCTGGAATTGGAAGTACAGTAAAGGCGGAAAATAATTTATCTGACCTAAAGGAGCAATTAATTTATTATCCTGATGCAACAACATTAATTCCTAGTCAAGGGCATGATATAAAAATTAGAAATTATCTTATTCAACTTGGTGGGCATTCCAAAAGGTATTTTGAAATATTGCAGGAGATAATTGATCAACTTAATAAAAAGGAGGGACCAGCTGGACCCCGAGGTCCTCAAGGTGAACGTGGTCCTACCGGTCCAGAAGGAAAGCCAGGTCCCCAAGGTCCTAAAGGAGAAGATGGGAAACCAGGTAAAGACGGCATTCAAGGTGCCAAAGGAGAGCAAGGTCCTTCTGGTCCTCGAGGTGAACGAGGAGAACAAGGACCTAAAGGTGAGGATGGCAAGGCAGGCCCAATGGGTCCAGCTGGCCCTGCTGGTAAGGATGGTCAACCAGGTGAAACTGGTCCTCAAGGTCCTATGGGTCCTACTGGCGAAAAGGGAGAAAAGGGTGATCCTGGACTTCAAGGTCCTAAAGGAGAAGACGGTAAGGATGGTCTTCAAGGCCCCCAAGGTGAACAGGGTCCAATGGGACCAGAAGGGAAACCTGGTACTATGGGTCCTGTAGGTCCTGCTGGAAAAGATGGTAAAGACGGTCAGCCAGGTAAGGATGGTGCCCAAGGTCCTAAGGGAGAAAAGAGTGAAACCGGAGCTCCGGGCGCAAAAGGCGACAAGGGTGATAAAGGCGACCAAGGTATCCAGGGTCAAAAAGGTGACAAGGGAGACCAGGGTCTTCAAGGAGAAAAAGGTGAGCAAGGGGAATCCTTCCCTCAAGAAACTCCTAAAGAAGAACTGGATAGACCTCAAGCAGAAGATCCAAAAGCTCCAGAGCTTCCACAAGAGCCTGAAATGCCTGAAAGTCCAGACAAATCAGAAGTACCTGAGATACCAGAGTTTCCAAAAGAACCTGAACTTCCTTTAAAACCAGAAAGTTCTAAAGAAGCTCCTCAAGCACCAAAAGAAGAACCTAAGACATCTGAGTCAGCTTCTCCAAAAGCTCAAGCTCCACAAGCTTCGCAAGAACCTACAGACACTAAGGCAGAAGAAAAATCTCAGACTATGACAAGCTCTTCTGCAAAAACACAAGCTCCTGCAGCACAAGCTAAAGCAAACCAACTCCCGGCAACTGGCGACCAAAAGAATCCTTTCTTCACAGCTGCTGCAATGGCCCTTATAGCTGGAGCAGGAAGTCTGTCTTTACTTCCAAAGGTCAAAAAAAGGAAGTAAACTAACTAAACTTCTTTCTAGAAATAGACATTTCAATTCCTAAGAAGGTAGCCTTTAAGGCTATCTTTTTCTATTTTCCAAGGGACCTTAGTCATCCTCTAGTCATTTGTGATTATGCCTTAGACTTTGCTAAATAACGATTATTGTTTCCCTTTCTTTTTTAACAAAGGAGTTAAAAATTGATAAAAGAGACTCGAAAAAGCTATTTGTTCGTCTTTTGTTGAAAAAATACTTATTTCAGAAAAAATGAAACGCTTTCTTTGACAAAAAATTAATATTTCTTATCAAAATACGAAAAACATATTTCTTTTGTGTCTTATTTCTGTTACAATGAGTCTGTAATATGTCATATAGATTAGAAGGAGTTTTTATGTCAAATAAGAAATTTTTCACTTATGCTTCCTTATTGGCATTAGTTGCTGTATCTCCAGTGATTGAGGAGATGGTGGATGGACCAAGCCAGCTTGTTTATGCAGATGAGGTGGTTTTACAGACAGATAAAGCTAGCCCTGCTAAAGAAGAGGTCAGTGGAGACACTATAGAATCTGGATTAGCTAATAGCAAGGCTTCAGCAGAAAACTTATCAGCATCCCAAGTATCAGAGCCCGCTAAGGGACCTTCCTCTAATCAGGCAAGTGATTCTTCCCAGCCTGACTTACAGCTACCTGCATCTAGCAGTCCTAACATAGAAAGTTCTTCAGAGGCTTTAAATGCTCTGGTAGAAGAAGAATCAGCTCAAGCTACTAGCCTAAGCTCAAATAGACAAGCTAAGCCAACTCCTAAGGCTGATAGCACAAGCCAAGTCGTTAAGGTTGGGCAAATCCAAGGAAGCAGCCATGAGTCACCCCTTGTAAATAAGAAGGTCAGAGTAGAAGAAGTCGTTGTTACCTATCTAGAAGATGCCAGTCATTTTTATGTTCAGGACTTATATGGAGACAATAATGACGCAACTTCTGATGGCATTCAAATTTATTCCAAAAATGCCCAGGTCAAACTTGGTGATGTCTTAACCATTACTGGAACAGTTCAAGAGTTTTTTGGAAAAGGCTATGATGACCGTAAACAAACAGACTTAAGTATTACCCAGATAAAGGCTGATAGTATTATTAAAACAGGAAGTCATGAGGTTCCTGCCCCCATTGTTTTAGGAAAAGACCGTCAAGCACCTGCCAATATTATAGACAATGATGGACTAAGTATCTTTGATCCCAAAGAAGATGCCATTGACTTTTGGGAATCTCTAGAAGGCATGCTTGTCGCTGTGGATGACGCTAAGATTTTAGGACCAATGGACCATAAGGAAATTTATGTGCTCCCTGGTTCATCAAAAAGACCATTAGATAATTCTGGAGGGATTTTATTACCAGAAAAGTCCTATAATACCGATTTAATTCCTATTCTTTTTAAGAAGGGAAAAGAAGTGATTAAGGCAGGAGACTACTTTACAGGCCGTCTTACAGGTCCTGTGTCTTACAGCTATGGCAATTACAAGGTATTTGTGGATGATAATTTACAGATGCCAAGCTTACATGATGGCCATCTTAAACCAGAAAAAACCTATCTGCAAAAAGACCCAAGTAAGCTAAGCATTGCTTCTTACAATATTGAAAACTTCTCAGCTAATAAAAGCTCCACTAAGGATGAAAAGGTAAAACGTATTGCCCAATCCTTTATCGATGATTTAAATGCGCCTGATATTATTGGCCTCATTGAGGTACAAGATAATAATGGGCCTAAAAATGACGGCACAACAGATGCAAAAGAAAGTGCCAAACGCCTGATTGAGGCTATCAAGCAACTGGGTGGTCCGACTTATCTTTATGTTGATATTGCCCCAGAAAATAACCAGGATGGGGGCCAACCAGGGGCTAACATTCGGACTGGATTCTTATATCAACCTGATAGGGTTAGTCTTTCGGCTAAGCCAAAAGGAGGAGCCAGAGATTCCGTTTCATGGGTTAATGGCGAATTAAGTTTAAGTTTGGGAAGAATTGACCCTACAAACCCTGCTTGGAAAGATGTCAGAAAATCCTTAGCTGCCGAATTCATTTTCCAAGGCAATAAGGTAGTGGTTGTTGCCAATCATTTAAACTCTAAACGAGGCGATAGCCCCTTATATGGTCGCAATCAGCCAGTAACCTTTAAATCTGAAGAAAGACGACATCAACTAGCTACTATTTTAAGCCAGTTTGCCAAAGAAGGCAGTCGCCATCAGGCTAATATTGTCATGCTTGGTGACTATAACGACTTTGAATTCACTAAGACCATAGGCATTATAGAAGAAGGGGGAATGGCTAATTTAGTAAGTAGGCATGACCTAGCTGACCGTTATTCTTATTTCCATCAAGGAAACAACCAGACGCTTGACAATATCTTGGTCTCTCGTAATCTCCTTGACCGTTATGCTTTTGATATGGTCCATGTGAACTCACCTTTTATGGTTGCTCATGGGCGTGCTTCTGACCACGATCCTCTTCTTTTACAACTATCCTTTGACAAGGAAAATCCAGTACCTACTAAGAGTCCAGCAACAAGCATAGCTACCAAAGAAGGAGTAGCTAAAGAAGAAGTCTTTCATTCTTATAAGCTTCCAGTAAGCGTTATGACTAGCCCTTCTCAGAGCCTCCCTCAAACAGGTGATAAAACTAGTTCTGCAATAAGTTTATTAGGCTTAGTATCATTTCTTGGCGCATTTAAGCTCTTTAGCAAGTCAGCCAAATCTAAGTAAGCCTACTAAGACTATTTTCTTATGACATAAAAACTCAAAAAGAAGGGGAAGGCCCTTCTTTTTGCATAGTCTAATAGCCTTGCAAGTTTAAGTAAGGGAACTTGCTGCTAAAAATGTTATAATGACAGAAATAAAAAAAGGAGAAGCTAAGCATGACTGATAAAGAAGCAATGACCATTAAAGATTTAGAAGAAAGATATGATCGCTTTCTTCCCCTCTTAGAATCTTTAAAAGAAAGTGTTCAAGAAATAAATGAACACTATGATGATTATAAAGCCCTATCCTCCTATTATGGAAGTGAAGAGTGGTTTAAGTTAAGAGATGAAAAACCAGCAATCAGATCAGGTATTTTAAATGAAGACCAGATTTATGATCTTCTAATTGATCACCATTATCTTATTTTAGAATTATTGAAGTTGACCACCAAGATGTATCAAACTTCCTAAACCTTATAAGCAAAGAAAATAATTTTTTATTTTGCAGTTTTAGGGTTGACTTATGAAGTTTATACTGTTATAGTAGGGAATGTAAATAAGTTTTTCGAGTCAAAGTATCAGTTTTATCTTTTGTTTTCCTCTTAATAATTCTTTACAAATAAAATATATAGAGGTAACTCAAATGACACAAGGTACAGTAAAATGGTTTAACGCAGAAAAAGGTTTCGGCTTTATTTCACAAGCAGACGGAGCAGATGTATTTGCTCACTTTTCAGAAATCCAATCTGACGGTTTCAAATCATTAGATGATGGACAAAAAGTAATGTTTAATATTGAGCAAGGCCAACGTGGTCTTCAAGCAACAAATATTACAAAAGTAGTTTAATTTTTAGACTAAGCAACCTAACCATGCGTTAGGTTTTTTTGTTTGTCTCATCAGGATATAGTAGGGCAGTCTATTACAACTTGCTATAGATTCTTGGGGATGTCATAAGTTTTATTTATAGTAGACATAAGATATTGGTATTTGCCAAAAAATGAAAGCGGTTTTATCATGAGGGTAGAAAGTAGAATGACAGATCTATGATAGCTATTTATTTTACTTACACAATCTACTAAAGGCTTACACAATAGCTAGGAGAAAGGTCATTCTTTTATTATGAAAGGAAGAATGCAATGAAAGAAAGCACCAAAAAGAAAAGTTTCATGGACCGCTATATTGATGGTTTTATGAAATGGATGCCGGAGTCTCTTTTTATTTGTTTTATATTAACCTTTATAGTTATAATGATGGCTGTCTTAATGACAGATAGTCCCTTTATTGGAACCGAAAAAACAGGAGGCATTATCTACGGCTGGGTCAATGGTTTTTGGGGACTCTTGTCTTTTGCCATGCAGATGACAGTCCTTCTAGCCACAGGAAATGCTGTTGCCAGTTCCCCGCCTGCCCATAAAATGTTTCGCTTTTTAGCAAAATTACCTAAGACTCGGGTTCAGGTCTTTGTCTTCTCTGTTATTGTCGGTTCCCTTTTTGGTTTCTTGCACTGGGGTCTTGGCATGATGGTTGCTATTGTCTTTGGGAAAGAACTCTTAGTACAGGCTAGGCAAAAGGGGATAAAGATACACACCCCTTTATTTGTGGCTACCTTATTTTTCACTTTTTTACCAGCTACTTCAGGCTTATCAGGAGCAGCAGTGCTTTATTCTGCAACCCCTAATTACCTCAAAAATAGTGTGGCAGACTCCTATAAGGCCTTGGTTCCTGAAAGTGTTCCCCTAACCTCTTCTGTCCTTAATATCCAATTTATCAGCCTGTTAATTGTTTGTATGCTGGTGCCTTTATTTTTTGCTCTTTTTATCCATCCCAAGGATCAAGGGAAAATAGTAGAACTGGATCAGGAGGTTTATCAAAGTAGCCTAGAGTCTTCAGCAGCTCTATCTATTCCTAGAAGAACGCCAGCAGAAAAAATGAATGCTTCTCCCTTAGTCATGTATATTACTGGCTCTCTTATTTTTGGCTATAGTCTCTATCATTTTTCCAGAGTTGGATTATCTGGCTTAGACTTAAATAGTTTTAACTTTCTGTTTTTAGGCCTTGGTTTATTACTGTGTGGTCAAGAAGGTCCTGAATATTATGGCTCGCTCTTTAAAAATGGGGTCATGTCCTCCTGGGGCTTGGTCCTCCAATTTCCTTTTTATGCTGGCATTTTCGGTATTATTCAAACGACAGGTCTCGGTTTAGAAATTTCCCATTTTTTTGTGAGTATCTCAAATGGGACAAGTTGGCCGGTACTTGCTTATATCTATTCAGCCTTGTTAAATATTGCTGTGCCTTCAGGTGGCTCTAAGTTTGTCATTGAAGCGCCTTACATTATCCCAGCTTCCATTGAAGTTGGTAATGATTTAGGTAAGATTTTACAAGCCTATCAGCTTGGGGATGCGACCACTAATTTAATAGTTCCCTTTTGGGCTTTATCTTATCTGTCCCATTTTAAATTAAAATTTAATCAAATTGTTGCCTACACTATTCCCTGTGTTTTAGTAGTTTCCGTGATTATTATCCTCTATTTATTCTTAATTTAATGATAAAGTCAATTCAAAAAGTCATTTGTTTCTTGGGCACAAATGACTTTTTCTTTTAAATTTTAGTGAAAGCCTTGACGGGCAAAATAATCAAGAATGGTATTTTTGATATAAGCCTTCAAATGGCTGGTTTTATCCTTTCTTAAAGAGGTTAAGACCACTTCCCATTTGGGATGTTCTTTAAGGGGAATTTCTACGAGGCCTTCCATATTTGCAAAATAGGTGATTGGCCTAGGGAGAATCGTCGTATAAGAAGAGTATCTTGTGATATTTAATAGAAAATCCCAAGAAGCAGAATAGAGTTTAATTTTGGGAGAGATATGTTCTTGCTCAAATAAAACCTTTAGCTGATGGTAAATCATAAAGGTCTTATCAAAGGTAACAAATTCCTCATGATGCAGGTCTTTGATAGAAATAGACTTGGCCTTATGGTATTTCTCTTCATAGGTTTTTTGGCTCATATAAAGGCAAAGTTGGTCTCTTAGGAGGATATCAATGTCAGCAAGAGCAGGATCTAGGGCAGTAGGGGTTAATAAAATAGCAAAATCAACCTCATTTAAAAAAAGTTTTTTTTGGAGTTCATAAGCTCCAGTCTCAATAATTTTGAATTTGACATCGGGATTTTCTTCAATCAATTTAGGAATTAATTCTGAAAAAATAATGCCAGAGATTAGTTGGGGGATTCCTATAGTAATTTCCCCCTTGTATTTTTTAGATTCACTTCTAAGGTCAGCCATCAGTTGTTCGTGATGGGAAATAACAACCTTAGCATTTTCATAGAAGCGTTCACCAATAGTTGTAAGTCCAACCAAGCGTCCCTTATGACGGAGAAAGAGTTTAATATTTTCTTCATTTTCAATTGTTTTGATATAATTGCTCAGAGCAGGTTGTGAGATGTGATTTTTTTGAGCTGCCTTTGTAAGATTGAAATTACAGTTAACAATTTCAACAAAGTAAGTCAGGTTAGAAATATTCATAAAAGGATTCTCCTTGTCTCTGGTATAATATGTAATTATAGAAGATATAAGAAAATGATACTTGCTTATTATAGGTCTCATTATATAATAATTGTGTAAGCGCTTCAAGTAGATAAAAGGAGAAAAAAATGATAAAAGATGTTGTAATTGTATCAGCCTTCCGTACCCCTATTGGTAATTTTGGAGGTGCTTTTAAAAGAGTTTCTGCTATTGATTTAGGAGCGACAGCTGTCAAAGCGATTTTAGAAGAGACAAAGCTAGCCCCTCATTTGATTGAAGAAGTTATTTTTGGAAATGTCTTGCATGCCGGCCTTGGTCAAAACCTTGCTCGTCAAGTAGCTGTGGGCTCTGGAATTCCCTATGAAGTTCCAGCTTTTACCATTGATATGGTGTGTGGTTCTGGCTTAAAGGCAGTAGAGTTAGGTGCCCAAAAGATACAATCAGGCAATGCCGATATTGTTTTAGTAGGTGGGGCTGAAAACATGAGTCAGGCTCCTTATCTTCTTCCAAATCACCGCTTTGGTTCTCGCATGGGAGATGATAAACTTGTTGATAGCATGATTAGAGATGGCTTAAGTGACGCTTTTAAACCTATCCATATGGGAGTAACAGCTGAAAATGTTGCTGAAAAATACCACATATCCCGTCAGGAACAGGACCAATTTGCCCTTAGTAGTCAACTAAAGGCGCAAAAAGCCCTAGCAAGTAACCGTTTTAAGGATGAGATAGTCCCAGTTTCTGTTCCTCAGAGAAAAGGGGAGACGCTCATTATTGAAAAAGATGAGTACCCTAAAGCTGATAGTCGGATAGAAAGTTTAGCCCAACTAAGAACTGTTTTCAAAAAAGATAAGGGAACTGTCACAGCAGGCAATGCTTCAGGTATTAATGATGGTGCAGCAGCGCTTTTATTAATGAGCAGAAGTAAGGCAGAAGAACTTCAGTTACCTATCTTAGCAAGTATTGTAAGCTTTGCAAGTGCAGGGTTAGATCCTGATTTTATGGGTTGTGGACCAATTCCAGCCACTCAAAAAGCCCTTAAAAAGGCCAATTTAGAGGTTAAGGATTTAGATGTAATAGAGGCCAATGAAGCTTTTGCGGCTCAAGCAATTGCTGTTTCAAGAGAGTTAGGATTTGATGAGGACAAAGTTAATGTTAATGGAGGAGCTATTGCCTTAGGTCATCCTATCGGAGCCTCAGGAGCAAGAATACTGGTCACACTCATTCATGAAATGATTAAAAGAGATTCCAAACATGGCCTAGCTACCCTATGTATTGGTGGGGGACAGGGACAAAGTCTTATTGTAAAAAGATAAGGAGATTGGCATGTTAAAAGACAAAATGATTCCCATTGAAGAAGCAATAGGAAAAATTAATGATGGGGCTACCATTATGGTTGGTGGCTTTATGACCAATGGCAGTCCAGAAGCTCTTATTGATGCCTTGGTGAAAAAGGGAAGTAAGGACTTAACCTTAATCTGTAATGATGCTGGTTTTATAGATAAAGGAGTAGGAAAACTCCTTAAGGCAGGGCAATTAAAGAAACTCTATGCTACTCACATTGGACTTAACCGTGAAGCAGGCCGTCAAATGAATGAAGGAGAGTTAGAGGTTGAATTGATTCCCCAAGGAAGCTTTGCTGAAAAAATTAGAATAGGTGGCTTTGGAATAGGTGGCTTTTATACCCCAACAGGTGTGGGTACCCTTGTTGAAGAAGGAAAAGAGCTAAAGGTCATTGATGGTAAAACCTATCTATTAGAACTTCCCTTTAAGGCTGATTTTGCTTTGATATTAGCTAATAAGGCTGACCAATTGGGCAATCTTCAATACTCTGGCTCTGAAAATAATTTTAATGCATTAATGGCTGCTTGTGCCAAAACAACCATAGTTCAAGCACGAGAAGTGCTAGCAAAAGGCCAGTTACAGGCTGAATGTGTTCATACCCCTCATATCTTTGTGGACTATCTGATAGAAGAAGGAGTCTAGGCATGACAGTTGTATTAAGTAAAGAAGAAATTCAAAACAGAATTGCAAAACGTGTGGCCCAGGAATTAGAAGATGGCTCCTTGGTTAATTTAGGGATAGGACTCCCTACCAAGGTTGCAAATTTTCTACCTGATGATATCAATGTTTATTTTCAATCAGAAAATGGCTTTATAGGACTAGGTCCTAAATCTGATGATCCCAACTCAAGGATTGTAAATGCTGGAGGGCAGCCAGTGACTGTTTACCCAGGTGCTGCATTTTTTGATAGTGCAACTTCCTTTGGGATTATTAGGGGTGGCCATGTTGATTTGACTGTTTTGGGGGCACTTGAGGTAGCAGCTAATGGTGATATTGCTAATTATCTTATTCCAGGTAAGATGGTTCCTGGAATGGGTGGTGCGATGGATCTCTTGGTTGGAGCTAAAAAAGTCATTGTAGCCATGGAACATACAAATAAGGGTAAGCCTAAAATTATCAAAGAGTGCACCCTGCCTTTGACTGCTAAAAATGTCGTTGATTTAATTATTACTGAAATGGGTGTCTTTAAGGTGGTTCCAGAAGGTATCAAGGTCATAGAGATTAATGAAGAATTCAGCTTTAAAGAAGTACAGGCTCTTACAGGAGTTCCCTTGATTAAAGCATAACTTCTCAAAGCCTGCACTGATAAAAAAAGACACTAGCTGATAGAATCTTTGCTTTCAACTAGTGTTTTTTAACTTGTCAGGTGTTTAAAGGGAGAATGCTTTACATTTGCTTAAACATTTCAAACTTAGAAAAGCTTAGTCGCTTTCTATTTTTTTAAGGTAGCGGTAAACGCTTGGTTCAGAAATATTCAGAATTTCAGCTACTTTAGAAACAGCTCCTTTCAGCTGGAAAACGCCCTTCTCAGATAATTTTGAAACGATCTCAATTTTGACTTCTTGACTAAGATGGATATCTTGATTTAAAAGGCTGGGATCAATAATTTCACTAATAATGTCTTGGATGTTACTTGAGAGGACTTCTACAGTTTCATCCTGTGCAATAGCAGAAGCCTTATTTTCTTTTTGAGTTAGAAGATGGTTAATATTAAGATTAGCAAGTCCTAAAATATTTTCTGCCAGACCTTTATAGACAGAAATATCCTTGTTAATGCAGAGCATGCCTTCAAGTTCACCCTGACTATTTTTGATAAAAAAAGTAGATCCTCTAACTTCTTTATTTTGAGGACTGACAATAGCCTTATAGTTGGTTACGAAGTCTTTTTCTTTGTAGACCTTGTTGTTAATCAAATCAAGGGCAAATGCCGTTAGGGGAGAATTGGTGGTTCGACCACTGATATGGCTGTTAACAATTTCACCAATAAAGATATCATTTTTTTCAATGACATGTAGGACAATTTCGTTATTATCGCCGAGAACTTCCTTTAAAAATGAAATAATCATTTTCCAGTAATGTAAAGTTTCTTTATTCATGCTTGACTTCCTACTTATAATTTTTCTTGCTAATATAGTAATATATTTTAGAATAAAAGACAATTAAACTTTATCATAATAAGAAAATAATTTCAGAATAAAAAAATTTTATTAAAATGATAAAATATTATTGACTATGAATGCGATTTCATGTAAAATTCTAAGTAGAAAAACTAAAGGAGGTTCATTTTATGAGCAAGTACCCAAAAGCTATCGGGCCATATTCTATTTACACCATTGAAGGAAATATTTTATACACTTCAGGCCAACTACCAGTGATTCCGGAAACAGGTGAGATTCCTGAAGATTTTGAATCTCAATGCCGTCAGTCATTTGCAAATATTGCAGCTATCTTGGAAGAACAAAAGCTTGATTTTAAGAATGTCTTCAAGTTAACTATTTATTTATCTGATTTATCACATTTTAATACCTTAAATCAAATCATGACGGAATTGTTAGAAGAACCTTATCCAATTAGAACAGCCTACCAAGTTGCTGCCCTACCAAAAGATGCATTGATTGAAGTAGAAGCAATGGCCAGACTGACCAAGTAGCAAGTATTAACTAAACCTAAAGAACGGTGGAAAAAATTTTATGGATATTATTATTGGGACAAGCCTTCTCATACTTGTTTTAGCTATTTTTACTTTATTTAATTATAAAGCACCTTATGGCGCAAAAGCAATGGGTGCCCTTGCAGCAGCTGCCTGTGCTTCCTTTCTAGTAGAAGCCTTTCAGGATTCATTTTTTGGTAAGGTATTGGGCTTTCAATTTTTAAGTGAAGTAGGTGGTGCAAATGGCTCACTTTCAGGTGTTGCAGCAGCTATTTTGGTAGCGATTGCAGTTGGTGTTACGCCAGGTTATGCTGTATTAATCGGGTTATCTGTATCTGGAATGGGAATTATCCCAGGATTTATTTCAGGTTATCTTGTTTCTTTCTTAATTAAATGGATGGAAAAACATATCCCTGGTGGTTTAGACTTAATTGCAATCATTATCATTGGTGCTCCTTTAACACGTCTATTAGCCAAAATAATGTCACCAATTATTGAAAAAACCTTATTGACCATTGGTGAAATTTTAACGTCAACTGCTCACAGTAGCCCAATTATTATGGGGATTATCCTTGGAGGAACCATTGTGGTAGTTGCTACAGCACCATTATCTTCAATGGCTCTTACAGCTATGTTAGGGCTAACAGGTGTTCCAATGGCTATAGGTGCCCTATCAGTATTTGGCTCTTCTTTCATGAATGCCATTCTTTTCCACAAGTTAAAATTAGGTGAAAGAAAAGATAATATTGCTTTTGCTATTGAGCCTTTAACTCAGGCTGATGTAACGTCAGCTAATCCAATTCCGATTTATGTGACCAACTTCTTTGGTGGCGCAGCTTGTGGGATCTTAATTGCTTTAATGGGATTGGTCAATGGTACGCCAGGGACTGCTACCCCAATAGCTGGTTTTGCTGTTATGTTTGCCTACAATCCAGCAACTAAAGTATTAGTAACTGCCTTGGGTTGCATTATTTTAAGTTTAATAGCTGGTTATATTGGTGGTATCGTATTTAAAAACCATAAATTGATTACCAAACAAGAATTACAGGCTATGGATAAATAATCGCTAGTTATTCATGGCAAACTCAACTAGATTGAAAAGACTCTTATAAAAAAAGAAATCATACAATTAGAAGCTTATATTATTACTTAGGAGGTTACTTATGAGTTCAGAATCAGTGAAAACTGGAATAACAGAAATAAAAAAAATGATGCGGTATGAACCCATCTTTTGGATGAATGATCATTATAAAGGGGTTGAAGTTGCAAATAAGGTATCACAGTTTGGTAAAGAAGATATCCGTGATGCCGAAGCTCGCTTAGAAAGATTTGCCCCTTATTTTGCCGAAAATTTTGAGTCAACTCGTGCTAACAATGGGATTATTGAGTCTGACATTACAAAAATTCCAAACTTTAAAGACTTTTTGGAAAAAGAATATAAGGTAAGTATACCTGGTCAGATGTACCTCAAACGTGATGATACCTTACCTATTGCAGGAACCATTAAGGCGCGTGGTGCGATCTATGAAGTTTTAAAACATGCTGAGACACTTGCTCTTGAAGCAGGCATCTTATCAGGTTATGAAGATGATTATCGTAAGTTTGGTAGTCAAGAATTCAAAGATTTCTTTAGTCAATATAAAGTTATGGTTGGTACAACTGGTAATTTAGGTATTAGTGTAGGCCTTATGGGAGTATCACTTGGTTTTGAAGTGATTATTCATATGTCTTATGATGCTAAAGAATGGAAGAAAAAATACTTACGTGACCATGGTGTTGTGGTTATTGAACATAAAACAAACTTTACTGAAGCTGTTAACCAAGGCCGTGCAGAATCTGATGCCGATCCAAAATCTTATTTTGTTGACGATGAGCATTCCGTAGATTTATTCTTAGGATACACTGTTGGTCCATGCCGTTTGAAAAAACAATTAGAAGAAGAGAAGATCCTTGTTGATGAAGATCATCCTTTATTTGTCTTTTCACCATGTGGTATTGGTGGAAGCCCAGGGGGAACTGCTTTTGGCTTAAAACAAATCTATGGCGATAATGTTCACTGTTTCTTTGCTCAACCAACCCACATGCCATCAATGCTAGTTGGTTTAGTAACTGAAAAATATTCAAAAGTTTCTGTAGCAGATATTGAAGTAGATGCCAAAACAAATATGGATGGCTTAGCAGTCCCAAGGACATCAGGCTTTGTAGCAGAGCTAATGCACAATTATTTCAATGGTGGTATTACAATTTCTGAAGAAGATCAAAAATTATTGTTAACTAAGATGATTGATTTAGAAGATATTCACCTAGAGCCCGCAGCACTTGCAGGAACTATTGGTCCAGCTATGCTATTTGACACAGAAGAAGGTCGTGCTTATATGAAAGCTTATGGCCTAGAAGATAAGATGGAAAATGCTACTTATCTTGCCTGGGCAACAGGTGGAAGTATGGTTCCAAAAGAGGACATGGAAGCCTTCTACCAACAAGGGAAATAGTCCCTATTGAACAGCCTTCACAACTATATATTACTATTATTAGCTGACAAATCTCACAGCCTAATAGAAAATTGAAGATGACAAGAAACCCATCCTTAATTGCCTCCCTAAAATGGACATAAATATCTAACTGATAGGGATGTAATTGGTGGGTATTCTTTTTCTCTAGACAATGATTTTTAGACAAGTTCTTGTCTAAAAAGTTTAGTTAGTGTTAAGTTTTTCATATAATAGTAATTGGTATTAGTGTATTATAGATATAAAAAAGGAGTTTAATAAGTGGCTATGTCGATTTTATCAATTATGAATACCATTGAAGAAGAAGCAAAGGTTATTTATGACAGTTATGAGAAACAAAAAGAAGAATTAGCTGCTGCAAGTAAGGCTGAGCTTGAAGCCATCCGACAAAGCTATGAGCAGGAAACAAAGGACTTACTAGCAGCTAAGGAAAAAGAACTTTCAGCCCAGAAGACTCAGCTCGAAAGGGAGTCAAAGGAAAAGATTGACAAGAATGAAGCTTATATGCAGGCCTTGTTAGCTGATAAAAAAGATAAACTTGTCAATCAGATTGTGGACAAGGTGGTAGAGACATATGGCCATTAGTCAAATGAAAAAACTTTCCCTTATCTTTGGGAAGGATTATCTAGATCAGGTTTTGCAAGTGCTGCAAAAGAGTCATTTGCTAGAGGTTAGAAACCTAAGCCAGCTAGAGGACTGGCAAGAGGCTTTTTCAGAAAAAAAGGTCAGTTTGCCCCAGATTATTAGCCATATCAATGATTCAGAAAAAGGTTTAGTTGGACAAGAAGTCTTTCAAAACTTATTACTGGAACAAGAAAAATTAGAAAATGGTATCGCTAAACTATCGGAATTTATCCCTAAAGCAGGTAAACTTGCTAACTTAAAAAAAGCAGATGTCAGCTTATCTTTTGATGACTTTACAATGGCTGCGCGGCAAGCAGATGCAAGGGCAATCTTGAAGGACTTAGAAGAGAAAATAAGATGCTTTAAGTCCCTAGAAGCTCAGCTGGAAAACTTACAAGAAGAAGGTCAGCAATTAGAGAAATGGAAGAATTTATCTCATTTACCTCAAGACTTTGCTAACTATAAGTTTATTTCAGTTCTTATTGGGACAATCCCAAGTACGACAGATGATGCTTACTATCAGAAGCTGAAAAAGGATCCTAATATTAGCTACGAGGAAATCTTTCACACAGAGACTGAATATGGTCTCATGCTCTTTTGGGATAAAAAGAAAGAGATTTCTCTGGAAGATTATCATTTTAAGTTATTTGACTATCAGTATGATTCTTTACCTAGTCTTATGATAAAAACCAATCAGGATAGGATAGCTGACAAGACTAGCCAAAGAGATAATTTAAAAAATCAGTTGCAAGTGTCACAGGCTCTGCTTGAAAAATTACAAATAGAGACAGATTATGTCTTGAGTGAATACCTGCGTCAAAAAGCTAAGGAAAAGCTTGCTAGTACCGACCATCTAGTTGCCTTGGAAGCTTGGATAGAAAGTCGCAATCTTGGAAAACTCAGGCAGATTTTAGATAGAGAGTTTGGAGATAAGCTCTATCTTTTAGAAAGTGATGTTGACCAAAAGGATTGGGAAGATGTGCCTATTAAGCTTCATAATCATCCCTTGATTGAACCTTTTGAATTGGTAACAGAAATGTATGCCTTACCAAAATATTATGAGAAGGATCCAACTCCTATCTTAGCACCTTTTTATTTCACTTTTTTTGGAATGATGGTTGCCGATTTGGGCTATGGTTTAATTCTCTTTCTATCAACCTTTTTAGCCCTTCGTTACTTTAATCTCAAGACATCAAGTAAGCGCTTTATTAAATTCTTTAATATACTTGGTGTCGCTGTCTCCTTGTGGGGGCTAATCTATGGTTCCTTCCTTGGTTTCAATTTACCAGTAGCTCTTTTATCGACTCAAACAGATATTATGACTATATTGATATTGTCGGTTCTATTTGGTTTTGTAACGGTAATTGTGGGGCTCTTACTTGGTGGATTGCAGCATCTCAAGATGAAAGACTATGCAGAAGCTTACAATTCAGGCTTTTCTTGGTCTTTGATCCTAGTAGGTATTTTAATGTTGGCGCTTGGCATGACCCTACCAGGCTTCGGCATCTTGGTTACTATTGGAAAATGGTTGGCTATCTTAAATGCCATAGGAATTTTAGTAGTATCACTTGTTAAGGCTAAGAGTCTAGCAGGTTTAGGAAGTGGCCTTTATAACTTATATAATATTAGTGGTTATGTGGGAGACTTGGTCAGCTTTACCCGTTTGATGGCTTTGGGCTTATCAGGTGCTAGTATTGGTTCGGCCTTTAACTTAATTGTTGGTATTTTCCCACCTATCGGTCGCTTTAGCATTGGTATTCTTCTTTTTATCCTTTTACATGTGATTAATATTTTCTTATCCTTGTTATCAGGATATGTACATGGAGCACGTCTTATCTTTGTTGAATTTTTCGGAAAATTTTATCAAGGTGGAGGCAAGGCTTTCCAACCCTTAAAATTAGCAGAAAAATATGTCAAAATTCATTCAGAAACACAATTGGAGGAAAAATAATATGGAACATTTAGCAAGTTACTTTACAGCACATGGTGGTGCATTCTTTGCGGCTTTAGGGATTGTTTTAGCTGTTGGTTTTAGTGGTATGGGTTCGGCTTATGGTGTTGGTAAGGCAGGGCAAGCAGCTGCAGCACTTTTGAAGGAACAACCTGAAAAGTTTGCTTCTGCCCTTATTTTACAACTCTTGCCTGGTACACAAGGTCTTTATGGTTTTGTTATCGGTATTTTGATTTGGTTACAATTAACGCCAGATCTTTCTGTAGAAAAAGGCTTAGCTTATTTCTTTGTTGCTTTACCTATTGCAATTGTTGGTTATTTTTCAGCTAAACATCAGGGAAATGTAGCAGTAGCAGGTATGCAAATTCTTGCTAAACGCCCAGAAGAATTTATGAAGGGTGCTATCTTGGCTGCCATGGTAGAAACATATGCTATCCTTGCCTTTGTTGTTTCTTTCATTTTAACACTACGAGTAGGTTAAGCTATTTGTCAGTACACCTAAATCCAGCTTTTAGAGGGGCTTGGGTTTAAACAAAGCTAATTGTTAAAAAGGAGGAATTCCATGTGAGTGATTTAAATAAACTAAAAAGTGATATCCTTGAAGGTGCTGAGCAAGAAGGACAGGTCATTCTAAAAACTGCTAGAAAAAAAATAGAAGCAGAATTTAGTCAGAAAAAGGCTAGTTTGTTGGTTGAATTAGAGGCAAGCAGACAAAGTCAACTTAAGGCTATGCAAGATAAATTCAAGGTTGAGGTTCAAGAAATTACAAATAAAGAGCGCCAGAGGATTCTTTTGATGAAGCAAGAGGCCTTAAAAGACTTATTTGATGCGGCTTTAAATAGAATGAAAGCTTTCAGCAAGCAAGAAGAGTTAGCTTTTATGAAAAAGGTCTTTACCAACTATCAGGACCAGGATATCAAGGTGAGTTTGGGAGAGATGACTAAAGAAAAATTGAGTCAGGAGGATTTAGCTCAGCTTGGGGAACTTTTCCCAAAATTAACATTTAATCCTGATACTATAGCTCAAGAAGCAGGCTTTATTGTCTCTATCAATCAAGTAGATGATACTTATCTTTATTCTAACCTTCTAGGCTCTATTTTTAAGGAAGAAAGTGCACGTATTTCCCATGTACTTTTTACAGAAAGTTAGGGGTTTACTATGGATTTTAGCCAATTTTCCCAGATTAACACAAGTATTAGTATTAAGGAGAAAGAATTTATTAGTCCCCAGCAATTTGAGAAAATACTCAAGGCAGACGATAAAGCTTTCTTAACACATCTATTACAAACAAGTCCTTATCATCTCACAATAGAAGATATTGAAGATTTAGACAAGTTGGAAGCTTGTCTAATGAACCATCTCGTTAAGGTCTATGCTTGGGCTTTTGAAGAATCACCATCTCCAGAGATTGTTGATTTATTCAGTTTACGGTATACCTATCATAATTTAAAAGTTCTCTTAAAAATGAGGGCTACTAAAAAGGACTTACAATCCCTCTTAATCCCAATTGGGAGAGCTAATTTAGCAACTTTAGAAAATTTTGTGACTAGCTTAAAATCAGATAATTTACCTGAAATTCTTGTTTCAGAAATTCAGGAAATCTGGGAAGAATATCACTATTACCAAGATATTCGAGTCATCGAAATTGGAGCAGATTTAGCCTATTTTAAACACTTAAAAGCTATTGCAAAAGACTTAGATGACCCTACTTTTGAAAAGGCGGTGTCAATGATAATCGACCTTTATAACTTTATTACTATTAAAAGGGCCCATGCCATGCAAAAGTCCCAAGGCTTTATAAAGCAACTGATCTATGAAGATGCCGTTTTTTCTGGTCATCAGTTTGGTATAAGAGAGGTAGAAGCTGATTTAAAAAACTGGTTTAATAGTATCAGAACTGATGAGTTCGGCTTTGAAACAATACCATTTAGTGACAAGATCGATCAAGCCACTATTACAATAGTAGAGTTAGAATATGTCAGAGATTATCTTATTTTTCAACTCTTTGATAAGGCAAGATACACTGTTGAAGGCCCTTATCCTTTAGCTCGTTTCTTACTTGGCAAGGAATTTGAAGTCCAAAACTTACGGCTGATATTATCAGCTCTTGCAAATCAACTACCTAGAAATCTGATTAAAGAAAGGATGAGACCAATATATGGCCAATAAAACCTATAAAATCGGTGTCATTGGTAACCGTGATGCCATTCTTCCTTTTCGAATGCTAGGATTTCAGACCTTTGCAGTTATAGAGGTCCAAGATGCTATTAACAAGCTTAGACAATTAGCAAATGATGATTTTGGTGTTATCTTTTTAACAGAGGATATGGCTGAGCAAATGTCAGACACTATTGCTTATTATGATAAGCAGGTTAAACCAGCTCTTATTTTAATTCCTACTCATAAAGGTTCCTTGGGTATTGGTTTAAAAAGAATTCAAGAGAATGTTGAAAAAGCAGTAGGACAAAATATATTACAAGAAAAGTAGTCAAGAAGAAAGTGCAGTATTTTAAGCGAGTTAAAAATAGTGTGCTTGTCATTTAAAGGAGGAAGAACTTGAATCAAGGAAAGATAGTTAAAGTTTCAGGACCCCTTATATTAGCTTCAGAAATGTCAGAAGCCAATATTCAGGATATTTGTCGGGTTGGAGATCTTGGTTTAATCGGAGAAATCATTGAAATGCGACATGATAAAGCTTCAATCCAGGTTTATGAAGAAACATCAGGCATTGGTCCGGGGGAACCCGTTGTCACTACAGGAGATCCCTTATCTGTGGAATTGGGTCCCGGGCTTATTTCAGAAATGTTTGATGGTATTCAAAGACCTCTTGATCGCTTCAAGACAGCAACAGAAAGTGATTTCTTGGTTCGTGGAGTCAATATCCATAGTTTAGACCGTGAGCGTAAGTGGGCCTTTCATCCAAGCATGACAGTTGGAAGTCAAGTTGTAGCAGGCGATATCTTAGGATATGTTCAGGAAACAAGTGTTATTAAACATCATATTATGGTGCCTTTTAAGGTATCAGGTACCTTGAAATCTATTGAGTCAGGTGACTTTAAGGTAGAAGATACTGTTTATGAAATCGAAAAGGCTGACGGGACTATTTATAAGGGAACTTTGATGCAAAAATGGCCTGTCAGACGTGCTAGACCTGTTGCCAAAAAATTAATTCCACTTGAACCTTTGGTTACTGGTCAACGGGTTATTGATACCTTTTTCCCAGTTACTAAGGGTGGTTCTGCCGCTGTTCCGGGGCCTTTTGGTGCTGGTAAAACAGTTGTTCAACACCAGGTTGCAAAATTTGCCAATGTTGATATTGTTATTTATGTAGGCTGTGGAGAGCGTGGTAATGAGATGACTGACGTTCTAAATGAATTTCCTGAGTTAATTGACCCAAATACAGGACAATCCATTATGGAGAGAACAGTCTTAATTGCTAATACTTCAAATATGCCTGTAGCTGCGCGGGAAGCATCTATTTATACAGGTATAACCATTGCAGAATATTTCCGTGATATGGGCTATTCTGTTGCAATCATGGCCGACTCTACATCAAGATGGGCAGAAGCCCTTCGGGAAATGTCAGGCCGTCTGGAAGAAATGCCTGGTGATGAAGGTTATCCTGCTTATTTAGGTAGTCGTATTGCAGAATACTATGAGCGTGCTGGTCGTGTCATTGCGCTAGGTAGTGAAGGGCGTGAAGGTACCATCACAGCAATTGGGGCTGTCTCACCTCCAGGGGGTGATATTTCAGAACCTGTTACTCAAAATACGCTTCGTAATGTCAAGGTCTTTTGGGGCTTGGATGCCCTATTAGCACAACGTCGCCATTTCCCAGCTATTAATTGGCTGACTTCTTATTCTTTATATAAAGATGAGATTGGTCAGTATATTGATAAGGAAATGGATTCAGATTGGGCTAGCAAGGTGTCGCGTGCAATGAATATTCTACAAAGAGAATCAAGTTTAGAAGAAATTGTACGTTTAGTAGGGATTGATTCCTTATCAGAAAAAGATCGTTTAACTATGATTGTAGCTAAACAGTTGCGTGAGGATTATTTACAGCAAAATGCTTTTGATTCGGTAGATACCTTTAGTTCTTTTGCAAAGCAAGAGGCTATGTTAAGTAATATTTTGTATTTTAGTGACCAAGCTAAAGAGGCATTAGAATATGGGGCTTATTTAACAGAGATTATGGAAGGAACAGAAGAAGTTCGGGATAAGATTGCTCGTAGCAAATTTATTGCGGAAGAAAACTTAGCAGACATTCGTAACCTTTCACAGAAAATTAAAGCAGATATTCATCAGGTCTTAGAAAAAGGGGGAATGTAGAATGACTGTTCTTAAAGAATACCGCACTGTTAGTGAGGTTGTAGGTCCCTTGATGATTGTTGACCAGGTTAGTGGTGTCCACTATAATGAATTGGTTGAAATTACCTTACAAAATGGTGAGATTCGTCAAGGGCAGGTTTTAGAGGTTCATGAAGATAAGGCCATGGTTCAGTTGTTTGAGGGTTCCAGTGGGATTAACCTCAAAAAGACCAAGGTTCGTTTTACTGGACGACCACTAGAATTAGCTGTGTCAGAAGATATGGTTGGTCGGATATTTGATGGTATGGGAAAACCAATTGATGGTGGTCCAGATTTAATTCCAGAAAAATATTTGGATATTGATGGCCAAGCAATCAATCCTGTGGCGCGTGATTATCCTGATGAATTCATCCAGACAGGGATTTCTGCTATTGACCACTTAAATACCTTGGTTCGTGGCCAAAAATTACCTGTATTTTCTGGTTCTGGATTGCCCCATAATGAACTGGCTATTCAGATTGCTAGACAGGCTACTGTTCTCAATTCTGATGAGAATTTTGCCGTGGTTTTTGCGGCTATGGGAATTACCTTTGAAGAAGCTGAATATTTTATGAAAGATTTGCGTGAGACAGGAGCTATCAATCGTTCTGTGCTATTTGTAAACCTTGCTAATGACCCAGCTATTGAAAGGATTGCCACACCTCGGATTGCTCTGACTACAGCAGAATATCTAGCTTATGAAAAAGGGATGCATGTCTTAGTTATTATGACCGACATGACAAATTATTGTGAAGCACTTCGTGAAGTTTCGGCAGCCCGTCGTGAGGTTCCAGGTCGTCGTGGTTATCCAGGCTATCTCTATACTAATTTATCCACTCTGTATGAACGTGCAGGTAGATTAATTGGTAAAAAAGGGTCGGTTACGCAGATTCCAATCTTAACCATGCCAGAAGATGACATTACCCATCCTATTCCTGACTTAACAGGTTACATTACCGAAGGGCAGATTATTTTATCTCGAGACTTATATAATAGTGGCTATCGTCCACCAATTAATGTCCTTCCTTCTCTTTCACGTTTGAAGGATAAGGGATCTGGTGAAGGGAAAACCCGTGCTGACCATGCTGCAACAATGAACCAATTATTTGCGGCTTATGCACAGGGGAAGCAAGCTAAGGAATTATCTATTGTCTTAGGCGACTCAGCATTATCCGAAACTGATAAACTCTATGTAACTTTTACAGACCGTTTTGAAGAAGAGTATATTAATCAAGGATTTTACACTAATCGTAGTATTGAAGAAAGTCTTAATTTAGGTTGGGAATTGCTAGCTATTTTACCACGTACAGAACTTAAACGTATCAAAGATGATATGTTGGATCACTACCTACCAAAAACTAATAAGAATGAAAATGGTTAATTTATCTTAGGATAAGTATCTAGATTTTTATTAGAAGAGAAAGGAGGTAGTATTTGTGGAACGATTAAATGTTAGACCCACTCGGATGGAACTTAATAATTTAAAAAATCGTCTAAAAACTGCGACAAGAGGCCATAAATTATTAAAAGACAAGCGTGATGAATTGATGCGGCGCTATGTTGAACTCATTCGAGAAAATGATAAACTAAGGCGTAGCCTAGAAAAATCTCTTGTTTCCAATATGCAGGATTTTGTTCTGGCGAAATCTTTAGAAAATGACTTGATGGTGGAAGAACTCTTTGCCATTCCTTTGCAAGAGGTTAAGCTTTTTATTGAAGTAGAAAACGTGATGAGTGTTGACACTCCTAAATTTCATCTACAGACTAAGGATTTTAAGAAAGATAGTAATAAAGAAATATCCTATAGTTTTGTAGCTTCAAATAGTGAAATGGATAGTACTATTCAAAAAATGCAGGGTCTCTTTGATGATCTATTAAGATTGGCTGAGGTAGAAAAAACCTGTCAGTTAATGGCTGATGAAATTGAAAAAACACGTCGTCGTGTCAATGGTTTAGAATACTCTATTATTCCTCAATTGAAAGCAACAATTCATTATATAGAATTAAAACTTGAAGAATCTGAACGGGCAAATCTAATCCGTATTATGAAAGTTAAATAAAAAATACTTTAACCCTTTCTTACTCATACTAACTCTTGTAGAATAATTACTTCTCAAAGGTAGTGTCAGTAAAGGTTAAGGTGTTTTTATTTTTGAACTTTAAAGCAGAAACTTATTTGAGATAGTTTAGACTAAGTCATTATGGCTTATGTGAGTGCTATGTAGGTCTAAAAGGCTCTTTTCTCACTGTTGCTCTTTTAGAATTTATGTTACAATGAACTAGTTGCCAGGCAACCCTTGGTGCTTAGTTCCCTTTCACCAAGCATATTTCACACCTTGTAGAAGAATAACTAGCTACCAGGTCAAAGGAGAAAAAATGAAACATTATTCTGTTCGTGATTTAGTACAAGTGGCACTAGTTGCAGCTCTTTATATTGTATTAACCATCACCCCACCTCTAAATGCTATTTCTTATGGAATGTATCAAATCAGGGTATCTGAGATGCTAAATTTTCTTGCTTTTTATAATAAGAAATACATTATTTCAGTGACCATTGGCTGTATGATAGCTAATCTCTATAGTTTTGGTCTAATTGATGTTTTGGTAGGCGGAGGTTCAACTCTAATCTTTGTTAGTTTGGGTGTTTTACTTTTCAAAAAATATCAAAAAGATTATTTTTTCAATGGCCTATTGAATAAAGCCTTTGTCTACTTTTCTGTCTTTTTTGCAATCTCAATGATTACAGTCGCTATTGAATTAAGCTTTTTTGGGGCACCTTTTTTACTAACCTGGTTTAGCACAGCAATTGGGGAATTTATTTCTCTTTTGATTGGTTCTATTATCATTGATAAGTTGTCAAAACGTATCTCCCTAGAACAATAAGGATTGGCTTTTGATAACTAAATTGTCTTTTTACAAGTCTTCTATTAGGGAGGCTTTTTAATTTTTCAAAGATAAGAAAAGCAGGCACGCATTTGCCGTGAAATATGATAGAATAAGGATATGAAAAATCGTATTAAAGACTTAACAGCACAATTAAACAAATACCGTCAAGCTTACTATACTAATGACAATCCTACGGTCACAGATGCAGAGTATGATGCTCTTTACCGAGAGTTGGTGACCTTAGAAGATCAGTATCCAGATTTTATTCAAAAAGATAGTCCTACACAGGCTGTGGGGGGGCTTATTTTGTCTGGTTTTGAGAAATTTCAACACCCTTATTTATTGTATAGCTTGCAAGATGCCTTTTCTTATGATGAATTATTGGCTTTTGATAAAAGAATTAAAACAGAATTTCCAAATGTTGAGTATATCGCGGAGTTAAAAATTGATGGTTTGTCTATTTCATTAACTTATGAAAAAGGAAACTTAGTAACAGGTGCTACTCGTGGTGATGGTAGCATTGGCGAAAACATTACGGAGAATATCAAAAAAATCAAAGATATCCCTCATCAGCTAGACTCTAAAATTGATATTACCGTCAGAGGCGAAGCCTACATGTCTCGTCAGTCTTTCCAGACCATAAATGAGGAAAGGCGAGAAAATGGGGAGACAGAGTTTGCAAACCCCAGAAATGCGGCTGCGGGTACTTTAAGGCAGTTAGATACATCAAAGGTAGCAAAACGCAATCTAGCAAGTTTTCTTTATCAAGAGGCTAGTCCAAGTTCAGAGACAAGTCAAGAAGCAGTTCTTAAGAAGCTAGATAGGCTAGGATTTGCTGTTAATCAAAGCCGTCTGATCACCTCTTCGATGGAAGCTATCTGGCATTTTATTCAGGATATTGAGGTAAAAAGAGAAGACCTCTCCTATGATATTGATGGGATTGTCATAAAGGTCAATAAACTAGCTGTACAAGAAGAGCTTGGCTTCACAGTCAAAGCTCCTAGATGGGCTATTGCCTACAAATTTCCTGCAGAAGAAAAAGAAGCAGATATCTTGGATGTGGAATGGACGATTGGTAGGACAGGTGTTGTCACGCCAACTGCTATTTTAAGTCCTGTTCAGCTTGCCGGGACAAGAGTTAGTCGGGCTACCCTGCATAATGTTGACTATATTACTGAAAAAGACATTCGGATTGGTGACAGTGTTATTGTTTATAAGGCTGGTGATATCATTCCAGCTGTTTTGAGGGTAGTTAGTGATAAGAGGAGCCAGCAAAAACCTTTAGAGATTCCTAAGTATTGTCCGTCTTGTCAGAGTGAACTTGTGCATTTAGAAGATGAAGTTGCTCTTCGCTGTATTAATCCTCTATGTCCTAGTTTGATTCAAAGAAGCTTGGAACATTTTGCAAGTAGAAATGCCATGAATATTTCAGGACTGGGAACAGCTATTGTAAAAAAACTTTATGAGGCCAATCTGATTAAAGATGTAGCTGATATTTACCAGTTACAATTAGAAGATTTACTAGCTCTAGAAGGTATCAAAGAAAAATCAGCAGAAAAATTATTAAATGCTATTGACCATTCCAGGGCAAACTCAGCAGATAAATTATTGTTTGGTTTAGGGATCAGGCATGTTGGGGCAAAAGCAAGCCGTTTACTCTTAGAAAGTTTTGGTAGTATTGAGGCTCTATTTCACGCTTCAGAAGAAGAGATTGCCCAAATAGATGGTTTGGGAAGTGTTATCGCTAATTCGGTCTTTAATTATTTTGAAAAAGAAGAAGTTAAGCTACTGATTTCAGAATTAAAATCTCAAGCTGTTAATCTAGATTATTTGGGCAAAAAGCTTGATAAGACTGCTAAATTATATGGTTTAACAGTAGTATTGACTGGCAAGCTTGAAGAAATGACACGAAATGAAGCAAAAGAGAAACTAGAATCTTTAGGAGCCAAGGTAACCTCTAGTGTTTCTAAAAAAACAGACCTATTAATTGCAGGTAGTGATGCGGGTTCCAAATTAGACAAGGCAAGAAGTCTAGGTATTGAGATTCAAACAGAAAATTGGTTAGCTAATTTATAGTTGGTGAGGTGAAGAGATGAAAAAACAAAAAAAGGCAAGGTTAATTTATAATCCAACATCAGGCCAAGAAATTATTAAAAAGAATGTAGCTGATGTTTTAACCATAATTGAAGGCTTGGGTTATGAAACATCTGCATTTCAAACAAGTGCCAAAGCCAACTCAGCACGTGATGAAGCAAGGCGGGTTGCAGAGGCTGGCTTTGATCTGGTTATTGCTGCAGGTGGAGATGGAACCATTAATGAGGTTGTAAGTGGCATTGCTCCCTTAAAAAAACGTCCTAAAATGGCCATTATCCCAACAGGAACGACTAATGATTTTGCAAGAGCTCTAAAAATTCCAAGAGGAAATCCTATTAAGGCAGCTCAATTAATAGGAAAAAATCAAACGATTAGAATGGACATTGGCAAGGCAAGGCAAGATTCTTATTTTATCAATATCGCAGCAGCAGGTAGTTTAACAGAACTTACTTACAGTGTTCCTAGTCAATTAAAGACAATGTTTGGTTATTTAGCTTACTTAGCAAAAGGTGTTGAACTTTTACCCCGGGTCAAAAATGTTCCTGTTAAGATTAGTCATGACAATGGTGTTTTTGAAGGTAAGGTATCAATGATTTTTGCTGCCATAACCAACTCTGTGGGTGGTTTTGAAATGATTGCCCCAGATGCTAAATTAGATGATGGACAATTTACCTTAATCTTGGTAAAAACAGCTAATTTATTTGAAATCGTCCACCTCCTAAGACTGGTAATTGACGGAGGAAAACATATTACCGATCGTCGCATTGAATATATAAAAACCAGTAAAATAACAATTGAACCTGAGTCGGATAGCCGTATGATGATTAACCTTGATGGAGAGTATGGAGGTGATGCTCCCATTACACTAGAAAATTTGAAAAATCATATCACCTTTTTTGCTAATCGGGACCTAATTTCAGATGATGCCTATGGTATTAGTGAAGATGAACCAATAATTGAAGAAATTGCTCAAAAATTTGCCCATGAAGTAGAAGGCTTAGAAGAAAAAAGTGGAGGTATTCCTAAATAATGAACAATGAGTTTATTGTCCATTATCATAGTTCAAAAGATAGTTATGATGATTTAAGTTTGTGGCAGTTACAAGACAAGAAAGCTGATAAAGAACTTTATTTTTCAACTTCTGATAGTTTTGGAGCTATAGCTACTTTTCATTGTGCTCCTTTTAATTGTTTGACTGATTTTTATTTAAGTTTTAAGAGTAAGTCATCGGGACACAAGCTAGGAGCTTATCAGATCAAGTGTCAAACCAATTCTACTGAGCAGGAAATGTGGTTATTAGAAGGTGATGGCAATCTCTATTATAGTCGACAGGCAGCTATTGCTAGTCCATTTTATAGCAAGAGACAAGCAGATGCCTTTGACATGGTTCTTAATAGTCAAGCTTTTGACAAGAAGTGGGGCTTTTCTGGTTGGTTAGGTTTTCGTTATAAGCCAGAAGAGACACTTTTTCGCTTATGGGCACCTACTGCAAAAAGTATAGAGGTAATTCTCTATCAATCTGCTGATAAGGATTCTGAGATTAGTCTTATTTCTCCTATGCAAAGGGGTAAGAAAGAAAATCCAGATAATCACTTGGAAAACACGCAGGGACTATGGGAACTTTCGCTTAAGGGCAACTATAATTTTCAGGCCTACTCTTACCGTGTCCATTATCAAGATGGTCATTTTGCAGACAGCAGGGATCCTTATAGCATAGCTTCGAGTGCTGATGGACGAAAATCTATCATTCTTGCTGAGGAAAACCGTGTGCCTGAAGGCTTTTCAGTCAAGCACGGACAAGCAGCCACTTGGCGCTTGGATAACCCTAATCAAGCAGTTATCTATGAGATGCATGTAAGAGATTTTTCAACATCTGAAAGTTCTGGGGTGAGTGAGAAAAATCGAGGGAAATTTTTAGGTTTAATTGAGCCTAATACAAAAAATCAGTATGGAGATACTACGGGATTTGATTATATTAAGTCCTTAGGAGTAACCCATATTCAATTGCAGCCAGTATTTGACCACCATCAAACAATAGATGAATCTGGTAATTATGCTTATAACTGGGGCTATGATCCTGAAAACTATAATGTTCCAGAAGCTAGCTTTACGAGTAATCCCCATAAGCCTGAAACAAGAATATTGGAATTAAAAAGCGCTATTCAAGCCTATCATGATGCAGGTTTGAATGTTATTATTGATGTGGTTTATAATCACACCTATTCTTCCAAGGATTCAGCTTTTCAATTAACCGTTCCAGATTATTATTACCGACTTAATCCTGATGGTTCTTTTCAAAATGGTTCAGGTTGTGGCAATGAAACAGCTAGCGAAAAAGAAATGTTCCGTAAATATATGGTTGACTCGGTACTTTATTGGTTAAACGAATACAATGTTGATGGTTTTCGCTTTGATTTAATGGGCCTGCATGATATTGAGACCATGAATCAGATTAGACAAGAAGTTGATAAGTTTGACCCGAGAATCTTAATATATGGGGAAGGCTGGGATATGGGCCATGGGCTTGCACCTGAGGATAAGGCTAAAAAAACAAATGCCAGTCGGATGCCAAGAATTGGCTTTTTTAATGATGATCAGCGAAATGCCATTAAGGGAGCAGAAATTTTTGGAATGTTAGAAGAAGGCTTTGTTTCGGGGATGCCCTGTGAAGATACGGTTTCTAAAGCTCTTTTAGGTAGTAGGGACTTGGTGGATTATGTGAGTCCAGACCAGGTAATCAACTATGTTGAAGCTCATGATAATTATAATTTAAATGATTTACTCTGGGTCTTGCACCCAAATGATAGCAAGGGTATTCACAGGAAACGTGTCCAGTTAGCAAATGCCATGAATCTTTTGACCCAAGGTCTTAGTTTTATGCAGATAGGGCAAGAATTTTTGCGGACTAAACTAGTGGCTACTGGTAAAAACAAGGAAGTCACAGTTGATGACCATAAAAGAGCAATGAATTCTTATAAAGCACCTGATATCGTTAATCAGGTGGATTGGAATTTGATAAGCCAGGAAGCAGAAACCATTTGGTTTGTAAAAAAGCTAATTGCCTTAAAAACTAAAAGCACTCTATTTTCATACCCTTCTTTTGAAGAGATTAGAAATCATGTATTTGGGCTAACTGCTGAAAGACATTCTGGTTTTCTTAGTTATTTTATCCGAGACCAAGAAACCTATCAGCTTATGTTTACTAATTCTGATCACATATTAAAAGAACAAAAAGACTCTCAGTTGATACTATCAAGTGATGCCTCTTTCTCACCAGGTAAGAATAGTCTTCACGCTTTCAGCACCTTAGTCTTCAAACTTAAAAAATAAGCTAGCCACTGTATAGGTACA
Source organism: Streptococcus didelphis DSM 15616 (assembly GCF_000380005.1). Taxonomy (GTDB): domain Bacteria; phylum Bacillota; class Bacilli; order Lactobacillales; family Streptococcaceae; genus Streptococcus; species Streptococcus didelphis. The sequence continues at coordinate 308,316 of NZ_KB904188.1, forward strand.
AAATAGGTACAAAAAAATTAATAGGAAAAGAGCAGGCTTTGTCATAGACAGGCTTGACTTTTTTTGTTCAACCAGCTTTCCTTATCCTTTCTTTGAAGTTAAGTTTAAATACTGGTATACTAGTTTCATTACGCTATTTTTGGAGAATTTTTTCCTTAACTCATGAAAAAGGTTAGGAATGGTTTAAGAAAACGTACCCACTTCTCGTGTTTTGGTTGACATTCTCTATATTAAGGAATAGAATAGCAAGGTAAAAAAATATTAAAGGAGAATTCAATTATGAATTTAGCTATTTTAGCTCTTGGTATCGCTGTGTTAGGCGTAAGTATCGGTGAAGGTATTATGGTAGCAAATGTCGCTAAAGCTGCATCTCGTCAACCAGAAATGTTTGGTAAATTACAATCACTTCTTATTTTAGGTGTTGCCTTTATTGAAGGAACATTTTTCGTGTTACTTGCTTCAACATTCTTTGTACATTAAGAAGACAGCGCAATTCATTAAGAAGGAGGGATAAGGTTGGAAAAACTTCAAAATCCAACGGTACAATTTCTTGGTATCCAGTTTGATTTAACTATCCTGATGATGTCTCTTTTAACCGTTTTAGTTGCCTTTATTTTTATCTTTTGGTCAAGTCGACATATGACGATAAAGCCTAAAGGCAAACAGAATATTATAGAGTGGCTTTTTGAATTTGTCCAAGGTATCACAAAACAAAGTTTGGGCAAATACAACAGTAACTATAGCCTCCTTACATTTAGTCTTTTCTTTTTCATTTTTGTAGCTAATAATATTGGCTTATTAACAACCCTAAAAGTAGGTGAATTCAACTATTGGACCTCACCTACAGCTAATGCAGCAGTCGATTTTGGGTTAGCCCTTATGGTTGCTATAATAGTCCATTTTGAAGGTATCCGAAAAGCTGGAATTAAAGAATATGTGAAAGAATATATTCAGCCAACCCCAGTTATGTTGCCAATGAACATTCTTGAAGAATTTACAAATATTATTTCTTTAACCTTACGTTTGTTTGGTAATATCTATGCTGGTGAAGTTGTCTTGAGTTTATTATTGCAGTTTGCGCATGTTAATTTCTTAACATTGCCTCTTGCATTCTTACTCACAATGCTTTGGATTGCCTTTTCAGCTTTCATTTCAGGGATACAAGCCTATGTTTTTGTTCTTTTAACATCAACTTACATAGGAAAAAAAGTGAATCATGAGAAAGAATAAGAAAGGAGACAATGAAAGATGTCATTACTATTAAATAGTACAAGTTTAGGCAATATTATTATTGTAACTGGTTCTTTTATCTTATTACTTGTTCTCATTAGAGTATTTGCATGGGAGCAGATTACAGGGATTTTTGCTGCTCGAGAAGTCAAAATTGCAAAAGATATTGATAGTGCTGAAAAAGCTCGTCAAGATGCAGAAACTCTTGCTCAAAAACGTGAAGATGAACTAACTGGTGCAAAACAAGAAGCAAGCCAAATCATTACAGGTGCAAAAGAAATCGGTCAAGCTCAAGGCGAAAAATTAATAGTAGAAGCTGCTGATGAAGCTAGTCGTTTGAAAGAAAAAGCGCAAGCAGATATTGTACAAAGCAAAACAGAGGCTATTTCTAGTGTAAAAGCAGAAATGTCCGATTTAACAGTTCTTTTAGCTGAAAAAATCATGAATACTCATCTAGATAAGGAAGCACAGAGCCAACTTATTGATAGTTATCTTAATGATTTAGGAGAAGCCTAATGACTAAAAAAGAAGAGGCTCTTGTAGAGCAATATGCTAAAAGCCTTGTTGAGGTTGCTCTTGAACATGATGTCATTAGTTCACTAAAGGCTGATACACTTGCCATCTTAGAAATATTTAAAGCAACAGAGCTTGAAAAAACCTTATCAAGTTTGGCAGTTACACGGTCTGAAAAAGCAAAGCTAGTAAGGCTGCTTAAGGATACTGATTCAGTATATATCAATAATTTTCTTGAAGTCATCATTCAAAACCAACGTGAGGAATTTTTATATCCAATCCTTCATAGCGTTTTAGAATTAGTGGCTCAAGTGACAAATCAATATGATGTTACAGTAACATCTGCAATTCCTCTAACAGAGGACCAAAAGGTTCGTGTACAGGCTCTTGTTACTAAAAAATTTGGGCTTAAAACAGATCAGTTGATTGAAGAGGTGGATGCTTCCATTATTGGAGGCTTTATCATTGAGGTTAATAATAAGATTATTGACGCGAGTCTTCGTCGACAATTACATGAATTTAAAAGGAAATTAATATAGAAAGTGGTGTGACTTTTGGCAATTAATGCACAAGAAATTAGCGCTTTAATTAAAAAGCAAATTGAGAACTTCCAGCCAAATTTCGATGTCACAGAAACTGGAGTCGTTACTTATATTGGTGACGGTATTGCTCGTGCTCGTGGGCTTGATAATGCTATGAGTGGAGAACTTCTTGAATTTTCAAATGGTGCTTTCGGTATGGCTCAAAACCTTGAGTCTAATGATGTCGGGATTATCATTTTAGGTGATTTTTCAACAATCCGTGAAGGTGATGTTGTTAAACGTACTGGGAAAATCATGGAAGTTCCAGTTGGTGAAGCTCTTATAGGACGTGTGGTAAATCCACTAGGACAAGCTGTAGACGGATTGGGAGATATTGCAACTACTGGTTTTAGGCCAGTTGAAACACCTGCTCCAGGTGTTATGCAACGTAAATCTGTGTCTGAACCCCTACAAACTGGTTTAAAGGCAATTGATGCTTTGGTTCCGATTGGCCGTGGTCAGCGGGAATTAATTATCGGGGACCGTCAGACAGGTAAAACATCTGTAGCAATTGATGCTATCTTGAACCAAAAAGGTCAGGATATGATTTGTATCTACGTTGCGATTGGTCAAAAAGAATCAACTGTACGTACACAGGTAGAAACCCTACGTAAGTATGGTGCTCTTGACTACACAATTGTAGTGACAGCATCAGCCTCACAACCTTCGCCTTTACTTTTCATTGCACCCTATGCTGGTGTAGCAATGGCAGAAGAGTTTATGTATCAGGGGAAACATGTCTTAATCGTATATGATGATTTATCTAAACAAGCTGTGGCTTATCGTGAATTATCCTTACTTTTACGTCGCCCGCCAGGCCGTGAAGCCTATCCAGGGGATGTTTTCTATTTACACAGTCGTTTGCTTGAGCGTTCAGCAAAAGTTTCAGATGACTTAGGTGGTGGCTCTATTACAGCCCTACCATTTATCGAAACACAAGCCGGAGACATTTCTGCTTATATTGCAACAAATGTTATTTCAATTACGGATGGTCAGATTTTCTTGCAAGAGGACCTCTTTAATTCAGGGATTCGCCCAGCTATTGATGCAGGTTCATCAGTTTCTCGTGTTGGGGGCTCTGCTCAAATTAAAGCAATGAAAAAAGTTGCTGGTACTTTACGTTTAGACTTAGCTTCTTACCGTGAACTTGAGGCCTTTACTCAGTTCGGTTCTGATTTGGATGCTGCTACGCAATCAAAACTCAATCGTGGTCGTCGTACCGTTGAGATTTTAAAACAGCCACTGCATAAACCACTTCCTGTTGAAAAACAAGTTGTCATTCTTTATGCTCTTACCCATGGTTTCTTGGATGATGTTCCTGTCAACGATATCTTAGCATTTGAAGAAGCATTATATGACTACTTTGATTTGCATTATGACAACTTATTTGAAACGATTCGTGAGACAAAAGATCTTCCTGATGAAACAGAACTTGATAATGCTATTAAAGCATTTAAAGATCAAGCTAACTTTAAATAAGAGTGGGAGGATACTAGTATGGCAGGTTCACTAAGTGAAATTAAAACAAAGATTATTTCAACTGAGAAAACAAGTAAAATAACTAGTGCCATGCGGATGGTTTCTTCATCTAAACTTGTAAAATCTGAGCAAGCTGCTCGTGATTTTCAAATTTATGCTTCAAAGATTCGTCAAATAACAACTGACTTCTTGAAATCAGAATTAACACTAGGTTCTGCTAATCCTATGTTGGCTGCGAGACCTGTTAAGAAGACTGGCTATATTGTCATTACTTCGGATAAGGGTCTTGTAGGTGGCTATAATTCAAAGATTTTAAAGTCAGTTATGGAAATGATTGAAGAATATCATAGTAGTGGTGATTATTCTATTATCTCAATTGGTAGTGTCGGTTCTGATTTCTTTAAAGCTCGTGGGATGAATGTTTCCTTTGAATTAAGAGGTTTAGCTGATCAACCAAGTTTTGAAGAAGTAGGAAAAATCATCTCTAAATCTGTTGATATGTTTCAAAATGAAATTTTTGATGAATTATATGTTTGCTATAATCATCATATTAATAGCCTAACCAGTCAAATTCGTGTGCAACAGATGTTACCTATCTCTGATTTAGTAGCTGAAGAAGCTGCTGATGAGGGTGTAGGAGGCTTTGAATTAGAATCAGGCCGTGACATAATCTTAGAACAGCTTTTACCACAATTTACTGAAAGTTTGATTTTTGGGGCTATTATTGATGCTAAAACAGCAGAACATGCGGCAGGTATGACTGCTATGCAAACAGCAACAGATAATGCTAAAAATGTTATTAATGATTTAACCATTCAGTATAATCGTGCTCGTCAAGCTGCAATTACTCAGGAAATAACAGAGATTGTAGCTGGTGCGAATGCTTTAGACTAAAGTTAAGGTAAGCATAAATACAGATGTTACTAGTTACTATTTATCAATGAGCAGTAAATTGATAAAACCATTTAAAAGCAATACCTATCTAAAAGAGACGGGATAAGCTTTTGTCGAAATATAAGGAGAAATAAATGAGCTCAGGCAAAATTGCTCAGGTTGTTGGTCCAGTTGTTGATGTTTTGTTTGCAAATGGCGAAAAATTACCAGAGATTAATAATGCATTGATAGTTTATAAAGATAACGATAAGAAACAAAAAGTCGTTCTCGAAGTTGCTCTTGAACTTGGAGATGGACTAGTTCGTACAATCGCTATGGAATCAACTGATGGGCTTACTCGTGGATTGGAAGTTTTAGATACTGGTCGTTCTATTAGTGTACCAGTAGGTAAAGAAACTTTGGGACGTGTTTTCAATGTACTTGGGGAAACCATTGATTTGGAAGAACCATTTCCAGAAGATGCCAAACGTCAACCGATCCATAAAAAAGCACCCACTTTTGATGAATTATCAACATCATCAGAAATACTTGAAACTGGAATTAAGGTTATTGACCTGCTTGCACCCTATTTAAAAGGTGGAAAAGTTGGACTTTTCGGAGGTGCAGGTGTTGGTAAAACAGTCCTTATCCAAGAATTAATTCACAACATTGCTCAAGAACATGGTGGAATTTCAGTCTTTACAGGTGTTGGAGAGCGTACACGTGAAGGAAACGACCTTTATTGGGAAATGAAAGAATCAGGCGTTATTGAAAAAACAGCCATGGTTTTTGGGCAAATGAATGAACCTCCTGGAGCACGTATGCGTGTTGCTCTTACTGGACTTACTATTGCTGAATATTTCCGTGATGTCGAAGGGCAAGACGTGCTTCTTTTTATTGATAATATTTTCCGTTTCACCCAAGCAGGTTCTGAAGTTTCAGCTCTTCTTGGACGTATGCCTTCTGCAGTTGGGTATCAACCTACCTTGGCTACAGAAATGGGACAATTACAAGAACGTATCACCTCTACTCAAAAGGGTTCTGTTACCTCTATCCAAGCTATCTACGTGCCTGCAGATGACTATACTGACCCAGCGCCAGCTACAGCCTTTGCCCACTTAGATTCAACAACTAACTTGGAACGTAAGTTAACTCAAATGGGTATTTATCCTGCGGTTGACCCGCTTGCTTCTAGTTCACGTGCCCTCTCACCCGAGATTGTTGGAGAAGAACACTATGCTGTTGCGACCGAAGTACAACGTGTTTTACAACGCTACCGTGAATTACAAGATATCATTGCCATCTTAGGTATGGATGAATTATCAGATGATGAAAAAACCTTGGTTGGTCGTGCGCGCCGCATTCAGTTCTTCTTATCTCAGAATTTCAATGTTGCTGAACAGTTTACAGGGCTTCCTGGTTCATATGTTCCAGTTGCTGATACTGTTCGTGGTTTTAAAGAAATTCTTGATGGTAAATATGATAAGATTCCAGAAGATGCTTTCCGTTCAGTTGGACCAATTGAGGATGTTCTTGAAAAAGCTAAAAAAATGGGATATTAGTGAGGTGCAACAATGACACAAATGACTGTTCAAGTTGTAACGCCAGATGGTATTAAGTATGATCATCATGCTAAATATATTTCAGTTAAGACACCCGATGGTGAAATTGGTATTTTACCAAATCACATTAATTTAATTGCTCCTCTTGTTATCCATGAAATGAAAATTCGTCGTATTGATGATGACAACCATGTGGATTGGATTGCGATTAATGGTGGCATAATGGAAGTAAAAGATAATCTTGTTACGATTGTGGCTGATTCTGCCGAACGCTCACGTGATATTGACGTTAGCAGAGCGCAGAGAGCTAAGTTACGAGCAGAGCATGAAATTGAAGTTGCACAAACAACTCACAATATTGATGAAGTCCAAAGAGCCAAGGTAGCTCTAAGACGTGCCTTAAATCGTATCAATGTAGGAAAAAAATAGACTCTTTAGGGAGCCTGTTTTTTATTTAAATAAATGATTCTCCAAATTGGAGACTTTTGCTATAATGGTCTTATGGAATATATCAGAAATTTATTAAGTTTTGTCAGTCATTTAGTTTTTATAGGCATTAGTTACCAACTTTTAATCAGTATCTTTGACTGGTCAAAATTAAGGAAAAGTAGTAGTGATAATTTGGGCAAGGTTAAGCTTTTTGTCTTTTTTCTTGCCATTATAATGGGATTTCTTGTTAGTCATTTTATGCTGGAATTAATCCAAATTAGTCAAAATCTGTTATGGGTAGCTTAGTTAGGTTTGAAAGATGAAAATATGATATAATTTTACTATTATTAGTCAAAAGAAATGGAGAGAGTCGTGGATAAAATTATTATCGAAGGTGGTAATACAAAATTAGAGGGAGAGGTTGTTATTGAAGGGGCAAAAAATGCTGTTTTACCTTTATTAGCAGCGACTATTTTACCTTCAGAAGGAAAAACAGTCTTACGAAATGTGCCTATTCTTTCAGATGTTTATACTATGAATAATGTTGTTCGTGGCTTAAATATTCAAGTTGATTTTGATGAAGACAATAAAGAAATAACTATTGATGCTTCTGGGGATATCTTGGATGTTGCCCCTTATGATTATGTTAGTCAAATGCGTGCTTCAATTGTGGTACTAGGTCCTATTTTAGCTCGAAATGGTCATGCAAAGGTTTCCATGCCAGGAGGCTGTACTATTGGAAGTCGTCCTATTGACCTCCATCTTAAAGGCTTAGAGGCTATGGGCGCAAGCATTACCCAAAATAGTGGGGATATTACAGCGAAAGCTGATCGCCTAAAAGGGGCTAATATTTATATGGACTTTCCCTCAGTAGGAGCTACTCAGAACCTCATGATGGCAGCTACTTTAGCAGAAGGTACAACTGTTATTGAAAATGCTGCCAGAGAGCCTGAAATTGTTGATTTAGCTCAATTACTTAATAAAATGGGAGCAAAGGTTAGAGGGGCTGGAACGGAAACCCTAACGATCAAGGGAGTAACCCACTTAAAAGGGGTTGATCATGATGTGGTTCAAGATAGAATTGAAGCAGGTACCTTCATGGTAGCCGCAGCTATGACATCAGGAAATTTACTCATTAAAGATGCTGTCTGGGAACATAATAGACCACTTATTTCTAAACTTATGGAGATGGGAGTTATTATTACAGAAGAAGATGCAGGCATTCGTGTTCAAGCAGATACTAGCACATTAAAACCTGTTACCGTAAAAACCCTACCTCATCCAGGCTTCCCAACAGATATGCAGGCTCAGTTTACCTCCTTAATGGCTGTGGTAAAGGGTGAGTCAACCATGATTGAAACTGTTTTTGAAAATCGTTTCCAACATTTGGAAGAAATGCGTAGGATGGGCTTACAAACTGAAATTTTGCGTGATACAGCTATGATTCATGGAGGTAAGGAATTACAGGGAGCACCTGTTATGTCAACGGATTTACGTGCAAGTGCAGCATTGATTCTTAGTGGCATGGTTGCAAAGGGAAAAACAACCGTAACCAAATTAAGCCATTTGGATAGAGGATACTATCAATTTCATAAAAAATTAGCAAAACTGGGAGCAAATATCGAACGTATAAGTGAGGACTAATTGATGACAAGTAGATGGAAATATGTGGCTAAACAATTAGCGCTCATTATCATAATAGCCCTATTAGCTTGTCTGTTTTTAGCAATAGGCTTAATGATTGGCTATAGTCTTATTGGAGATGGACATAAACCCTTATCAATCCTATCTTTAGACAAATGGTCAGAATTATTTAACAAATTTACAGGAAAGTAGGCCTTGCCTGCTTTTTTTATAAGGAGGAATATGGGAAAAAGGAAAAGACCAGCCAGTCGTTTGAATTTATTTTTAACTAGTTTACTCATACTAGCTTTTACTTATCTTGGTCAAAGTGATTACCTTCCAAAGGATCATCCACTTAGAGACTTCTATCAGACAGTCAGAAATGGTAAAAGTCCTAGAGATGCTCTTCAAGAAAGGCCAAGTAAAGAGCTAGCCTCTTCTGTTTTGACTGCTGATGTAAAAAAGCAATTAGGAAGTCAGATAGAATGGAATGGAGCTGGAGCATTTATTATCAATGGAAATAAGAGCTCTTTAAATGCTAAGGTAAGAAGCCTTGCCTATGCTCATAATGAAACCAAGCATGTGAATGATCAACTCCTTCCTACCATAGCTAATGCCTTACTTGATAAAACAACAAGACAATACCAAAAGCGTCATCAAACTGGTAATGGCTACAGTTCCTGGCAGCCGCCAGGCTGGCATCAAGTCCATGGTCTAGAAGGTAGATATAAACATGCTGTTGACCGAGGGCATTTACTAGGCTATGCCCTTATTGGTGGCTTAAAAAACTATGATGCCTCAACAAGTAATCCAGCTAACATTGCCACCCAATTAGCCTGGGCTAATCAGGCTAGTGATGCCAGTTCAACAGGGCAAAATTACTATGAAAAGCTAGTTAGACAAGCCTTGGATAAGAATAAGAGGGTCAGATATCGTGTCAGTCTTATTTATGAAGGAAATAACCTTGTAGCAAGTGGCAGTCACTTAGAAGCAAAATCATCAGATGGTAGTTTAGAGTTTAATGTATTTGTCCCCAATGTCCAAAAAGGCTTGCAGGTTAATTATCAAACTGGCCAGATTAAGGTCGACCATGTAGGAAAATAGCAGAGCTTCTATGAAAAACTTAGCCATTGTCAGTTTCAGTATTTTCTGGTAGAATAAGGTTAATTGAATAGAAGTCAATGAGACTAGTATTAACAGGGAAGTTACCAGGGAGTGAGGGCCATAGACTGCAAGCCTTCTTAATGAAACTGTTAAGAATTCACTCATAGATGACTTAAAATTAAGGTCTGATCTTATCAGATAAAAACGGATGGTACCGCGTGTCAACGCTCCGCAATTGTGTGGGGTATTGGCACTTTTTTTATCTATTAGGTTAAATAAGAAGGGGATATAATGGATTTACAAACACAACTAGAAGAACTAAAAAATAAAACACTTGATCAATTAAAGGGCTTTCAGGGCAATCAGTCTAAAGAATTACAAGACTTAAAGGTATCTGTCTTAGGTAAAAAAGGCAGCCTGACAGAATTATTGAAGGGCTTAAAAGAATTATCAGCTACAGAGCGTCCACTTGTTGGTAAGCAGGTTAACAGGATTCGTGATATTTTAACAGAGGCCTTTGAAGAACAGGCAAAGATTGTTGAAGAAGCAAAAATTCAGGCTCAGCTTGATTCAGAAAGCATTGATGTTACCTTACCAGGTAAAAAAGTAGCCTTGGGTAATCGTCATGTTTTGACCCAAACCAGTGAAGAAATTGAAGATATTTTCTTAGGTATGGGATTTCAGATTATAGATGGCTTTGAAGTCGAAAAAGATTATTATAATTTTGAAAGAATGAATCTCCCTAAGGACCATCCAGCCCGTGATATGCAAGATACCTTTTATATTACAAATGAGATTCTTTTGCGCACACATACTAGTCCAGTACAGGCGCGTACTTTGGACCAGCATGATTTTTCAAAAGGCCCTCTTAAAATGGTGTCACCAGGCCGTGTATTTCGTAGGGATACAGATGACGCCACTCATTCCCACCAATTCCATCAAATAGAAGGTTTGGTCGTTGGAAAAAATATTTCTATGGGGGATCTCAAAGGTACCCTTGAGCTAATTATCAAGAAGATGTTTGGAGAAGAAAGAAAAATTCGTCTACGTCCATCTTATTTCCCCTTCACAGAACCTTCTGTTGAAGTTGATGTTTCCTGCTTTAAATGTGGTGGAAAAGGCTGTAACGTCTGTAAGAAGACAGGCTGGATTGAAATTTTGGGTGCCGGAATGGTTCATCCAAGAGTTCTTGAAATGTCAGGTGTTGATTCAGAAGTTTATTCAGGTTTTGCCTTTGGTTTAGGTCAAGAAAGAATTGCCATGCTACGTTATGGTATTAATGATATTCGTGGATTCTATCAGGGTGATAGCCGTTTTTCACAACAATTTAAATAAAAAGTCTCCTCAAGTATCTGCATAAGCTTTTTAAATAAATAAAGCAATAAAGACGCCTAGAATATAGAAAGAAAGTGAAGTATGTTAGTATCTTATAAATGGTTAAAAGAATTAGTTGATATTGATGTTAGTCCAGCTCAATTAGCTGAGAAAATGTCTACAACTGGTATTGAAGTTGAAGGAGTGAAAATTCCCTCTGAGGGCCTTTCTAAATTAGTAGTTGGGCATATTTTATCCTGTGAGGATGTGCCAGAAACCCATCTTCATCTCTGTCAGGTGGATACAGGGGATGACAGCCCACGTCAAATTGTTTGTGGGGCGCCAAATGTTAAGGCAGGAATTAAGGTCATTGTGGCTATTCCTGGGGCTCGTATAGCTGATAATTATAAAATCAAAAAAGGCAAGATTCGTGGAATGGAATCTCTAGGCATGATTTGTTCATTAGAAGAGCTTGGTCTTTCTGACGCCATTATTCCCAAAGAATTTTCTGAAGGCATACAGATTTTACCAGATTATGCTAAACCCGGAGATAGTATCTTTTCTTATTTAGACTTGGATGATTCTATTATTGAGTTGTCTATTACGCCAAATAGAGCTGATGCCCTATCTATGCGTGGGGTAGCTTATGAAGTAGCTGCTATTTATGGTAAGTCTGTTCATTTCCCTGAAAAAATCCTCAATGAAAGTGACGAGGCTGCAAGTGAGCACTTGGAAGTGGCTATTGAATCAGACAAGGTCTTAACCTATGCTAGTCGGGTGGTAGAAAATGTGACCATTCAATCGAGTCCTCAGTGGTTACAGAACCTTTTAATGAATGCTGGAATTCGTCCTACCAATAATGTGGTCGATGTTACCAATTATGTCTTACTTTATTTTGGTCAGCCAATGCATGCTTTTGACCTAGATAAATTTGAAGCCAATAAGATTGTAGCACGTCAAGCACGCGCTGGTGAGCGGCTTGTAACCTTAGACGGTGTTGAAAGAGACCTTATTCCAGAAGACCTGGTTATTTCTGTTAATGATAAAGCAGTAGCTTTAGCCGGTATTATGGGAGGTAAAGAAACAGAAATTGATAAGAATTCCCAAAGGGTGGTTCTAGAAGCAGCTGTCTTTGATGGAAAAGTTATCCGTAAAACAAGTAGTCGCTTAAACTTACGTTCTGAAAGTTCATCACGCTTTGAAAAAGGTATTAACTATGACACTGTTTTGCAAGCCTTAGACTTTGCTGCAGCTATGCTAGCAGAATTAGCACAAGGTCAGGTTCTTGCAGGTAGCCTACAGGCTGGTCAAGTTCCTCATGAAGCAGTTAAAGTAACAACAAGTCTAGACTATGTGAATGTACGTTTGGGAACAAGTTTAGCTTATTCAGATATTGAAACTATCTTTGCTAGATTAGACTTTGAAATTCTGGGAAATGCAGAAGAATTTACCGTTTCAGTTCCAAGACGCCGTTGGGATATTACCATTCAAGCTGACTTAGTAGAAGAAATTGCGCGTATCTATGGTTATGATAAGTTGCCAACAAGTCTCCCAGAAGCAGGTGGAACAGCAGGTGAATTAACAAGTACCCAAGTTCTAAGACGTAAAATGAGAACCATTGCTGAGGGTTCAGGTTTAACAGAAATTATTTCTTATGCCCTAACAAGACCTGACAAGGCTATTGAATTTGCACTTGAAGCCAGCCATTTAACAGAGTTAATGTGGCCTATGTCTAATGAACATTCTGTGCTACGCCAAAATATGGTATCAGGTATGCTAGATATCATTGCCTATAATGTGGCCAGAAAAAATACAGATTTAGCGCTCTATGAAATCGGAAAAATCTTTAAGCAAGAAGGTAATCCTAAAGAGGATTTGCCAGAAGAAATAGATACATTTGCATTTGTCATTACAGGACTGGTTGCAGAAAAAGACTATCAGACAAAGGCGACAGCTGTTGATTTCTTTTATGCTAAAGGTATTCTAGAAGCCCTCTTTTCTAAACTTGATTTACAGGTAAGCTTTGTAGCTGAAAAGGAAATGCCAAGTATGCATCCAGGACGTACAGCCCGTATTCTTTTGGAGGGGGAAACAATTGGCTTTGTTGGTCAGGTTCATCCCCAAACAGCTAAGCATTATAATATTCCAGAAACCTATGTAGCGGAGCTGAATATACTAGCTATAGAAGCAAAAATAAAAGCTTTGGAAGCCTTTGTAGACATTTCAAAAGTACCGGCAGTTTCTCGTGATATAGCCCTTCTTGTATCAGAAAATGTCAGTCATCAGGATATTCTGGATAGTCTTGAGTCAGCTGCTATTAAATACTTAAGTTCTGTTAAGTTATTTGATGTCTATGCTGGTGCTAACATTGAAAAAGGTAAAAAATCAATGGCCTACAGTTTAACCTTCCAAAATCCTAAGGATAGTTTAAGAGATGAGGAAGTAGCAAAATACATGGAAAAAATTACCAAGGCTCTGGTTGAAAGACTAGATGCTCAAGTAAGATAATGATAAGAGGAGTTCTTTTGATTAAGGAACTCTTTTTGCTATAATGGTAGTCAAAAGGGGGTATGAGGATGTACGAAACAGAATTAAGTAGCCAAAAAGTCTATTATACAAAGTCAAAGGGCTATGGTGATCCTATTGAACTATATGGTTATACAAAAGATGGCGAAACTCCAATGAGTCTTTTAAACATGTCACTAGCATCATGTGTTTCCATGTGTGTTCAGTCTTATTATTTTAAGAAATTTAAGAAAGACTCTATTGATTTAAAGACCTATGCCAAATATGATGACAGAAAATTTTTAATAGATATTAGCTTATCTGAAACTCTTGATAAAAAAAGAGAAGACGATTTAAGAGCATTTGTATTTGATTATTGTCGTGTTAGTAAGTTATTGGCAAAAGATGTGGAGATTGTGATTAACTTTAACTCATAACCTAGTACCACCAAGGCTCACAAAATAAAAGGAGAAGACATGTTCCTAGCTATAAATGAAATGAAGGAAGCAAAAGTAAGGTACAGTCTGATTGCTTTTTTACTGCTTTTGGTTGCTTATCTGATGTTTTTCTTATCGGGCTTATCCTATGGCTTGATTGAAGAGAACAAATCAGCTATAGATTTGTGGAAGGCCGATACCGTTTTACTTTCCAAAGAAGCAAATGGTACCTTAAACTTTTCCAATCTAAGGCTAGATGCTAAAGAGTCTATTAAAGCTGATAAGGTTGCAGCTTTAGCTCAGTTAAATACTGTTGTTTGGACAAAAGCACATCCTAAAGAAAAGGACAAGGAAAAAGTAAGCTTTTTTGGAATAGAGGCTGAGCAATTTCTAATGCCTAAGATTATTAAGGGAAGACCATTTAAAGAGGCTAGAGAAGTCCTCATTGACCAATCCTTAGCAGATAAAAATGGTTTTGAGCTTGGTGATAGTTTAAAAATAGCCAATAGTGACAAGGAATATAAGATTGTTGGAATAAGCCAAAAAGCTAGCTTTAATGTGGCTCCTGTTATTTATACCTCTTTGGATAGCTTTCAGGAACTCAGATCAAATACTAGTAAGCCCAGTAAAGAAAAACTTGTCAATGCTTTTATTATCAGAGGAAACTTAGATAAATATGAAGACAAAGACTTTCAAAAACTTACTATGACATCTTTTATCAATAAACTTCCAGGCTACAGTGCTCAAATTGCAACCTTTGCTTTTATGATTGGCTTTTTAGTACTGATTTCAGCTATTATTATTGGTATTTTTATGTATGTCTTAACCATTCAAAAAGCACCTGTTTTTGGTATTATGAAGGCACAAGGGATTTCTAATAAGATTATCTCAACTGCAGTTCTTGGACAAACACTCCTTTTAAGTCTCTTGGGAAGTACTATGGGACTACTGTTAACTTGGTTAACTTCTTTACTATTGCCTACTAATGTTCCCTTTTTAGGAAATCCCTTCTTTTATCTAGTGATTTTTCTTAGTCTCATTGTTTTTGCCCTATTAGGCACTCTCTTTTCTGTCCTTGTTATCATAAGGATAGATCCTTTAAAAGTAATAGCATAGGAGCACTAATGGTAGTTTTAGAATTTAAAAACGTAAGTAAATCCTTTCAAGATGGTTCTTCCACTATTAAGGCCCTAAAAGAGACCAATTTAAAGATAGAAGAAGGCCAGTTTGTAGCTATTATAGGTCCTTCAGGGTCAGGAAAATCGACCTTTTTAACCATAGCAGGAGGCCTGCAGAGTCCGAGTAAGGGTCAGGTTTTTATCAATGGCAATGATTTTACCAAACTCTCAGAGAAAGAAAGATCAGGGTTAAGGTTTACAGATATTGGTTTTATTTTACAGGCTTCTAATCTAATCCCTTTTCTAAGAGTTCAGCAACAATTAGAACTTGTTGATAGATTAAATCATCAAAAAAGAGAAGAAAAACAAGAAAAACTCTTTAAAGATTTAGGAATCTGGCACTTAAGAAATAAACTTCCAAAAGACTTATCAGGAGGAGAACGTCAGCGTTTAGCTATTGCACGTGCTCTTTATAATGAACCAGCTTTAGTCCTAGCAGATGAACCAACTGCTAGCTTAGATACAGAAAAAGCTTATGAGGTTGTAGCTGTTCTGGCTAAAGAATGTAAGGAAAAGAAAAAAACAATTATTATGGTTACCCATGATACTCGTATGACTGAACATTGTGATGCTATCTATAAAATGGAAGATGGCTGCTTAAAAAAAGTAGAAACTAAATAATCTGATATAATTGGTAATAAATGATTGGTAAAAAAGTCTCAAAGGCTGGAACTTAGAGTTCTAGTCTTTTAAAGACCAGTTTTATCAAATAGTATAAGCTATGCTCTTAATTACTAATTTGGGAATCAGTTTAAAGTGTCTTTAGTTACAATAGGGAAGATGGTAAATGGCCTTACTTTTGTTATAATGGAAAAAGAAGGACACAAAAAGAAGGATTAGCATGAGATTATTATATACAGATATCAATTATTCTTTAACAGAAATTCTAGTCAAAGAAGCAGATAGCTATGCTAAAAAAGGCTATCGGGTTTTTTATATTGCTCCTAACTCCCTTTCATTTGAAAAGGAAAGAGCAGTCCTAGAATTATTACCGGAGCAAGCTTCTTTTGATATTACAATTACCCGTTTTGCTCAAATGGCTAGGTATTTTACCTTAAAGCAGGCAAATTCTGGACAGATACTGGATGAGAATGGACTGTTAATGGTTCTTTATCAGGCTATTTTACACCTAAAAGAAGGGGATTTAAGATTATACCATCGGCTTCAAAAAGATTTACCCTTTATTAAACAATTAGTTGAACTTTATCAAGAATTAAAGACGGCTAATTTAGATGTGTCTGAACTCATATTAGAAAATATAGAAAAAAAGGCTGATTTACTTACTATCTTCTCAGAAGTTGATACCATCTTAAAAGAAAAGGACTTTGCACAAGTCAACCCTCTAACTTATTTTGCTAGGGAAATTAAAGAAGGATCTGTTGACCAAGAACTAGAAAAAACAGTTATTATTGTTGATGGCTTCACCCGTTTTTCTGCTGAAGAAGAATATCTGATTTCCTTATTAAATGAGAAATGCCATCAAGTGGTTATTGCTAGCTATGCTAGTTCAAAAGCCTATCATAAAACGTTTATAGAAGGTAATGCTTATCAAGCCAGCCTAGAATTCCTCAAAAATCTTTCTCTGACCTACCAGATAAAGGCAGAGTACCATAAGAGTAGCAAGACTTATCTGGAAGCCTTTACCAATATATCTCGCCTTTTTGAGGCTCATTATGACTTTAGTCAAACAGATTATCTTTTAAGTGATGCTGACAAAGAAGCCTTGGTTATGTGGCAAAGCCTTAATCAAAAAGAAGAAATTGAACATGTGGCAAGGGATATTCGCCAAAAACTCTATGAAGGTTACCGTTATAAAGATATATTGGTCCTGTTAGGGGATGTGGATGCTTATCAGATGCAAATAGGGCCAATATTTGATAAGTATGAAATTCCCTATTATTTTGGAAAAAGTGAGACTATGTCACATCATCCCTTAGTCCAATTCATAGAGTCCTTAGAAAGGTGTAGGCGTTACAATTGGCGTAAAGAAGATATTATTAATCTTTTGAAATCTAGTCTGTTTGGAGATTTTACCACAGAAGAGATTGATCATTTTGATTACTATTTAGCCTTTGCTGATATTAATGGCTATACAAAGTTTTCACGAGACTTCACTGTCAACTCCAAGGACTCTAAAAATAGGATTAAGTATGATTTACAAGAGCTAAACCAGATTCGTATAAAAATTGTTACCCCCCTACAAGCCCTTTTTAAAAGTCAAAAGCAACTGGGTCAATCCCTGATTCAAAAAATTGTTGATTTCTTTACGACAATTAATCTGGCTAAGAACTTTCAAGCATTAAGTTTGGGACAGTCAGAGAATGTCCTTGAAAAAGACCAAGAGGTCTGGAAAACCTTTACTACTATTTTAGAAAATTATCATCTTATTTTTGGTAAAGAGAAAATAAGCCTAGAAGAATCCCTATCCTTGCTTAAGCTTGCCATGCAGTCTGCTGATTACAGGACCATACCTGCGACCTTAGATGTTGTTTCTGTCAAATCCTATGATTTGGTAGAAGCTCATAGTAAGCCATTTGTCTATGCGATTGGACTTAGCCAGTCTAATTTTCCGAAACAGGTTAAAAATACAAGTCTAATAAGTGATCAAGAACGAGCCATGACTAATCAGCAAACCGATTATTTCCGACGTTTTGACATTTCTAGCGATGAAAATAGTAAAAAAAATCATTATACAGCTCTGTCTTTATTGAATTCTGCTCAAACAAAGCTCGTTCTAAGCTTTCCCTTGGTTTTAAATGAAGTAAGCTGTGACATGTCAGTTTACCTAAGCATTTTACATGGTTTTGGTATTAAGTTAATCGAGAAAGATAGCCATCAATTTTCTGATATAGATAGGGATATTGGGAATTACAAATCCTTGTTGTCCCAAGTGATTGAACTAAACCGTAGTGACCTTGTTCAAGAATTAAATCAAGAAGAAGCAAGTTTTTGGACTGTCATGCTTCGCTACCTTAAAAAACGCTTCAAAGAAGAGAAATTAATTTTTCCTGAACCCAAAAAACGCCTACAGACAAAAGTTATTTCACAAGAGGTTATTGAGGCAAAATATCCTAAAGATAAACCTATTAGCCTATCTAACTCGGCCCTAACTATTTATTATAATAATCAGTATAAATTCTTTCTACAGTACCTACTTGGTTTGCAAGAGATAGAATCGATTCATCCAGATGCGCGTCACCATGGGACCTATCTTCATAAGGTTTTTGAGCTCCTTATGGCTGATAATAGCTCACTTGCTTTTGATGCTAAATTAAATAAGGCTATTATGACTGCTAATGAGGATAAGGCTTTTAAAACCTATTATCAAAATGATGCTCAAGGCAGGTACAGCCTTTATTTGTTAGAAGATATTGCTCGATCAACAGCTGCAATCTTAAAAGAAAATCCTGCTCTAGCTAGTCTAAGTCAAGAGAAAACCTTCCAGTTACCTATTGATAATAAACTCCTCATTAACGGTACTATTGATAGGATTGACCGCCTTAAGGACCAAAGTATTGGAATTGTTGACTATAAGTCAAGCAGTAGTAAATTTGATATAGGCAAATTTTATAATGGTTTGAATTCCCAACTGGTTACTTATATGGCTGCCTTAAAAGAAAGTCAAGATCAAGAAAATTCTTTTTTTGGTGCCATGTATTTGCATATGCAAGAGCCAAAACTTGATCTGGCTAAGTTCAAACTTCTAGATAGTAGTATTATTGAAAACCTCTATAGTCAACTAACCTATAAAGGGATTTTCTTAAAAGATGAAAGCCATTATCTAGACAGTGGTATCTATCAGACTAAAAATAATCTCTACAGCCACGAAGAAATAGACTTATTACTTAAATACAATCGCAAACTTTATTTAGATGTTGAAAAAGGGATTAGAGAAGGTCATTTCCTTATCAATCCTTATACAGAAGATGGCAAATCTGTGCAAGGCGATCAGCTAAAAGCCATTACCGGTTTTGAGGCTGATTTAGACTTAAATCAGGCACGTCCCCTCTTGAAACTACCTGCTAAAGAAAAAAGAGAAGGTTTTTTCAATTTGATGAAAACCGCTAACGAAGGAGAATAAGAAGATGCAGTTTCCTAAATTTTTGAGTGACGCTGAAATTCATGAGAAACAAGTCTCAGAAAAAGTATCTGATAGCTTACAAAAAAGAACTGCTGAACAAATTGAAGCTATTTATACAAATGGTCACAATGTTCTCGTATCAGCCTCTGCAGGATCTGGTAAAACCTTTGTCATGGTTGAACGGATTGTTGATAAAATTCTGCGAGGCATTTCCCTAAAACAAATGTTTATCTCTACTTTTACGGTAAAAGCAGCTAATGAATTAAAAGAGAGAATCGAAAAAAAACTCATCCAAGAGCTTAAAGAAGCTAAAGATAATGACTTAAAAGCTTACTTGAGTAGAGAAATACAAGAGCTTTCACAAGCTGATATTGGAACCATGGATTCCTTTACCCAAAAATTGCTCAACGATTATGGCTATACCATAGGTATTTCTCCTAAATTCAGAATCTTACAAGATAAATCAGAGCAGGATATTCTGAAAAATGAGGTTTATCAAAAACTTTTTACAGATTATATGGAGTCAGAACAAACAGAAAAATTTATAGCACTTGTCAAGAATTTTTCTGGCAACCGCAAGGATTCACGTGCTTTTCGTGATCTGGTTTATAAAATATATTATTTTAGCCAGGCTACTGAAAATCCCAAACAATGGTTACAAGACAACTTCTTAAAGGGAGCCAAGCAATATAAAAGCTTTGCAGATCTTCCTCAAGACTATATCAAGCAGCTTCTTTTATCTATGCAAGAAACAGCAGATAAGTTAAGGGGTTTAACTGAGTTAGAAGATTATGGTCAACTGACCAAGGCAGGTAAGCCAACTGCCAAATACAGTAAACACTTGGTTATTATTGAGAAGTTAAATGACTGGTCTAATCATTTTGAGCACTATTATGGCAAGGAGAAAATCACCCAGCTAGCCCAGGAGATTTCCCTTCTTTTACCTAGTGGGAATCAGGTTACAGTTGCTGGCAAAAAATATCCTATTTATAAGGATTTGCAAGAGAAAATCACAGTTTTACGACATCTTGATACAGTTTTTAACTATCAAGGAGAAGCAATTCCCTTGTTAGAATTATTACAGGACTTTCTTTTGGATTTCTCTGATACATACTTGGCCCTTAAGATTGAAGAAAATGCCTTTGAATTCTCTGATATTGGACACTTTGCTATAACTATTTTGAGAGAAAATCCTGCTATTCAAAAAGCCTATCAGAAAAAATACCATGAAGTAATGGTGGATGAGTATCAGGATAATAACCATACTCAGGAATGTCTTTTAGAATTATTGTCAAATGGGCATAATAGATTTATGGTAGGAGATATTAAGCAGTCTATCTATCGCTTTCGACAGGCAGATCCAGGTATTTTTAATGCAAAATTTAAGGATTATCAAGAAAATCCAGACCATGGCAAATTGATTCTTTTAAAGGAGAATTTCAGAAGTCAATCAGAAGTTATAGATGCTACAAATGCTGTTTTTAGCCATTTGATGGATGAAGAAGTAGGAGATTTGGTCTATAATACCAATCATCACCTATTAGCTGGTAGTCAAGAGCAGAAACTTCCTCATCCTGAAAATAAATGTCAGGTCTTACTTTATGATACTGGTGCTACAGCTGATGATAAAGAAGTAGAGAGTGAACAAGAAATTCCTAATAGTTCAAGTGATATCTGGCCAGGTGAAGTTAAAATTGTGGCTAAAGAAATTATCAGGCTTTACAATGAAGAAAAGGTTTCCTTTTCAGACATTACTCTTTTAGTGTCATCGCGCAGCCGAAATGACAGTATTTTTCACACATTTAGTCAATATGGTATTCCTCTAGTAGCTGATGGAGGGCGAGAGAATTACTTAAAATCGGTTGAAGTATTGGTCATGCTAGATACTCTACGAAGTATTGATAATCCTCTTAATGACTATGCCCTGGTAGCACTTTTGAAATCACCTATGTTTTCTTTTGATGAGGATCAATTAGCGAGAATTGCCTTACAAGAATCTCAAGATCAAAAAAGCTTATCATTTTATGAAAAAATGCTTGCTTCTTTATCAGAAGAAAGTTCCTATGCCTACCTGATTACAGCAGACTTAAAACAAGAAATCCAAGTCTTTATGACCGTTTTTAAGGCTTGGCGAGACTATGCTAAAATCCATTCTCTTTACGACTTGATTTGGAAAATTTTTAATGAACGCTTTTATTTTGATTATGTGGGCACCTTACCAAAGGCAGAACAGGCACAGGCTAACCTTTATGCCTTAGCTTTAAGGGCAAGGCAGTTTGAGAAATCTGGTTTTAAAGGCCTGTCACGCTTTGTTGCTATGATTGATAAGATTTTAGATACAGACAATGACCTTGCTGATGTTGATATAGCTAAGCCCAAAGAAGCTGTTAATTTAATGACAATTCATAAGTCCAAGGGACTAGAATTTAAATATGTTTTTATTTTAAATTGCGATAAAAAGTTTAGTATGGAGGACTTGCATGCCCAGGTTATTCTAAGTCGAACTAATGGTATCGGTATTAAATACCTTGCTGACTTAAAAAAGGAACTAGATACCAATCAGTTTGCAAGCCTTAAACTGTATTTAGAAACCCTTTCTTACCAATTAAACAAAAATGAACTTAAAAGGGCTACCCTTTCAGAGCAAATGAGACTTTTTTATGTTGCTATGACCAGAGCTGAAAAGAAGATTTATCTGATTGGCAAGGGCAATCCTGACAAACAGTCTGATAAGTATGATGCTCAAAATCGAGGAAACCGGTTATCACTAGAGCAAAGGCTAAGTTTACAGAGTTTTCAAGACTGGATATTAGCTATTTATGAAAATTTTAATCAGGAAAATCTTAACTTTACAATCCACTATAGAGATGATTCAGAACTTACTAATGAAGAAATTGGTTATATTCAGGCTAAGGCTAAATTAGACACTTCTGATATAGCAAACAATCGGCAATCAGATTCAATTAGTCATGCCTTAGATATGCTAGAAAAGGTAGCAAAAATTAATCAGACTTATGAGGCGGCTATCAACTTACCTACTGTTAGAACACCAAGTCAATTAAAGAAAATCTATGAACCTTTTATGGACCTTGAAGGTGTAGATATTATTGAAAAAGCTGCTGCGAAACCCCAAGCTTTTAGCCTACCTGATTTTTCTAAAGAAAAAAAGGTTAAAGCAAGTCAAATCGGATCCAGTTTGCATGAATTGATGCAAAGAATTCCAATATCAGAAAAAGTTTCCTTAGAAGATATAGAAGAGGCCCTAAAACGAGTAACTGCTGATAAAAATATTAAGGACTATCTAGATAAAAGTAAGATTTTAGCTTTTTTTGAAAAGACAAGCCTTGGTCAGCTTATTCAACAAAATAGGGATAAACTTCACCGAGAAGCTCCCTTTGCTATTTTAAAAGAAGACAAAGCAAGCCATGAAAAATTTGTGATTCGAGGTATTATTGATGGTTTTCTACTTTTTGACGATAGAATCGTTTTATTTGATTACAAAACGGATAACTATAGACAAGCATCAGAACTTAAGATGAGATATGAAAAACAATTAGAACTCTATGCTGAAGCCTTAAAACAAGCCTATAACAAGCCAATAGTTGACAAATATCTGGTGCTTATGGGTGGAGAAGAAGTAGAGCTTATCAAGATCTAGCTTTTAGGAAAGAAAAATTATTGACATTTTTCAAAAAGTTATGTAGTATAGTGTGGAACGTGAAAATGTTACAATATCTTGAGGAGGTGAAACACATGTCAAAAACAGTAGTACGTAAAAATGAGTCACTTGACGATGCACTTCGTCGTTTTAAACGTTCTGTTACTAAAGCTGGAACTCTTCAAGAATCTCGTAAACGCGAATTCTACGAAAAACCTTCTGTTAAACGTAAACGCAAATCAGAAGCAGCTCGTAAACGTAAGAAATTCTAATTTCAGAATAAGAAAAGCAGTCTCCTTGGAGGCTGCTTTTAAACACTTCTTGTGGGAATTGCTTTGTGGGAATTGTAGGGAAACTAGCATTTTTTGTAAGAAAAAAGAATGAGTAGAAAACTATCTCATTCTTAATTTTTTTGGATTTTTACATTATTTAGAAGCTAATAAGTCACGAATTTGTACAAGTAACTCTTCTTGGGTAGGACCTGAAACAACTTCTTCTTCCTTAGCTTTTCTAAAGGTCATTGCTTTATTAGCAGCCTTAACTACGAAGAATAAAGTGATACCGACAATTAAGAAATTGATAACAGCGCTTAAGAAGCTACCATATTGGACACCATTCCATGATAATTTGGCAATATTTGAAACACCTGCTGCTTTTAAGACTGGGTTTAAAATAAGTGGTGTGATGACATCAGCTACTAAAGAGTCAATAATTGCTTTAAAAGCAGCCCCAATAACTACCGCTACAGCAAGGTCTAAAACGTTACCCTTAAACAAAAACGCTTTTAATTCTTTAATCATAATAAATCTCCTTTTTAATTTTTCTTAATAATATCATAAATTAAAAGAAATAGATAATTTTTAAACCAGTTATTTAAAATTTACAAAGTTTATCTCAAATGATATAATGAAATATAAAAATTATACTGGGTGTTTTATGGGGAGGTGACATTTTGGCAGTAGACAAAGAGACAATTTCCCAAATAAAAAATAGCATAAATATTGTTGATGTGATAGGAGAAGTTGTTAATTTATCCCGATCTGGAAAGCATTATCTAGGACTGTGTCCCTTCCACAAAGAAAAAACTCCTTCTTTTAATGTTATTGAAGATAAGCAGTTCTTTCATTGTTTTGGATGTGGTCGATCTGGTGATGTTTTTAAATTTGTAGAAGAATACAGGCAGGTACCCTTTTTAGAAAGTGTTCGAATTTTAGCAGAAAAAAGTAATATTTCTGTAAATGTCTCTCCTTCGCCATCTACAAACAAGACTCCTTATCAAAGTCAGCAGCAGACCTTAATAGCTATCCATGAAGATGCTCAAAAATTTTATCAAGCTGTTTTGATGACAACTAAGTCTGGACAAAAAGCTAGAGAATATTTGTATCAAAGGGGCCTAGATGATGAGTTGATTCAACATTTTGGGCTTGGTTTGGCTCCTGATGAGAAAGACTACCTCCACCAGACCTTATCTAAAAAATATGATGAAGAAAAGTTAACAGCATCAGGATTATTTAACCTATCTGAAAATTCAAATACTGTATATGATGCTTTTCGTAATCGGATTATCTTCCCTCTAACTGATGAAAGAGGGCATATTATCGCTTTTTCTGGTCGTATTTGGGGTCCAGAGGATCAGCAAAAACAAGTCGCTAAATATAAAAATTCACGCTCTACTGTACTTTTTAATAAATCCTATGAGTTTTACCATTTGGATAAGGCAAGGCCTGTTATCGCAAAAAAACATGAGGTTTTTCTCATGGAAGGCTTTATGGATGTTATTGCGGCTTATAAGGCAGGCTATGAAAATGTTATAGCTTCTATGGGAACTGCTTTAACAAATGAACATGTTAATCATCTCAAATCTTTTACCAAAAAAATTATTTTAACTTATGATGGGGATGATGCTGGTCAAAATGCCATTGCTAAAAGTTTGGATCTCTTGGAAGATTTCACTGTTGATATTGTTAAGATACCAAACAAGATGGATCCAGATGAGTTTATTCAGAAAAATTCTCCACAGGCCCTTGCAGAGCTTTTAGAACACTCTCGGATTAGTAGTATAGAATTCTTGATTGGTTACCTTAAACCAGAAAACATGGATAATTTGCAATCTCAGATTGCTTATGTTGAGCAAATCGGACAGATTATTGCTCAGTCACCATCGATTACAGCACAAAATTCTTATATTAACAGGGTTGCGGACTTATTGCCAGATTTTGATTATTTACAAGTTGAACAAACGGTTAATAGTTATCGACTTAAAGATCGGCAAAGAAGACAAAATGACTTACCAAAGCCTGAGACAAACTTGGTATCTTTGCCAGTAACTAAAGGTTTAACTGCCTTAGTAAAAGCAGAAAGTCATCTTCTACACCGTCTAATACATCATGATTATTTATTAAATGAGTTT
Organism: Streptococcus didelphis DSM 15616; assembly: GCF_000380005.1. Lineage (GTDB taxonomy): Bacteria > Bacillota > Bacilli > Lactobacillales > Streptococcaceae > Streptococcus > Streptococcus didelphis. The sequence continues at coordinate 333,293 of NZ_KB904188.1, forward strand.
CGAAATAAAGAAGACTTTTACTTTACTAGCCCACCCTTACAAGAAATATATAGAATACTTAAAGAAAAGGGAGAACTGACTTCATATGAGTTATCTCAACTGCCTGCAGAAGTTAGTCAGGCCTATTATAGAGTGTTAGAGGAAAACTTACCAGATGCTATTGCAAGTGAAGAAATTGAAGATATTCTTACAAAACGACAAAAGCTACTTGATGAAAGAGATATCCATAAACAAGGAAAGCAAGTGAGAGAATCTAGTAATAATGGCGATCATCAACTAGCTTTAGAGGTTTTAGAAAATCTAATTGCACAAAAAAGGAAAATGGAATAGAGGAAAATATGGCAAAAGATACTGAAATAACAACTTTTAATGTACAAGTCGCAGAATTTATACGAAATCATAAAAAAGCAGGTACAGCAATTGACGATGAGGTAACAGAAAAACTTGTTATTCCTTTTGAACTAGATGCGGACAGAATTGATGATTTATTAGAACGCCTTACAGATGGTGGCATTTCTATTACAGATAAAGAAGGAAATCCTTCTACTAAATACATTGTTGAAGAACCAAAACCCGAAGAATTAACAGATGAACAACTCATTGGTAGTAACTCAGCAAAAGTTAATGATCCTGTACGTATGTATCTTAAGGAAATCGGTGTCGTTCCTCTACTTACCAGTGAGGAAGAAAAGGCATTAGCAATTGCAGTGGCAGAAGGAGATGTTGGTGCTAAGCAAAGGTTAGCTGAAGCTAATTTACGTTTAGTCGTATCTATTGCAAAACGCTATGTTGGTCGCGGTATGCAATTTCTTGATTTAATTCAAGAGGGGAATATGGGCTTGATGAAGGCGGTTGACAAATTTGATTACTCAAAAGGATTTAAATTTTCAACTTATGCGACTTGGTGGATTAGGCAAGCTATTACCCGTGCGATTGCTGACCAAGCTCGTACCATTCGTATCCCAGTACATATGGTTGAAACCATCAATAAATTAGTTCGTGAACAAAGAAATCTTTTACAAGAATTAGGTCAAGATCCAACACCTGAACAAATTGCAGAGAAAATGGAGATGACCCCAGAGAAAGTTAGAGAAATTCTGAAAATTGCACAAGAGCCTGTTTCTTTGGAAACTCCTATTGGTGAAGAAGATGATAGTCATCTAGGCGACTTTATTGAAGATGAGGTTATTGAAAATCCAGTTGACTATACAACTCGCGTCGTTTTACGTGAACAGTTAGATGAAGTCCTTGACACACTCACTGATCGCGAAGAAAATGTTCTACGACTTCGCTTTGGACTTGATGATGGTAAAATGCGTACCTTAGAAGATGTAGGTAAAGTGTTTAATGTTACCCGTGAACGTATTCGCCAAATAGAAGCAAAAGCACTCCGTAAACTCCGCCATCCAAGCAGAAGTAAGCAATTAAGAGACTTTATAGAGGATTAAAAAGGTCCAGTGGACCTTTTTAACGGCGAGCTAAAAATAATGACCGAGCCCCAAAACAGTGGACCTTTTTAACGGCGAGCTAAAAATAATGACCGAGCCCCAAAACAGTGGACCTTTTTAACGGCGAGCTAAAAATAATGACCGAGCTAATAAAACTTTTTAGTCTAAATAAGTGATAGAACCAGCATTAGAAGGATGTTTATTTGTTACTTATTATGAAAGGAATCTTAATGTCAGAAACTAAAAATTACTCCCCAGAAGAAATAGCCAAGATAAAAGATAGGATTTTAGAAGCGTTAGAAATGGTAATTGATCCTGAATTAGGAATTGATATTGTCAATCTTGGGCTTATTTATGAAATCAGATTTGAAAAAAATGGTTACACTGAGATTGATATGACTTTAACAACTATGGGGTGTCCATTAGCAGATTTATTGACTGATCAAATTTATGATGCCCTAAGAGATGTTCCAGAAGTAACTAAAGCAGAAGTTAAGCTAGTATGGTATCCAGCATGGTCGGTTGAAAAAATGAGTCGCTATGCTCGGATTGCTTTAGGAATAAGATAAAGAAGCAAAAGGATGAAATAATCCTTTTTTTGGTGTAGAATAAATAAGTAATAATATCTGATACTACAGATAAGACACACTAATAAGGTCTCTAAAGGAGAAAACAGATGATTTTAATTACAGGAAGTAATGGACAACTCGGAACAGAGTTACGTTATTTACTAGATGAGCGCAACGAAGAATATGTAGCTGTTGATGTTGCGGAAATGGATATTACTGATCTTGAAAAGGTTGAACATGTCTTTGAACAAGTAAAGCCAACCTTAGTTTATCATTGTGCTGCCTATACAGCAGTTGATGCAGCAGAAGATGAAGGCAAAGCCTTAAATCAAGCTATAAATGTTGATGGAACAGAGAACATCGCCAAGGCCTGTCACAAGTATAATGCTACTTTAGTCTATATTTCAACAGACTATGTGTTTGATGGTGAAAAACCACTTGGACAAGAATGGCTTGAAACAGATACACCAGATCCCAAAACAGAATATGGACGTACTAAGCGTGTGGGTGAAGAAGCTGTTGAAAAATATCTTGAACATTTCTATATCATTAGAACAGCTTGGGTTTTTGGAAATTATGGCAAAAACTTTGTATTTACCATGCAACATTTAGCTAAAAGCCATCCTAAATTAACAGTAGTTAATGATCAACATGGCAGGCCAACCTGGACAAGAACCTTAGCTGAGTTTATGACTTATTTGGCAGAAAATAAAAAGGCATATGGTTACTATCATCTTTCTAATGATGCTAAAGAAGACACCACTTGGTATGACTTTGCAAAGGAAATTTTAAAAGACACAGATGTTCAGGTAGTTCCTGTTGACTCATCGGCATTTCCTGCTAAAGCAAAACGCCCTCTCAATTCTACAATGAATCTAGACAAGGCAAAAGCTACTGGTTTTATCATTCCAACTTGGCAAGAAGCTTTGCATAATTTTTACCAACAAGAAGTCAAAAAATAAAGATAAAAAAGAGTTATAAGGCAAGCCTTTAGCTCTTTTTGATTGGTTTAAAGTCGCATTGAGACTGTAATTATGCTATAATAATCAGTGATTATATTTTAGAATGGGGCATTTTGGAATGCAAGACGTTTTTATACTTGGTAGTCGTGGTTTACCGGCTAAATATGGAGGTTTTGAAACCTTTGTTGAGGAGTTGGTTTCTCATCAAGATGAGAAAGAAATCCAATATCATGTTGCCTGTTTAAGTGAAGACCAACATAAAGAGCACTTTTTCTATAAAGGTGTTGACTGTTTTTATATTAATCCCCCTAAAATAGGCTCAGCTAGAGTGATTGCCTATGATATGATGGCCATAAAATACGTTCTAACTTATATTGATAGCCACCATATAAAAAAACCAATTATTTACATGTTGGGTAATACTATCGGAGCATTTATAAGCCCTTTTGCCAAAAAGATAAGGGCAAGACAGGGAAAATTTTATATTAATCCAGATGGCCTAGAATGGAAGCGTAGTAAGTGGTCAAAACCTGTTCAAACTTACCTTAAATATGCAGAAAAGCAGATGACGAAATATGCAGATTTGGTTATTTCTGATAATTTAGGAATTGAATCTTATATTCAGCAAGAATATCCTTGGGCAAAAACCCGATTTATTGCCTATGGTACAGAAACAGCACCCTCTTCTTTGTCATCTGAAAATGATAAAGTCAGAAATTATTATAATCAATATGGTTTTAAAGAAAAAGACTATTATTTAGTTATTGGCAGATTTGTTCCCGAAAATAATTATGACACTATTATAAAAGAGTTTATGCTTTCTAAAACAAAACGGGACCTCATTATTATTTGTAACCACCAAGGGAATGCTTATTTTGAGAAGCTAAAAGAAGAAACTGGCTTTGAAAAAGATCCCCGCGTCAAATTCATTGGAACCCAGTATGATAAAGACCTGCTAACTTATATCCGAGAAAATGCCTTTGCTTATATTCATGGCCATGAAGTAGGTGGGACAAACCCAGGACTTTTAGAGGCACTGGCCTATACAGATCTTAACTTAGTATTTAAAGTAGCTTTTAACCAATCTGTAGCCAGAAATGCTGCGCTATATTGGAGCAAAGAAAAAGGTGCCCTTTCACAGCTTATTTCAAGTGTAGAAGAAGGTTACAAGGCTGATGAATTAGGAAAAAATGCAAAAACAATTATTCAAGAAGATTACACCTGGCAAAAGATTGTAAGAGAGTACGAGGCCTTATTTTTGAATGAAAATTAACATATTAATGTCTACCTATAATGGAGAAAAATATTTAGCTGAGCAGATAAAGAGTATTCAAAAACAAACCATAAAAAACTGGGAATTGTTGATTAGAGATGACGGTTCTTCAGATAGAACATTAGAAATTATTGAAGATTTCGAAAATACCGATTCTAGGATTCGCTTGATTAATAGAAATAGTTGTGAAAACTTTGGGGTTATTAAAAACTTTTATACCTTATTAAAATATGACCAGGCTGATTTTTATTTTTTTAGTGATCAAGATGATATCTGGTTGCCAAATAAATTAGAGGTAACTTTGGCTGAAGCTGAAAAATACCAAGATAAGCTACCATTACTTGTGTATACAGACTTGAAGGTTGTGAATCAGAATTTGCAAGTTATTCATGAAAGTATGATTAAGACGCAATCAGACCATGCTAATACTAAGCTTGTAGAAGAATTAACAGAAAACACTGTTACAGGTGGCACAACCCTTATTAATCACGCCCTGGCTAGCTTGTGGACAGAGTATGATCACTTATTAATGCATGACTGGTTTCTGGCTTTATTAGCTGCGGCTATGGGACATTTGGTCTATTTAGATATTCCAACAGAATTGTATCGCCAACATGAAAGTAATGTACTTGGTGCTAGAACCTGGTCCAAACGCATGAGAACTTGGCTAAAACCTCATCAACTAGTAGCTAAGTATTGGTGGCTAATTACTTCAAGCCAAAAACAGGCTAGGAAGTTACTCAACTTACCCTTGCAATCAGGTGACCAAGAAATGGTTCAAGCCTATGTTGAGCTTTTAGATAAGCCTCTAATTCAACGCCTAAAGAGCTTGAAATCATACGATTTCCGTAAGAACCGTCCCTTTCACACCTTGGTCTTTAGAACACTAATAATCACCAAATTTGGTTATAGGAGAAAGTAGAAAAATGGAATTATTTAGTAAAAAGAATCGTATTCTTTTGAAAGAATTGGTAAAAACAGATTTTAAATTAAGATATCAAGGAAGTGCAATAGGCTATTTATGGTCTATTTTAAAGCCACTAATGATGTTTACCATTATGTATCTTGTATTTATAAGATTCTTACGTTTAGGAGGCAATATCCCTCACTTTCCTGTTGCTCTTTTACTAGCTAATGTTATCTGGTCATTTTTCTCAGAGGCAACAGGCATGGGAATGGTTTCTGTAGTTACACGTGGAGACTTATTAAGAAAATTAAATTTCTCAAAACATACAATCGTATTTTCAGCTGTACTAGGAGCACTTATTAACTTTTTAATAAACCTAGTTGTAGTTTTGATTTTTTCTATAATAAACGGTGTCACTATATCTCAATATGCTTATTTTGCTATCTTATTATTTATTGAACTTTTTGTTTTAGCTATTGGAGTTGCCTTACTCTTAGCCACTTTATTTGTATATTACAGAGATTTAGCGCAGGTATGGGAAGTTTTAATGCAAGCAGGAATGTATGCTACACCAATTATTTATCCAATTACTTTTGTGTCAGAATCGCATCCCTTAGCTGCTAAAATTTTAATGTTAAATCCACTTGCTCAGATAATTCAAGATTTTAGATACCTATTAATTGATAGAGCAAATGTTACAATTTGGCAACTGTCACATAACTGGTTCTATATTATCATTCCTTACCTTATCCCTTTTATTATTTTAGGTATTGGAATAAGCGTTTTTAATAAGAATTCGAAAAAATTTGCGGAGATTATTTGATGACTACTAAAGAAATAGCAGTAAAAGTTGAACATGTAAATAAAACCTTCAAACTTCCTACTGAAGCAACAAAAAGTTTTCGAACAACTTTAGTAAATCGTTTTAGAGGAATAAAAGGGTATATAGAGCAAAATGTTTTAAAAGATATTAATTTTGATGTCTATCAGGGTGATTTCTTTGGAATCGTTGGAAGAAATGGCTCTGGTAAGTCTACTCTATTAAAAATTATTTCTCAGATTTATGTCCCTGAAAAAGGACAAGTTACTGTAGAAGGTAAAATGGTATCATTTATTGAGCTTGGGGTAGGTTTTAACCCAGAATTAACTGGACGTGAAAATGTCTATATGAATGGGGCTATGCTAGGATTCACTAAAGAAGAAGTTGATAAGATGTATGATGATATTGTAGATTTTGCAGAATTACATGATTTTATGAACCAAAAATTGAAAAACTATTCAAGTGGGATGCAGGTGCGTTTGGCATTTTCTGTAGCTATTAAGGCTCAAGGAGATGTGCTCATCCTTGACGAAGTACTAGCAGTAGGTGATGAAGCCTTTCAACGTAAATGTAATGATTACTTTATGGAGCGAAAAGAAAGTGGTAAAACGACTATCTTAGTTACTCATGATATGGGAGCTGTGAAAAAGTATTGTAACCGTGCGGTTTTAATTGAAGATGGTCTTGTAAAAGCTTATGGGGAACCTGATGATGTAGCTAACCAGTATAGCTTTGATAATGCTATTGTTTCTGAAAAAGCAGAGCAAAATAGTCTTGATGATGTAGAAGTATCTCAGGAAAATTCGATTATTACCAACTTTTCAGCAAGTTTACTAAGTAATGCACAGATAGGTCCTGATGATACGATTGTTATTGAATTTTCTTACGATGTTCTTAAGGATATAGATACACATATTGCTTTATCTTTTATTGATATAGATACGAATTTAGGCTTATATAACGATAATTCTATGGATTTATTGATTAAAGGGAAAGGTTTTAAAAAAATAACTTTTAAGTGTGATTTATCCTATCTCAATCATGCTAAAATTAAATTAGCTGCGACAGTAAGAGATAATAAAAAGCATCCTCTTTCTTTCTTACCTGTCAATTCTATACCTGTAATATTACTCGATAGAAAAGTTGATATGTCAAATAAGTCAGAATGGGATGCTAATACTGGCATTTTAAGAAGAAATAGTGACTGGAATATAAGCAGGTAACATTTAATGAAAAAAATACTTTTTATTTCACCTACTGGTACGCTTGATAATGGAGCAGAAATTTCAATTACTAATTTGATGGTCTTACTTTCAAAAAAAGGCTATGACATTTATAATGTAATTCCCAAAAATAGTCACCAAACTAAAGGAAATTATTATCAAAAAATGGAAAGTAATAATATTAGTCTTTTTTCTATTGAATTTAAGAAATGGTGGTGGGAAGATGCCCCTGGACATATGCATTCTAAGATAGAAGAAAGAGCACTTTATTATCAAAAATACATTTATGATATAAGAAAAATTATTGTTGATCATTCTATTGATTTAGTTATTTCTAGTACAGTGAATGTTTTTCAAGGAGCTCTTGCAGCAGCCTGTGAAGAGGTAGAACATTACTGGTTAATCCATGAATTTCCTTTAGGAGAGTTTAGTTATTATCAAAAATTGATACCACTTATTGAAAGTTTATCCAGTAAGTTATTTGCAGTTCAAGGAAGTTTAACGGAGTATCTTAAACCTTATCTGGAAAATCCCCAAAAAATCAGTTCTTTCATTCCATTTTCTGATATTACCAGAGGTGATCAGTTAAAAAATATTAATAAAAGTAGAATAGTTTCTATTGGAAGAATAAATGATAATAAGAATCAACTTGAACTTTTAAGAGCTTATAGTTCCTTATCTCAACCATTGCCAGAATTACTTTTTATTGGGGATTGGGATGAAAGTTACAAGAGAAAGTGTGATCATTATATTAAAGAAAATAAACTTAGTCAGGCGAGTTTTATTGGTCATCAAAGCGATCCATGGAAATTCTTAAGTAACAAGGATATACTTGTTTTAAATTCTAAAATGGAAACATTTGGATTAGTATTTGTTGAAGCATTAATTAAAGGAATACCTGTTATTGCCGCTAACAACTTTGGGTATCAATCAGTAACTGACTATTTTCAGTTTGGACATCTATATCCTTCTGGAGATACTGAAAAATTATCTCAAGAACTTACAAAACTGATTAATTATTACCCTGAATATAAAACTAAGGCTATGAACCAAAGAGATAAGGTTATGAGACAGTATACAATTGAAAAGGCCTATCACTCTATAATAGAAGTAATTGAAAATGATACTACTATTAGTCCTCAAAAGCATACTTGGTTAAAACCATTTCTCGGTGCATATAATCCTCAAAAAATATTTTCACCCGCCGATAAAGATTCTATCACTATTTACTATTGTTCTTCTAATGAGGTATGGAATGAGGAGAATACTTTGGTTTTTCCCTTGAAAGATTCTCAAGTTCTTTATTTTGAAGTACCAGATTTTATGACAAAGTTGAGGATAGACATGTCAGAAGTTCCTAGTTATTATGATAGTATTAAATTAATTAATGTAGAAAATGGAACCCAGATATTACCGATTAGAAATACTGGATTTAATTTTGAGGATAGCTACTATTTCAATCATGTTGATCCACAATTAGAATTTAATATATCCTATATGGGTAAAAAAAGTTTTCAGCTTTCTTATAAAGTAGCTAATCTTGAAAATCTCTATCAGAATGATTTTCTTCCTAATGTTCTTAGTCAGAAGATTACAGATTTAGAAGTTTCACAAAATGATTTGGATTTACTAAAATTAGAAAAAGAAAAACTTTCTAGTAAAAATGAAGAAATGCAGAAACAGTTGGATGAAATGGTTCTTAAATATAATTCTGTAATATATTCACGTCGCTGGACTATCCCAACTAAAATAATAGATTTTTTAAGGAGAAAAAAATGAAACGCCTACTTTTATATGTGCATTTTAATAAATATGATAAAGTAAGTCCTCAGGTTTTATACCAATTGAGTGAGATGCGTCCATTATTTTCTAAAGTCCTATTTATTTCAAATAGTGAAGTCAGTGAAGATAATAGAAGATATTTACTTCAGTCACAATTAGTAGATGACTTAATTCAGCGTCAGAATAGTGGATTCGATTTTGCAGCTTGGAGAGATGGTATGGCTCATATTGGCTTTCAAAAACTTTCAGATTATGATGCTGTTACTATTATGAATGATACTTGCTTTGGTCCTCTCTGGGATTTGAAAAAATATTTTTTACAATTTGAGGGAGATGATGCAGTTGATTTTTGGGGGCTAACCAATAATCAAAAAACAAAAGAATTCGAAGAACATATTCAAAGTTATTTTATTTCTTTTAAAAAGCATGTTGTAGCTTCACAGGTATTTTTAAATTTTTGGAAAAATGTAGTTGAGTACAAGAATGTTCAAGATGTAATAAAAAACTACGAAACTCAGATTACTACAACTTTAAGAGAAGCTAATTTTAATTATAAAGTTATTTTCGATACAATAAATGAAGATACAAGTAATATGTTACATCCTGATTTTTCTTATTATAATCCAACAGCAATTCTTAAACATAAAGTACCATTTATAAAGGTTAAAACAATTAGCGCTAATCAACATATTGCACCTTATCTCTTAGAATATATCAAAAAACAAACAAGTTATCCTGTTAATCTAATTGTTAACCACATGTCTGATATTGATTTACCTGACTTACCTTATCTTTTATCTCAAAAATATATCAGTCAACTACCAGATAGCGTTATAAAAAGTACTAATAAAAAAAAGATTGCAGTTCATTTACATGTTTTTTATGTTGACTTATTAGAAGAATTTTTGGCTTCGTTTTCAAGTTTCTCATTTAATTATGACCTTTTTATAACAACGGATACTCTTCAAAAACAGAGTGAAATTCAAACAATTCTAAATAAAAATATAATTTCAGCTACAATAGTTACAACTGGAAATTGGGGTCGTGATATTATTCCAATGCTGAAATTAAGAAATTATTTATCTGAATATGATTATGTTGGACATTTTCATACTAAAAAATCAAAAGAAGCAGACTTTTGGGCTGGTGAGTCATGGCGAAATGAGTTAATTGACATGTTAATTAAACCGGCTAATGACATTATTAAGCAACTAGAAGATGATTCTGTGGGAATTGTAATTGCTGATATACCAACTTTCTTCAGATTTAATAGGATTGTAACCCCTCTAAATGAACATACTATTGCACCAAAGATGAATGAATTATGGCAACAAATGAATTTATCAAAGACAATTGATTTTACAGAATTCGATACTTTTGTCATGAGTTATGGAACTTTTGTTTGGTTTAAATATGAAGCTCTAAAACCTTTATTTAATTTGGCTTTAGAAGAAAAAGATATACCAAAAGAACCATTACCACAAAATTCTATTTTACACGCTATTGAGCGCCTGCTAATATATATTGCATGGAATGAGCATTTTGATTTTAGAATATCTAAAAACCCAATAGACTTTACTCCATTTCTAGATAATAAACTCTTTAATGACAGAAAAGAACCGAATACATATGTTGACTTTACCTATATGGGTGGAATAAAAGGAGCTTTAAAATACATTATTATAGGACCAGCTAGAGCAATTAAATATATTGTTAGAAGGGCGGGCGAAAAAGTTCTGAAATGAGAAATAAATTTAAAAAAATAAGTTGGATGAATCTCTTATTTTCTATTTTATTATTCTTACTTGTATTTTATGTGAATTTTTATTTTGTAAATAGACAAATTTCAGCTGAAACTTCAAGATGTGCTCTTCCATATAAAAATTTATTATCATTCAGCTCAAAAATTGCTTTATTTTCACTATTTGGCATATCAACTTATCTAATTAGCAAGATAGGAAAAAGGTTTCTAATAAAGTTTATTTTAGCTTATTTTGTTTTTGTTTTTACCAATTATTTTATTTTAATAACTAGAAATTTAAACAATAAAGATTTTTTTATGCTAAATATTTTTAGTAATGATCTGCTACAAATAGAAAGTTTTAAATTTTTATCTTTGTTAGTCTTATCAAATTTTTTAATCTATTTAATTTTAAAAAAATACTCTATATACTCACACATTGAAGATTTATTTTTGAATTTTAAAAATGAAAATTTCTTACTAGGCCTCCTAGTAAGTGTTATATTTTTTAAATCCAAAAATATTCTTTGGATTATTGGTGATCAGTTACCAAATTTGACTAAACCTGAAACTTTCTTATCATATCTAGGATTAACTATCACAAATACTGTCATTATAACTCTTTTAATTGCTCTAGTTATTTCATTACTTTTAAAGGCATTTAGTCATGCTAGAAATTTAAGACCTAGCTTATCTCTAGTCTTCATTTCTAGTCTTATTTTTGCCATTATATTTAACTATACTCTTCAATTTGGAGTAAAAACAGACACTCCTTTACTAGAGCAGTATATTTTTCCAGGAGCAACAAGTTATCAAATTTTTATTTTACTTCTATTATTTTTAGTAATTTATATTGGCTCTAACCGTTATTTAGGTTCTACGCTTTTTATTTCAACAATAGGAATTGCCATTTCTATAGCAAATATTATAAAAGAAAAAATGAGAAGTGAACCACTCTTAATTACAGATTTTTTATGGATTAGAGAAATAAAAATGGTGGTTTCATTTGTTGATGATAGAATTTTACTTTATATTTATTTAGCTATTATCACACCAATTCTACTTTATTTTTTAATAAAACGGTATGTTAAAGTTACACCTATTATTCAGCATAAGGGGCATCAATTCTTTTTATTATTTATTCTACTAGCTTTATTCACACAAATTTTTACTATTTTTAAAAATGAGAAAAATGGGAAAGTTGTTGAATATGTTCCTATTATTTCCAGAGTAAATAATGCAATTGATATTGAATGGATGGGCTTTGATACAAATGCAAGTTATAAATCTTTGATGTATGTGTGGACAAAACAATTAACTAAACGAATTATGGAAAAGCCAGATCAATACACTAAAGCAAAGCTAAATGAAATTGCTCACAAATATAAAATAGAAGCCGACAATATTAACAAGGAACGGATTAATAGCATTGATAATCAAACAATAATATATATTTTGAGTGAGAGTTTAGCTGATCCAAGAAGACTAGAAAGAATAAACTTATCAGTTAATGTTTTACCTAATATTGAAACTATTAAAAATTCAACTACTAGTGGTTTAATGAAATCAGATGGCTTTGGTGGGGGAACAGCAAATATGGAGTTTCAAACCTTAACAGGTTTGCCTTATTATAATTTTTCAGCAGGGGTGTCTACCTTATATACAGAAGTAGTGCCTAAAATGAAGGTTTTTCCTTCTATTAGTGACTATTTCAAAAGTAAAAATCGATTTATATTACATCCATCAGAAGCAAGTAACTACAGTAGAGAATCAATTTATACAAAGTTAAAGTTTGATAATAAAATATTCTCAACAGGTTCCAAAAAAACATTTATTAATACTGAGAATATAGGTATAAATATGGGAGATAAATCAGTTTATGATAATATCTTATATCATTTAGATAATAACAAGAGTCAATTTTTTTCTGTTATTACTATGCAAAATCATGCGCCTTGGTCGGTAGGGTCTCCTGCAGAGGTTGTTGCCACAGGAGAAGATTTTTCACCAATTGAAAATGAAAATATAACGGAGTATGCAAGACTTTTAACTTACACTGATTCTAGTACTAAAGAATTTTTAGATAATCTATCTAAGATTGAAAAAAATGTAACAGTGGTTTTCTATGGTGATCATTTACCAGGTTTGTATCCAGATAGTACATTTAAAAATGATAGTACCCAAAAATACAAAACAGATTATTTTATTTGGAGTAATCATAATTCAAAACAATTAAATTATCCTCTAGTTAATTCAAGTGACTTTATTGCTGAGTTATTTGAACATACAGAATCAAAAGTTTCTCCATATTATGCACTTTTAACAAAAATTTTAAAAGAGGCTAGTGTTGATAAAGTAAATCTAGATACTCAGCAAGCAGAAATTGCAGAAGACTTAAAGTTAGTTCAATATGATATAACACTTGGGGAAAATTATTTAAAAGACCAACACTTTTTTAAAATAGGAGAATAAAATGACAGAGAAAATTGCAGTTTTACTACCTGCTTATAATGAAGAAGTTACCATTCAAAAAGTAATTAAAGATTTTCAATATTATTTACCAAATGCTGATATTTATGTTTATGATAATAATTCTAAAGATAATACTAACCAATTAGCAAGAGAAGCAGGAGCCATTGTTAAATTTGAGCCTCGTCAAGGTAAGGGTAATGTTGTTCGATCAATGTTTAGAGAGATTGATGCAGATTATTACATTATGATTGATGCAGATGATACTTATCCAGTTGCCGAAGTTGATAAATTATTAAGTCCTCTTAGAGCTGGTGTAGCGGATATGACTATTGGAGATAGGTTATCAAATGGAACCTATGCAAAAGAAAATAAACGTGGTTTCCATGGCTTTGGTAACAATCTAGTAAGAACTTTAATTAACAAATTGTATAAAGGTAACTATCAAGATATAATGACTGGTTACCGTGGTTTCAATCGTTTATTTGTTAAAACTTTTCCAGTTTTATCACCAGGATTTGAGATTGAAACGGAACTATCAATTCACTCTTTAGATAAGAGATTTAAATTGGTTGAAGTACCAATAACTTATCAAGACAGACCTGAGGGTAGTGAATCAAAGTTAAATACTTTTTCAGATGGTTTTAAAGTTTTAAAAATGATTTTTAATTTGTTTAAGGATTATAAGCCTTTATTGTTTTTCAGTATTGTTACTGCGGTCTTATTTATTATGGGGTTACTCGTTGGGATTCCAGTTATTAGTGAATTTGCTCGTACAGGATTAATTGACAAAATGCCATCAGCAATCTTAGCTACAGGTTTTATGATTTTAGCAGCACTCTCATTTGTTTCAGGCTTTATATTAGATACAATTGTTAGACAAAATAAAATGCAGTATGAATTAAAAGTTTATGATTATTATGAAAGAAACCATGTTAAAAGATGATAAAGATAATTGTTTTTATGAGATTAGTACTAGATAAATTAATAAAATGTCGTTACTTACTCGCTCTTATTTTTGTGATAATAGGTGTATCTTGTCAGATACATGGTAGCTCTTTGGCTAACTGGAATAATTTTGGAGTTAGTGAGGTTTCTAAGGGAAAAAAACAAGAAGTACTTAATCAGTTTTCCCAATCTCATTCTGATAGTGTAGATATTCCAAATGAATTAAGGCATTGGATTGCTTTTCCACCAAGGGATAATGGTACTCTAGTTGGTTTTCCTAGAATGATTAGAACAGATGAATGGATGGTACAAACACCATTCTTTATTTCGCAAGCTAATACGGGAAATCACTTTGTTAATAATAGTTATGGGATGACTGGACAGAATATGGTTATTGCATATAATGCTCCAGTTAAAGATTTATCAGTCATTGGCAAACCATTTAATTGGGGTTTTCTATTTTTAGGATCAGCGTATGGTTTATCATGGTATTGGTGTTTTAAGGTGATTACAATGCTTTTACTTGCATTTGAATTTTCCATGATAATAACTAAAAAGAACACTCTAATATCGTTATTGGGAAGTTTATGGATTACTTTTACTCCAACTGTGCAATGGTGGTTTATGCAACATTTGGGAGATGTTGTCTTTTTCACTCTATCGATTATTGTATTAGTATTTCATTATTTTAGAAGTAAAAGTATTATTCCAAAGCTAGGATTTGCTACATTACTTTCTATGTCAATAATAGGTTTTGCATTGGTAATTTACCCCGCTTTTCAAGTACCATTCGCTTATTTAATTTTATTTTTCTTCCTTCTTGAGATGATTGAATCAGTAAAGGGAAAAAAATTTAATAAGACTGACATCTTATTAATAACAGCAACTTTAGTATTTTCGGCTACAGTTATAGGACTTACTTTAATAAAAAGTCAGGATGCTATTGCTCTTACTTTAAATACAGTGTATCCAGGACACAGAATTTCTGTAGGTGGCGATTTGTCTTGGAGAAGACTTTCTGATTTATATAGTAATTTTATCTTACCTTTTAAAGTTCCTAAGCTTGGAAATCAAGTAGAAGCTTCGACATCTCTACATTTGCTACCTTACATCTTGTTTATCTTACCTTTTATTGTAAAGAAAACTAAAATTAAGGAGAATATTTTTGGCTTCACAATGTTGGCTTATTCTATTTTACTTTTCTTTTATACAGTTATTGGGCTACCTGAAATAATTGCTAGAATAAGCTTGTTTTCATTTGTGACATCAGGCCGAGCTTGGCAATCTTTAGCTGTAATAGGAGTTTTTGTATCTATTTGGTTTATAGGATATGTATGGGATTCTCAAATTATATCAGAAAAGAGACCACTGGTATTTTTGTCTTTAATAATAACTTTATTTCTTGCCTTCATTACTATAAATCAAGCTGAATATCGTAACTATATTGGTAATAAGTACATTTTAATGATTAGTTTAGCTATCTTTATCTTGATAATAGCCATACTTTATAAGAAGAAAGTCATATTAATATTAACCTTACTACCTTTAATTGTGGGAAGTGGTATGACAGTCAATCCTGTAGTAAAGGGACTAAGTGCAGTTGAGTCTAAGAGTTTAACATTTAAAATTAAGGAAATAGTTCATAGGAAACCACAAGGAGTTTGGATTAGCGAGGGAAGTTTATATAATTATCCTCAGATGTTTGGTGCAAAGACTTTAAATAGTGTACGTTTTTATCCGGACATTAAATTAATGAGACTATTAGATCCAAATAATAAAAAACAAAATATTTGGAATCGATATGCTCATATGCAAGTTTTTTTAACAAAAGATAAAACAAATATGCAGGCTCCTGTTCCAGATGTCTTAAATATACAATTAAGTACGGAAGAGTTAAGTCGTTTGAATGTTAATTATGTTTTAACACATAGAAATCTACAAGAAGAATTTGGTGATAGTTTTCAAAGAGTATATGGACCAGATTTAGATGGTAATAGTATTTATCATTATAAACAAAAATAGGAGAAATTTATAATGACTAAAATGAGTTTTCAAAAAATAATAACTTCAGAAGTTTTTAAATACTTATTTTTTGGTGTATTAGCAACATTTGTTTATATATTTATTAGGTTTCTTACATTTTTTCTGACAAAAGAAGCTACCTCATCTGCATTATTAGCTAATATTGGAGCTATTATTTTTGCATTTGTCACCAATGATAGTTTTGTATTTAATCAAGTCAAAATTGGTCGTTTTAAAAGGTTTGTAAAATTTGTAATAGCTCGTCTATTTACATTGATTTTAGATGTTTTGCTAGCCTATTTTCTTGTTGAGAAATTTCCATTACTTATAGGCCAATTTGTAAATAATGATATTAATATGATAAATACGATTGAAACTCTCCTGGGCCAGTTTATGGTAATAACTTTAAATTATATTTTAAGTAAACTCTTCATTTTTAAAGATACAAAGTAAAATAAGCAGAAGCAGAATAAGAAGCACCTCAATTTTGAGGTGCTTTTATATACTCTTGGAAAGGTCTTTAGATGTCTAACTTCATTTTAGTATTTTCAATGTTTAGATTTTAGATTCCTATCTATATCTTTTTATATTAAGATTTGAATGTATTCTTTATGAATGTTATAATTGTCTAAAAATTATAATCGAAAGTTAGGTTAACCTTTGAATTCTAAAAAATCATCTTTTTTATTATTTGCTTCTCTTATTCTAGGAGTTTTCTGGTATCAGCAAGAAGTTTCTGCATCGGATGTAACAGATTCAAATGCAATGGTAAGTTCAATTCAGAATGAAATAAAACTATCAAATGTTCAAAAAGAAGTATCTGGAAGCACTAAGGATATATCAGATTTGGCAAGTTCTTCTGAGCAAGTAAAGACTTCGGCTATAACATCCAATAAAGGTGAAACCGTTCTTCAGACAATAGAGACTCCCTCAGCTACTCCCTTGCAGGTAGAAGTACCTATTTCAAATCAAGATATAAAAGTCAGTAGTGTAACTATTTCTGATACAACGATAAAAACAAATAAGACAGAGCAAAAAATAGAATCTCTAGCTAAGAGAGCTGGACAAGAAACAACTCAAAAACTTGTTCAATCTCAATTAGGGAGTTCAAAATCTGCTCCTGTTACTTCAATTGCTGATGAGCAAGGAATTAAAATCCAATACCGAGAAACGATACCTTTAAATACAACTATCTTGTATGCCGTTTGGGGAGAAGAACAGGGACAAAACGATTTGATTTGGTACAATGCTTCACCAACTGGTGCTGCATATGTCGATTTTGCTCGTCATAAGGAATATGGCAAATATCATATTCACACTTATACCAGAAAAAATGAAAAGATGTTGGGAGTTAGTACACTTGAAGTAATACTTTTAATGCCTCAAGTCATCAGTCAAGTGACTCAGAATAATATAAGTTCCTTTACTGTAACGGTTTCAAAACTTCCGTCAACAATTACCAGTGTTTCAATTCCGGTTTGGACTGCCAAAGATGGACAAAATGATTTAATCTGGTACAAGGCTACGAAGACTCCAATAGGTGATTATCAAGTTCTGGTAAATACTTTAAATCATAATGATGAAAAAGGACTTTATCATATTCATATTTATGGTTATAGTACTATTACAGGTTACCAAATTGGACTAGTAACTAGAACCTATAATAACTTATTTACAAGGTCAGATGCAACTGTTTCAGTAACTAACTATGCTGAAAATAAGACTACTTTTACTGTAAATGTCTTGGGAACTCCAACAACAAAAGTTATAATAGGAGTTCAAATTGCTGTATGGTCAGAGAAAAATGGACAAGATGATTTAAAATGGTATATACCCATAATTGGAAATAATACCGCAATTCAATTAATAGACATCGCTAATCACAGTAATCTTTCTGATAATTATATTGTCCATGTTTATACAGATTATAGCGATGGTAGTCGGGTGGGAGTTTCCCTTGGAACATATAAGATTAATAAAGAAGTTGCAGTAGCTATTCCTCCCAAAGTATCGGTCATTAATTTTCAATCTGATAATGGAAAACTTGATGTAGGAGTGCTTCAAGGTACAAAGATAATTAAGGCGATACGTGTTGCTGCTTGGTCTGAAGTAAATCAAACTAATATTCATTGGTATGTTTCTTCAGATATTAAAGATGGACAGGCTATAGTTTCTGTAGATCAGATTTTTCATAAATTTTTGAAAGGTAACTACACGATTCATACTTATATTGATTTTTCTGATAATACAACAAGCGGTTTTAATCTAGGTAATTACTATTTTGCAGAGAATGTAAAATTATCTGCTTCGCAGGGCAATTATGCTATTTTAAACAAAATTATTTATTTAGATGCAGGTCATGGAGGCTATGATTCTGGAGCATCCTATTTTAATCAATATGAGAAATCCTTGAATTTACAGATGCAAAATAGAATTAAAGATAAGCTAGAATCTTTGGGCTATAAAGTAGTTACAACAAGGACGACGGATATATTTGTCGATTTACTTCCACGATCTCAAAGAGCTAATAAAACTTTAGCGGATATTTTTGTTAGTCTTCATTTTAATGCGTCGATAAATGCTAGTGCTTATGGACTTGAAACTTATTATTACGAATACTCTCCAGAATATCCTTCAGCTATTAACGAAACATATCATAATGATTCAGAGCGCTTACGTAGAAGTGCAAGTTTAGCACAGGCTATTCAAATGACAACTATTGCAAATACTGGGGCAAAAAATAATGGTGTACTAAGAAATACTTTTGCAGTATTACGAGAAACGATTGCTCCATCAGTACTAGTAGAGATGGGGTATATGTCAAATGCTACTGAGTTTAACAATATTATCTCTTCAGCTTATCAAGAAAAGTTGGCAAGTGGTATAGTAGCGGGTATTTTAAGTTACTACAAACAGTACTCTATCTAAAATAGGCTTTAAAAATCTTACTTGTCTTAAGGTTTTTAAAGCCTTTTTATGATATAATTAAATTGATAAATAATTGAGGTGACTTATGTTATATGATAATCTTTTAGATAGGTTTATTAAGTATGTGAAGGTTAATACGCGGAGTAATCCTGATAGTCAGACGACTCCGAGTAGCCAAAACCAAGTTGATTTTGCGCTGAATATTTTAAAGCCTGAAATGGAAGCTATTGGTTTACAAAATGTACATTATATAAAAGAAAATGGTTATTTAATTGGGACTTTGCCAGCTAATTCTAAGGAACTTACTCGCAAAATTGGTTTTATTGCCCACATGGATACAGCAGATTTTAACGCTGAAGGTGTTAATCCACAGATTATTGAAAACTATCAGGGGGGAGAGATTAAGCTGGGGCAATCTGGCTACGCCTTGCTACCTGAGGAATTCCCTAACCTAAATAATTATAAGGGTCAAACCCTCATAACCACTGATGGAACGACTCTCTTGGGAGCTGATGATAAGTCTGGGATTACAGAAATCATGACTGCGATAGAATATTTGCTTGCTAATCCTAGTATTGAGCACTGTGAGATTATGGTAGCTTTTGGTCCAGATGAAGAAATTGGTATCGGTGCAGATAAGTTTAAGGTAGCTGACTTTGATGTTGATTTTGCTTATACAGTTGATGGTGGTCCCTTAGGAGAACTTCAATTTGAAACCTTTAGCGCAGCAGCTTTGAAAATAGATTTTCTTGGACGAAACGTTCACCCAGGTACTGCTAAGGGGCAAATGATTAATGCCTTACAATTGGCTATTGATTTTCATAATCAATTACCAGAAAATGATCGACCTGAAAAGACAGACGGTTATCAAGGTTTCTATCACTTACATGGTATGAGTGGTTCAGTTGAAGAAGCTCATAGTTCTTATATTATTCGAGATTTTGAAGATAATTCCTTTGAAGCGAGAAAAGAGCATGTTTTGGCTATGGCAGATAGGATGAACAAAGCATATGGAACAGAGCGTATTCACATAAGTCTTTCTGATCAATACTATAATATGAAAAAAGTCATTGAAAAAGATATGACACCTATTAAAATTGCCAAGGCTGTTATGGAAGATTTATCTATTAAACCCATTATTGAACCGATTCGTGGAGGCACAGATGGGTCAAAAATTTCGTTTATGGGACTTCCAACCCCTAATTTATTTGCTGGTGGGGAAAACATGCACGGTCGATTTGAATTTGTAAGTTTAGAGACGATGTGTAAAGCTGTAGATGTTATTATTGGTATTGTTCAAAAATCTTAATGATGAAACAAGATAGAAAAGAGGTGAAAACAAATGATTAAAATTTTTGGTAAAATTCGGTACCATTGGCAACCAGAATTATCTTGGGCAATTATTTATTGGTCGATTGCATTTGCTCCAATCTTCATAGGTTTATCACTTCTTTACGAAAGAACAGAAATACCTAGCCGTATTTTTATCCTTTTTGCTATCTTTGCTGTATTAGTTGGTGTAGGTTTACACAGATATTTTATTATTGAAAATAATGGTATTTTAAGAATTGTTTCTTTGAAAATTTTTGGACCACATAAGCTTGATATTTCCTCAATCACAAAAGTAGAAGTAACTAAATCAACCTTAAGTATCATTGTAGAGGACAAAAAATATCTTTTTTATATGAGAAAGTGGCCTAAAAAGTATTTCTTAGATGCTCTAGCAATCAATCCATACTTTAAAGGAGAAGTGGAATTGATTGATAACTTTGTTAATTTGGATTATTTTGAGTTTTATAAAGACGATAAAAAGACTCTTACTGTATTGTAAGAGCCTTAGTAGGACAAGATTTCACTGCTAGGATGGCATCTTTATCAGTTTCAGAAATGGTTTTACTAGAGTCATTTGAGTCTGTAAATTTCACAATTCCGTCATCCTGGTAGTCAAATAGGTTAGAGTAGGTCTGACAGAGACCGCAAGCAATACATTTTTCTGGAATAATAGATACTTTCATAGTATCATTTTAATATGATTTTGTTAATTTAACAAGGGGGAGAATCATGGCAAAAGAACCATGGGAAGAAAAGATAGTTAATGAAACAAAGGAAAGGAGATCTCGAAAGTCCAGAGGTCCCATTCTAAGTACACCTTGGTTAACAGCCTTATTGAGTGTTTTCTTTGTTATTATTGTGGCTATATTATTTATTTTTTTCTATACATCAAATAGTGGTGGCAATAGACAACTTGAGACAAGTGGTTTTTACGGGGCATCTCAGTCTGAAACAAAGAAGAAAGCAAAAACTTCTAAATCAGAAAAATCCACACAAAGTACTAAAGCAAGTGAAACAAGTACATCATCAACCACAAAAGCAAGTTCTGAACCAGAAACTAAAAAAGGTCAGACAATTGTGGTCCTACCAGGAGAAGGAGTTGCATCTATTGCAGCAAGAGCAGGAATTAGTGCAGAACAGTTACAAAATTTAAATCCTGAACATATGACCCAAGGTTATTGGTATGCTAATCCTGGTGATGCTGTCTATATTAATTAATTGAAGAGGAAGAAATGAAAGCCATTAAAATTGCTATAGATGGACCAGCTTCCAGTGGAAAAAGTACTGTAGCCAAGATTATCGCAAAAAATCTTGGTTATACTTATTTAGATACTGGGGCTATGTACCGTTCAGCAACCTATATTGCACTAAAATATGATTTTACTGAAAGTGATGTTCACAAAATTCTCTCAACTCTTGAAAAAAATCCTATTTCATTTAAAAAAACAAGCGATGGAAGCCAAGAAGTTTATCTAGGAGAGGAAAATGTCACTTTGGCTATTAGACAAAATGATGTTACTAATAATGTGTCTTGGGTTTCAGCTATAGCTGAAATTCGTGAAGAATTAGTAAGGCAACAACGTCGGATTGCAAAAAATGGGGCCATTATTATGGACGGACGTGATATTGGAACAGTTGTTTTACCTGATGCAGAACTTAAAATATTCTTAATTGCTTCTGTTGAAGAGCGCGCCCAGCGTCGTTATAAAGAGAATTTAGAAAAGGGAATTGAGAGTGATTTTGAAAGGCTAAAAGATGAAATTGCTAGTCGGGACTACAAAGATAGTCATCGCCAAGTGTCTCCCTTAAAAGCAGCAGATGATGCTATTATTTTTGATACAACCGGTATTGATATCCAAGGGGTAGTAAAATTCATTCAAGAAAAAGCAGAAAAGTTATTGACATGATATAATTAGTGTGCTATCATGGTATTAATGAGAAAAGCAGAAGCGAGAGCTTCTCGCCTTGCGACTTAGGTTGTCTGGCCCTACATGTCAAAATCCTTTTGGATATTATGTGTGCGGGCTTGATTTATCAAGTCCGCTTTCGTTTTTCTCTAAAAAAATAAAGAGGTGAAGATCATAGCTAAGAAAGATCTATTCATTAATGATGAAATTCGCGTACGTGAAGTTCGTCTAGTTGGTCTAGAAGGTGAACAATTAGGTATTAAACCACTTTCTGAAGCTCAAGCCCTTGCTGATGCTTCAAATGTTGATTTGGTTTTAATCCAGCCACAAGCTGTTCCTCCTGTTGCCAAAATCATGGACTATGGAAAGTTCAAATTTGAGTTTCAAAAGAAACAAAAAGAACAACGCAAAAAACAAAGTGTTGTTACTGTTAAGGAAGTACGTCTTAGTCCAGTTATTGATAAAGGGGACTTTGAAACTAAACTTCGTAACGGCCGTAAATTCCTTGAAAAAGGGAATAAGGTTAAAGTTTCTATCCGCTTCAAAGGGCGTATGATTACTCATAAAGAGATTGGTGCAAAGGTTCTGGCTGAATTTGCTGAAGCTACTCAAGATATTTCTATCATTGAGCAGAGAGCAAAAATGGATGGTCGCCAAATGTTTATGCAGCTTGCACCAATTCCTGACAAGAAATAATTGTCACCGTTATATATTATGTTAAGAGGAGAATACTAAAATGCCAAAACAAAAAACACACCGCGCATCAGCTAAACGTTTTAAACGTACAGGTTCTGGTGGTTTGAAACGCTTCCGCGCTTTTACATCACACCGTTTCCACGGAAAAACTAAAAAACAACGTCGTCATCTTCGCAAAGCTTCAATGGTAAGCTCAGGAGATTTTAAACGTATTAAAGCAATGCTTACAGGTCTTAGATAAGATTAATTGTAAACATTAACTAGAATTATTAGAATTATTTGGAGGAAATATAAATGGCTCGTGTTAAAGGTGGAGTTGTTGCACGTAAACGTCGTAAACGTGTTTTAAAGTTAGCTAAAGGTTACTATGGAGCAAAACATATCTTGTTCCGTACTGCAAAAGAACAAGTAATGAACTCTTATTACTATGCATACCGTGACCGTCGTCAGAAAAAACGTGACTTCCGTAAATTATGGATTACCCGTATCAATGCAGCTGCTCGTATGAATGGTTTATCATACTCACAATTAATGCATGGTTTAAAACTTGCTGAAATTGAAGTAAACCGTAAAATGCTTGCTGATTTAGCTGTTAATGACGCTTCAGGATTTACTGCGCTTGCAGATGCTGCAAAGGCAAAACTTGCAAAATAGTATAGTAATAAATAGGGTTTAAGCCCTATTTTTAGATTGACGAAAGATTCTTTAGTTTTCTTTCGTCAATCTTTTTATTTTACTCCTATTTTAAGAAAGAATAGTAAAACATCCAAGACCTATTAGATCTCGGATGTTTTACTTATTCTTTTTTGGCTTCTTGCTCTGTTTTAGGATTCAATTCTAAGTAGGAAGGTGCCTTAAAGAGTTTTTGGGTGGATTTATTATGATGTTGGCTGTAGAGACTTTTAGACTCAGAACCTATTTCTTCTTCAATAGCTTTCATTTGTTTTAATTGTTTAGTGTAGACAAATTTGCTAGGATCAACAGTCTTTAAGCCATTATCAGTATCAAAGCGTAGCAAGTCACCAGTTTGTACAGCATCACTAACAGCTAACTGTCTGCTAGTAGCTTCTCGAATAGCTTTTGTTTTTTCCATTGTCATTTCATCTGGATTAGTGATTTCTTCACCACTCGCAGTATTATACAAGCGACCGCTATAGTTGGTATATTCAGGTGTCATATAGGTACCAGATGTTCTTTGCGCCACAATTTGTTTATTTTGAGGAGATAGAAGATCTTGTCCTAATTGAACATACTGACTGGTATCGACACCAAGGACATGTAAGAGTGTTGGAAGAGCATCGATTTCACCACCAAAAGTCGGACTAATAGTTCCATCTGTATATCCAGGGATATGAATCATAAAAGGAACCCGTTGTAGCATGGCATTATCATACTCAGACCATGTTTCAGGGTCTTTACCAAGTAAGCTTGCTAAGCTAGAATTTCTAGAATTTGAAATGCCATAGTGATCACCATAGAGAACAACTATAGACTTATCATATAGGCCTGATGCTTTGAGATAATCAAAGAAAGCCTTAATAGAACTATCTAGATAGTTGGCAGTTGCAAAGTATCCATTAATGGTTTCGTCATCAGTCTGTGCTAATGGGAAACCTTCCTCCTCTTTTTCCCCTTTTAAGCTTGTGTAGGGGTAGTGATTGCTGACAGTGATAAATTTAGTGTAGAAGGGTTGTTGGAGTCTTTCTAAGTATTTTATAGAATCCTTAAACATGTATTTATCATTGAGACCATATTGGAAAGAATTATTTTCATTTTGTTTAGAAAAATAGCTTGAATCAAAGAAATAATTATAGCCCCATTGCTTATAGGCATTATTTCTGTTCCAGAAGGTACCTACATTTCCATGGAAAACAGCACTGGAATAGTTTTCTTTTTGAGCCAAAATAGTCGGGGCTGAAAATTGTGTGTTTTCACCACCATAGTTTACCATGAAGGAGCCACTATTTAAACCAAATAAGGAATTTTCCATCATGGTTTCGGCATCAGATGTTTTACCGGCCTTAACCTGATGAAAGAAATTTGAAAAAGCTAAGGTAGAATTAGAATGGTAGAGTGAATTTAGAAAAGGTGTTACTTCATATTCCTTGTCACCGGATTTCAATTTATAATCAATAACAAATTGCTGGAAACTTTCCAAGTGAAGTACGATAACATTTTTCCCTTTTGCTATGCCATAATATTTAGGATTAGGAGCAGCATAATGTTCTTTAACGTAATTTTTGACATCTGTTAACTCGGCAGCTGTTGCTCCATTTCTTTCTTTTTGAGCTTGATAGGTTTGATTGGCACTATAGAGAGTAAAAGAAGGTAAGCCTAGTGCTCTGACAATGTAAGTGTTTGAAAACCCTCTTGTTAACAGTTCAGGTCTATCAATTTCGGCTAAGAAAAGATTAATGGACATGAACAAACAAGAAAGTGCTGTCACAGCAAAGGCTGCTCGTTTATTAAATGGACGTTTATCACTTTTAATTTTTTTTCTGCTAAATACAAAAATTAGTAGAACAAAGTCGATAATATAAATAATATCCCAGATACGTAGGAGATTGAGTGCCGAGTCTCCCAAGCCAGCAGATACTTTACTAGAGGCTAGCATGGCACTAACGGTAATAAAATCAGAAAACTCTCTATAGTAAATAGCATTTGAAATAAGTAAAAGATTAAGGATAATATAGGCGATCCATGAGGCAATATAAAAAGCCTTTGTATTTTTAAAGTAAAGGGCAAAGCCTAAAAGAAGGAGCCCTAAAGGGATAGGATTGATTATAGTTAAAAAGACTTGATATAGGTTACCTAAATCAAGGGAGAAATCAGCATGATAAGCCCAAAGGGTTTTAAGCCAGTAGGCAATTAGTAGGGTGATAATAAACCCTAACCTAGTATTGGCAAAATTTAATATAATTGTTTTTGTCTTCTTCACAGTAAGAACTTCCTCTTTATTATTTCCTAAAGATAAAATCTCAAAGTAAATTATAACAAAAAATATGTGGTATTGCTCGCTATAAGTTCATATTTACTTGGAATTTTATCAGAGAAAATGCCTGTAAATATTGTAGTAGAGCTTTTTTAAATTTTTTGGTATAATGTAAATTATGAATAAACTCTACATTAATTCTTTTGTTGAAAAGAACTTATCTTCTGGGGTACAATTATTAGAAGAAAAAGATTTCTCCGATTTGGAAATTACAGATCAGTTGGTCCAGCTTTATTCAAAGAGAAAAGAAGTTATTGGAACGGCGTATCTTTCAAGGCAAAATAAGGGGATTGGCTGGTTTCTTGGAGATAATATTGAGCAATTGAGCCTCTCTTATTTTAATACTCTTTTTCAAAATGCAAAAGAAAAAAGACAAGGTTTTATTAATAGTCAAGATACTACTGCTTACCGTTTATTTAATCAAGAAGGTGATAACTTTGGTGGCTTAACCATTGACTTTTATGGTGGCTATGCTTTGTTTTCTTGGTATAATACATTTGTCTATCAACAAAGAGAACTTATTATTGAAGCTTTTCAAGAGGTCTATCCAGAAGTTTTAGGTGCTTTTGAAAAAATTCGCTTTAAGGGACCTTCCTATGAGTCGGCTCATTTATATGGTCAAGTTGCCCCAGATACCTTTGAAATTCTAGAAAATGGTATTTCCTATCAGGTTTTCTTAAATGATGGTTTAATGACGGGTATCTTTCTTGATCAGCATAATGTTAGAAGAGAGCTAGCAGAAGGGCTAGCCGCTGGGAAAAGCTTATTAAATGTCTTTTCTTACACCGCAGCCTTTTCAGTAGCTGCAGCTATGGGTGGTGCTAGTCAAACGGTCTCGGTTGATTTAGCTAAACGATCGCGTGAGCTTTCAATAGCCCATTTTGAAAAAAATCATTTGGATGTAGCAAATCATCAGTTTCTTGTGATGGATGTTTTCGAATATTATAAGTATGCTAGAAGAAAAAAATTAAGTTTTGATATAATAGTTATTGATCCACCTAGTTTTGCTAGAAATAAAAAGCAAACTTTTTCGGTTCTTAAAGACTATCATAAGTTAATTTCAGAATCTATTCAGATTTTAAATCCAAATGGTATCATTATTGCATCAACAAATAGTGCAACTATGACAAGCCAACATTTCAAAAAACAAATTTTAAAAGGGCTAGGAGATAAGAAAGTGAAGGAAATGACTTTACAACAACTTCCTAGTGATTTTACAATTAATAAAGCAGATGAAAAAAGTAATTATTTAAAAGTAATTACTTTGAAGGTATGAAAATGAAAATAGTAGCTTCGGTTATACCAAGAAATTTTGAGGAAGCACAGAATATTGATGTGTCAAAATATGATGGTGTTGATTTAATTGAATGGAGAGCAGACTTTTTAGCAAAGGAAGAAATCATTACTGTTGCTCCAGCAATATTTGAGAAATTTGCAGGTAGAGAAATCATCTTTACACTTCGTACGAGTCGAGAAGGTGGAAATATTGAACTATCAGATCAAGAGTATATCGCATTAATTAAAGAAATAAATGCCATTTATAATCCTGATTATATTGATTTTGAGTACTTCTCACATAAGGCTGTCTTCAATGAGATGCTGGATTTCCCTAATTTAGTTCTGTCCTACCACAATTTTAAAGAAACGCCTGAAAATTTAATGGAATCTTTTTCAGAGATGACCAAACTAGCTCCTAGAGTAGTTAAAATATTTGTAATGCCAAATAGTGAACAAGATGTCTTGAACCTAATGAATTATACTAGAGGCTTTAAAGCCCTTAATCCTGAACAGACATATGCAACCATGTCTATGGGCAAACTAGGTAGGATTTCACGTATTGCCAGTGATATTATTGGTTCTTCCTGGATTTTTGTATCTATTGATAACAATAGTAATGCCCCTGGCCAAATTTCTTTAAATGATATGAAAAAAATTATTGAAGTTCTGGATGCAGATTCCTAAACACCCTATCATTAAGGTAAAAAGAAACATTGTTCTAAAGGCTTTTAGGATGATGTTTTTCTTTTCGCTTCCATTTCAAAGATTTAATTGTCTAGTAAAGGAGTAGGTATGAGATACTTAACAGCGGGTGAGTCACATGGACCTGCACTCACAGCTATTATAGAAGGTATTCCTTCGGGTTTAAGGCTTGAAAAGTCAGATATTGACAAGGAATTAAAGAGACGGCAAGGTGGCTATGGGAGAGGCGCCAGAATGGCTATTGAAGATGATAAGGTTATCATTTCTTCAGGTGTCAGACATGGAAAAACCACTGGTGCACCTATAACCTTGACGATTGTTAATAAAGATCATAATAAATGGCAAGACATTATGTCTATTGAAGAGTTAGATGATGCTATAAAACAAAAACGTAAGCTTATTCATCCAAGACCTGGTCATGCGGACCTTGTTGGAGGTATTAAGTATAGGTATGAGGATTTACGAAATTCCCTTGAGAGATCTTCTGCACGCGAAACAGCTATACGAGTGGCAATTGGTGCTCTAGCTAAAGTGATTTTAAGAGAATTATCTATTCATACTCTCAATCACATTCTGGTTTTTGGAGGTAAAACTATCCAGTTACCAGAAGAAGAGTCATTTGAAATGCTTCAGGAAAAAGCAATGGCTTCTGACTTGTCGATAGTCAATGAAGAGCAAGAAGAAGAAATCAAAGCCTACATTGATCAGATAAAAAAAGAAGGTAATACCATCGGTGGTATCGTTAAAACTATCGTAGAGGGTGTACCAGCAGGGTTAGGTTCATTTGTTCATTGGGATAAAAAATTAGATGGAAAAATTGCTCAAGCTGTTTTATCTATCAATGCTTTTAAGGGTGTTGAGTTTGGTAATGGCTTTCAAATGGGTTATCAAAAGGGCTCAGAGGTAATGGATGAGATTGTCTGGGATGCCCAAAAAGGCTATGCTAGAGCCAGCAATCATTTAGGAGGCTTTGAAGGTGGCGTTACAAATGGAGAAAATTTAGTAATCAAAGCCGTTATGAAACCTATTCCAACTCTTTATAAGCCTCTAAGATCAGTTAATATTGAAAACCATACTCCTTACAAAGCAACTGTTGAACGGTCTGATCCGACAGCACTTCCCGCAGCAGGGGTTATAATGGAAAATGTGATTGCAACTGTTATTCTTCAAGAGATATTAGAGAAATTCCCTTCAGATACTATGGTGGATTTAAAAAAGGCTATGACTGATTATCGTAGCTATGTTAATGGTTATTAAGAGACAAGAAACTCACTAATATGGTATGATAAAAGCATCCTATAATATAAGAAAAAGTCTAAGGAGAAAGTTATGTCCCAAGAAATTTATGACTATGCTAATAAAATTGAAAGAGCAATGCGAGCTCTACCAGAATACAAAACAGTAGAATCATCAAAAGAAGCTATAAAAAATAATGAAGAAGCTAATGGTCTCTTTAATGAGTTTGTAGAGATGCAAGAAAAAATTCAAGGAATGATGCAAACAGGTCAAATGCCCTCAACTGAAGAACAAGAAGCTATTGAAAGTTTAAGTAAAAAGATTGAGGCTAATCACCTTTTAAAAGCTTACTTTGATGCTCAACAAGCCTTGTCAGTATATGTTAGCGACATTGAACGCATTGTATTTGCACCTTTAAAAAATCTTATTTAAGCTTTGCAAGAGATTCCACTGAGAAGACGGAATCTCTTTTTATCTGCAATTTATATTCTTGAGGCTATACTTATTTTATGATACATTAATAGCAAGAAAGGTAAGGTTTATCATAATGAAAACATATGATTATATTGTTATTGGTGGAGGAAGTGCAGGTATTGCATCGGCAAACCGCGCAGCCATGAATGGTGCTAAGGTATTACTAATAGAAGCTAGGGAAATTGGTGGTACCTGTGTTAATTTAGGTTGTGTCCCTAAAAAAGTGATGTGGTACGGAGCACAAATTTCAGATACTATTAATCATTATGCTAGAGCTTACGGGTTTGACATTGAACAAAAAGACTTCCATTTCAAGACCTTAAAAGAGAACAGGCAAGCATATATTGACCGTATCCATGCTTCTTATAACAAAAGCTTTGAAAACAACGGTGTTACGGTAGTAAAAGGCTATGCTAAATTTATTGATTCTCATCAAGTAGAAGTTGATGATGAAACGTATCATGCTCCTCATATCTTGATTGCAACAGGTGGCCATCCAATTGTACCTGACCTTCCAGGAGCCGAGCATGGGATTACTTCAGATGGTTTTTTTGGTTTAGATGCTATCCCTAAACGAACTGCTATTGTAGGAGCAGGCTATATTGCTGTGGAAATTGCAGGGCTGATGCATTCATTAGGTTCTGAAACACACCTAGTGGTAAGACATGATAGGCCCTTGAGAACCTTTGATAAGGATATCGTTGAAACCTTGGTTAAGGAAATGGAAAAAGACGGTCCTCAACTACATCCCTTTACAGATGTCGAAAAAGTTGACAAAAATCACGATAAATCCTTAAGTATTTACTTTAAAGATGGTGATAAGCTTGAAGTTGATCAGCTTATCTGGGCTATTGGAAGAAAAGCTAATACCAAGGGATTTGGTTTAGAAAAGCTTGATATCACGTTAAATGCTAAGGGCTACATAGAAACAGATGAATATGAAAACACATCAGTAGAAGGCCTTTATGCTGTAGGAGATATTAATGGGAAATTGGCTCTAACTCCTGTTGCTATAGCGGCAGGCAGAAGACTATCTGAACGTCTATTTAATGGTAAAAAAGAAGAAAAACTAGACTACAGTAATGTAGCAACCGTTGTTTTTAGTCATCCAGCTATTGGCTCGGTTGGTTTAACAGAAGATCAGGCTATCAAACAATTTGGCAAGGAAAACATTAAAGTATACCAGTCAGAATTCACATCAATGTTTACTGCTATAACAGATTACAAGCAAGTTTGTAAGATGAAATTAATTACAAAGGGTGTAGAAGAAAAAATAGTTGGTCTACACGGTATTGGTCACGGTGTGGATGAAATGATTCAGGGATTTGCTGTTGCAATTAAGATGGGTGCTACCAAAGCTGACTTTGATAATACAGTCGCTATTCATCCAACTGGTTCAGAAGAATTCGTCACAATGAGATAATAAAAAGAGGTTGAGACTGATTAAAGAAAAAGCCAACACAATAGGCTTCTGAATGCCAGAATGCTTATAGTGTTGGTTTTTTATATTTGAGGTAAGCTTTGATTCTGTTCTCTTTATTTTTGAGTAATTAAGGATTTGGTAGGCTACTATCAGGGTTAGTATTTTGACTGGTTGAAGGAATGACATTTTGATCAGAAGGACTTGTGGAAGGATTAACGATCTCTGAACTTTGGCTAGTTTTGCTAGAAGGGTCTGGATTATAGGAACTATTTTCGCTAGCCTTTGTAGTATCGTTATTAGTATTTGAAGAAGTGTCTTTTTCAATGATTTTGACAATTGTTGAGGATGTTTTAGTATTTGAATCTTCTTTTTTGGAACCATTTTCTGGATGTAGGGCTCTAGTAATAGTAATGGTTGCTACAATAATACTTAAAATACTACCTACTAAAGCAACTGTTTTTTGAAGAGCCGTTAAACCAGTTTTAATATGTTCTGTTGGGACAGCCTTGTTGCTATCTTTTGTTTTATTTTTTCTAGAATATTGTGATGTCATTATTAGGCCTCATTAATTTTACTTATTTATAGGTGAAAACTTTACAGCAATTAACTAAAAAGTTCATTATATAGTATAAGCTTGAAATCTATCTAAGTCAAAGATTTACCGTAGAAACTTCTTCCTTCATAAGGGCTAAGCGCTAGTGACTAGGGATAAAACCAGCTTCTTTTTCATTTAAAGCATTTTGTGTTACAATAAAGTATTGAGTAAAAATGAGGATAACTAATGATATACTTTGATAATTCTGCAACTACCATACCCTACAGTCAAGCTTTATTGACTTATCAGGAAGTTGCAACTAAAATTTTTGGAAATCCATCTAGCCTCCATCAATTAGGAACAAATGCTAGCCGCATTTTACAAGCGTCTAGAAAGCAAATTGCGAATTTGTTAAATTGTCAGGAAGATGAGATTTTTTTTACCTCAGGTGGAACTGAAAGTGACAACTGGGCTCTTAAAGGAACAGCTTTTGAAAAGTCTTCTTTTGGTAAGCACATTATTATTTCTGATATTGAACATCCCGCTGTTAAAGAAAGTGCACAGTGGTTACAAAAAAATGGCTTTGACCTTAGCTTTGCACCAGTAAATGAAAAGGGATTTGTCGATACTAAAAAATTAGCAGAACTAATCAGAAAAGATACCATTTTGGTCTCCATTATGGCTCTTAATAATGAAATTGGTTCAGTTCAGCCTATAAAAGAAATCTCAGACTTATTAGCTGATAAATTAGGTATTTCTTTCCATGTTGATGCCGTTCAAGCTATTGGAAAAATTCCTCTTGAATCCTTTATGACAGAAAGAGTTGATTTAGCCTCATTTTCTGGTCATAAATTCCATGCTGTTAGAGGCGTGGGAATTCTCTATAAAAAAAGGGGGAAAAGAATTAATTCGTTACTCCATGGGGGAGGCCAAGAATATAATCAACGCTCTACAACAGAAAACCTTCCAGCTATAGCTAGTATGGCTAAGGCTTTACGGATAACTTGTGAAAATGAAGAGCAAGATACTAAAAAAATGAGGGCAATGAAAGAAGTTATCTATAATGCTCTTAAAGATTATCAAGATGTATATCTTTTTTCAGATTTAGAAGGCTTTGCACCTCATATTCTAACTTTTGGGATTAAGGGTGTACGTGGAGAAGTCCTTGTACATGCCTTTGAAAATCATTCCATTTATATTTCAACGACCAGTGCCTGTTCTTCTAAAGCAGGAAAACCAGCTGGAACGCTTTTATCCATGGGAGTAGACCTCAAGAAAGCTCAAACCGCAGTTCGTATCAGTTTAGGTGCTGATAATGATATGGGAGAAGTCGAACAATTCTTAACCTTATTTAAACAAATTTATCAAAAAACAAAGAAAGTCAGATAAAATGCAATATTCAGAAATAATGGTTCGCCACGGTGAATTATCAACTAAAGGAAAAAATCGCATGCGATTTATTACGAAATTAAAGCGTAACATAGAAGATGTTCTAGCTATTTATCCTAATGTCGCTGTACGTTCAGATAGAGATAGGACCCATGTTTTGCTTAATGGAACTGATTACGAACCGGTACTTGAGTCTTTAAAGTTAGTTTTTGGTATCCAGGCCCTCTCTCCTGTCTATAAAATTGAAAAAAGTGTTCCTGACCTGATTGCTGCAGTTCAAACGATAATGACAGACCTATATTATGATGGCTTAAGCTTTAAGATTTCAAGTAAACGCAGTGACCATCAGTTTGAATTAGATAGTCGAGATTTAAATCAAACTTTGGGAGGAGCTGTTTTTGAGGCATTACCCAAGATTAAAGCCCAAATGAAGAATCCTGATATTAACTTAAAAGTTGAAATTCGTGATGAGGCTGCTTATATATCACATGAAGATATAAAAGGAGCAGGAGGCTTACCTGTAGGCACTTCTGGAAAAGGTATGCTTATGTTATCAGGGGGGATTGATTCCCCTGTAGCAGGTTATCTGTCTTTAAAAAGGGGTATGGACATAGAAGCAGTCCACTTTGCCAGTCCACCTTATACCAGCCCTGGTGCCTTAAAGAAGGCTCAAGATTTAACGCAAGCACTCACACGTTTTGGAGGAAATATTCAATTTATTGAAGTTCCCTTTACTGAAATACAAGAAGAGATAAAAAGCAAGGCTCCTGAGGCCTATTTAATGACTCTGACTCGTCGTTTTATGATGCGGATTACAGATGCTTTAAGGGAAAAACGTGCTGCCTTAGTCATTATCAATGGGGAGAGTCTGGGACAGGTTGCGAGCCAAACCCTTGAGAGCATGCAAGCTATAAATGCAGTGACTTCTACACCAATTATAAGACCAGTTGTAACCATGGATAAGCTAGAAATTATTGATATTGCTCAAAAAATTAATACTTTTGATATTTCCATTCAGCCATTTGAAGATTGCTGCACCATTTTTGCTCCAGACCGCCCAAAAACAAATCCTAAATTAGCCAATGTGGAAAAATATGAAGAACGCTTTGATATTGAAGGACTTGTTCAAAGAGCAGTTGAGGGTGTGATAATTACTGAAATTACGCCTGATAGTAAAGAGGATACAATTTCAGAACTGATTAATGATATTCTCTAAAAAGGTTTCCGTAAGGAAATCTTTTTTTCTACTAAAAATGAAACTTGAAAAATGGTATAATAACAAAAAAAGGGGGTCTAGCTTTGAATAATGATGTTATAATAAAAAAAATAATTACTTTTGTCATAAGTCTTATGGTTGCAATTCTTATTTTTTCACTGCTCTATGATTTTTTTGGCTTTCAGAGAAAAGATACCCTTGCTAAGGATACCTTAGATAAGTCTTCCGTCAAAACTGCTAGAATTGTTGCTAATGGGGATATTCTCATACATGATGTTCTTTATACTAGTGCAGAAAAGGCTGATGGTATCTATGATTTCAACCCTTACTTTGAATATGTTAAAGATAGAATTTCTAAAGCAGATTTAGCCATTGGAGATTACGAAGGTACTATTAGTTCAGAATATCCTTTAGCAGGTTATCCCCTTTTTAATGCCCCAAAGGAAATAGCTAGAGCTATAAAAAATGCGGGTTATGACCTTGTTGATTTAGCCCATAACCATATTCTTGATTCTGGACTCGCTGGCGCTATCAATACAAAAAAGACATTTGCAAATCTTGGTATTGATAGTATTGGAATTTATGAAAAGAATCGTCAAAAAGAAGATTTCTTAATTAAAAAGGTTAATGGTATAAAAATTGCTATTTTAGGGTATTCTTATGGTTACAATGGGATGGAAAGTAATCTTACAGAAGAAGATTATCAGAAACATATGTCAGATTTTGACAAAGATAAAATGGAAGCTGAAATAAAAAAAGCTGAAAAATTGGCTGATATTACAATTGTCATGCCGCAATCCGGCATAGAATATGCTTTAGAACCTACAAAAGAACAAAAAGAACTCTATCAATCTATGGTTGATTGGGGAGCAGATATTATTCTTGGAGGTCACCCTCATGTGGTTGAACCAGCGCAAATCATCAAAAAAGATAATACTAAAAAATTCATTATTTATTCTATGGGTAACTTTATTTCTAACCAAAGATATGAAACAGTAGGTGATGTTTGGACAGAACGAGGTCTTTTGATGGATATGATAATTGAAAAAAGAGGAAAGAAGACACTTATAAAAGAAGTTAAGGCTCACCCAACTATGGTCGTAGCTAAACCAAAAGGAATATATAGTAAAGAAGGTTACCAACTTTATAATTACCGGACCCTAGTTTTAGAGGACTTTATAAAAGGTGGTAAATTCAGAGATAAAATAGATAAAGATATTCAAGAAAAAGTAGATCTAGCCTATCAGGAAATGAATGACCATGTTAATCTCAATTGGTAAAAGTAGTTCGCTTTTTGGGAGCTACTTTTTTAATAAAAGTTATAAAAAAACAGTAAAGTACTTGCTTAATAAGGAAATAGTGTTATAATTGTAATGTTGACTATATGCACATCCTGTGCAACCGCGCGAACATCGTAACTAAGTAGATAATATCTCACGATGAGAGGCGAGTCTTCACAGAGGGAAACCTCATAAAAAACTATATAGGAGGTGCATCATGAGCACATACGCAATCATCAAAACTGGTGGAAAACAAGTTAAAGTTGAAGTAGGTCAAGCTATCTACGTTGAGAAAATTGACGCTGAAGCTGGCGCAGAAGTAACTTTTAACGAAGTTGTTCTTGTAGGTGGTGACAAAACTGTGGTTGGTACTCCACTTGTTGAAGGAGCTACTGTAGTTGGAACTGTTGAAAAACAAGGTAAACAGAAAAAAGTTGTTACTTTTAAATACAAACCTAAAAAAGGTAGCCACCGTAAACAAGGTCATCGTCAACCTTATACTAAAGTTGTCATCGACTCAATCAAGGCTTAATTTTATATTATGATAAAAGCGATTTTTACTCGTCATAAAGATGGTTCCTTGCATAGTGTGCAAGTGACAGGCCATGCTGGCAGTGGTGAATATGGCTTTGATATTGTTTGTGCATCAGTTAGTACCCTGGCTATTAATTTCATTAATTCCTTAGAGGCTCTAACTCATACTCAAGCCGATATAAAACTAGATCAAGTTGAAGGTGGATATTTGAAAGTTTCAGTTCCACATGACAATCAGGAGAAGGTTCAACTTTTGTTTGAATCGTTTCTTCTAGGAATGGCTAATTTATCGGAAAATTCTTCAGAATTTGTTCGAACTCAAGTCATCTAAATTTATTTTAAGAGAGGAAAACAACATTATGTTAAAAATGAATCTTGCTAACTTGCAACTTTTCGCCCACAAAAAAGGTGGAGGTTCTACATCAAATGGACGTGATTCACAAGCGAAACGTCTTGGAGCTAAAGCAGCTGATGGACAAACTGTATCAGGTGGATCAATTCTTTTCCGTCAACGTGGTACTCATATCTATCCAGGTGTGAACGTTGGTCGTGGTGGAGACGATACCCTTTTTGCTAAAGTTGAAGGTGTTGTACGTTTTGAGCGCAAAGGTCGTGACAAACGTCAAGTATCTGTATACCCAGTAGCTAAATAATAAAAATTTATAAGAAACTCTCTGTTTTTACAGGGAGTTTTTCTGATTTAAAGTCAATTAGAACAAGTAATGATAACTTGATTTGATACCTTTATTAGATCAGTTCAATGGAGACAAAACTAGCTACATTTTAGAGGTAATAGAAGTAAGATTCATTTTTTTCTTAACCTCCTTTATGGTATAATAAGGTCTAATAGAGTGAGGAAAGAGCAAAATGAATATACAACAATTGAGATATGTAGTAGCTATAGCCAATAATGGTACTTTTCGGGAAGCAGCTAGTAAGCTCTATGTTAGTCAGCCCAGCTTATCTGTTTCTATTAAAGATTTAGAAGAAGAAATGGGTTTTCAAATTTTTAATCGAACTACAACTGGTACTGTTTTGACCAAGCAAGGGCTCTTATTTTATGAAAAGGCTTTGGAAGTTGTAAAATGCTTTGATTCATTCGAAAAACAGTTTTCTCAATCTGATTTAGATCAAAATGAGTTTTCTGTGGCTAGTCAGCATTATGATTTTTTACCACCATTAATCACAAGTTTCTCTGAAAAATACCAAGATCATAAACTATTACGTTTATTTGAATCAACTACAATTCAAATATTAGATGAAGTGTCTCAGGGAAATAGCGAAATAGGGATTATTTACCTTAATGCTCAAAACCAGAAAGGTCTCTTTCAAAGGCTAGATAAGTTAAGCTTAGAATATGTCGAAGTAGTTCCCTTTCAAACCCATATTTATATTGGGAAAAATCATCCTTTAGCCGATAATGCAAGTCTAGTTATTGATGATTTAACGGGCTACCCTGTTGTTAAATTTACTCAGGAAAAAGATGAGTACCTTTATTACTCAGAAAATTTTGTGAATACAAATGACACAAGTCTAGTATATAATGTCACTGATCGTGCTACTTTAAATGGGATTTTGGAGCGAACAGATGCTTTTGCTACAGGATCAGGATTTATAGATAATAGCAGTGTTAATGGTATTAAAGTCATTCCCTTGGTAGATCATATAGAAAATAAGATGGTCTATGTTAAAAGAAAAGATAAAAATTTAAGTTCTGCTGCCCTCACCTTTATTACTTTGTTAAAGGAATACTTTAAATGATAAGAGAGAATGAGAATTAATGAGAATTATAAAATTAACAGTAATAAGTTTACTATTAATTGCCCTAGATCAATTGAGTAAGTTATGGATTATATCACACGTGAATCTGGGAGAGGTCCAAACATTTTTACCAGGTATTTTGAGTTTGACCTATTTGCAAAATAGCGGAGCAGCCTTTTCGATTCTACAAAATCAACAGTGGTTTTTTGCAGCTATGACAGTTCTAGTTGTGGGAGCTGCTATCATTTATTTTTTTAAGACAAAGAATTTAGCTTTAGGAAAAGAGCTAGCCTTGATATTAATTATATCAGGTGGTATTGGCAACTTCATTGATCGTTTAAGGTTAGGTTATGTTATAGATATGATTCATCTTGATTTTATGAATTTTGCTATTTTTAATCTCGCTGATTCCTATTTGTCTGTAGGAGTTTTACTGTTAATGATTAGTCTATGGAAGGAAGAGTAAATTGGAAATAATAATAAAAGAAGCTGGAATACGCTTAGATAAGGCCCTGGCTGACTTAACTGAATTAAGTCGTGGCCAAGCTAATGATGAAATTAAAAAAGGGGAGGTCTTAGTCAACAATCTTCCAAGCAAAGCTAAATACAATGTCAAAGTAGGAGATGTGATTACTTATCAAATTCCTGAAGAAGTAGTTATTGACTTTAAGGCTGAAGATATTCCTATTGATGTGATATATGAGGATGAGGATGTGGCAGTGGTCAATAAAGCTCAAGGGATGGTTGTTCATCCTTCTGTGGGTCATCAGTCTGGGACATTAGTTAATGCTCTGCTATTTCATATCAAAGATTTATCTTCTATTAATGGAGCAATTAGACCAGGAATTGTTCATCGGATTGATAAAGATACTTCAGGATTACTAATGATTGCTAAAAATGATAAGGCACATCGTATCTTATCTGCTGAATTAAAAGATAAAAAGTCATTGAGAAAATATCTTGCTATTGTTCATGGAAATATTCCAAAAGACAAAGGCATGATAGAGGCACCTATAGGTAGGAGTGATAAGGATCGGAAAAAACAAGCAGTTACTGCAAAAGGTAAGGAAGCTGTAACTAGATTTACAGTTTTAGAACGCTTTGATAACTTTACCTTTCTGGAACTGCAATTAGAAACGGGTAGAACCCATCAAATTAGAGTACATATGGCCTACATTGGCCATCCTCTAGCAGGGGATCCTTTATATGGTCCAAGGAAAACTTTAGCAGGAAATGGGCAATTTTTACATGCTCAAACTCTAGGTTTTACCCATCCAAGGACTAATGAGCTGATGACTTTTACAGTTGAAGTTCCTCCTATTTTTCAGGAGACTTTAGAAAAATTAAGAAAAAATACCAAATAAAATCACTCTTTTAATAGAGTTGAAAATGGAATTTGAATATTTTTAAGGATAAATTATTTTAGAAAATACTTGTCTTTAGAAAAATATTTTGCTATACTGTTAAAAATTTAATATTCCTTTAAAACAGTCCCGTGAGGCTGGCAAGGAGAAGATTATGCTATAAATGTGGACTTTTTTTGGTCTACAATTATTTTGTAGAATCTCCTTGTTGTCAAGGAGATTTTTTTAATACACTAAAGGAGGAGCAAATGAAAACCAAAGAAATTCTTGATGAGCTGACAATGAAGAGAGCTATCACACGAATTACCTATGAAATTATTGAACGTAATAAAAAACTTGATAATTTAGTGTTAGCAGGAATTAAGACACGAGGTGTTTTTCTTGCCAGACGTATCCAAGAAAGACTTTCTCAATTGGAAGGGCTTGATATTGCAGTAGGGGAGCTAGATACAAAACCTTACAGGGATGATGTTAAAAGTGAAAAAGATACAACCCTCATGCCTGTTGATATTAATGGTAAGGATCTTATCCTAGTTGATGATGTTCTATATACAGGAAGAACAATCAGAGCAGCTATCGATAATATTTTTACTCTTGGTAGACCAGCAAGAGTTGGTTTAGCAGTTTTAATTGATCGAGGGCACAGGGAGCTTCCGATTCGGGCTGATTATGTTGGTAAAAATATTCCAACTAGTAGTTCTGAAGAAATCATTGTTGAAGTTATCGAGGTTGATGGACAAGATCGTGTTAGTCTTGTGGATCCTTCTTAAGAAATAGAGGTATAAAATGAGAGATGTCATTTACGATGTAGAAGAAATGCCCAAATTTGGAGTTCTGTTTGGACTTTCTTTCCAACACTTATTTGCAATGTTTGGTGCA
Source organism: Streptococcus didelphis DSM 15616 (assembly GCF_000380005.1). Classification (GTDB taxonomy): domain Bacteria; phylum Bacillota; class Bacilli; order Lactobacillales; family Streptococcaceae; genus Streptococcus; species Streptococcus didelphis. The sequence continues at coordinate 373,383 of NZ_KB904188.1, forward strand.
ACTGTCTTAGTTCCAATCTTGGTAGGTATTGACCCTTCTGTTGCTTTGCTGTCTAGTGCTCTTGGAACCTTAGCGCATTTAACTGTTACAAAATTTAAAATTCCAGCCTACATGGGTTCAAGCTTTGCTTATATTGCAGCCATGCAATTATTAATGAAAACAGATGGTATTGGTGCTGTTGCTCAAGGTGCTGTCACTGGAGGTTTGGTTTATCTTCTGGTAGCTCTGATAGTTAAGTTTATTGGGAATGAATGGATTGACAAAATACTACCTCCTGTTGTTGTGGGCCCTATTGTCATGGTTATTGGCTTGAGCTTAGCAACTACTGCTGTTAGTAGTATAATGCTAAAAGATGGAAAATATAGTCTAATCTATCTTTTAATCGGAATGGTAACCTTACTCTCTGTTATTTTCATTAACATCTATGGAAAAGGAATTCTTGCTATCATTCCTATCTTATTAGGGCTTTTAGTGGGCTACCTATTTGCTTTACTTGTAGGAGCAGTAACAGGAGAAGAAATTATTCAATTTGCAGATGTTGCCAAAGCTAAGTGGCTTAATATTCCTAGTGTAGCTGTTCCATTTTTAACCTATAATTTTAAATTATACCCAAGTGCTATCTTAACCATGGCTCCAATTGCATTTGTTACTATGACAGAACATTTTGGTCATGTAATGGTCTTAAATAGTTTAACCAAAAGAGACTACTTTAAAGATCCTGGATTAGAAAAAACCTTAACTGGAGATGGACTTGCTCAAATTATTGCTGGTTTCTTAGGAGCACCTCCTGTAACCTCTTATGGTGAAAATATAGGTGTCATGGCCCTTAATAAAATCTTCTCTGTCTATGTTATTGCAGGTGCAGCAGTTATTGCAGGTCTACTAAGTTTTGTTGGAAAAATATCTGCTCTTATTCATTCAATTCCAGAACCAGTAATTGGGGGAATTTCCATAGCACTCTTTGGGGTCATAGCCTCGAGTGGCCTTAAAATTCTTATTGAGTCAAAAGTTAATATGGATAACAAGAAGAACCTCTTAATTACGAGTGTCATTCTAGTTTCAGGAATTGGAGGACTGATGTTGCAAATCAATGGTTTGCAAATTTCAGGAGTTGCCTTCTCTACTTTACTAGGAATTATTTTATATCAAGTATTGCCTGAAAAATAAGGACAAAGTTTACTTTAGTATTATTTAATTTTGGAAGGAAAAAGAAATGCCAGTAATCAATAACACAGTATCCTTAACACATCTACTTTCCATGGAAAATCTTTCAACCGAGGAAGTTATGGGTCTAATAAAACGAGGTTTAGAATTCAAATCTGGGAAAGTTAATTGTGATAGTCAAGAAAAATACGTCACCTCAAACCTTTTCTTTGAAAATTCAACTCGTACACATAAATCATTCGAAATTGCTGAAAAGAAATTGGGATGTCAAGTTATTGATTTTAATGCTGACACAAGTTCTGTCAATAAAGGAGAGACTTTGTATGACACAATTCTTACGATGAGTGCAATTGGAGTGGATATATGTGTTGTAAGGCATCCCCAAGTTGACTACTATAAGGAATTAATTGAAAGTCCAACCATTAAATCATCTATTGTTAATGGAGGCGATGGTTCAGGCCAACATCCTAGTCAATGTCTCTTAGACCTAATGACTATTTATGAGGAATTTGGCTATTTTGAAGGTTTGAAAATTGCTATTGCAGGAGATTTATCTCATTCGCGCGTGGCTAAGTCAAATATGCAAATTTTAAAAAGGTTGGGGGTTAAACTCTACTTTTCAGGCCCAGAATCCTGGTACTCACCTGAATTTGAAGAGTATGGACAATATGTCATGTTAGAAGATATACTTGATGAACTAGATGTTTTAATGTTATTAAGGGTTCAACATGAACGCCATAATGGTACAGCAGGCTTTTCTAAGGAAGAATATCATCAAAAATTTGGCCTAACACAAGCTGCTTATCAGCACTTAAAAGATAGTGCTATTATCATGCATCCAGCACCTGTCAATAGAGATGTTGAGATTGCTGATTGTCTAGTAGAATCAGAAAAATCTAGAATAGTTGCTCAGATGGAAAATGGGGTTTATGTCAGAATGGCAATTATTGAGGCTGTCTTAAATGGACGCAAGAAGGTGTTACCAGTTGCCTAAAATATAGCATTTACCTACTTATTTTAAAAGCTACTTTTACTATGCAAAAGCTTATTCTTATCTAGGAATAAGCTTTTAGATTACAAAAATGTAAGGGTTGAAGGAAAATAATTTGTTATAATTAAAGCAATATAAGACTAAAATAAATACTAAAGTGGTTATGATTTTCTTGACAATTACTTAAAAAGGTCATATACTTGTCTTATAAAAATAATACAAAATAGGAGTTTAATATGCCAAGAGGGAAAAAGGGAAAAATGACAAAAAAAACACAAACCATTATTGCTGGACTTGTGATTGCGGGAGTAGTTTTAATTGGAACAGTTTTATATTTTCAATCTAAAAATCAAACAAAAGATGTGTCAAAAAAAGATCATTATTCTGCAGTAAATGTAAGTGAAGGTAGCATTTCTTCTTCAACCTTATTATCTGGGACAGTAAAGGCCTTGTCTGAAGAATATATTTATTTTGATCAAAGCAAAGGAACTAATGCCTCAGTAACTGTTAATGTAGGCGATAAGGTAGGACAAGGTCAACAACTTGTTCAATACAATACAACTGTTGCCCAAGCTAATTATGATACTGCAGTGAGAAATAAAAATAAAATTGGTCGTCAAATTAACTATTTACGTACCTATGGTGTTTCAATGCCAGCTAGTGAAACAGCTTCCGAAGGAGCAGGTGCTTCTGCTGCGACAGGCCCAGCAAGCACAGGTTATAATCAACAATTACAAGATTTAAATGATAGTTATGCTGATGCTCAAGCTGAGGTAGATAAGGCCCAATTAGCTTTAAATGATACAGTTGTTGTTAGTGGTGTAGAAGGAACAGTAGTTGAAGTTAATAAAGATGTTGACCCTTCCTCAAAATCTAGCCAAACACTTGTCCATGTTGCTTCAGAAGGACAATTACAGGTAAAGGGAAGTTTAACAGAATATGACTTAGCTAATATTAAGGTTGGTCAAAGTGTTAAAATAAAATCTAAGGTTTATTCTGATAAGGAATGGGAAGGAAAAATTTCTTACATTTCTAATTATCCATCTGATAATAATGCAGCTGCTGCAGATAGTCACTCAGGGCCAGGTGCTTCATCAGCCTCAAATTATGAATATAAGGTTGATATTACAAGCCCTATTAATGAATTAAAACAAGGTTTTTCTGTCTCAGTAGAAGTTGTTAATGAGTCAAAACATGAATTAGTTCCTGTTAATTCTGTCATTAACGAAGGAAAAAAACATTTCGTATGGCTATATGATGATTCTACTGGAAAAGTAAGCAAAACAGAAGTTACTCTTGGTAATGCAGATGCTAAACGTCAAGAAATTGTCAGTGGTTTAAAAGTTGGTCAGATTGTTATTTCTAATCCAGATAAACATATTAAAAATGATAAAAAATTAGATAATGTTAAGTCTGCAGATACTGATACCAAAGGAAATAAAAAAGAATCCGAGGTGAGTAAGTAGTGGCAGAGGAAAAAGAAGAATTAATTAGACTGAAAAACATTGTAAAAAGTTATAAGAATGGTGACCAAAATTTACAAGTTTTAAAAGGAATCGATTTAACAGTTTATGAAGGAGACTTTTTAGCTATAATGGGACCTTCAGGTTCTGGGAAATCCACTTTGATGAATATTATTGGACTTTTAGATCGTCCTAGTAAAGGAGATTACACCCTAAATGGTCAAAAAGTTGAAAAATTGAATGATAAAAAGCTTGCCCAAGTAAGAAATGAGGAAATCGGCTTTGTCTTTCAACAGTTTTTCCTTCTTTCAAGACTTAATGCTATCCAAAATGTTGAATTGCCATTAATTTATGCTGGTGTTGGAGTTTCAAAGCGTAAAGCTATGGCTAAACAATATTTAGAAAAGGTGGAGTTAGAAAAACGGATGAAGCATCTTCCTTCTGAACTCTCAGGTGGACAAAAACAAAGAGTTGCTATTGCAAGGGCTTTGGTTAATAACCCATCCATTATTTTAGCTGATGAACCTACAGGTGCTTTGGATAGTAAGACAGGCAAACAAATCATGCAACTCTTACAGGACTTAAACAAGGAAGGTAAGACAATCATTATGGTTACCCATGAGCCAGAGATTGCCGATTTTGCAAGAAGAAAAATTGTCATCAGAGATGGGGAAATTACAGCAGACACTACTGAAAGTGTCCGGATTGATTAGGGAGGAGTTTAATGGAAAATTGGAAATTCGCTCTCAGTTCAATTTGGGGGCATAAGTTAAGATCTTTACTAACCATGCTAGGGATTATAATTGGTGTTTCTGCAGTGGTAATCATTATGGGGCTTGGTAATGCCATGAAAAATAGTGTTACAGATGCCTTCTCAAATAAACAAAAAGAAGTCCAGCTGTACTATAAAGCTAAAAGTGATGAAGATGATCCCTATGCTAGTTTCAATATTGAAGAGAATAAGATGAACGTCAAGCATGAGTGGCTGGAACAAATTGTTAAGGATATAGATGGTATTGATTCTTATTATTTTACTAATTCTGCCACAGCAGCTATTTCTTATGGAAAGAAAAAGATAAAAGAAACTTATATAACAGGGGTAAGTCGTGATTACTTTAAAATCAAAAAATATAATATTGTAGCAGGTCGAACCTTAGCTGACAAGGATTATAGTAATTTTTCTCGTATTGTTTTATTAGATAATGCTGCATCAGATAAATTATTTGGTAAAGGAAACTATCAAGAAGCCTTGAATAAGGTTGTTAGTTTAAAGGATAAGGATTATCTAGTTGTTGGGGTTTATAAACCCGATCCTCAAGATATTTCAATTTCAGCCTTAAGCTCAGGTGGAGCAGTCATGGCTAATACACAGGTATCTTCAGAATTCAATGTTAATGAAGTAGGATCAATTTTTGTCCATGTTAAAGACATTAAAGAAAGTATTCCTTTAGGCAAGGAAGCCGCTAAAAAATTAACACAATTATCCCATGTAAAAGATGGAAAGTATACTATTCCTGATAATAGCCAAATAATAAAACAAATTGGTCAACAGTTCAGTATAATGACAACAGTAATAGGAGCAATTGCAGGTATTTCCTTATTGGTTGGTGGTATTGGTGTCATGAATATTATGCTAGTTTCTGTTACAGAAAGAACCCGTGAAATTGGTCTAAGAAAGGCCTTAGGGGCTACTAGAATTAAGATATTAACACAGTTTCTCATTGAATCTATTGTCTTAACTGTTTTAGGTGGTACAATTGGTCTTGTTTTCTCTTATTTAGTTGTTGGTGCTTTAGGGAATGCTATGCATCTAAAAGGAGCAGTAGTATCTTTAGATGTGGCTGTTATTGCTATCTTATTTTCTGCGACAATTGGTATTGTATTTGGTTTACTGCCTGCTAATAAAGCAAGTAAGCTTGATCCTATTGAGGCTTTGAGATATGAATAAGTTTGGGATAAGTCATTCTCAATTAAAAAAATTTTTTAGAGTAGTTGGTATTATTTCAATTATTCTTTCTATTGTTTTTGTCTTTTATCTGATTGGAAAGATAGATATTTTTAATAACCCTAAAGCTCTATCTCAGCTTATAAAAAATCATATGGTTTTGGGCTCTATCCTTTTCTTTATATTGCAGATTACCCAGGTGATTATTCCCATAATTCCTGGTGGAGTCACAACTGTTGTAGGATTTTTAACCTTTGGTCCCTTATTAGGCTTTCTATTAAATTTTGTAGGAATTATTATAGGATCAACAATTCTTTTCAGCTTAGTTAGAACCTTTGGCAGACCTTTTATTGAATTATTTATTAGTGATAATAAAATCAACATGTATGAAAAAAAGCTGTCTTCTAAAACATTTCAACATCTCTTTGTTTTGAACATGATTTCGCCAATGGCTCCGGCTGATATTATGATTATGATAACAGGATTGAGTCAGATGAGTTTTAAAAGGTTTTTGACAATTATTATGGTTTGCAGGCCTATTTCAATTATAACTTATAGTTATTTTTGGATTTATGGTGGAGAATTTGTAAAAAATATTCTTAGCTAAATAAACATTAAAAAGTTAGTTGACTTATCTTAACTAACTTTTTTTAATAGTGAAAACAAGATAGTGTCAAGAAAAAAACTTGACAGAAATAATTTAATCCTGTATACTAGTTTTATAAGAAATATGGAATTATATTTCTAGATATTATAAAAAGAAAAGAGACATTCAAAAATGGCAGTAAAAATTCGTTTAACTCGTATGGGATCTAAGAAAAAACCTTTCTACCGTATTAACGTTGCAGACTCACGTGCTCCGCGTGATGGTCGTTTCATCGAAACAGTTGGAACATACAACCCACTTGTAGCTGAAAATCAAGTAACACTTAAAGAAGACCGTATTCTTGATTGGATGTCTAAAGGTGCGCAACCATCTGATACAGTTCGTAATATTCTTTCAAAAGCTGGAATTATGACTAAATTCCATAACCAAAAGTTCTCAAAATAAGAAAAGCCTATGGATACCATTGAAAATCTTATTATCGCCATTGTGAAACCTTTGATTTCACAACCTGACAATCTTACCATTAAAATTGAAGATACTCCGGATTTCCTCGAGTATCATCTTGACTTGGATTCACAAGACATCGGTCGTGTTATCGGAAAAAAAGGTCGTACCATTACAGCGATAAGATCGATCGTTTACTCGGTTCCAACACAAGGAAAAAAAGTAAGACTGGTTATTGATGAAAAGTAATTTTTATCTAGACTGTAGAAACTAATTCAATTTCATTTTAATTGGATTAGTTTTTTTGACTATTTACTTGACTGGTTAAGTAAATAGTGCTAAGATATGTAGTTGACTAGAATAACTTTTTTATCTATATAGTTAACTGGTTAAGTAAAAAAATAGGAGTAAATATGGCTAAAAAAAGAAAAATAGTAAATGGTTTTCTCACTTTGCTTACTCTTGCAAGTTTAAATCTTGCAGTAGAATTAAGTAATCAAACTGTTCATGCTGATATCCTATCAGCTGAAAGTGGAATTCAGCCTTCACAGGCTACCTTTTCTTTCACGGCAACAGTGGTAGATAGTGAGGGAAAAATTTTAGCAGGTAAACCTGTTTCCTTATATGATATTACTGAGGGAAAACGTACTCTTTTACAAACGGTAACTTCTGATCAAAATGGACAAGCTCTCTTTAGTAATCTTCCAATCAATAGAAGTATTAGTGTAGCTGTTGATGGAGAAATGAAAGGTTATACTCTTAGGACCAGTGAAGCTAATACTAGCATGGCAGCAAGTTTTACGACCCAAGGGAAAGGAACAAAGAATCCAATTTTTAGTAAAGAAGCAATTGATATTCATGTTCTTGATCAAGATGGACAAGCACTGGCAGGTAAAACGGTCTCTTTGAAAGCTGACAATGGTAGATTAATTGAAACTATAAAGACAAATACGGATGGTTTAGCACATTTTAATTCAAATATTTTGGATGGCACCTTTTATGATTATTATGTTGATGGTATCAAATATGGACAAGCTACTCCAGGAGCTGATAGGAGTGTCTTTTTAGATGCTAATAGCCCATCAGATAATCCTCAAAACCCTAAAGTAAAACAAGGAACTTTTAGCTTCACAGCCTCAGCTATTGGAAAGAATGGTAAACTTATTTCTGGAAAATCAGTTGAACTTTATGATATTACTGATGGAACACGAAAAAAAGTAAGTTCAAAAGTAACAGATGATTCTGGAAAAGCTATCTTTACAGATTTACCATTAAGTAGAAATATTAGTGTTTTCATTGATGGACAGGCCCAAGGCTACACTGTAAGGACAAGTGAAAATGGAGACCAATTAAGTTCTGCCTTTTATTTTGATGAAGATGGTAGCCAGTTACCCAGCTATTCTACTAAACCATTGACAATTACTGTATTAGATGAAAATGGGGAACCTATTTCAAATCAATATGTCAGCTTGACTAATTCACTAAATCAAGAAATTGCTCAGCTTAAAACGGATAAATCAGGGAAGGCTATTTTCAAGGATAAGTTAATGGAAGGAACTTTTTATACCTTTAGTGTTAATGGTATTAAAATGTATGCCTTAACACCAGGAAGTGATGTTAGTGCTTATCTAAAAGCAGATCAAATAAGGAAAGAAAATGATCCAACAAATAAAACAAAAGAAGCAGATAAACAAGTACAGCTTGCAAGTTCTTTAGCTAAAAAAGAAAATGTCACTAAAAGCCCATCTCAGCCAGTAACTGGAGAAAAATCTATCAAAGAAGATAAGAAAAGCCCGTCACTTCCCAAGGCAGGCGATCAAGCTATTTCCATCTTAAGTACAGTTGGTGTAGTTATCATGGGGATAGCATCTTTATTTTTAATTATCCTAAAAAAAGATAAGCTATCTTAGTTGAGAGTTTATCTAAGTAAAACATCTTAATTTTTTAAGATGTTTTTTGCTAGACCTAGAGTTGTGACGTCATTTTAGAACTTTCAAAAGCCTATATTTATAATCTTTACGAGGATTCTTGTAAAAATCAGATGCAAAAAGACTAATAAGGTGTTAAAATAGATAGTGATTTCAAACTTTTAAGTTAGTAAAAGAGACGAAGAATTTAGCATAATTATAGGAGCAGTAATGAAATATTTTAATGTAGGAAAAATTGTTAACACTCAAGGTTTACAAGGAGAAATGCGGGTATTATCGGTTAGTGATTTTTCTGAAGAACGTTTTAAGAAAGGGTCAATTTTAGCCCTATTTGATGACAAAGATTCTTACCTTCAAGATGTAGAAATAGTAAAACATAGAAAACAAAAGAATTTTGATATCATTAAGCTAAAGAATTTTAACCATATTAATAATATTGAGAAATTTAAAGGCTTTACGCTCAAGGTCTCTGAGGAAAAATTAGCAGAGCTTGATGAAGATGAGTTTTATTATCATGAGATTATTGGTTTAGATGTCTATGAAAATAATCAACTTATTGGTCAAGTTACAGAGATTTTGCAGCCTGGTGCAAATGATGTCTGGGTGGTTAAACGTCAAGGAAAGCGAGATTTATTACTTCCTTTTATTCCACCAGTTGTCTTAAATGTTGATTTAGAAAATAGAAGGATTGAGGTTGATATAATGGAAGGCTTAGATGATGAAGATTGATATTTTAACACTCTTTCCAGAGATGTTTACTCCTTTATCATCATCTATTGTGGGTAAGGCTTGCGAAAAAGACTTATTAGAAATTAATTATCATAACTTTCGAGAAAATGCTGAAAAATCCCGTCATGTGGATGATGAGCCTTATGGTGGTGGTCAAGGAATGCTCTTAAGGGTCCAACCTATATTTGATACCATTGAAAAAATTGCTGCTAAAAATGCCAGGATCATTCTTTTAGATCCAGCTGGCAAAACTTTTACACAAGCTTATGCTGAAGAATTAGCCCTAGAAGAGGAGTTAATTTTTATTTGTGGACATTATGAAGGTTACGATGAGCGAATAAAAACCTTAGTAACAGATGAAATTTCTATTGGTGATTTTGTTTTAACAGGTGGAGAGTTGGCAGCCATGACCATGATAGATGCGACGGTTAGATTAATTCCTAATGTTATTGGAAAAGAGGCAAGTCATCAAGATGATTCTTTTTCTTCTGGTTTATTAGAATATCCACAATATACAAGACCCTATGATTTTAGAGGAATGACTGTACCCGGTGTCTTGATGAGTGGACATCATGAGAATATTCGGTTATGGAGAATTGAAGAGAGTCTGAAAAAGACTTATCTGCGCAGACCAGATTTATTGGAGAATTACCACTTTACTGATGAAGAAAGAAAGTTACTTACTAAAATAAAGAATCAGTATGTAAAGAAAGGCAATGAAAATGACTAGTACAGAAATTGATATTACAATCATTGGAGGCGGTCCAGTTGGTTTATTTGCAGCTTTTTATGCTGGCTTACGTGGTATGAAAGTAAAAATTATTGAGAGTCTGTCTGAACTAGGTGGACAACCAGCTATCCTTTATCCTGAAAAAGTAATCTATGACATCCCAGCCTATCCAGCCCTTAATGGTGCAGAGTTGACTGACAATCTCATCAAACAGATTAGTCGCTTTGATGATCGTATGACAATTTGTTTGAAAGAAGAAGTTGAGACTTTTGAAAAAGTGGATAATTTTTTTAAGATTAAAACAAATAAGACTATTCATGAGAGTAAAGCAATTATCATTGCATGTGGGAATGGCTCTTTTTCTCCTCGAATGTTGGGGCTTGAAGGAGAAGAAAATTTTGCTGATAATAACATTTTTTATAATGTTCATAGCTTAGATCAATTTAAGGATAAAAAAATTCTTATTTGTGGTGGTGGTGATTCAGCTGTTGACTGGGGACTTGCCCTTTATGGTATTGCAGAGAGTGTCTCAATTATCCATAGAAGAGATGCTTTTAGAGCACATGAACATAGTGTTGAACTGCTAAAAGCATCAGGAGTTAATATTCTAACGCCCTATATTCCTATTGAAATTAGAGGCGAAAATGGTAAGGCAGATCAACTAAAGATTCAAAAAGTTAAATCTGATGAAGAAATGATCTTAGATTTAGATGCTCTGATTGTCAGCTTTGGATTTTCAACTTCAAATAAGAATTTAAAAAATTGGAATCTGGATCATAAACGTTCAAGTCTTAATGTTAATAGTCTTTTCCAAACTAGCCAAGAAGGGGTTTATGCTATTGGAGATGCGGCTGAATATCCAGGAAAAGTAAAACTCATTGCAACAGGATTTGGAGAGGCTCCTACAGCTGTTAATCAAGCTATTAATTATATCTATCCTGATAGGGATAATAGAATCGTTCATTCAACCTCCTTAATCAATGATTTATAAAAAAATCTATGAAACTATAAAAAACAATCATAAGGAAACCTTAGATATTTTTCTGACAAGTTTCCGGGGCTGTGCTATAATATAGAATGTAAATGTGATTTTTTTCACACTATAAAATAAAGCGAGGTCCTAGGATGACTGACAGAGAAAAAGAAACTTTTGGCTCTTTTATTAATAAAGTGCTTGCAGGAACAGCAATTGCCATTGTTGTAGCCTTAATTCCCAATGCTATTTTAGCAACCTTTTTAAGGCCTTTACAAGTTTACACGATAGCCACTGAAATTTTACATATTGTTCAGGTGTTTCAGTATTTTACCCCTATTATGGCTGGATTCTTAATTGCTCAACAGTTTAAGTTTAATCCGATGCAGCAACTTGCGGTAGGTGGGGCAGCCTATATTGGTTCGGGCGCATGGTTATATACTGAAACTATGCAAAAAGGAGCAGTAGTGGGAAGTTTTCAGCTTAAAGGGATTGGTGACTTAATCAATATGATGATCACTGCTAGCCTTGCGGTACTTGCTGTTCAGTATTTAGGGGATAAATTTGGCTCCCTAACTATTATTTTGTTACCAATTGTTATTGGTACCGGGGTTGGCTATATTGGTTGGAAATTATTGCCCTATGTCTCTTATGTCACAACATTAATTGGCCAAATTATTAATTCTTTTACAAGTTTGCAACCTGTTTTGATGTCAATCTTGATTGCTATGGCCTTTGCTCTTTTAATTGTTAGTCCCATTTCCACTGTTGCCATTGGTTTAGCCATTGGTTTAAATGGAATGGCTGCTGGTGCAGCATCTATGGGGATTGCAGCGACAACGGCAGTTCTTGTTTGGGCAACCTTGAAGGTTAATAAATCAGGTGTTCCACTTGCTATTGCCTTGGGTGCAATGAAGATGATGATGCCAAATTTTTTAAAACATCCGATTATGGCAGTTCCTATGCTGATTACAGCTGCTATTAGTTCTTTGACAGTCCCACTCTTTAATCTAATAGGAACTCCAGTATCTTCTGGTTTTGGTTTAGTAGGTGCTGTTGGCCCCATTGCCTCTTTAGCAGGAGGAAGTAGTGTTGTTATCATTGTTCTTGCTTGGCTTCTGATTCCCTTTGGAATTGCATTTGTCTCGCATAAACTATGTAAGGATGTGTTAAAGCTTTACACAGATGCTATTTTTGTATTTGAAGGATAAAAGGAGAGATTATATGTTAGTATATATTGCTGGTTCAGGAGCTATGGGTTGTCGCTTTGGTTACCAAATTTCAAAGACTGATAATGAAGTTATTTTATTGGATAATTGGGATGCGCATATTCAAGCTATTAAAGCAGAAGGTTTAATAATTACTGGTGATGTAGAAGATAAGGTTAAGCTTCCTATTATGAAACCAAGTCAAGCTACCAAAGAAGCAGACCTCATCATTTTATTTACTAAAGCTATGCAATTGCCTCAAATGTTGAAAGATATTCAAGGAATAATTGGTCAAGAAACAAAGGTACTTTGTCTTTTAAATGGACTTGGGCATGAAGAAGTCATCCGTCAGTATATTGCTGAACATAATATTCTTATGGGTGTTACTGTATGGACAGCAGGCCTGAAAGGGCCAGGTCATGCGCATTTACAAGGGGTTGGCGCTTTAAATCTACAAAGTATAGATCCTGAAAATAAGGAAGCAGGTCACCAGGTTGTAGATATGCTTAATCAGGCAAAATTATTTGCAAGTTATGATGAAAATGTCCTTCCGAATATCTGGCGAAAGGCCTGTGTTAACGGAACCATGAATTCAACTTGTGCTTTATTGGATTGTACAATTGGAGAACTCTTTGCTAGCCAAGATGGTGTGAAAATGGTTGAAGAAATTATCCATGAATTTGTTACAGTTGGAAAAGCAGAAGGAGTTGAACTTAAGGAAGAAGAGATCACCAAGTATGTAATGGATACTTCTGTTAAAGCGGCTCATCATTACCCATCTATGCACCAGGATTTAGTCCAAAATCATCGCCTAACAGAAATTGATTATTTAAATGGAGCTGTTAATTCTAAAGGTCAAAAATTAGGCATCGATACTCCATACTGTCGCTTGATCACTCAATTAATCCATGCTAAAGAAAATATTTTAAACATTAAATAAGAGAAGAAGCTAGGCTGGACTGACCTCCAAAAGTTGAACCTAGCTTTTTATTATTCAAAAGAGTGAATGGAAATGAAAGAATTTGCTTGACTTTGACAAATGATGTAGTATAATTTATCTGTAACCGATTTCAGAAATGGGGTGTTTTTATTCTAAAATCAAAACGTAAACAAATCATTATGGATAAGATTAATCAGGATAAATATGTTGCCTTAGACGATTTAATGACTATCCTTTCATCATCTGAATCTACTGTAAGAAGAGACTTAGATGAACTAGAAAGTGAAGGGAAACTTCACAGAGTTCATGGGGGTGCGGAACTTTTTCCTTCTTTACAGGAAGAATTATCAAATCAAGAAAAATCTATCAAAAACAGTCAAGTGAAGATGGAAATTGCTAAAAAGGCCTGTGATTATATTTGTGATAATGATGTTATCTTTATTGATGCAGGAACTACGACAGAGTTTTTAATTGATAACCTAGGACAAAAACATATTACTGTGGCTACTAATTCTATTCACCATGCCTCAAAGCTTGTGGAAAGGAATATTAAAACCATTATTATTGGAGGTTTTGTTAAATACACCACGGATGCTAGTATTGGAAATGTTGCTTTAGAGCATATTCGAAAAATGAATTTTGATAAGGCCTTTTTGGGTATGAATGGTATTGATGAAAGCTATCTAACAACACCAGATATGGAAGAGGCTGTTATTAAGGAAGCTATTATTATGAATGCTAAAAAGTCATATGTCTTGGTTGATGCTTCTAAGATTGGGCATGTGTCCTTTGCTAAGGTAGCTCCCTTGGATAAGGTAGAGATTATTACCGAAAAAACTTCCTCAGCACTCATTAGGAAAATGAAAGAAAAAACAGAGGTGATTGAAGTATGATTTATACAGTTACTCTAAATCCATCTATCGATTTTATTGTCAGGATTGATCATTTAGAGACAGGGTCTGTTAATCGCATGACAAGCGATGACAAATTTGCAGGTGGAAAAGGAATCAATGTTAGTCGGATTCTCAAACGCTTATCTATAGATAGCACAGCTATTGGTTTTCTAGGTGGCTTTACGGGACAGTTCATCAAAGACAGTTTAGAAGCAGAAGCTATCGCAACAAATTTTGTTTCCGTTAAAGAGGACACACGTATCAATGTCAAAATTAAATCTGATCAGGAAACAGAAATTAATGGTAGTGGTCCAAAAATAGACAAAAGAGATCTTGATAGTTTGAAGGAGATTTTAGGATCTTTAACTCAAGAAGATACTGTTATTTTTGCAGGATCTGCCCCTGCTAATCTGGGGAATCGTGTTTATAGTGACTTAATTCCTCTAGTTAGAGAAAAAGGCGCTCAGCTAGTATGTGATTTTGAAGGACAAACCTTATTAGATTCTCTGGCATTTCAACCTTTACTGGTAAAGCCCAATAATCACGAACTTGAGGCTATCTTTAAGGTTAAATTAACCAGCTTAGAAGAAGTGGAAGCCTATGGTAGAAAAATTCTAGAGATGGGTGCACAAAATGTTATCATTTCAATGGCTGGAGACGGAGCATTATTGATTACTGAAGATGCTTCATATTTTGCTAAAGCTATTAAAGGAAATGTGAAGAATTCTGTTGGTGCTGGTGATTCAATGGTTGCTGGTTTCACAGGAAAGTTTGTCAGTACAAAAGATCCTCTTGAAGCTTTAAAATGGGGGGTTGCTTGTGGGACATCAACAGCATTTTCTGATGATTTAGCGACAATTGACTTTATCAAAGAAATATATCAAAAAGTAGAGGTAGAAAAAAGATGAAAATTCAAGATTTATTAAGAAAAGACTTAATGTTACTCGATTTGCAAGCTTCTTCCAAAGAAGCAGCAATAGATGAGATGGTTTCTCATTTAGTAGCTAAGAAAATTGTATCTGATTTTGATACTTTTAAATCAGGTATTATGATACGTGAGGCACAAACATCAACTGGTTTAGGTGATGGAATTGCTATGCCTCATAGTAAAAATATAGCAGTAATTCAGCCTGCTGTCTTATTTGCTAAATCCCATAAAGGGCTTGACTATCAGGCCTTAGACGGGGGGATGACAGATTTATTCTTTATGATTGCAGCCCCAGAAGGTGCTAACGACACCCACCTAGCAGCACTTGCTAAGCTATCTCAATATTTGCTAAAAGAGGGTTTTGTTGATCAATTAAGACAGGTTAAGTCTGAACAAGAAGTTATTGATTTATTTGATAAGTTTGAAGCAGAAGATAAAAAAACAAGTCAAACTAAAAAATTATCTTCGACTAATAAAGAGTTTATTGTGGCAGTAACTGCCTGTCCAACAGGAATTGCCCACACTTATATGGCAGAAGAAGCTTTGAAAAAACAAGCTGCCCAAATGGGAGTAGACATAAAAGTTGAAACAAATGGTGCTTCTGGAGTCGGAAATGCCCTGACTGAGCAAGATATAAGACAGGCTAAGGGAGTTATCGTTGCTGCTGATAAGGCTGTAGCTATGGATCGATTTGATGGAAAACCTCTTGTTTTAAGACCTGTGTCAGATGGTATTAAAAAGAGTGACGAACTGATTAGTCTTATTTTGAATAACCAAGCTAAGCCTTATATTGCTAAGAATAGTTCCCAACAAAAAACTGAGAATTTTGGGAATAAGGAAGGAGCTTCTTTAGGAAGCGGATTTTATAAGCATCTAATGGGTGGTGTTTCCCAGATGTTACCATTTGTTATTGGTGGTGGTATCATGATTGCACTCGCATTTCTACTGGATAATATGTTAGGAGTTCCTAAAGACCAGTTAGCTAATTTAGGATCTTATCATGAGATAGCTGCTATCTTTAAAAATATTGGTGGGGCGGCATTCTCCTTTATGTTACCAGTTTTAGCAGGTTATATTGCCTATTCTATAGCTGAAAAGCCAGGTCTTGTAGCTGGTTTTGTAGCTGGTGCTATTGCATCTAGTGGATTAGCCTTTGGTAAGATTCCTTTTGCTGCTGGAGGGGAATCTACATTAGCATTAGCAGGTGTTCCTTCAGGATTTTTAGGAGCTTTAGTTGGTGGTTTCCTTGCAGGTGGTGTGGTTCTAGTTTTACGTCGATTACTAGTAGGGCTTCCACGTTCGCTGGAAGGAATTAAGTCAATTCTTTTATATCCACTTTTAGGTGTTTTAATTACTGGTTTCTTAATGTTATTTATTAACATTCCAATGGCAGCTATTAATACTACTTTAAATAACTTCTTAGAAGGATTGTCAGGAAGTTCAGCAGTACTAATGGGCTTATTAGTTGGTGGAATGATGGCTGTTGATATGGGTGGACCTGTTAATAAAGCAGCTTATGTTTTTGGTACAGGAACTCTAGCTGCAAGTGTTGCTAATGGTGGTTCTGTAGTTATGGCAGCAGTCATGGCAGGTGGCATGGTGCCTCCTCTTGCAGTATTTGTAGCGACTCTATTGTTTAAAGATAAATTTACCCTTGAAGAACGTGAGTCTGGTTTAACAAACATTGTTATGGGACTATCCTTTATAACTGAAGGGGCCATACCCTTTGGTGCAGCAGACCCAGCCCGAGCAATTCCAAGTTTTATTGCAGGTTCAGCCTTAACAGGAGCACTTGTAGGATTTGCAGGAATTAAGTTACTGGCTCCTCATGGTGGTATATTTGTTATTGCTTTAACAAGTAATCCAATACTTTATCTTCTATTTGTAGCAGTAGGAGCTCTTGTTTCCGGAATTCTCTTTGGAGCTCTTCGTACAAAAGCATAATTTAACTTACTTTAAAATGAAACTGGAATCAGATATGATTTCAGTTTTTTGTTATACTTAATAAAAGAAGATAATGAATTAGGAAGGGAAATAATGAAGAAAAAGAATTACAAGAAAAAGTATAGAAGTAAAAAGAAAGGTTTAGACTTTTCTAGCTGGATTGTAATTTACTTGTTACTTGTTATTTCTTATAGCTTATTTAGTCTATCCAAAGAAAAGGAAGAACTAAAAATCTATTCAGGAACAGAAACTATGACTTTTATGAGTAAAGTTGCTAGCACTGCTAATCATGTAGCTAAAAAGAAAGACCTTTATACTTCAATCATGTTAGCCCAAGCCATCTTAGAATCAAATAATGGTAAATCAAAGCTAAGTCAAAAGCCTTATTATAACTTTTTTGGTATTAAAGGAGATTATAAAGGGAAGTCTGTTATCTTACCAACTCTAGAAGATGATGGTCAAGGAAACCTTTATCAAATAGATGCTAGATTTCGTTCCTATAATAAATTGTCTTATTCTTTTGAGGACTATGCTAGAGTTCTAGAGGATCCATTGTATCTTAAAACACATCAATCAAAAACCAAGAATTATGAAGAAGCTACTGCTACTTTAAGAGGCGTCTATGCAACTGATAGTGCTTATAATGATAAATTAAATCAGCTTATTAGTAGCTATCATCTCTATAATTTTGATTATAGTTTTTAGTTACACTTGAAGAATATTTCAGTTTTAATACAAAATAATACAAAAAAATTAAATAAAGAAGTTTTGTAGCGAAATACTAAAAAGCTGTGTTATAATATTATTCGATATTAAAAGTAGAAAATAAAAAGGAATATAGAAATGACCATGACGAAAGGTAAAAAAATAGCAATTGCTCTTATTTCACTAATAGCGATTGCAGTCACTTATTTTGTAGTTCAACCAACTCATAAGGAGACTGGTGTTTCAGCAGAGACTTTGACAGCAGGACCTACTCAGACTTTTATTAATGAAATTGCAGGCACAGCTAGTCAGATTGCTCAAGAAAGAGATCTTTATGCTTCTGTTATGATTGCCCAAGCTATTTTAGAATCAAGCAGTGGTCAGTCAGGCTTAAGTCAGGCTCCTTATCATAACTTTTTTGGTATAAAGGGTGCTTATGGTGGTTCTTCTGTTATGATGAAAACTTGGGAAGATGATGGACATGGTAATCCTTATGAAATTGATCAGCCCTTTAGAGCTTATCCAAGTATTGCCGATTCTTTATACGACTATGCTAATTTATTAAGTACTAATACCTATGCAGGTGTAAGAAAGTCAAATACGCTTTCTTACCAAGATGCAACAGCAGCTTTAACAGGTCTTTATGCCACTGATACTTCATATAATGTTAAATTAAATAATATTATTCAAACTTATGGCCTAACTGCATATGATGTTCAAAACACAGCTCCTCAAGCAACTGCACCAAGTCCTGTAGCAAATACAGCAGCTGAAACTAATGCCACAAGTTCAAATTATGTTTGGAATAAACATAGAAGAGCTTACACAGATGCTGCAACTTTGGCTCAAGATGATGCATGGTCACTTTGGGTAAAAGGTTATTAGGATTTACTTCTAAATGAGAATCAGTAAAAAAGAAAACTAAAATCATCCTTTGGGGTGATTTTTTGTTATAATAAGGTTATGAAAACACTCAAAGAAATCTATGAAAATCATTCAGAAATGCCTTACATTCATCCTAAATATGAAAAAGAGTTAATGAGAAAGCCTATTGCTAAAAGAAATATGATTAGGACTGATGAGGGACTTTTGCCAGGGCATCTTATCATGTTGTGGCGAATTAATTTTGGTACTTATAGCACAGCTAGCCCACATCACAAGTATTTTTATACTACTTATGGGATTCATGCAGAACAAGAATTACAATGGCTTATAAATAACCATTATGTTCAGGTAGATTCTCCCTTTACTTCTATGAAAGAATTAGCAGCTCCGCAATTAAAAGAATTCTTAAAAGAAAAAGGTGTTCAAGGTTTATCTAAAATGAAAAGAAGTGACCTTGAAGGAGCTATTCTTGAGCATTATAGCGAGGAAGAATTTGGAAGCTTATTTGAGGTGAGATCTTACAGTCTCTTGGAAAAAGGAATTACAGCCTTAAAAAAATATCCAGAGGTCATTGACAAACATCCTCAGAAAAAATACTAGGCTAAGCCATCTTTTATAATCCTGAAAACTATGCTATAATGGTCAATATCGCGTTCAAGGAGAATAGTAAATATGCAAGTAAAAAGAGAAAAAGAATTTGTAAATCAGTATCATTATGATGCTAGAAATTTGGAATGGGAAAAAGAAAATGGCACCCCTGAAACAAATTTTGAAGTAACTTTTCAATTAATTAATAAAGATGTAGCCCAAAATGAAACAACTATCGTTTCTGTTTTACAATTTACAATTGTAAAAGAAGAATTCGTTATTAGTGGGGTTATTTCACAAATGGTTAGAATACTTGATAAGCTTGTTGATAAACCAAGTGAATTTACGCAAGCAGAAGTAGAGTCTTTAGCGGCTCCCTTATTGGATATGGTTCAACGTTTAACTTATGAAGTGACCGAGATTGCACTTGATAGACCAGGTATTAATTTGGAGTTTAAAAATTAATGAAATTAGCAGTAATAACGGATAATACAGCAGCTATACCAGATAATATAGCCCTTCATCAAGATCTTTATGTCTTAAATATTCCTATCATGATTGAGGGAGAGACCTACTATGAAGGTGTTAATATTAGTTTAGCTGAATTTTATTCAAAAATGGCTCTTTCTAAAGAATTACCTAAAACGAGTCAACCTTCCTTAGTAGAACTAGATAACTTATTAAGTCAACTTTCAACAGAGGGTTACACCCATGTTATTGGTCTATTTTTGGCTGGAGGAATCTCTGGCTTTTGGCAAAATATTCAGTTTTTAATTGGAGAGCATCCAGAACTTACTATTGCTTTTCCTGATAGCAAGATTGCCTCTGTTCCAGTAGGAAATATGATTGCTTCTATTTTTAAGTGGCATGAAGATGATTTACTTTTTCAGGATATCTTATCACGTCTAGAAACTAAAATTAATGGGACATCTGCTTATATTTTAGTAGATGATTTAAATCACTTGGTAAAAGGTGGCCGTCTATCAAATGGATCAGCTTTACTTGGTAATTTATTAAGTATTAAACCTATTTTACAGTTTGATGAAGAAGGAAAGATAGTTGTCTTTGAGAAAGTGAGAACTGATAAGAAGGCTATGAAACGTTTAGTAGACTTGCTAAATGAACAGCATGCAAAAGATGAGTATGATTTTTCAATTATTAACGCCAATGGCTCTGATAAGGCAGCTTATTTAAAGCAGCTTTTAATTGAAAGTGGCTTGCCTGATCAGTTTACAGAGGCTGATTTTAGTGCTGTCATAGGGACTCATTTGGGTTCCAATGCCGTAGGGATTGGTTTCACGCCAAAAGTTAAATAAATAACTTAACATAGGCTAGTCTAACCGTAGTCGTTTCTAGACTTTTTAGGTATAAAGAGAGAACTTTAGAAGCTAAGAGACCTGAGGTCTGTATAGATTAGAGAATATTATATGAAATTAACACGATTGCCTTCTGAATTTCAGGAGGCTTTACCAATATTAAAAAAAATTAAGGATGCTGGTTATAAGGCCTACTTCGTTGGAGGAGGGGTACGAGATATCTTATTAGATCGTCCTATTCATGATGTTGATATAGCCACAAGCTCCTATCCTCAAGAGACAAAATCTATCTTTTCCAGGACGGTTGATATTGGTCTTGAACATGGAACGGTTTTGGTCCTTGAAAATGGGAAAGAATATGAAATCACTACCTTTCGAACTGAGGAAGCTTATGTAGATTACAGAAGGCCAAGTCAGGTTTCTTTTGTACGCTCTTTGGATGAAGACTTAAAGAGAAGAGATTTTACAGTTAATGCCCTTGCCTTAGATGAAAATGGACAGGTTATTGATCATTTCAATGGGCTTGAAGATTTAAAAGTAAAAAAATTAAGAGCTGTTGGTCGGGCTGAGGAACGTTTTGAAGAAGATGCCTTGAGAATTATGCGAGGTTTTCGTTTTGCGGCAAGTCTGGATTTTGATATAGAAGAAAAGACTTTTTTAGCAATGTGTTCTCATGCTCATCTTTTAGAAAAGATTTCGGTTGAACGTTCCTTTATAGAATTTGATAAATTATTGACAGCTGATAATTGGAAACTGGGATTAGGGAAATTAATAGAGGCTGCTGCTTATGATT
Organism: Streptococcus didelphis DSM 15616; assembly: GCF_000380005.1. GTDB lineage: Bacteria > Bacillota > Bacilli > Lactobacillales > Streptococcaceae > Streptococcus > Streptococcus didelphis. The sequence continues at coordinate 394,557 of NZ_KB904188.1, forward strand.
ATTTACCTGGTTTAAAAGGTCAAGCAATAGGACTTAACCGTTTGATTCATTCTATTATGCCCAGCTTTTCGTTTAAAAGGAGCGAGCAGGCCTGGGCCGCTCTTATACTTGAAATAAAAGTTTCAAATGTCAAGCTATTTCTTAAGGGCTGGAAAACATCTAATGATTTTCAGAAAATGGTTAATCAGATTCTATCCTTTTATAAAATTCGCAAGGAAAGAAAAGTGACCTCTTGGGATCTCTACTATTACGGGTTTGAGGTAGCTATGCTGAGTGAGGAGTTAAGAAGGGCTCATGCTTTAGATTATGATTTTGAAGCTTTAAAGGCCATTTATAATAGTCTTACAATCTATGATAAGCATGACATTGTAGTCAATGGTAGTTATTTAATCAAAGAACTTGGGTGTAAGCCAGGTCCTCATCTTGGATACTTGCTAAATCAGATAGAGGTGGCAATTGTGATGGGGGAGTTGGAGAATGATAGACTTGCTATCAAAAACTATCTATTAAAGGAGTTAGACAATGGGTGATTTATTAGTTGATAAACTCAGTAAAACAGTAGGAGATAAAACTGTTTTTAAAGATATTTCATTCATCATACATGACTTTGATAGAGTAGGGATTATTGGCGTCAATGGAACGGGGAAAACTACCTTATTAGATGTATTATCTGAGAAAATAGGATTTGATGGGGACTTATCTCCAATATCAAAAGCTAAAGATTATAAGATGGCTTATCTAACTCAAAATCCTCTTTTTGATGATAGTCATAGTGTTTTAGATACCGTTTTATCATCTGATTTGCCAGAGATGAAGCTCATTCGTCATTATGAATTTTTGATGGCAGATTATTCTGAAGCTAGGCAGGAAGAGCTTGAAAAGCTTATTTCAGAAATGGATAGAAATAATGTATGGTCACTTGAAAGTGAGGTTAAGACTGTTCTTTCAAAACTAGGAATTACCAATTTACAACAAAAAGTTGGGGAATTATCTGGGGGAATGAGAAGGCGAGTTCAACTAGCTCAAGTTCTTCTTGGTAGTGCTGATTTGTTACTTCTTGACGAGCCTACCAATCATTTAGATATTGATACGATTAACTGGCTTACAAATTATCTAAAAACAAGTAAAAAGACAGTGCTATTTATCACTCATGATAGGTATTTTTTGGATAGTTTAGCGACCCGTATTTTTGAGTTAGACAATGCTCAATTGCATGAATACCATGGTAACTACCAAGATTATGTCCGTTTAAAAGCAGAACAAGATGAGCGTGATGCTGCAAACCTCCATAAAAAGAGGCGATTGTATAAGCAAGAGTTGTCTTGGATGCGTAGGCAACCTCAAGCTAGGGCTACCAAGCAAGAAGCTAGGATTAATCGGTTTCACCAGTTAAAGAATAGCATTAGTGATACAACTGATAAACAAGAATTAGATATTCATTTTGAAACGAGTCGGATTGGGAAAAAAGTTCTTCTTTTTGAAAACCTATCCTTTGGCTATGATTCACAGAAACCTTTGATAAAAGACTTTAATTTAATTATTCAGAATAAGGATAGAATAGGTATCATTGGTGAAAATGGGGTGGGTAAGTCCACCTTACTACATCTTATTAATGGTGATTTAGAAGCAACTTCTGGTCGTTTAGAAATTGGGGAAACAATCAAGGTAGGCTATTTTTCACAGCAGATTAAGGATATGGATGATAATAAGCGTCTGATTACATATCTGCAAGAAATTGCTGATGAGGTTAAAACAAGTAATGGTAGAATAAGTATTAGTGACCTTTTAGAACAATTCTTATTTCCGCGTTCTAGCCATGGAAAACTTATTTCAAAATTATCTGGTGGGGAAAAGAAACGTCTTTATCTTTTGAAAATTCTCATTGAAAAACCAAATGTCTTGTTACTAGACGAACCGACCAATGATTTAGATATTGCAACTTTGACGGTTTTGGAGAATTTCCTGCATACTTTTGCAGGTCCTGTTATTACAGTCAGTCATGATAGGTATTTTTTAGATAAGGTAGCAACAAAATTACTTTCTTTTGAAAATGGACAAATCCTTGAATATCATGGTAATTATAGTGATTATTTAGATGAAAAAGCCTTCCAAGAAACAAAAAATACATTAGTGGAGAAAAAAGCAGAACAAGTTTCTACTAATAATCCAGCTGAGAAGAGGAAAATGTCCTATCTTGAAAGGCAAGAATGGGCAAGTATTGAAGATACTATTTTTTCTATTGAAAGTAAAATCGAAGACATTCAAGCAGAAATGCAAAGATTTTCTAGTAATTATGATCACTTAGCACAATTACAGGCTCAGCTAGATGAGTTAAATATAAACCTCATGGAAAAGTACGAGCGTTATGAATACTTAAGTGATTTAGGAAAATAAGTTAAGATTTTATCATAATTATCTCAATGAAAGGAAGAGGCTATTTTCTCCTCCCAAAAATGAGAGTCTATGATAAACTGTAATAACAATAGAAGAAGTGCACATTTGCGCTTCTTTTATAAACAATTAAGAGGAGGTGACAAATGGCTTTAATATGGTCTTATTTGAAAAGGAAAAAGAAATGGTTGTTACTAGATTTAGTAGGGGCTCTCTTTTTTGTTTTAGTTAATTTAGGGTTGCCAACAGTCTTAGCCAAGATGATTGATCAAGGAGTAGCAGGCAAAGATAGTAAGGCTCTTTATTTTTGGGCAATGATTATGTTTGTCATTGTGCTTTTAGGTGTTATAGGACGTATTATCTTATCTTATGCTTCAAGTCAGTTAACGACCACCATGATTAAAGAGTTAAGAAATGATATGTATCAGAAAATCCAAGATTATTCTCATACAGAGTATGAAAAAATTGGAGTCTCTTCTTTGGTTACTCGGATTACAAATGATGCTTTTGTTTTAATGCAATTTGCTGAAATGTCTTTACGAATGGGGGTGGTAACACCACTTATGATGATTTTTTCAGTTGTCATGATACTGGTTACCAGTCCTTCTTTAGCTTGGATTGTAGCAGTATCTATTCCCTTTTTAGCACTAGTAGTTTTCTATGTTGCCCTAAAAACTAAGCCCTTATCTGAAAAACAACAAAAAAATCTCGATAAGATTAATCAGTTGGTTCGTGAAAATTTAACTGGGCTTAGGGTAATCAGAGCCTTTTCTAGAGAAGAATTTCAAGAAAATCGTTTTAATAAAAAGAATGAAGAATATGCTGGAATTTCTAAACAATTATTTATCCTTACAGGTTTAACGGAACCCTTATTTGTACAAATTATTATTGCCATGATTGTGGCTATTGTTTGGTTTGCACTTGATCCTTTAGCTAAGGGGCAATTTAGGATTGGAGATTTGGTTGCTTTTATAGAATATAGCTTTCATGCTCTATTTTCCTTTTTGATATTTGCTAATCTTTTTACAATGTATCCTAGGATGTCTGTTTCTAGTCAAAGAATAAATGAGGTTTTAGACATGCCACTTTCCATATCTAAAAATGAGGATGGTATTAAAGAAAGTGAAAGTCGTGGCTATCTTGAGTTTGACAATGTTACCTTTGCTTATCCAGGTGAAACAGAAAACCCAGTTCTAAATAATATTTCCTTTAAAACTAGGCCAGGAGAAACCATCGCTTTTATCGGTTCAACAGGGTCAGGAAAGTCTTCTCTTGTTAATTTAATTCCTCGTTTTTATGATGTTACCTTTGGTAAAATTTTAGTGGATGGGATTGATGTTCGAGATTATCAGCTCAAGGCTCTTCGGTCTAAAATTGGCTTTATTCCACAAAAGGCTCTTTTATTTACAGGAACTATCGAGGAAAACTTGAAGTATGGTAAAGAAGATGCAAGTTTCCCCGAACTTGATCAGGCTACAGATGTTTCCCAGGCTAAAGAATTTATTGAAAGTCGTCAAGAGGGCTACCAAACTCATCTGGCTGAAGGTGGTAGCAATTTATCAGGTGGTCAAAAGCAAAGACTATCTATTGCCCGTGCAGTCATTAAAAAGCCTGATATTTATATTTTTGATGATTCTTTTTCGGCACTCGACTATAAAACAGATGCTGAATTACGGAAGCGTCTTAAGGAGGTCACTGAAGATGCTACGGTTCTGATAGTAGCCCAAAGGGTTGGAACGATCATGGATGCTGATCAGATTATTGTCCTTGATGAAGGGGAAATCGTTGGTCGTGGAACCCACGAAGAGCTCTTACAAACCAATACTATTTATGCGGAAATTGCTAATTCTCAATTAAATAGTAAATCAAGGCAAGAGGAGGTTGACTGATGTCAGTAAGAAAATTATTAAAACGTCTTTGGTCTTATCTAGGACGTTATAAGTTATCATTAATATCAGCTATTCTTCTCAAGGTCCTCAGTGCTATTATGAGTGTTTTGGAGCCGTTTGTACTAGGCCTTGCAATTACTGAAATTTCCAAAAATTTAATTGATATGGCAAAAGGAGTTGAAGGATCAGGTATCAACAGCAACTATATTGCCTTTATTTTGACCCTATATTTTATCCGTGCCTTATTATTTGAAGTAGGAGCTTATGGATCTAATTATTTTATGACAAAGGTTGTTCAGACCAGTATCAAAGATTTACGGCAAGATCTTAGTCATAAGATTAATCGGATACCAGTATCTTATTTTGATAGACATCAATTTGGGGATATGTTAGGTCGCTTTACCTCAGATGTTGAGACAGTATCTAATGCCTTACAGCAATCTTTTTTACAAATTATTAATGCCTTTTTATCTATTATTCTTGCTATTAGTATGGCTCTTTATATTAATGCCCCTCTAGCGTCCTTATTAATTATAGCTGTGCCACTTATTTATTTCTCAAGTCAGTTTGTTTTAAAAAAATCTCAGCCTTATTTTAAGGAACAGGCAAAAATTTTAGGTGAAATGAATGGCTTTGTCCAAGAAAGGTTAACTGGCTTTAATATTTTAAAATTGTATGGTCGTGAAGAGGCTTCAGAAGAAGAATTTCATCATATTACAAATAGGCTACAAGCAGTTGGCTTTAAGGCAAGCTTTATTTCTGGGATTATGATGCCTGTTTTACATTTTATTTCTGATTCTGTCTATATGATTATTGCCTTGATTTCAGGTTTACAAGTTATAGCGGGAAGATTAACTATTGGTAATATGCAGGCTTTTGTTCAATATACTTGGCAGATTAGTCAACCTATTCAAACTATTACCCAGCTAGCCCCTGTGCTTCAGAGTGCAAGGTCATCTCTAGAACGTATTTTTAGTGTTTTAGATGAGGTAGAAGATTTGTCTGAGCCGAAACATGTCCTAAAAGCTCCTTTGACAGGACAGGTCTCTTTTAAAGATGTTGATTTTAAATATGAAGAAGGTAAACCTCTTATTCAAGACTTCAATTTAACGGTAGAACCAGGAGAGATGATTGCTATTGTGGGTCCAACAGGAGCAGGTAAAACAACGCTTATTAACTTGTTAATGCGCTTTTATGATGTTAATAGTGGTTCAATTACAGTAGATGGTTATGATATTAGAGATTTGTCACGTCAAGCTTATCGTAGTCAATTTGGGATGGTTTTGCAGGATGCTTGGTTGTTTGAAGGAAGTATTAAGGAAAACCTGCAGTTCAGTAATTTACAGGCCGGTGATAAAGCAATTATTGAAGCGGCCAAGACGGCTAATGTTGATCACTTTATCAGAACGCTACCAGGTGGTTATCAGATGATGATGAATCAAGAGTCTAATAATATTTCACTAGGTCAAAAACAACTTTTAACCATTGCCAGAGCCCTATTAGCCGATCCCAAAATTTTGATTTTAGATGAGGCAACGTCATCTGTTGATACGCGTTTAGAATTATTAATCCAAAAAGCCATGAAGGAATTAATGAAGGGGAGAACAAGCTTTGTTATTGCTCATAGGTTATCAACTATTCAAGAAGCAGATAAGATATTGGTTCTAAAAGATGGTCAGATTATCGAACAAGGTACTCATCAGAGCCTCTTAGATAGACAAGGTTTCTACTATGAACTCTATAAGAGCCAATTTAAAAATGCTCAATAATAAAAGAATCTCCCTCTAGCTATGACTTAGCAGGGAGATTTTTAGGATAGCTAGGATAATTGCAATGGCTTGACTAGATTCTTGAGACAATTTATAATGTTTAGTAACTTAATGAAGGTTAGTGAAAGGAAAAAGATGATGACAGGAAAAGAATATGTTGCAAGTGTTTTTGACAGGGTCAAACAGAATAATCCTAATGAAGAAGAATTTTTGCAAGCAGTTGAGGAAGTTTTTCAATCCTTAGAACCTGTTTTTGATAAATATCCTAATTACATTGAAGAAAATATTCTTGAACGCTTGGTAGAGCCTGAAAGGATTGTTTCTTTTAGAGTACCTTGGGTCGATGATCAAGGTAAGGTACAGGTTAATCGAGGGTATCGGGTTCAATATTCCTCAGCCATTGGTCCTTACAAAGGGGGCTTGCGTTTTCATCCATCTGTTAATCAATCCATTGTTAAATTTCTTGGCTTTGAACAAGTCTTTAAAAATTCTTTAACTGGACAAGCAATAGGAGGAGGAAAAGGAGGTTCTAACTTTAATCCAAAAGGGAAATCAAATCTGGAAGTTATGCGTTTTATCCAAAGTTTTATGACTGAACTTCAAAAACATATTGGCCCAGATTTAGATGTTCCTGCTGGTGATATTGGGGTAGGAGCGCGTGAAATTGGGTATCTTTTTGGTCAATACAAGCGTTTAAATGGCTATCAAAATGGTGTCATAACAGGTAAGGGAATTGCTTACGGAGGTTCTTTAGCGCGTCCTGAAGCTACTGGTTATGGGGTGGTCTACTTTGCCAAGCATATGCTAGCATCTAAAGGATATGATTTTAAAGGAAAGACAGCCCTTGTATCTGGTTCAGGAAATGTGGCTATTCATGCTATTGAAAAACTCCATGATCTAGGTGCTAAGGTAATTGCGGCTTCAGACTCTTCTGGTTTTATATATGATGAAAATGGGATTAATTTAGAAACCCTCAAACGCATCAAGGAAGTAGAACGAGGACGCATCAAAGAGTATAAGGAGTCACACCCTCATGCTGTTTACACTTCTGCCCAAGAAAAATCAATCTGGACCATCAAAGCTGATTTAGCCTTTCCTTGTGCTACCCAGAATGAATTAGATGAAAATGATGCTAAGACACTAATTCAAAATGGTGTTATAGCAGTTACAGAGGGGTCTAATATGCCTTCTACCTTAAAAGCTATTCAACTCTTCCATGAAGCTGGTATTTTATTTGCACCTGCCAAGGCAGCAAATGCAGGTGGTGTAGCAGTTTCTGCCCTAGAAATGGCCCAAAATAGTGCTAGAACAGCTTGGACATTTGCTGAGGTCGATGACAAACTCTATCATATTATGAAAGATATTTATAAACATACATCAGCTGCTGCTAAAGAATTTGAAGCAGAAGGTAATTTAGTAGTAGGTGCTAATATAGCAGGTTTCCTTAAAGTGGCGCAAGCTATGTCAGCCCAAGGAATTGTCTAACATAAATGTGTCTAAATGCCAAAAGAACTCTAGTTGGAGTTCTTTTTGTTATAATAAAGAAAAGAAAGTTTAAGGAGTAGAACTGTGATAAAAGATATCGTCAAAGACCCTCTTTTTCTCCAACAAAAGTCTGTCTTGGCTACTAAAGAAGATAAGTGGATTGGCAAGGATTTGCAAGACACTTTGTCCTTTCATAGGGAGACCTGTCTTGGCTTGGCAGCCAACATGATTGGCCAAAAGAAAGAAATTATTATTGTTAGTATGGGATTTGTTGATTTACTTATGTTTAATCCTAAATTGGTTGAAAAAAGCCAACCCTATGAGACAACAGAAACCTGCCTTTCCTTAAAAGGGGCTAGAAAAACAAGGCGTTATCATCAGATTAAGGTAGACTATCTTGATCTAAACTGGCGGAAAAAAAGTTTAAGTCTTACAGGATTAGCTGCTCAAATCTGCCAGCATGAATTAGACCACTTAGAGGGGATTTTAATTTAAAAAATACTAGTTATTACCCTTAAGTTTTTAAGATGGAGATAAGTTTCCAAATGTAAACTTGTGGTAGGTAAGAACTAGTAACGTGTAGTTTTATTAGAACTTAGTGTCTTTTTTCTTTATCACTCTGACAGCAGATAAACTAATCATGCCTAGTAAGGACATTATCAAAGAAGTATTTTCCTCACTCCCAGTTCTAGGGAGTTCTTTTTTTGTAGCATCTTTTTGAAGCGAAACTTGGTCATCTGTAGTAGAAGTAGTAGAGTCTGCTTTTGAAGCATTAACTTGAGGAGAAACTGTTAGCTTATTAAAAGGTGTGAAGAGATCAGATAGGGTTTCAACAAAAATAATCTTTCCTTGTTTATCACGGTAAAGACGTTTGATAATATCATGTCTTCCTTGGCTATCTTGACTTGTAGAACTTTCAAGGACAGCTGTTACGTAGGTTTTGACACCAGATAGGTTAGCAGAAACAGGCTCGTTTTTAGCTTCTAAATCTTTTATGTACTTGATAAATACTTCAGTGTCAGGATTAATAGCACCTAATAGTTTTGCCTTTCGGAAGCTTGCAAAGCCATCACCACCACCATATAAGAAATCATTTATCACTAATTTATAGCTTGCTTTAGGGTCGATTTCTTGACCGTTGTCTTTATAGATTTTCACAACTTTAAATGGTTTAAGAGGATCTGCTAAGTCATTGTCTGTATAAGTGTATTTCAAACCAGACATTTGGAGGAAGTATTTTTCCCCTTCATCATATTGTTCATTTAAGGCATCATAGATATCTTGGCCGGTCATTTCGACCACTTGTAAGATATTACCAAATGGTTGAACAGCTTGTGCGCTACCCCAAGTAATTGTTTTATCTGCTTTTACCAATAAGTCTGAACGAATACCACCATCGTTAGTAATGGCAAAATCAATGTCAGGGTAGGTTTCTTTAGCAACTGTTAGCTGAGCTTTTGTAATCAAATTCCCAACAGCAGATTCCTTATTATCATTTACTTGACGCGAAATGGTATCTGGGGTTGTAGCCTGTCCAATTTTAGCTTCTGTTACTTGTGCAACAATGGTTTTAGCTTGATCAACCATGGTTTGAATTTCACTGCTACCTTTTAGGAGGCCTGGGGCGACAGCAAGTACTTGAGCAGAAGGTGTGTCAATAAAATCTTGGGTGTCAGTGTCTAATTTCCCTCTAACATCAGCATAGGCTTTTCCTTGAGACAAGGCTTGAACAACTCTAGTTTTTCCAATTGTTCCATTAGTGTATTGATGATTATGGCCAGCAAAGACAATATCGACACTATTGTCTGGATAAAGCTTATTAACCTTATTGATGATAGTAGCTATTTCTTCTCCTACACGGCCTTCTTTATCACTAGTTGCAGGAACATGGGCAAGGACTACAATAGCATTCACATTTTTTGCTCTTAATTCTTTGGCATATTTAGCAATAGTCTCTGCCTCATCTAAAAAGTTATACTGTTGGTAGTTTTGTCTTAAAACTAAATTTGGTATTTCAGAAGTTACGATTCCAATAAAACCAATATTTACAGAAGTATTGTTAACAGGTATATTTTTAATAGCATAAGGTTGCCAGCCATAAGGAATTTGACCGCTTTCTTTATCCACAACATTAGAAATAACGATTGTTTGTTTTGAAGGCACATGGTTATAATTTTTAGTAATGTCATTGATAGTTGAGTCAGGTGCAGGAGCTTGACCAGTCATAATGCGGTTATACTCAGCGAGGCCTTCATCAAATTCATGATTACCAAGGGTTCCATATTCAAAGTTCATTTCATTAAAAACTTGAACAGTAGGTTCATCTTGTAAAAGACCTGAATCTGCGGGGCTTGCTCCAACCATATCACCAGCTTGGACGCGAATACTAGTAGCCTCAGGGGTCTTACTTTGATCAGTAAAGTCTTTTTGTGCCTTATCCATATAAGCATCTAGTTGGGCTGCAGTTCCTGCACCAGCTACCTTACCTTCTGGCATATAGGCAGATCCGGTTTGATCAATTGCTCCATGGAAATCATTGACACCAAGAATTTGGACATCCACTTGATCAGCTTGGGCAGAGCCCACCATAACTGTCATACCAGCTACAAGTGCTAGAATGCTACTTTTTAAAACAATGCGCTTTTTCATAATATCTCCTAATGAATAAAATGTGGTACTCATTAAGTTTACTATCTTTTACGGACGAGTTCAATAAAAATTTAATAAAACATAAGGAAAAACTTAAAAATAATTTAATTTTTTATAAAAAATAAGTTTGTAACCGTTTGAAAGACATATGTTTTAAGATAAAAGAATAATAGTTTATGCATTTTATTTTTGAAAGCCCTTACCAAATAGATTATACTATGCTAGTATTTTAATTAAGCTAAATGAAAGGAGAATATGCTAATGAACAATTTAAAGAATTATATGAATATGAACGATTTCAATACTTATCTCCTTTCTGACCGAAAAAGTTAGTTTGTTTTTGTGCAACTAATAATAACAAGCCCGCGGTAGGAAAGGTATCTTATTGCGGGCTTTTTGCGTGGAAAAATCTTGATATATTCTAATATTTACTGGAAAAAGAGAAAAGGAGGATAAGATGTTATCCTTAATTATTCAATATATTAAAAATAAGAAATGGGTTTACATACTTGTTGCCATAAGTCTTATTATTTATGATCTATCACTTATTATACCAACCAAGGTTATTCAAGGCTTGGTTGATCAGATGACCAAGGCTAGTTTAACTTATCAGTCCTTGGTGATTCACTTATTTATTTTATTTCTTGCGACAGTTACTTCTTATGTTACAGCTTACCTTTGGCATTTGAAACTGTTCCAAGAAGCTGTTCATTTTAAATGTGATTTACAACAGAGAGCCTTTAAAAAATTAATTTTTATGCGTAAGCCATTCTACGAAAAATTTAGGTCTGGTGATATGATGACTCGTTTTTCAACAGACGTTGAAGCACTAATGGAATACATAGGATATGGCCTGATGATTATTCTCTATGCAGGAGGGATGATTGTCTTTGTTATTCCAACCATGTTTTTAATTTCTTGGCAAATAACTTTGATTGGAATGCTACCCATCCTTTTGATGATGGTAATGACTTATTTTATTACTCAAAAACAAGAAAAACTGGTGGAGGAAGCGAGAGAAGCCATCTCAGCTTTAAGTGACGAAGTTTTAGAGACGGTTGAAGGCATTCGCGTTATGCGAGCTTATAGTAAAAAGGACTATTTAAGAACAAATTTTAGCCGTAGGACTGAAGATTTAGCTCAACGTTGGAATGAGATTGCTACTTATCGAGGACTCTATTTTCCAATCTACAATGTTATGATTGTAATTAGTACGGCACTTTTATTAGTCACTGGTTTACATTTCATTGAGGAAGGAAAAGTGAGTCTGGGACAGGTAAATCGCCCTGCAGCTTTATTTGGTATCTCTAGTGGAGCCTTTTGGTATGTTATCAGATTATATTTTGGTTCACCAAACTGGTAATAATTCCTTTAATAAGATTAATGAGCTGATTGAAACTAGTGATGATATGGAAAAAGATGGTCACTTAAGCTTGGAAGCATATGATGAGATAGAATTTTTAAATTATTCATTTTCTTATCCTAATAGCAAGGAACTGAGTTTAGTAAATCTTAATCTTAACCTTAAAAAAGGTCAGACCTTAGGAATAATTGGCAAAACAGGTTCAGGGAAAACAACTCTCGTCAAGCAATTCTTAAGACAATATCCAAAAGGTCAGGGGCAAATACTAATTAATAGTCATGATATTTTGGACTATAGGCGATACTCTTTGGAAAGTCGTATTGGCTATGTTCCACAAGAACATATCTTATTTTCTAAGACCGTCCATGCTAATATTGCTATAGGTAAAAAAGATGCTAGTGAAGAAGAAATTACACAGGCTCTACAAACAGCTTCTTTTAGCAAGGATATTAAAAGAATGACTAAGGAGTTAGATACAGAGGTTGGTGAACGAGGCCTATCCATTTCAGGGGGACAAAAGCAGAGAATTTCTATTGCAAGAGCTTTTATATCACAAGCTGATTTGCTTATCTTGGATGATTCCCTCTCAGCAGTTGATGCTAAAACAGAAGTTGATATTATTCATAATATTCAAACACAAAGAAAGGATAAGACAACTATCATTGTTAGCCATCGTTTATCAGCCATTCAGCACGCTGACTTGGTAATTGTTTTAGACCAGGGACGCATTATTGAAAAAGGTAGTCCGGACCAACTGTATGCCTTAAAGGGCTGGTATTATGACCAATATCAAAGACAAGAGCTACAGGAGGTATGATATGTCCTTATTTATAAAATTAATTAAAGAACTAAAAGCAGTTAAACTGTCTTTTAGTCTAGGTATGATCTTATTATTAGTATCAACAGCGGGAAATCAATTTGCTCCCTTGTTGGTAAAACAGATGATTGATAATTATCTAAGTCCGGCCTCAAAAGGATTAGGGGTTTCTTATCATAGTTTTCAAAATAGACTCCTTATTTATTTAGCTATTATTATTTCCACAGCAATCCTACGATATGTCTCATTTAGAACATTGGTCCATGCTTCAAATAACATTATTAGCAACTTAAGAAACAGAGCCTTTGATATCATGCAAAGACTTCCCATTTCTTATTTTGATCATCGCCCTGCAGGTAAGATTGCAACAAGGATTGTTAATGATACTGAAACACTTAGGAATCAATTTTTTGACAATCTCTTATCACAAATTATAATTTGCTTGGTTCAGATTATCTTTATTTACATTGTCATGATTTATTTGGACTTTAAATCTGGCCTAGCCCTTTTAATGGTTCTTCCTATTTTTTACGGAATACAAGTTCTCTATCAAAAAATGACAGATAAAGCCATGACTAACTTTTACAATGCTAGAAGTGCTATCAATACCCAGGTTAATGAGACCATGAATGGCGTCTCTATCATCCAGCTTTATCATAATGAAGATGCTATTTTAGAAGAATTTCAAGAGAATATTGAAAAAATGAAAGAAGCAGATAAGCAAATTATCTTTACGGATTCTATAGCTTCTTGGACCTTAACAGAATTTATTAAATATACTATTATTTCAGGTATCCTAGCTTTTATTGGTTATCAGTTCCTAGAGGGACATGCTAGTGTGACCGTTGGAAAGTTGTTTATTTATATTAATTATTTAACCCGTTTGTTTGATCTCTTAGGAAGCTTGGTAAGGCAATTACCTAATATTCAAAGATCTAGAGCTACTGGGGAAAGACTGATGGCTCTTTTAGAAGAAAAAGTAGAAGAAGATAGTCAAAAATAGCTTATTTTACATTTGGGTGAGGTTACATTTAAGAAGATTAACTTTGCCTATGAAGAGGGTGAAAATGTGTTATCTGATATTTCCCTTCATGTTAAAAGAGGTCAGGCGTTAGCTTTGGTTGGTCATACTGGTTCTGGTAAATCCTCTATTATTAATCTGCTTTATCGTTTTTATGCGCCTCAATCTGGTCATATTACTATTGATGGGCAAGATATTTCCAAATATTCTCGTGAAAGTCTTTGGTCTCAGATGGGAATAGTTTTACAAGATCCTTATTTATTCAGTGGAACCATAGCTTCGAATGTTACGATGGGAAATACTTCTTATGGGGAAGCAGATATTTTAGAGGCACTTGAAAAGGTAGGCGCTGGTCCCATGATTTCACGTTTAGAAAAGGGGATATACCAGCCTGTTTCTGAAAAAGGAGCTTCTTATTCTAGCGGTGAGAGGCAGCTAATCTCATTTGCAAGAACCTTGATTACCAATCCTAAAATCTTAATTTTAGACGAAGCAACTTCACACATCGATACTGAAACAGAAGGAGTTATTCAAAAAGCTATGGAGGTATTAAAGGAGGGGCGCACAACCTTTATTATTGCTCATCGTTTATCAACCATTGCATCTGCTGACCAGATTATTGTTTTGGATAAGGGGAGAATTGTGGAAGAAGGAAACCATAAAGAGCTAATAGAAAAGAATGGAATCTATGCAGAAATGTCTAAATTACAAGAGAAAGTATCCTAAAAGAAAAAGCCTAATCTTATCAGATTTTTTTCTGTCTAGCTAAAAATTTAAAATTAGGATAAGTAAGTTTAAAAGCTTGATAAAGAGGTTACTTATCGCATTTTCTGTCTATTTAGTGTAAAATAGTAAGGTAATATTAAAGATTAAGATATTTGAAAAGATAAGGTTATGAGTGAAAAAATAGGAATTGGTAGGGCACATAGTAAAATTATTTTAATGGGAGAGCATTCTGTTATTTATGGTTTCCCAGCTATTGCTTTGCCTTTAAAAGACATTGAAGTTGTCTGTCGGATCAAAAAAGCTAAAAAGAAATTACAATTTGATTTTTATGATACCCTTTCAACAGCTATTTATGCGGCGCTCGATTATTTACAAATAAAAGAGAAGCCCATTTCATATGAGATTGTTTCTCAAGTTCCACAAAAAAGAGGGATGGGTTCTTCAGCTGCAGTTTCTATTGCTGCAATCAGAGCTGTTTTTTCTTACTTTGAAGAGGATTTGTCAGATGAACTTTTAGAGATCTTAGTTAATAAGGCAGAAATTATTGCCCATACGAATCCCAGTGGTTTAGATGCTAAGACTTGCCTAAGTGATTATGCCATAAAATTCATTAGAAATATTGGGTTTGAAACGCTTGCTATTGATTTGAATGCTTATTTAGTAATTGCTGATACGGGTATTCATGGTCATACAAGAGAAGCAGTTAATAAAGTAGCCAAATATGAAGAGAGTAATCTTCCTTATTTAACCTTGCTTGGTAATTTGACTGACAAGGTAGAAAAGGCTATTACATTAAAAGATAAAGTAAGCATTGGTTTTTATATGAATGAAGCACATCAAGCCTTAAAAGCTATCGGAGTCAGTGTTAATAAAGCCAACCAGCTAGTAGATTTAGCAGTAGCTAATGGTGCTTTGGGAGCAAAAATGTCTGGTGGTGGTCTAGGTGGTTGTATTATTGCACTGGTAGATAATGAAGAAAAAGCAAAAATGATTAGTAAAAAATTAATAGAAGAAGGGGCTGTGAATACGTGGATTCAAAAACTGTAAAAGTTAAATCGTATGCTAATATTGCTATTATTAAGTACTGGGGAAAAGAAGATTATCAAGAGATGATTCCTTCAACAAGTAGTATTTCCCTTACTTTAGAAAATATGTTCACAGAAACAAGTCTCCATCTTCTTCCCAAATCAGCTGGTAGGGACTATTTTTACATTAATCAGAAGCTGCAGAATCAAGCAGAGCATGCTAAAATTTCTGCTATTATTGATCAGTTTCGTCAAGATAAAGAAGCCTTTGTAGAAGTTAGAACACAAAATAATATGCCAACAGCAGCTGGTTTATCTTCAAGTTCAAGTGGCTTATCAGCATTAGTCAAGGCTTGTAATGAATTGTTTCAAACAGGACTTAGCCAGTCTCAATTAGCTCAAAAAGCAAAATTTGCCTCTGGTTCTGCTTCCCGTTCTTTTTTTGGGCCTGTGTCTGCCTGGGACAAAGATAGTGGTTGTATTTTTAAGGTTAAAACAGACTTAAAATTGGCTATGATTATGCTTGTCCTTAATGATCAGCCCAAGGCAATCTCTAGTCGAGAAGGAATGAGACGCTGCCGAGAGACTTCAAGTGATTTTAAGAAATGGGTAGAAAAATCAGAAATTGATTATAAAAATATGCTGACTTATCTGGAGACTAATGATTTTAAACAGGTTGGTCAGTTAACAGAGTCTAATGCCTTAGCTATGCATGCAACAACCAGTACTGCTCAACCTTCCTTTTCTTATTTAACAGAAGAAAGTTATCAAGCAATGGATAAGGTGGTAGCTCTAAGACAAGAAGGTTATCAGTGTTATTTTACAATGGATGCGGGACCTAATGTAAAGGTTTTGTGTCTTGAAGAGGATTTGGAAAGCTTGGCTAATGTATTTGCTGAGGATTACCAGATTATTGTTTCAAAAACTAAGGACTTTGCAGATGACTAGTTATCAGGTTCAAACAGGTGGAAAGCTTTATATTGCAGGTGAATATGCTATATTAAACCCTGGTCAAACAGCCCTTTTAATCAATATTCCTATCAAAATGACAGGACAGATTGAGGATCATTCGGACTTTGTGATTTATTCTGATATGTTTGATTATTGTGTTGGTTTAGAAGAAGATAAGAATTATAAGTTTATTCAAGCAGCTATTGAAACCATGGCACTTTTTATGGGCAAAAAAGTGACTGACCTTCCAGCATTTAAGCTAACAATAAATGGTAAAATGGAAGCAAATGGCAAGAAGTATGGGATTGGCTCTAGTGGCAGTGTAACTGTTTTAACCATTAAGGCCTTGGCTGTCTTTTACAATTTAAAATTAACCAAAGACCTTATTTTTAAACTAGCCTCTTACACCCTTTTAAAATTAGGTGATAATGGATCTATGGGTGACATTGCTTGTATAGCCTATGATGATTTAATCTCTTACAGGTCATTTGACCGAGAAATGGTCAAGTCTTGGTTAGTAGATAAAAGTTTTGAAGAAATCATCCAAGCAGATTGGCATTATGCTATTCAGGTCATTAAGCCACAGTTAGCTATGACTCTTTTAGTTGGCTGGACAAAGCAACCTTCTATTTCAAGAGAAATGATTATTAGAGTTAAATCAAAAATTAATCAGTCTTTTTTGGAAAAAATTGAAAAAGCAACGCTTATTTGTCAAAAAAGCCTAGAAGCAGGTGATAAAAATAAATTTATCACAAGCCTTGAAAGTCTAAGCAATCTATTAAACAATTTAGACCAGTCTATCTATCATCCTAAACTAAGGCAACTAAAAGAAGCTAGCTTGGGTCTTGACAGTGTCGCTAAATCATCAGGGTCAGGCGGGGGTGATTGTGGTATTGCCTTTACATTTACCAAGCAAGCCGAAAAAGAGATAAAGACAAGATGGGCAGAAGATGATATTGAACTCATCTATCAAAAGAGTTGGGGGACTTATGACTAATCGAAAAAATGATCATATCAAGTATGCTTTAAAATACCAATCTTCCTATAATTCATTTGATGATATTGAGTTGATACACTCTTCTTTACCAAATTATGATTTAGCAGAAATTGACTTATCAACCCACTTTGCTGGACAGGATTTTGATTTTCCTTTTTATATTAATGCCATGACTGGTGGTAGTGAAAAAGGCAAAGCTGTTAATGAAAAATTAGCCCGAGTAGCTCAAGCAACAGCTATTCCAATGGTGACAGGTTCTTATAGTGCAGCTTTAAAGAATCCTCATGATAGGTCTTTTCAATTACGACAGGTGGCACCCAATCTTAAGTTGGCAACTAATATTGGCTTAGATAAGGATATTAGTTTAGGCTTACAAACGGTTGCAGACATGAAACCTATTTTTTTACAAGTCCATATCAATCTCATGCAGGAACTTTTGATGCCTGAAGGGGAAAGAGAATTTCGTTCTTGGCGAAAAAATCTTAAAGATTATGCTGAACAAATCCCAGTCCCAATCATTTTGAAAGAAGTAGGCTTTGGGATGGATCTTAAAACAATTGAAACTGCGCGTGCGTTAGGGATTAAAAGCTTTGACATTTCGGGACGAGGAGGAACCTCTTTTGCATATATTGAAAATCAAAGAGGAGGCAACCGTTCTTATCTTGATCAATGGGGACAAACCACAGCCCAATGTCTATTAAATTGTCAATCAATTAGCAATCAAGTAGAGATACTAGCATCAGGTGGCATTAGACATCCCTTAGATATGATTAAGGCCTTGGTATTAGGAGCAAGAGCAGTAGGACTATCTCGGACCATGCTAGAGTTAGTAGAAACCCATCATGAAGAAGAAGTCATCCAGTTAGTCAATGGCTGGAAAGATGATTTAAAACTAATCATGTGTGCCCTTAACTGCCAGAAAATAACAGACCTCAAAAAAGTAGACTACCTACTATATGGAAGATTAAAAGAGGCAAATAGATAAAAAAGAAACTTGGTTATTAAACGGATACTCTCAATTGACCTTAAGCAGTCAGCTTGGAGTAGAGTTTAATACCAGGTTTCTTTATTTTTTTCTAAGAGTAATCAGTAATTCTTGTGCTCTTGCTTGATTCATATGTTTTTCATTTAATAGCAAGGCTGTTAAAGGGGGAATTTCTTCCTGACTGGCACCAGATAATAAGGCGAGGGATTTAGCCTGTAATTTCATATGGCCTGCTTGGATACCAGTATCTGTCAAAGCTTTTAAGGCGGCAAAGTTTTGTGCTAAACCAGCACAAGCAATAATTTGGGCTAAGTCTTTGGCGCTAGGATTTTCTAAGAGGTCATGGCTAATAATAACACTAGGGTTTAAGCCAATAGAGCCACCTTTTGTTGCAATGGGCATAGGAAGAGTTAATTCTCCTTTGATAAGCTGTTCTTCTTTATCAAAGTGCCAGCTTGAAAGGCCTTTGTAGTTCCCATCTTTTGCTGCGAAGGTATGACAAGCAGCCTCAATAGCTCGCCAATCATTACCAGTAGCTAGTACTAGGGCATCAATGCCATTGAAAATTCCCTTGTTGTGTGTAGCGGCCCTATAAGGATCAATTTGAGCTAATTGGCTGGCTAACTCTATTTTTTGAGCTAATTGCTGAGCTTTATGCTTATCTCGGTTCAAAAAACGAATGGGAATAGAACACTCTACACTTACTAGGGATTCAGTAGCATAATTTGAGAGAATAGCCATTAGGCTTTTTCCCTTAGAAAGGTCTTCTAAGTGTGGAATCAAGGCCTCCATCATGGTGTTAATCATATTGGCCCCCATTGCTTCTTGGGTATCAACCTTTAAATAAACAATGAGAAAATTTTCTTTTACTTGCGCCTCAATGTATTTTGCGCCTCCTCCTCGTTTGACAATTGATGGGTAAGCTTGGTTAGCCATTTCCATTAAGTAGCTCGCAGCAGCTTGGATAGAGGCCTGTGCTTTATTAAAATCAGGGACATCATAGAGGGCTACCTGGCCAATCATCTGTCTCTTAATGAGGGTCGCTTGAAAGCCTCCAGCTTGTCTAATTAGCTTTGCGGCAAAACTAGCAGCTGCTACAACAGAAGGTTCTTCTGTAACATAAGGCAAGTGATAGGTCTTATTATTAATAAGAACATTTGGCACAATGCTAAAAGGTAGAGAAAGTCTTCCGATGACATTTTCAGCCATTTGATTAGCTATTTCTAATGCTAATTGTTGCTGATTGTCAAGTAGTTTTTGACTTTCTTTAGACAGCAAATGATAATCTCTAATCGTGTCTTGTCTTTCCTCTGGTGATTTTTTAAAAAAACCACTCCAATTTTGTTTATGACTTGTCATTTTTTTGATAAATCCTTTGGTGTTGGTTAATAGCAGTTAGGCAATAAGCTCCAGAAAGATAATCTTTGAAGCTGGCATTTCCAAAACTATCCAGATTTGGCTCTTCATAAAAAAGCTCCTCATATTCTGCCACAGATAGTACTTTACGATTTGCTAGGCTGTCGAATCTGTTTTCTTTCAACATATTGTGGTAGCCTGGCACTAATTCTAAACTGAAAATTTCACTGACAGCCCCAGAGCCATAGGAGAACATGCCAATCTTATCTCCTGCCTTTAAAGCTCTGCTATTCTCCAAAAGAGAAAGAAGGGATAAATAAAGAGAACCGGTGTAGATATTTCCCACCTGTTTACTATAGATAATTGATGTGTCAAATGCCTCTTGGAGCTTGTCTTTTTGTTCATGAGTGAGACTAGAATCCATAATTTTAGTCAAGCCTTTTAGAGCTAGCTTTGGAAAAGGGATATGTAAGCAAAAGGCAGAAAAGTCTTTTAAACTGACCTTATTTTTAAGCTGATATTCTTGCCATGTCGTCATTAAAGAATCAAGATATTGTTTGGTTGAAAAGATACCATTGACACATGGGGTTGAAGAATAATTAGGTCGCCAAAAGTCCATAATGTCACGCGTTTGCGCAAGGTTATCATGATTTAAGATAAGGATGCGGGGATCAGCTTTAACAAGCATGGCAATACTACCAGCTCCTTGAGTAGGTTCTCCAGAAGACGCAATGCCATAGCGAGCAATATCACTGGCAATAACAAGAACCTTAGATTGAGGATGCATCCCTACATGTAATTTAGCATAGTCAAGAGCGGCAGTAGCGCTGTAGCAGGCTTCTTTCATTTCAATTGAACGTGCAAAGGGCTGAATATCTAGCAAGTGATGAACATAGATACTGGCAGCTTTTGATTGGTCAATGGAAGATTCAGTTGCTAAAATGACCATATCAATTGTTGCTTTATCATTATCATCTAATATTTCTTGGCTGGCTGTTGCAGCAAGTGTCACAATATCTTCTGTAATAGGAGTAATGCTGATAGCATCTAGCATGAGCCCTTTACTGTATTTTTCAGGATCTACGTGGCGAGCTTCTGCAAGATCTTTCATTTTTAAAACATATTGGCTAGTAGCAAAGCCAATTTTATCAATTCCAATTTTCATTACTTTCCCTCTTATTTATAGAAATTCTAACGCTAATATTCTAACATATTTTCAGAAAAAAGAGGATTTTAAGACATGAAGTTTTTTTGAGGAGCTATTTCTTCTTGAGCTGGGCTCTTAGAGACTTTTCTTCTAGCTATTTTTAAAAATTTTGGTAAAATAATAAGCAACGTATAAGTAAGAAAGGTTTTATCATGACAAAAGCAGATAGGATTTTTAAAGAGAATATCAAGAGAATTTTGGAAGATGGTGTGTGGAGTGAACAGGCTAGACCAAAATATAAAGATGGTAAAACTGCAAATTCAAAATACATTACAGGTTCCTTTGCAGAATATGATTTGTCAAAGGGTGAATTTCCCATTACAACTTTGCGGCCGATTCCAATCAAGTCAGCTATCAAAGAGCTTTTATGGATATATCAGGACCAATCAAATTCCTTAGATTTACTTGAGCAAAAGTATAATGTTCATTATTGGAATGATTGGGAAGTAGACAAGACAAGAACTATTGGGCAACGTTATGGTGCTGTAGTAAAAAAACATCAGATTATTGATAAGATTTTAAAACAGTTAGAGGAAAATCCATGGAATCGTAGAAATGTTATCTCCCTCTGGGATTATGAGGCCTTTGAAGAAAGTGATGGCTTATTGCCTTGTGCCTTTCAGACCATGTTTGATGTTAGACGTGTAGATGGAGAACTATATCTAGATGCTACCTTGGTTCAACGGTCTAATGATATGCTAGTAGCCCATCATATTAATGCCATGCAATATGTGGCTCTTCAAATGATGATTGCTAAACATTTTGGTTGGAAACTAGGCAAGTTTTTCTATTTTGTTAATAATCTTCACATTTATGATAATCAGTTTCAACAAGCAAATGAATTATTAGAACGTCAAGCATCAGAGCGTCAGGCACGTTTGGTTTTAAACGTGGCTGATAAGACAAATTTCTATGATGTTAAGGCTGAAGACTTTGAATTAATAGACTATAATCCAGTCAAACCTCAACTCAAGTTTGACCTAGCTATCTAGGCTTAATAGTACATTTTTTTATGAGCAAAATTCTTAAAATTTTGGTAGAATATATAGAGTTATAGTAAAGGGATGTAAAAAATGACAAAAGAAATTATTGCTATTTGGGCAGAAGATGAAGATGGCGTTATTGGATTAAATCAAAAACTTCCTTGGCACCTTCCAAAAGAATTAAAACATTTTAAAAATACTACCTTAAATCAGTCTATTTTAATGGGACGTGTTACCTTTGATGGTATGAACCGTCGTATATTACCTGATCGTCAAACTCTGATTATGACGAGAGATGACTCACTTGAAATTGATGGTGTTTTAACAATGACTAGCCTTGAGAAGGTCTTAGAATGGTACCATGCTCAGGAAAAAAATCTCTATATCATAGGAGGTAGTCAGATTCTTGAAGCTTTTGATGGCTATTTTAATAAGGTTATTAAAACAGTTGTACATGGCCATTTTGAGGGTGACACCTATGCTCCACAGTTAGATCTTTCAGATTATCAGGAAGAAAGTCACTTTTTTTATGAAAAAGATTCTGAAAATCCATATGATTTTACAGTTCATGTTTTAGTTAAAAAATAATTACTGGGAGACTTTAACCAATGCAACGTAGTATTTTTGGAGTATTTACGGCTTTTTTGTGTGCCATTTGTGTACTCTGCGCTATTGCGGCAATTAAAAAGAATCGTTATGGACTAGGATTCTTATTTTTATTAAATGCTTTTACTAACCTAGTCAATACCATACATGCTTTTTATGGTACCTTATTTTAAGAATCGTTATGTTATATAGAAAGATAAAGGAATTATGGCAGTAAATCGAACTACAGATATTAAAGTACACTGTTCATTTTGTGGAAAAAGCCAAGATGAAGTCAAAAAAATTATAGCAGGAAACAATGTCTTTATTTGTAATGAGTGTGTGGCATTATCACAAGAAATTATTAAAGAAGAATTGGCAGAAGAGGTTCTGGCAGATTTAACAGAAGTGCCTAAGCCAAAAGAATTGTTAGACATCTTAAATCAGTATGTGGTTGGTCAAGATCGTGCTAAACGTTCTCTAGCGGTAGCCGTTTATAATCATTATAAACGTATTTCCTTTGCTGAAAGTCGTGATGACGAAGAAGTAGAACTTCAAAAATCAAACATTTTAATGATTGGTCCTACGGGTTCTGGGAAGACATTTTTAGCTCAAACTTTAGCCAAAAGTCTCAATGTGCCCTTTGCTATTGCTGATGCTACTTCCCTAACAGAAGCAGGCTATGTTGGTGAGGATGTTGAAAATATTCTTTTAAAATTGATACAAGCAGCAGATTATAATGTTGAACGTGCACAACGTGGGATTATTTATGTGGATGAAATAGATAAGATTGCTAAAAAAGGTGAAAATGTTTCTATTACACGTGATGTTTCTGGTGAAGGTGTTCAACAAGCCTTACTAAAGATTATTGAAGGTACAGAAGCCAGCGTTCCCCCACAAGGTGGCCGTAAACATCCTAACCAAGAAATGATTCAAATTGACACTAAAAATATTCTCTTTATTGTTGGTGGTGCTTTTGATGGTATAGAAGATATTGTTAAACAACGCCTGGGTGAGAAAATCATTGGTTTTGGTCAAAATAATCGTAAAATTGATGAGCAGAGCTCATATATGCAAGAAATTAACTCAGAAGATATTCAAAAATTTGGACTTATCCCAGAATTTATTGGACGTTTGCCTGTTGTTGCAGCCTTAGAGCAATTAAAAACAGAAGATCTTATTAAAATATTAACTGAACCTAGAAATGCCTTGGTTAAACAGTATCAAACCTTGTTATCATATGATGGTGTAGAATTAGAATTTGATCAGGAAGCTTTGGAAGCTATAGCTAATAAAGCCATTGACCGTAAAACAGGGGCCCGTGGCCTACGTTCTATTATTGAAGAAACTATGCTAGATATCATGTTTGAAATTCCAAGCCAAGAAGATGTTGTCAAAATTCGTGTTACTAAAGAAGCTGTAAATGGCCAAGAAAGCCCTATTTTAGAAACAGCATAAGGGAGAATGGATGTCTGAGGAAAAATTTTTAAATACACATAATGCCTCAATTTTACTGAGTGCTGCCAACAAAAGTCATTATCCCCAAGATGATATTCCTGAAATTGCCCTGGCTGGCAGATCCAATGTGGGAAAATCAAGTTTTATCAATACCATACTTGGACGGAAAAATTTAGCTCGTACTTCTGGAAAACCTGGTAAGACCCAGTTGCTTAATTTTTTTAACATTGATGATAAAATTCGCTTTGTGGATGTTCCTGGTTATGGTTATGCTAAAGTTTCAAAAACAGAGCGTGCCCGTTGGGGAAAAATGATCGAAGAATATTTAACCAGCCGTGAAAATCTAAGAGCAGTTGTGAGTCTGGTTGATCTTAGACACCAACCTTCTACAGAAGATGTCCAAATGTATGATTTCTTAAAATATTATGAAATTCCAGTTATTATCGTGGCTACCAAGGCAGATAAAATCCCTCGCGGAAAATGGAATAAGCATGAATCCATCATCAAAAAGAAACTTAACTTTGAAGCTAGTGATCACTTTATTATCTTCTCTTCTGTAGACCGAGTAGGCGTAGACCAAGCTTGGGAAACCATTTTGGACCATATCTAACCCTAAACAGAGTATGCTTAAATAGGAAAAATGAATGTCAAAAAATAAAAATGTCTTGGATTTATCCACTCCAGAATCTAGAGGTAAAACGAGCAAATTAGCCCTTATCATTGCTAGCCTTCTTTTAATCATAGCTCTAGCTTTCAGCTATCGCTATTACTCTAATAGAATTGAAGGGAAGTGGCAGTCTAACTCTCTTGACAGTATTTTACAAGAAAAAATGCAAAAAGACCTGTCAGAATTCAAAGACAGTTTAAAGATTGACATGACATCTAATGAACTTATCTCTAAACCTCAATTGATGATTACTGTTAAAAATAATCACTTACAAATGACTAGTGATTTAAGCATCAACAAAAAAGTTCTTATAGATTATATTATGGCCTCCTTTGAAGGCCAGCTGAAAGAAGTTTTAAAAGAAGAGAATCTTCAAATAGATGACTTAAGTCCTCAAATGAAAGAGTCTATTCAAAATGCAATTCCTAGTAAAAAAATAGTTGAACAAACAATTGATAGTGAATTGACTAAAGCTGCCTTTGAAGTAGGAGGGCACTATAACTCTTCAAAAGGTATTCTTACAACCCACCTTCTTTCTGGAAGAGTCAACCCTATTCTAGGAACAATTAAAATAACATCCCTTAACAAAAAAGCTGATCTTTTTACTCAAAATAATAAAAAGACCGACTATAGACATTATAAACTAGCAGAAGGTCGCCTCATTTTATATGGTGATAAAACAGTTACCTTTACAAAATAAGACAAGATAAAAGTCCAAGGATAGTAATAACCTTGGACTTTTTGAGTCATAAGCTTTCTTTTTAGGAGTTTTTCTGACTAATAAGAATACCATTTTCAGTGCTATCAGCATATAAATCTTTAACTTCTGGATGATCAAGGTAAAAATCAGTAATTTTATCTTGAATTTCCTGCTCAATAACACGACGTAAAGGTCTAACTCCCATTGCATAATCGTAACCATGCTCGATTAAATAGTCTTTAGCCTTATCGGATACACTAAGCTTAATACCCTTTTTAGCGATGGTTTTGTCAACTTCACTAAGCATTAAATTAACGATAGCTTTCAAATTTTCTTTTTTAAGATGAGAAAATTCAATCACTCCGTTAAAACGATTTAAAAATTCAGGTCTGAAATAAGGAGCAATGCGTTCCATAATGGTTAATTTTTCATCTTCTTTCCTATCTTCTTTTTCATGCCCAAAACCAGCATTGGAAGTGGCAATAATGACAGTATTTTTAAAGTTTATGGTATTTCCTTGACCATCTGTTAGGCGACCATCATCTAAAACCTGTAAGAGTAAGGTTATTACTTGAGAATCAGCTTTTTCAATTTCATCTAACAGAATTATGGAATAAGGATTACGACGAACACGTTCAGTCAAGGTATTATTATTATCATCGTAACCAACATAACCAGCAGTAGTTCCTATTAGTTTTGAAACAGCTGTACGATCACTATATTCTGACATATCTAGTCTGATAATGGCATCTTTAGATCCAAACATATCTAAGGCTAGCTGTTTTGCCAGTTCTGTTTTACCCACCCCTGTGGGACCGACAAATAAGAAGGACCCAATTGGACGATGTCCGTCATCAAAACCAGCACGATTACGCCTGATAGCTTTTGCGACTGCATTAACAGCTTGATTTTGACCAATAACATGGCTCTTTAGACGGTTACCAATTTCTTTTAAGTGCTCTAAATCACTGGCACCCATCTTTGAAACAGGAATTCCAGTTAAACGTTCAACGGATTGAGCAATATCATTGACTGTCGCAGTAACTTTTTGCCCTTCAGAGTGGTTTTCCATTTGTTTTTGTAATTCTTCGATTTTAGTTTTAGCATTCAAGGCTGCTTCAAAGTCTTCACTTTCAACAGCTTTTTCTTGTTTATCTTTTTCAGCTTTAATAGCTTGTTCTAAAGATTTCAAATCAGTCACTGGATGCTGAGCTGCCAAATGTGCAGCTGTCATATCTACTAAGTCAATTGCCTTATCTGGCAAACTTCTTTGTGGAATATATTGAATAGAGTAATCAACAGCAGCCTTTAACACATTATCAGGTAGGAGAACATTATGATGCACTTGGTAGAGATTTCTAATTCCCATCAAAATATGGAAGGTATCTTCAGCTGAAGGAGCATTTACTTTAACTTCATTAAAACGACGGGCTAGAGCAGCATTTTTTAAAATAGTATTTCGATATTCATCCTGAGTAGTTGCACCGATAACAGTTAATTCACCACGTGATAAAGCTGGTTTTAAAATATCAGCTAACCCTTTAGAGCCACTGTCTCCACCGGTAGAACCTGCTCCTAAAATTTGATGGATTTCATCAAAGAAAAGAATAATATTTCCAGCATCTTTGATTTCTTTAATTAAATTTTGAATGTTTTCTTCAAAGCTTCCACGATATTGGGTACCAGCTTCTAAACCAGAAATATCAATGGAGATAATTTCTTTGTTTTTGATTGAAGCAGGCACATCCCCATTAACAATTGCTTGTGCCAAGCCTTCAACAACAGCTGTTTTACCTACTCCAGCATCCCCTACTAAAACAGGGTTATTTTTGGTACGTCTTGATAATATTTCAGCAGTATCTTGAATTTCTTTGTTTCTACCAATAACAGGATCTAAATGACCATCTCTAGCTTCTTGAGTTAAATTGGTACCTAGTTTTGCTAGGAGACTATCTTTTTGTAAAGGAGTAGTACCTGCTTGTTGAGTTTCTTGGTTTGTTGGAAGCTGTCCAGTTTGACGATAAGTTTGAAATTCTTCAGGGCTAATGTCTCTGCCATTAATCATGTAACGGCGATTTTCACTATTGAAGCCACCCATATTCCCCATTAGTTGATTGAAAATATCATCCATATTTCCAAAAGGATCTTTTCCATAATAATTTGACATATTAGTTACCTCGATTTCTAGATCATAGATTTAGATACTATGATATGATTGTTCATTTTGAAGGAATATTAGTTCAATTCAGCGTTATAATTTTAATAAAAGCTGAATCAGCTAATTGTAAAACTAGGTTACTAATCACCTTCTGATACTATTATAATATAAAGGTCAATAAAGGTCAAATAAAATCAAACTAATTTGAAGGATATAAAAAAATAAAAGAATTAGTGTTTTTGTATTGACAGATGAGTGGTTATAAGCTATAATTAGTATAGTTTTGAGAAAAACTGACCTAAGACAGTAGGGGAGCAATGCTCATAATCTTCCTACCGAGGCACAAAACGTCATTAAGAGAAATAACGTATTTGTACTTTCGTGTCTAGGTTTAGGTACGATTTTTTTGTGCCTAAGCAAAAAATAATTACGGAGGTAAACTAATGAGTGAAGCAATTATTGCTAAAAAAGCTGAACTAGTTGATTTAGTTGCTGAAAAGATGAAAGCAGCAGCAAGTATTGTTGTTGTTGATTCACGCGGGCTTACTGTTGGTCAAGATACTGAACTTCGTCGTTCACTTCGTGACAACGGCATTGAGTTTAAAGTTATCAAAAACTCAATCTTATCACGTGCAGCTGAAAAAGCAGGGCTTGGTGATATGAAAGATCTTTTCGTAGGACCATCTGCTGTAGCATTTTCAAATGAAGATGTTGTTGCACCAGCTAAAATTATCAACGATTTTGCAAAAACTGCTGATGCCCTTGAAATTAAAGGTGGAGCAATCGAAGGTTCAACTTCTTCAAAAGAAGAAATCATGGCTCTTGCGTCATTGCCAAACCGCGAAGGTATGCTATCTATGCTCCTTTCAGTACTTCAAGCACCAGTTCGCAACGTTGCATATGCTGTCAAAGCTGTTGCAGAAAGCAAAGAAGACGCTGCTTAATGTGTCTACAAGTAGCCTAAGGTTACAATACTAATTTATTAACTTAATATTTGGAGGAAATTACAATGGCATTGAACATTGAAAACATTATTGCTGAAATTAAAGAAGCTTCAATCCTTGAGCTTAACGATCTTGTAAAAGCTATCGAAGAAGAATTTGGTGTAACTGCTGCTGCTCCTGTAGCTGCTGCAGCTGCTGGTGGTGCTGAAGAAGCAACTAAAGATTCATTCGACGTAGAATTAACATCTGCTGGTGACAAAAAAGTTGGCGTTATCAAAGCAGTTCGTGAAATCACAGGACTTGGTCTTAAAGAAGCTAAAGGTCTTGTCGATGGAGCACCTGCTAACGTTAAAGAAGGCGTTGCAGCAGCAGAAGCTGAAGAAATCAAAGCTAAACTTGAAGAAGCTGGAGCTTCAGTTACTCTTAAATAATAGAGCAACTACTCAAGTAGCCTAAAAACATGATTAAACCACTATTCTTCGGAATAGTGGTTTTTTGTTTACTTGAAAAGGGGGAAGCTATTTGTAAAGTCCATCAAGTATAGTGATAACTTGTGACTTGATCATCTTCGTAACGTGAGTATAAATTTACTTTGTACTCTTTCCCTTACCTTTATATCCCACTCTTTGAGTAATAGCTTTGAGGGGAACGTTGTGTTCTGCTAGAGTGCTAATCAGAGTATGTCATAATATGTGTGAAGAAGACTTTCTAATAGGAACTAAACGATTCAATTGTTTTGTAATCGCTTGCATAACAGATTTTATCTTGGTATCCTAATCTAGGAAATTATTTTCATTATATTTATGGAGGTGCTTATGAAGAAACGGAAAAAACGAGTGATAAGTGGTCTTTTGATTTTAGGAATAGTCGCAACTTCATCAGCAATAGTTGAAGCTAGTGGGCCAAAAGTAGCTTATACACAAGAGGGGGTGACAGCTATCTCAAACAATAATAACGTAAAAGTATCTATTGTTTCTATTGAAGATATTCAAAAAAGTTTAGATGGTAAAGAGCCAACGACTGTTAGCTTTGATATCGATGATACATTACTTTTTAGTAGTCAATATTTTCAGTATGGAAAAGAATATGTAACACCAGGGTCTTTTGATTATCTTCATAAACAAAAATTTTGGGATTTGGTTGCAAAGCGAGGAGACCAAGATTCTATTCCTAAAGAATACGCTAAGAAATTAATTGCTATGCATCAAAAACGAAGGGATAAAATTGTCTTTATTACAGGAAGAACAAGAGGTTCAATGTATAAAGAAGGTGATATTGATAAAACCGCTAAAACATTAGCTAAAGCTTTTAAATTAGATAAGCCCATTGCTATTCACTACACTGGAAACAAAGCTATTAAGCCTTATAAATATGATAAATCCTATTATATAAAAAAATATGGTTCAGAAATTCATTATGGAGATAGTGATGAAGATATTCATGCAGCAAGAGAAGCAGGTGCCAAACCTTTAAGAATTTTAAGAGCCCCTAATTCTACAAACTTACCTCTACCACAAGCTGGAGGATATGGTGAAGAAATTTTAGAAAATTCAGCTTACTAATAGTTAACTAATCCGTGACAGAACTTTTATCCCCTCTCGACTTAAAGTAGGAGGGGATTTTAAGATGCTTTTTGATGAAGAAAGCTAGTTAATTGAATGTGCAATAGTGTTACACAGCATAGTGTAATTTGATTGTTTGTTTTTTTGATGACTCCTATAGTGCTGTAAACAATTTTACATTTAGTGTTATTTGGAAAACTTTTATGAATAGTGAACCTAGTAAGGCTATTCTTTTAGTTTCTCATTAACCATTAGGCATTGTAGATTATGATTCTACAATTGACTTCTTTAATAATTTTGGAACAAATCGAGTTGCAAAAGCTATGTTTAATATAGAAAGAACCAGAGACGGCATTTTTATAAGGATGCAAAGATATGATTGCTATAATTTGCCCAATATTATCGGAAAACAGGGTCAAAAGGAGAATTGTAAAGATAATTAAAAAGAGTATCGAAGAAAAATTAAAAAGTATAACTCTTATAAAAGATAGGAGTCATACTTTATGTTATTTAGTGATTGAAAAAAATCCTCGACTTTCTCTTTATTCTTTAATAGTATCTAATAAGAGTTGGGCTGTGGTTGTTGGGAGTATTCTGACTCGATTAAGGGATAGTAGGCCATTAGCTGCGCTGGCTAGGCCCTCATTGGTAGTTACTCCAAGCTTGTAATGAAGTTTTTTGGCAAGTTCTAATGTTGTATCCGTGTATCGTCCTGAAGGATAAGCAATGGCAATCGTATCTTGTTTGAGATTTTTATCTAAATAATGTTTAGAGTCTTCCATTTCAAACTGCTGGGTGCTAGGATCTGAGACAGAAAGGTCTGGGTGATGGACAGCATGGTCTTGGAAGGACATACCACTAGTTTTCATTTCTTTCATTTGTGCAAGGGTGAGGTTAATAGGGCTCTTATTTTCAGTCAATCCTGTTATAACATTATTAGTTGCTTTGGCATGATATTTTTTCAATATAGGGTAGGCAACATTGTAAAAATCAATCATACTATCATCAAAGGTTAACCAGACCACTTTTTTAGCAGGTAGTTCATTTTGGCTTAAAACACGAAGTGCTTCCTCTGGAGATAAGAAGTAGTAACCATCTTCTTTGAGTGCTTTAATCTGGTTTTCAAAAAGAGTTGGATCGACAATCAGATTAGCATTAGCAGTCTCCTCAGGCCCCATAACATGTACAGCATGGTACATAAGGATAGGGATTTTGAGAGGATTTTCTTCTTTATGCCAGCTTACTTTAGTATCTTGCTCTGAATCAGGTTTTTGCTCAGAGTTCTTTTTTTTATTTTGGCTACTTGTTTGACTAGTTAGCTGTGATTTTACTGTGGTAGTTGTAGAAGTGCTTGTATATTTATGATACAAGACAAAAACACCTATTAAAGTAGCTACTAAAGCTAAAAGCAAAACAAAGATGCCAGTAAAGGATTTCTTTTTTCTTCTTCTGTTTTTCATATGAGTCTCCTGAATTTTTCTGTTTTTATTATAGCACTTTTATTCTAGCTCAGTATAAATTTTCTGCCTTCAATTTGTTAAAACTATTCATTTATCCCAAAATTTGTTATAATTAGCCAATATTTTAGAATCAATTTGAGGAAGATTAGGAAGTAACTAGGAAAGATTAATCTTTTGAAAGGTGGTCTTTTCTTTTTAATAATTTTTCACAGGGAGTATTAATGACGTATCAGCAAGCATTAGAATGGATTCATAGTCACAGGAAGTTCGCCTCTAAGCCGGGTCTAAAACGCATGCTTTGGGCCTTAGAAGAACTAGATAATCCCCAGGATAAATTACTTGCTGTCCATGTGGTTGGCACTAATGGTAAGGGGTCTACAGTAAATAATGTACAGCATATTTTTACTGCTGCAGGTTATGAAGTTGGAACCTTTGTTTCTCCTTATATCATGGACTTTAAAGAAAGAATAAGTCTCAACGGGCAGATGATTTCAGAAAGAGACTTTTTAAGGCTGATTGAGGTGCTAAAACCTTTAACAGACAGAGTTTTACTAGAGACAAGTCTAGGTCCATTTACAGAATTTGAAGTAATAACCCTAATGATGTTTCTTTATTTTGGACATCTTCATCCAGTTGATATTGCAATTATTGAAGCAGGTTTGGGTGGCCTATATGATTCAACAAATGTTTTCAAGGCCGATTTAGTTATTTGTCCCTCTATTGGTTTAGATCATCAAGCCATTTTAGGACAGACTTATGGTGAAATTGCTAAACAAAAAGCTGGAGTCATCAAAGAAGGACAAAAAGTTCTGATAGCTATTGATAATGAGGAGGCTAAGCAGGTTTTTAGAGAGCAATCAGCCCAGATGTCAGCTAGCTTGTATGACAATCAAAAGGACTTTCAAATGCTAAACCAGGGGGAAAGCTACCAATTTCAGTCTCCTTTAGGTGATATTAATGCTATTCAATTGGCCATGCCTGGTCAGCATCAAGTGACAAATGCTGCTCTTGCTATTATGGCTAGTCTTTTACTTAAGGAGACATTCCCTCAGATAAATGAAAGGGCTATAAAAGAAGGCTTGAAAACTAGCTACTGGCTAGGTAGAACAGAACTATTAAGGACAAATCTGATGATTGATGGATCCCATAACAAAGAGAGTTTGCTTGCTTTGATAGCTGTTTTAAAAAAGGACTACGCAGATAAAAAGATTCATATCCTATTTGCTGCTATTGAGGGTAAGCCCATTGAAGTTATGCTTAAGCTTTTAGATAGGCTTGGCCATTTGCAAGTAACTGGCTTTGAATACCCTACTGCCTATCCACTTAAGAACTATAATCAGTCTTATAAGAAGGTTTCAGACTTTAAAGAATGGTTAAAAGGGATTAACTATGATAGTAAGGAAGACTTTTACCTTGTAACAGGTTCATTGTACTTCATTGCACAGGTTAGACAATACTGGTTTTTAAGTCAAGCAGCTAGCAAGCAGTAGACCTTTTTGAGAAAGTTAGGATTCTTATATTTCTTGCTTAAGTTTTTTGTAAATGGAGTGAAAATCTTTAGTCTAGACTAGCTAAGTGGATAAGGTTTTTGTATTAGGATTTAGTTCAGTTATAGCTCTGCTATTATTAAAAAAAATCGTTATTTTTTGTAAAATTTGATATAATAGAATCGGCTTTGTGCTGATTTTTTTGAGTAATAAAGTAAAGATCTGGAAAGAAGAAAACCCATGTTAAATGAACTTAAAGGTATTGATATTAGAATTGATGAACCCTTAAAAAAATATACCTATACTAAAGTAGGTGGTCCAGCTGATTACCTAGCTTTTCCACGAAATCGAGTTGAATTATCACGGATTGTAGCCTACGCTAATCGCAACAAGATTCCTTGGCTTGCTTTAGGGAATGCCAGTAATCTTATTGTCCGAGATGGTGGTATTCGTGGCTTTGTGATTATGTTTGATAAGCTAAACACGGTGAAAATCAACGGCTATACCCTAGAAGCTGAAGCTGGGGCCAATCTTATTGAAACAACAAAAATTGCAAGGTTTCATAGTTTAACTGGTTTTGAATTTGCATGTGGCATACCTGGTAGTATCGGGGGTGCTATCTTTATGAATGCAGGAGCTTATGGAGGAGAAATCTCCCATATTTTCTTATCAGCTAAGGTGTTAACCCCTCAAGGAGAAATTAAGACTTTAGATGCTAAAGATATGGCTTTTGGTTACAGACATTCCTCTATTCAGGAGTCTGGAGATATTGTCATTTCTGCGAAGTTTGCTCTAAAACCAGGTAATTATGAACAAATTGATCAAGAAATGAAAAGACTTAATCATCTTCGTCAATTAAAACAGCCCTTAGAATATCCTTCCTGTGGTTCTGTCTTTAAACGTCCTCTTGGGTATTTTGCAGGACAGTTAATTATGGAAGCAGAGCTTAAAGGCTATCGTTTAGGTGGCATTGAAGTCTCTCAAAAACATGCCGGTTTTATGGTCAATATTGCTAAAGGTAAAGCCCAAGATTATGAAGATCTTATTGCTCATGTCATCAAAAGAGTTGAAGAAAAGTCTGGAATTACTTTAGAACCAGAAGTTCGTATTATCGGAGAGCCCTTATTTAAAAGTAACTAACGAAAGCCCTATGGAGGATTTATGACAATTGACTAATCCAATTATCACATTTGTGAATGTTTCAAAAACATTTGAAGACAATGACACCAAAGTATTAAACAATATTAATTTTGAGCTGGAAGAAGGGAAGTTTTATACCCTCTTGGGTGCTTCTGGTTCAGGCAAATCAACTATTTTAAATTTAATTGCGGGACTTTTAGATGCTAGCAGTGGCGATATTTATTTAGATGGAAAGCGGATTAATGATCTTCCCATTAGTAAGCGAGATGTTCACACCGTTTTTCAAAACTATGCCTTATTCCCTCACATGAACGTCTTTGACAACGTAGCTTTTGCCTTGAAATTGAAGAATGTTCCTAAAAAAGAAATTGCTGCTCGTGTGCATGAAACCTTGAAAATGGTTCAGCTGGATGGCTTTGCCAAGCGTCCTATTCAGAAGTTATCAGGTGGTCAAAGACAGCGGGTTGCCATAGCTCGTGCTATTATTAACCAACCACGTGTCGTCTTATTAGATGAACCCTTGTCTGCTCTTGATTTAAAGCTGAGAACGGAAATGCAGTATGAGTTGCGTGAACTCCAACAAAGATTAGGCATAACCTTTGTCTTTGTAACCCACGACCAAGAAGAAGCTTTGGCTATGAGTGATTGGATTTTTGTTATGAATAATGGAGAAATTGTTCAGTCAGGAACTCCGGTAGACATTTATGACGAGCCTATTAATCACTTTGTTGCTAATTTTATTGGGGAGTCAAATATTATTAGTGGAACAATGATTGAGGACTATTTGGTTTCCTTTAATGGCAAAACATTTGAATCTGTTGACGGTGGAATGAGACCAAATGAAGCTGTAGAAGTCGTTATTCGACCAGAAGATTTACAGATTACCCTACCAGAAGAAGGAAAACTACAGGTAAAAGTTGATACCCAACTCTTTCGAGGAGTCCACTATGAAATTATTGCCTATGATGATTTAGGAAATGAATGGATGATTCATTCTACTCGTAAAGCCATTGAGGGTGAAATAATCGGTTTAGATTTTACGCCAGAAGATATTCATATTATGCGTCTAAATGAAACAGAAGAAGAATTTGATGCCCGTATAGAGGAATATGTAGAAATGGATGAGCAAGAAGAAGGCTTGATTAATGCTATTGAGGAGGAGAGAAATGAAGAGAACAGCTAACTTTTATTCTCTGCCTTACTTTCTTTGGGTTTTACTCTTTGTGTTAGCTCCCTTAGCCCTGCTTTTTTACAAATCATTTTTTGATATTCAGGGTCATTTCACCCTAACAAACTATCAAACCTTTTTTAGCTCATGGACCTATCTTAGAATGAGTTTTAATTCTATCTTTTATGCTGGAATTATAACTCTGGTCACCTTGTTCATTTCATATCCTGCTGCTTATTTTTTAACAAACCTAAAACATAAGCAACTCTGGCTAATGATGATTATTTTACCAACATGGATAAATCTTCTCTTGAAAGCCTATGCCTTTATGGGGATTTTTGGTCAAAAAGGAGGGATTAATGCCTTTTTAAGTTTTATTGGTATTGGCCCTCAGCAAATCCTTTTTACTGACTTTTCATTTATCTTTGTGGCCTCGTACA
The DNA here is from genome assembly GCF_000380005.1 of Streptococcus didelphis DSM 15616. Classification (GTDB taxonomy): domain Bacteria; phylum Bacillota; class Bacilli; order Lactobacillales; family Streptococcaceae; genus Streptococcus; species Streptococcus didelphis. The sequence goes on from NZ_KB904188.1 coordinate 429,940, forward strand.
TAGAGTTACCCTTTATGATTCTTCCCATTTTTAATGCCTTAGATGATATTGATGACAATGTGATTAATGCTAGTCGGGATTTAGGAGCAAATGACTATCAAACCTTTTCTAAAGTTATCTTTCCCTTGTCCCTAAATGGGGTTCGAGCGGGTATTCAATCTGTATTTATCCCAAGCCTAAGTCTTTTTATGCTAACAAGACTGATTGGTGGAAACCGTGTCATTACCTTGGGAACAGCCATTGAACAGCATTTCTTAACCACTCAAAATTGGGGTATGGGATCAACTATTGGGGTTATCTTAATTTTTACCATGCTGGTGATTATGTGGGTTACAAAGGAGAGAAATAGATGAAAAAATTATCCTCAATTTATTTAACCTTTACCTTTGTCTTACTGTATATTCCCATCTGTTATTTAATCTTTTATTCCTTTAATAAAGGTGGGGATATGACTGGATTTACAGGTTTTACCCTTGAACATTATCAAGCCCTCTTTGCGGATAGTCGCCTGATGTCAATCTTGTTGCAGACCTTTGTTTTGGCTTTTTTGAGTGCCTTGTTTGCTACTGTTATTGGAACTTTTGGTGCTATTTATATCCATCATGTTCGCAAAAAATATCAAAATATCATTTTGTCTACTAATAATGTTTTGTTAGTATCACCTGATGTTATGATTGGGGCTTCCTTTTTAATTCTTTTTACCACCTTTAAATTTCAATTGGGAATGTTTTCAGTCTTACTAAGTCACATTGCATTTTCCATACCAATTGTCGTTTTAATGGTCCTGCCACGCTTAAAAGAAATGAATCAGGATATGATACATGCAGCCTATGACCTTGGAGCAAGTCAATTTCAAATGTTAAAAGAAGTCATGCTACCTTATTTAACACCAGGAATTATTGCCGGTTATTTTATGGCTTTTACCTATTCTCTTGATGATTTTGCCGTAACTTTCTTTTTAACAGGAAATGGCTTTACCACACTTTCTGTAGAAATTTACTCACGCGCTAGACAAGGAATTTCTTTGGAAATCAATGCTCTGTCAACAATTGTCTTTTTCTTCTCTATCTTATTAGTAATGGGCTATTATTATATCTCACAAGAAAAGGAGGAAAAGCATGCGTAAACTATATTCATTTTTAGCAGGAATTATTGCTATCATCATTATTTTGGCAAGTCTTTCCTTCTTTTTGCAGAAAAAATCTGGCTCAGTTAATCAATCAGAAAAATTAGTGATTTATAATTGGGGAGATTATATAGACCCCGCTTTGCTAAAAAAATTCACTAAAGAAAGTGGCATTCAAGTTCAGTACGAAACCTTTGATTCTAATGAAGCCATGTATACTAAAATAAAACAAGGCGGCACCACCTATGATATAGCAGTACCTAGTGATTACACTATTGATAAGATGATTAAAGAAAATCTTTTATACAAGTTAGACAAATCACAGTTAGAAGGAATAGACAATCTAGGTAAGGAATTCTTAGGAAAGAGCTTTGATCCTCATAATGATTATTCCATCCCCTATTTTTGGGGAACTGTCGGGATTGTTTATAATGAAAGCTTGGTTAAAGAAGTTCCCAAACATTGGGATGACCTTTGGAAAGCAAACTATAAAAATAGTATCCTCCTTGTTGATGGCGCCCGTGAAGTTATGGGTATTGGTTTAAATACTTTTGGCTATAGTTTGAATTCTAAAAACTATAAGCACTTAGAGCAAGCTGAAAATAAACTACAAGGACTTACGCCTAATATCAAAGCCATTGTTGCTGATGAAATGAAGGGTTACATGATTCAAGGAGACGCAGCAATAGGGGTTACTTTCTCTGGTGAAGCTAGTGAAATGCTCTCAAATAATAAAGATTTGCATTACCTGGTTCCCTCAGAAGGCTCTAATCTGTGGTTTGACAACTTGGTTATCCCAAAAACCATGAAGCATAAAAAAGAAGCCTATGCCTTTATTAATTTCATGCTGAGACCTGAAAATGCTGCACAAAATGCAGAATACATAGGCTATGCCACACCAAATAACAAGGCCAAAGACTTACTTCCAGCTAAGATAAAAAATGATAAGGCGTTTTATCCGAGTCAGGAAACTATTAATAAACTTGAAGTTTATGATAATTTGGGTAATCATTGGTTAGGCATCTATAACGACCTTTACTTACAGTTTAAAATGTACATAAAATAAGAGCATAAAATACTGACCTAGTTATAAACTAAGCCAGTATTTTTGTATGGAAAGAAGTCATAGCCTACTATAGACACGGTAAGGTCGACCAACCTTAGTATAAATTTGCTGACTGCTTAGCTGTTTATTTTCTTCCATAAAAGCAATATATTTTCGAACAGAAACATGGGATAACTTAGAAGCATCCGATAAGCTTTGGATAGTAAAGGGTTCTTCAATAGTGTCTATACTTGCTAAAATAAGATCCAGAGTTGATTGTGATAGGCCTTTTTCTAATAAAAGATTTTCTTTACTTGGATTCCTTTGACTATTAGTTCTTAACTGATCAATCTGTGATTGTTGGATAGGACCATGATTTAACTGTTCCTTATGTGTGATAAAAAGAGCAATACTTTCTTGAAAACGGTCATAGGTAAATGGTTTAATCAGATAATCAATAATACCAAGATGAAAACCAGATTTAATAATCTTGCCATCATTAGCTGCTGAAATAATAATGACTTCACAGTTGAGATGCTCTCTTCTTAACTTTTCCAAGAACTCCATGCCATTGCCATCTTTGATGTGAATATCCAGCAAAACCAAGTCAATTTTGTAGGAAATAATTTTTTGATTGGCATCTTTTATAGAATCAGAAGAAATAATTTTATCAAAAAAGCTTGTTTTTTCAAGATAATTACGGTGAATAAAGTCAACCATAGGATCATCTTCTATAATGAGTACATTCATTTTAGTCTCCTATATATGGGGTTGTTACAGAAATAGTAAGGTGTTTATCAATGATTTCTTTATGAAATAGTGACCTTGTATCAAGCAGGAGCTGTTTGAAATAGTGAGTATCAAAGATAGCTTCAAGTTGCTCGGCAGAGATAGTTTGATCCAAAAAAGAATATTGACTAATGAGATAATTCGTTTTATAACTAATACTCATCAGAACTTCTTTGGGTTTTAAATGGGTCAAGCAAGTGGTATGGATATATTGGTAAATTTTAAGGCAATTATTGAGTTGGTGTTTTGACTGACAAGCAGGAATATCACTAACCATCTCAAATTGGAGCTTACAATTTAATTCTTTATACTTTTCTTGCTCCCCAATTAAAAAACTTGCTAATAAAGGCTCCTTGATTAAAACAGAAAGGCTGGTAACAATCTCACTTTCAGGCTCTAGAATACTGTCAAGGTAGATTTTCAATTGATCATAATAGGCGATATCTACTAGACCATAAATGACATGTAACTGGTTCATAAACTTATGTGTTTGAGCCTGGAGGGCAGAAGCATAGGTTGTTGTGTAGACAAGCTGTTCCAGGGTATTAATAGCATTTGCTGCCTCTCTTAAGAAAATGAGATAACCTCTCAGACTTCCTTTGACACTGATAGGAGAAATAGTTACAAGATAATCTTCCTCACAAAAACGAAAGAGCTGGTCATGGTATTGTTTTAAATCAAGAGTATGAAAATCTGTAAAAATATCTTCAATTGTTTTACCAATCAGAAATTCTTCTTGCATTTTTGTTAAGGCTAGATCTTTGGCTGATTGGTTAGCTAAGCTAATAGCATGTGTTTTATCAATAATAAAGACGGCTGCCTCAATTTGATCTAACATGGCATTACGTTCTTCTAACAACTGATAAATTTCACTAGGTTCTAGATTATGTAGTTGCCTTTTTAAACGAAGGGAAATAAAGCTAATTACACATAAACTAACTCCTAGACAAAGTAAGAGGGCTAGAGTATATTTTTGCTTAGACTGGGAAACAACTTCATCTATGGTTGTCAATTTAACCCCAACAGCTATAGCTCCAATTTGTTTTTTGTGGTCATCAAATACAGGAATGAGATAACGTAAAGATCTCCCTAAACTTCCTTTAGCAGTAGAGATAACTTCCTTACCTTTTAAAACAATCTTCTCATCACCACCCTGAAAAGGTTTGCCAATTTTTTCAGGATTAGGATGTGTCAATCTAATGCCCTGCATATCCATCACCACAACATAATCAAGCTTATAAGCCTTGGCAATAGTATTAGTGTAATTGTTTAGATTGTCTGAGTCTTTTTCCTCAGTCAGGGCTTGTTTAAGCTGAATATTTTGGGCAAGAATTTTGCCTGTAGAGGTCAATAAATGGCTTTCCTGCCTTTTGATTGAACCATAGGTCTCTTCGATCATGATGCCATAAAAAATAGCAGTTGTGACCAGTATCATAATCAGTAAGGTCAAAGATAAGGTTTGCCACAGTGACATGCGATGTTTCATAAAGCCTCCTATTTAATGAGTATACCATAGTTTAAGGACAAACTATTAAGTTAAATAAGTTAAAAAATTTTAAGTAATTAAACAAATTAAATAATCTATTTTTGTTAATTTATTTGTTTTATACTGGGGATAATCATTAAAGGAGGCTTGTTTTATGGAAACAATTAAGAAAAAAGAAGTTCCAAAAGGAACAGAGCTAGCAGCCAAACGCAATTTCCAATCGTTTAAGGTTGGCTCTGTCCCCTTACCAGTTTATCTGGCTTTTGCGATTTTAATACTAGTCACTGGCCTACTTCAAAAATTACCAGTCAATATGCTTGGTGGTTTTGCTGTTATCCTAACCATGGGCTGGTTGCTAGGAACCATTGGTGCTAATATACCTGGCCTGAAAAACTTTGGTGGCCCTGCCATTTTATCCTTACTTGTACCTTCAATATTAGTATTTTTTAATCTCCTCAATCCTAATATTTTAGATGCAACACATGTATTGATGAAAGAAGCTAATTTTTTATACTTCTATATTGCTTGTTTGGTATGTGGTAGTATTTTGGGAATGAACCGTAAGATTCTTATTCAAGGACTTTTTAGGATGATTATTCCCATGCTACTTGGTATGGTTTGTGCTATGGCAGTAGGAACCTTAGTTGGCCTCCTTATTGGTTTGGAGTGGAAGCATACTCTCTTTTATATTGTTACCCCAGTTCTTGCCGGTGGTATTGGGGAGGGAATTTTACCCTTGTCACTTGGTTACAGTGCTATTACAGGAGTTGCTAGTGAACAGTTAGTTGCTCAACTCATCCCAGCTACTATTATAGGTAATTTCTTTGCTATACTATGTACAGCCTTATTAAACAGATTTGGTGAAAAACATCCAGATTATTCAGGTCAAGGACAACTGGTTAAAGTTGGTAATACTGAAGATATGTCTGATGCCTTGAAAGATACTTCTGGAGTACTTGATGTGAAACTGATGGGTGGTGGTGTTCTAACAGCTTGCTCTTTATTTATAGCAGGTGGTTTACTCCAACACTTAACGGGTTTTCCTGGGCCTGTCTTGATGATTATTCTAGCAGCATTTTTAAAATATATTAATATTATTCCTCAAGAAACACAAAATGGAGCTAAACAACTCTACAAATTTATTTCAAGTAACTTTACCTTCCCCTTAATGGCAGGTTTAGGCTTACTTTATATTCCTTTAAAAGATGTGGTTGCAACCTTAAGTTGGCAATACTTTGTTGTTGTTATCAGTGTTGTTTTTACGGTTATTTCAGTCGGCTTCTTTATCTCTCGTTTCTTGAATATGAATCCCGTTGAGGCAGGAATTATTTCAGCTTGTCAAAGCGGAATGGGTGGAACAGGAGATGTTGCTATTTTAAGCACAGCAAATAGAATGAACTTAATGCCCTTTGCACAAGTAGCAACCAGACTTGGAGGTGCTATAACCGTTATTACAATGACAGGAATTTTAAGAATAATCTTTAAATAAAAAGTTATAAATAGAAAGAGGAAAAGATAATGACTACAGATTTAGGACAACTTGCAATTGAACAAGCTAAAAAAAATGGTGGTAAATTAGAAGTTATACCCAAGGTAGAAATCAAGGATAAGCATGATTTGAGTATTGCTTATACTCCGGGTGTGGCCTCTGTTTCTTCAGCTATTGCCAAAGACCCTGATTTAGGGTATGAATTAACGACTAAAAAGAATACCGTAGCAGTAGTAAGTGATGGTTCGGCTGTACTTGGTTTAGGTGATATTGGAGCTATAGCTGCTATGCCTGTTATGGAAGGAAAAGCTGCTCTATTTAAAGAATTTGCAAATGTGGACGCTGTACCAATTGTGTTAGATACCAATGATACAGAAGAAATTATTAGGATTGTTAAGGCTATTGCACCAACCTTTGGTGGTATCAATTTGGAAGATATCAGCGCACCGCGTTGTTTTGAAATAGAAAAACGACTTATTGAAGAATGTAATATTCCAGTATTTCATGATGACCAACATGGAACAGCTATTGTTGTGTTAGCAGCCCTCTTTAATAGTTTGAAATTAATTTCAAAGACGATAGATGCTGTTAAGATTGTGGTTAATGGTGGTGGTTCAGCTGGTTTATCAATTACTAGAAAACTCTTGGCTGCTGGGGCGAAAAATGTTACAGTAGTTGATAAATTTGGAATTATTAATGAAAAAGCTGCTGATAAACTAGCTCCACATCATTTAGAAATTGCAAAATTAACCAATCGTGACTTCCAATCAGGTGGTTTAGAAGATGCTCTTGTAGGAGCTGATATCTTTATAGGAGTTTCAGCTCCAGGAATTCTTAAAGCAGAATGGATTTCTAAAATGGCTGACAAGCCAGTAATCTTTGCTATGGCTAATCCAGTACCAGAAATCTATCCAGATCAAGCCTTGGAAGCAGGTGCCTATATTGCAGCTACTGGTAGAAGTGATTTTCCAAATCAAATAAATAATGTCTTAGCCTTTCCAGGTATCTTCAGGGGCGCCTTAGACGCGCGTGCTAAATCAATTACAGTTGACATGCAAATTGCAGCTGCTAAAGGTATTGCTAGTCTTATTCCTGAGCATGATTTATCAAGGACAAATATTATTCCAGATGCCTTCCAAAAAGGTGTTGCTGAAATAGTTGCTAAAAGTGTTAGTGATGCTGTAAAGTAGTTTAAATGATGGTTTAGCTTACTGATTATTTAATAAGGTTTGTTGCTTAAAAACAACAAGCCTTATTTTTTATGGAATATTTCCTAGAAACTTGTGCTTTGCTTTGATACAATAGTAACAGTTATTTAATATGTGAACAGGAGGAAAAATGGAAAATCATAAAAATGAGTATTCTTTTTCAACAGTATCAATCATATCTTACGTTTGGCGGGGAATATTAGTTGGGATTATAGCAGGTATTATAGTTAGTTTATTTAGACTAATCATTGAAGCAATAGCTGACAGAGTTGTCAGTTATTATTATTTATCACAAAAGGATCCTAAGGTTTTATTTTTTATTATACTTTTTAGTGTTTTAGCTGTTATTATAGTAGGCTTTTTTGTAAAAGATGAACCAGATATTAAGGGATCCGGTATTCCCCATGTAGAAGGTGAGTTAAAGGGACTTTTGTCTCCAAAATGGTGGAGTGTCCTATGGAAAAAAGTAGTTTCAGGAATTGTAGCCATTTCTATGGGCTTTATGCTAGGAAGAGAAGGTCCTTCTATTCAAATAGGAGCTATGTCAGCTAAGGGTTTAGCAAAATACTTGAATTCTAGTCGCTTAGAAAAACGTGTTCTTATTGCAAGTGGAGCAGCAGCAGGCTTATCAGCAGCTTTTAATGCCCCTATAGCAGGACTTTTATTTGTAGTAGAAGAAATCTATCATCATTTCTCTCGTTTAATATGGATTACTGCATTAGTAGCAAGCTTAGTAGCTAATTTTATCTCTTTAAATATTTTTGGGCTAAAACCTGTTTTAGCTATGCCAAGCTCTATGCCTTTTCTAGACTTAAGCCATTATTGGATTCTTCTTTTACTTGGTGCTTTTTTAGGCTTTCTAGGTTATATCTATGAGAGGGTCATCTTATCTTTTCATAAGCTGATTGCATTTTTAGGACACTGTTTTCACTTACCTAATTATTTCTATGGTTTAATCGCACTGCCTGTTATTATTCCTATTGGTTATTATTTCCCTCAATTATTAGGAGGGGGAAATGGGCTAATTATAGACTTGTCTCTTAATCATTCCACTCTAATACTAGTTGTTTTATTCTTTTTATTGCGTTTTATTGGCAGTATGTTTAGCTATAGTAGTGGCTTACCAGGAGGGATTTTTCTACCAATTTTAACCTTAGGTGCTTTAGCAGGACTAATATTTGGATATGCTTTTCATTATTTAGGATTTGTAGAAGAAAATCTAAGACCCTTATTTCTTGTTCTAGGGATGGCAGGGTATTTTGCGGCAATTTCAAAAGCTCCACTAACAGGCATGATTCTAGTGACAGAAATGGTGGGTGATTTAAAACCATTAATGTCTATTGCGGTGGTGACCTTTGTTGCTTATTTGATTATGGATTTGCTAAAAGGTGAACCTATCTATGAAGCCATGCTAGCAAAAATGACGATTAATCATCCTAGTGATCTTGTCGAACCGACATTGATTGAATTAACAGTTAGTGAAAAATTGGCTGGACGTTATGTACGTGATTTACAGTTACCAGCAAATGTTTTGATCACAACACAAATAAATAATAAAAAGTCACAAGTAGTATCCGGAAATACTCGCTTGTTGGCTGGCGCTACAATTTTTGTGGTCGTTAATGAAACAGATGTTGGTCTTATAAGACACTTATTAATGCCCAATTAAAGGGTGTGAGTTTCTTATCATATTGAGTGAAATGTCTAATCTCTCTAGGCATTTTTTATAAATGGTGACTAGAAAAAAATCTCACATTATAAAAATGGAGATTAGAGTTTAGCGATATTTGTAAGCCTAGGGTTAAGTGTAGCCTTACTGTGTTTCTTACGATATTGGCTGGGAGTTAAGAGGTAATAGCGTTTAAATTGTCTGTTGAAATTAGAGAGGTTATTAAAGCCAGTATCCTTGGCAATTTCAAGGATTGAACTTGTTGAATTAAGAAGCAGCTCACATGCCTTACTCAGTCTAACTTGAATAACAAATTCTGTACAAGAAGTTCCTGTGTGCTGTTTAAAGACAGTCATAAAGTGGGTTTTGCTATAACCAATATAGTCAGCTAAGGATTCTATAGATAAAGGCTTATTAAAATTAGTATTAATATAATGAACTAACTGACGTATTTTTTCATTTTTACGATAAGTCTCATCAGTATGTTTTTTTAGAACATAACGATGATAGTAGAGTAAATAAATAAGCTCATGTAATTTTGATTTTAGTAGGATTTCAAAATGTCGTCCTTTTTCTTTCGCTAATTGAAAAATAGCAAATAAACACGCTTTGATATCACTATAACCAGGCATATCTGGCTTAATACAAGGTAAAAATTTAAAATTACTATTTTGTAAAGGTTGCAAGTAATGTAGACTAACTTGGTCTGTATAGGATGAACCAAGCATGTCTAAGTGAAATTTAAAAGTATCGGTTACATGTTTATTATCATTGATAGGATGAATAGAATGCATCCCATTGGGACGTACTAAAATAATATCCCCAGCTTGGCTATTAAAAAAATCATAATCAATATGATATTTAGCAGTTCCTTCACTCACATAACTTATTTCTATTTCTGGATGCCAGTGAAATAAAACATCTGGCCGACCATCTTTTACTTCATGGTGAAAATAGCTATAAGTTAATAACTGCTTTTTGGTTTCTTCAATATTTTTAGTTTTAATTTTTGAGATAAACAATTAATTACTCCTAAATAGATGAAATAGTCACACCATAGTATTATATCAGAAAGTTAAGAAACTTTCTTCCTAAATTGGAAAACCGATTTCATAACTGAATTATTTTTTAGGACAATTTACTTCAGACATCTTTTTGGTATACTATAGATATATTAAAAAGGGGGTAAGTATGTTTGAAGTAGTAACACCTGAATTATTGGCTTATCAAAAAGAGCGACTCGCTTATTTTCAGCTTCAAAACCAAAAAGTAAAAGAAGGTGGCAGTGTTTTTGTTGGTGATTCTATTATGGAATTCTTTCCTTTAAAAAAGTATCTAGGTCAAGACAGTAACTTTCATAACAGAGGAGTCTCAGGCATTGACAGTCAGTGGCTTTTAACACATATAGGAGCTCAGATTCTTGATTTAAATCCTAAACAGATTTTTATCTTAATTGGCACTAATGATATTGGCTTAGGCTATTCACTTAATAGCATTATTAGGAATATAAAAAAGATTGTAGAGGTGATTTTTTTATCTCATAAGGATATCAAGATTAACCTACTTTCAGTCTTACCTGTATCTGAAGAAGCTGTCTTTAAAGAAACGGTTAAGGTCAGAAATAACCAGATTATTGATCAATTAAATAGGGCCCTACAAGATATTTCAGGCATTAATTATATTGATATCGCAAGTAACCTAAAAACTCCTAACAATGATTTAACAGTAGCCTTTACCAAAGATGGTCTTCATCTCAATTTAGCAGGATATCAAAAAATTGCTGACGAAATTAAAAATTATTTATAGTGATTTTCTATTTTTTTCTAAAGGAATAGCAGAGCTTTTAGGGGAGACGATAGTGTTTATATCAATTTTTTAGTGTATAATAAGTAAAAGGAGTTTTTATGAAATTTGAGAAAAAACAAGTTATCTATCTTGTTCTCGCTTTTGTCATCTGCTTTGCTATTCAAGCTAACTGGCAAAAGGGATCAGACACTATTCAGACAGTTATTAGCACAAGTCTGCCCTTCTTATATGGTGCCGCTCTGGCTTATATTGTAAATATTGTAATGAGTGCCTATGAGAAGCTTTTAGACTATTCCCCTAAATTAAAGAAACTTTTCAGGTTAAAACGTGCTATTTCCATGTTACTCGCTTATTTAACATTTGTTGCTTTGTTTTTTTGGATTGTTTCTATTGTTATTCCAGATTTGATTTCAAGTATCAACACAATGTTAACCTTTGATACCTCTTCTATTAAAGAAGTGGTAAAGGATTTGAGTCATAATAAAATGCTAGCCCGCCTCATTAAATATGTCGGGGGGGATGCTCAAATAACCAAAACCATTAATAGCTATAGTCAACAGTTACTAAAACAATTTTTATCAGTTTTGACTAATATCCTAACCTCAGTTACGATAATTGCATCTGCCATTATCAATGTTTTTGTCAGTTTTGTTTTTTCACTCTATGTTTTGGGAAATAAAGAACAACTCTGTCGCCAGGGAAATATTTTAGTAGATACCTATACAGGTATTTATGCACAAAAAATCCACTATCTAGTAGGTTTATTACACCAACGTTTTCATGGTTTTTTTGTCAGCCAAACTATCGAAGCAATTATTTTAGGTAGTTTAACCTCTTTAGGAATGTTTTTATTAGGCCTTCCATTTGCAGCAACTATTGGTGTTTTAGTAGCTTTCACAGCTCTCATTCCTGTGGTGGGAGCCTATATTGGGGTTACAATCGGCTTTATTCTTATTATGACACAATCACTTTCACAGGCTATTTTCTTTGTGATTTTCATTGTTGTCTTACAGCAATTCGAAGGTAATCTTATCTATCCAAGGGTTGTTGGAGGATCTATTGGCCTACCAGCCATGTGGGTCTTAATGGCAATCACCATTGGTGCTTCATTAAAGGGAATTGTGGGAATGATTATTGCAGTTCCTCTAGCAGCAACCCTGTATCAGATTGTAAAAGATCATGTCGCCAAAAAACAAGCAATACAAAAAAAGCAACTTTCTTAAAGTTTGCTTTTTTTTACGAATAAATATAATGGAGGTAAATGAATGTATTCCATTAAATTAGACAAAGAAACCCTATTACCTAGGGAAAGATTAGTTCGTTTTGGGGCTGAGAAATTGAGCAATCAAGAGTTACTAGCTATTTTATTAAGAACTGGTAATAAGCAAAAACATGTTATTGAACTATCATCTCATATTTTATCAAGCTTAGATCATTTATCGGATTTCAATAAGATGTCCTTACAGGAACTACAAGCAGTCTCAGGTATTGGTAAGGTCAAATCAATTGAAATTAAAGCTATGCTTGAATTTGCTAATCGGATACTACAGTCAGATAAGGCTAGTAATCAACAGATATTATCTAGTTATCAAGTAGCCCAAAAAATGATTTTAGAATTGGGGAAAAAGAGTCAAGAGCACTTACTCGCCATTTATCTTGATACCCAAAATAGAATTATTGAGGAAAAAACAATATTTATTGGAAGTGTCAGAAGAGCAATAGCTGAACCTAGAGAAATCTTACACTATGCTTGCCGTAATATGGCAACGAGCCTTATTGTCGTCCACAATCATCCATCGGGGTCAATAGAACCTAGTCAAAATGATTATCTCTTTACTCAAAATATCAAACAATCATGTGATCAGATTGGGATATCCTGCTTAGATCATATTATAGTTGGAAAAAATAACTATTATAGTTTCAGAGAGAAGTCAGATATATTTTAAACTTAAAACTCATTTATAAAATACCTAAAAAGCGCAATATCTTCTTCACGACTAACTTGGGTAAGTTCTGGATGCCACTGAACACCCAAAAAAGAAAGTTTGCTGGTATGAGCTACTACAGCTTCAATGGTAGCATCTTCACTATCTGTTGCAATAACAGTTAAATCTTTAGCTAATTCTTTGATACTTTGTCTGTGAAATGAATTAACCATTGTTTTTTCTCCGTAGATAGGTTGGAGAACAGAAGTAGGACTAATTGTTATCTGATGAGTGACAACGTTTATAGGTTCTAATTGCCAATGATTTTCAATAGCCTGGTTTAGGCTACCACCTAAGTAGACATTCATTAATTGTGTTCCGCGACAAATTCCTAAAATAGGTTTACCTTGCTTAATGGCAGCTTTAATCAGAGCCATTTCGAAAATATCTCTTTCAAGATAAAAATCATCTGTAATAATGCTTTTTTCTTCATGGTAAAATTTAGGATCAACATTTTGGCCACCTATTAAGATAAGTTTGTCTATTAAGGAGACATAGGTATCGGCAGCCTTTTCATCAGCAATAGGTAGAAGTAAAGGGGTACCACCAGCTTTTAAAACAGCCTGTATAAAAGAAGATGGACTATAAATCCAGGCCAAGCCTTCTGGGGAGGCATTATGTTTTTGATTAGTAGTAATTCCAATAATTGGCGCTTTCATCATCCCTCCGTAATTCTACTGTCTATTTTGTTAATGTGATTGGTGCATGAAGTACAATAAAGTTTGCAGTTCACTAGTAAGGTCTACATACTGGACAATAATACCTTTAGGTACATTTAAATGAACAGGTGAAAAACTTAAAATTCCACGAATACCTGCTTCAATCAATTGGTCAGCAACTTCTTGAGCCTGAGTGCTAGGCACTGTTAAGATAGCTGTTTCAATCTGCGTTTTTTTAATATGGTCAGTGATTGTAGAGATACCATAGATAGGTATACCATCAGAAGTTTCTGTCCCTACCATAGGGTGGCTATCAATATCAAAGCCCATTGCAATTTGCATTTTATTACGATCGTGGAAACGGTAGTGGAGTAAGGCGCGTCCAATATTACCACATCCTACAAGTAAAACATTAGTGGTAGAGTGGTCATTTAAGAGATCAGCAAAAAAGTTCATCAGTTTATTTACATCATAACCAAATCCACGACGACCTAATTCTCCAAAGTAGGAAAAGTCACGACGAACAGTCGCAGAGTCAATTCCCATAGCGTCAGCAATTTGTTTTGAACTGGCTTTTTCAATTTGATCAGCATGAAATCTTTTAAAGATACGATAATAAAGTGATAAACGTTTTGCAGTTGCCTTTGGAATTGATTTGTCAATAGCCATTGATTTAGAGCTCCTTTAATTAATTACTGTAATAATTTCTATTACCATTGTATCAGATAGTTTGTGAAAAACGCAACTTTTTTAGCTAGAATTAGCCATTAATTAAGCTAAAAAAATCACTAACTAGAAAACTAGCTAATGATTTTTAGTTTACATCTATTTCTTCATAAGCTTTTTAAGGAAATTAAGCGTTAGCTTCTTTGGTAAAGATATTTCTTTCTACTAAGCTATTCATGAGGAAATAAAATTTATCTTGTAAGATTTTATGCTTTTCAGATTTGAAAATATTAACAAGTCTTAAGCCAGACTTATCAGTAATAGTTAATTTAAAGGAAGTTAAGTCCTTATGGATAATAATTTTTAAAAGGAAACCTTCACCTGAATTGGGAACTTCTTCTAAGAGTCTACTTAGTTCGTAATGCCCCAATTTAGTTTCTGAAAAAGTAGTATCTTTTAGTGTGTATCTTTTAACTGACGGATTTATTGCATAGCGATAATTGCAATCTTTTAGGGCAATTTCTTTTTCAAATGCCATTTGAACCTCCAATAATTTTTTTAAGATGTTTTGTTAATAGCAGAATCTCTTCTAAGGTGTTGAGTTCAGAAAATGAAATACGAATAGATTCCTTTAGCCTTGAAGAATCTTTGCCAAAATAACTTTCTAAGACATGGCTAGGTTCAACAGTTCCTGCAGTACAGGCTGAACCAGTAGAAACTGCAATCCCTTCTAAGTCAAGGCGTGTTAGTAAAATATCATTTTGAAGGCCTGGAAATCCAATATTAACAACATTGGGCAAGGAATCCAAATTTTTATTAAGGTAATAATCCATACCCTCTAGATGCCCTAGTAAGGCATCATACATTTTTTGGATAAGCTTATTATTATCATCCATATTCTCATAGGCATCTTTTAAGGCTTGACTCATACCTACAATGCCAATAAGATTTTCAGTGCTTGCCCGTCTTTTTTCTTCTTGATCACCGCCATGTAGTAAGGGATCAAAAGTAATAGCATTACTATAGAGAAAGCCTACCCCTTTTGGACCATGAAATTTATGTCCAGAAGCAGATAGTAAATCAATGCCTAAGCTTTGAGGATAAAAAGGAAGTTTTCCAATTATTTGAACAGCATCAACATGAAAAACAGCTTGATGATTTTTTAACATCTGACCTATTTCTTCAATAGGTAATAAATCACCTGTTTCGTTATTAGCTGCCATGACGCTAACCAAAATAGTATCTGTTCTTAAAGCCTCTTTAATCTCTTGTGCGGATATCAAACCATTTTTAGGTTTGATATAAGTTACCTCAAAGTCAAAATTTTTTTCTAAATAGGCTACAGTATTTAAAACAGAGTGATGCTCAATAGTAGTAGTGATAATATGTTTACCCTTTGTTTGGTTAGCAAGGGCATATCCTTTTATGGCTGTATTGTTACTTTCAGTTCCACCAGAAGTGAAAATAATATGTTGGCCGGGAACATTTAAGGACTGAGCAATTGTTTGCCTACAGTCTCTGAGGAGTTGACTAGCCTGGCGGCCAAAAAAGTGAACACTAGAAGGATTACCAAAGATGGAACCCATGGTTTCTGTCATTACTTTAATAACAGGTTCAGTCAAGGAAGTGGTGGCAGCGTTGTCAAAATAGACATGATTTTTATTTTTCATTTGCTTGATAAGAGAATAATGGGCTTAGTGGTCTTCTTTCATGGATACGTATAATAGCCTCCGCGATAAGGTCACTAGCAGAAATGTAGGTAACTTTTTGAGGGACAGGATTGATTGTTTTTACAGAATCACTAACAAGGATTTCTTTAATTGGTGCAGCATTTAATACGTCAGCTGCGCCTCCAGCAAAAAGACCATGACTTGCGACAGCATAAACTTCAGTTGCACCGCCACGTTCTAGAATTTTAGCGGCTTCTGCAAAGGTTTTACCAGTATTTAAGATATCATCGATAATGATGGCCTTTTTACCTTCTACATCTCCAATAATATAACCTTCTTCACGTTCAGAATCATCCTGAGCATAGTCAATAATTGCAATAGGAGAATTCAAGTGCTCTGCCAGGCTTCTTGCTCTTTTGATACCAGAATTTTTAGGGCTAACCACTACCACATCTTCACCAACTAAACCTTTTTGTGCATAGTGTTCTG
Organism: Streptococcus didelphis DSM 15616; assembly: GCF_000380005.1. Taxonomy (GTDB): domain Bacteria; phylum Bacillota; class Bacilli; order Lactobacillales; family Streptococcaceae; genus Streptococcus; species Streptococcus didelphis. The sequence continues at coordinate 446,027 of NZ_KB904188.1, forward strand.
TAAATAAAGGAACAGTGAAAAGATTATCAACAGGTATATCAAAAAAACCTTGAACCTGTACGGCATGCAAATCTAAAGTAACAACCCTATCAATTCCTGCTTTTGTTAGCATGTTTGCTACAAGTTTTGCTGTAATAGGCTCACGAGAGTGAGCTACACGATCTTGACGAGAATAGCCAAAATAGGGAAGGACAACGGTTACAGTATTAGCACTAGCTCGTTTGCAGGCGTCAACCATTATCAATAATTCCCATAAATTATTATTTACAGGGAAGCTGGTAGATTGGATAATATAAATATCATCACCACGAACTGTTTCTTCAATGTTAATCATGATTTCACCATCTGAAAATTGACGTGATGAAATCTTACCAAGTTTGATACCTGAAGCTTCAGAAATTTTCTGAGCAATAGGAAGATTGGAAGTTAGTGAAAACAGTTTGATTTGTTTATCAGCATAATCTTGAGTCATGAAAATGTTTGCTCCTTGCTTTTTATAGAGAGTTGCTATTTGAATAGAAACTCCTTGCTTACTCATACAAGACTATTTTAACAAAAAAAGAGAAAAAATGCAGTTTCTATCTCTATTAATTCTTGTCTTTATAAAGTGCTTTTGTAAATCTTGCGACCTTACTTTTAGCATATTTGAATGCAATCTTATTTTCAGATAAGAAGTTATGAAAGTCTTCTTGGCCTTTTAGGGGGTTATCAACCTCAAGTTCTAATTCATAATCAATAGTGGAAAGATAGTGATTGTAATCAAGAGCCATTTTACCAATTGGAGTTATACTTTCACGACGTATGGTAGTTAAGGAACCAAAATTTCTTAATTGAGAAAGGGGAATACCCGCCTTTTTCATTATGTCTAGAGCAGGAGAATCAGGAATATGACAACTAGCAATAAGATCTTTGGCTTCTTGTAATTCAAGTGAGAGATTGTACTCACGATTTCCATTTTCTTCAGGTACCTTTAAGGTCATCTCAGCCTTAGATTGAAGGGTCCTGATTCGTAGTGACATATGAGCAGCTTTGAGAGCATAATCTGGGGTATCTATATAATAATTTGTCTGGCTAATGGGTTTGATGTGCGACATTTGTTTAAGTAAACGTTGGTATTCATCTTTAGTAAGCAAGCTTTTAAATTCGATTTCAAGTTCAGACATGTAACATTCCTTTTAGGGGTATTTTATGCTATAATAAGTTGTTATTTCAATTTTATATTAAAGTAATTTGTTTGACAAGAAAGGAGTAGTAGTGTGCCTTTAGATTGGGAAGAATTCTTAGATCCTTATATACAAACAGTAGGTGAATTAAAGATAAAACTTCGGGGTATTCGAAAGCAATTCCGAAAACAGAACCGTTATTCACCAATAGAATTCGTAACAGGACGTGTTAAGTCAGTTGAAAGTATTAGAGAAAAGATGCTTTTAAGAGGTGTTTTGGATGAAAATATTGTCCAAGACATTCATGACATTGCTGGTTTAAGAGTCATGGTTCAATTTGTTGATGATATTGAGGAAGTTCTTAACCTTATTCGTCAAAGAGAAGATATGACAATTGTTTACGAGCGTGATTACATAACTAACATGAAAGAAAGTGGTTATCGTTCTTATCATGTCGTTGTTGAATATCCTGTGGAAACAATTGCAGGTCAAAAAAAAGTTTTAGCTGAAATTCAAATTAGAACACTGGCTATGAACTTTTGGGCTACTATTGAACATTCTCTTAACTATAAATATAAGGGAGAGTTTCCTGAAGAAATAAAAACAAGACTATCTACTACTGGTAAAATTGCTTTAGAACTTGATGAAGAAATGAGAAAAATACGTGAGGATATACGCGAAGCCCAACTATTGTTTGACCCAGGCAGTCGTAATTTTAGTGATGGTGTAGGAAACAGTGATGACACAGATGAATTATACAGATAAGACTACTCGGGTAGCAATAATAGCTAATGGAAAATACCAAAGTAAACGTGTGGCTTCAAAACTGTTTTCAGTTTTTAAAGATGATCCTGATTTTTATCTTTCAAAGAAAAATCCAGATATTGTAATCTCCATTGGTGGAGATGGCATGCTTTTATCAGCCTTTCATATGTATGAAAAAGAATTGGACAGAGTTCGGTTTGTTGGTGTTCATACAGGTCATCTGGGATTTTATACCGATTATCGTGATTTTGAAGTTGATAAATTGATAGAAAATTTACGAACAGATAAGGGAGAGAAAATTTCTTATCCGATTCTCAAGGTTGTCATAACCTTAGACGATGGGAGAGTTATTAAAGCGAGAGCCTTAAATGAAGCAACTGTTAAAAGGATTGAAAAAACAATGGTTGCAGATGTGATTATAAACAATGTTAAATTTGAAAGCTTTCGAGGAGATGGTATTTTAGTTTCAACTCCAACAGGTAGTACAGCCTATAATAAATCTTTAGGAGGTTCTATATTACATCCAACAATTGAAGCTCTGCAATTGACTGAAATTTCAAGTTTAAATAACCTTATCTTTAGAACTGTAGGCTCTTCTTTAATCATCCCTAAAAAAGATAAAATAGAGATAGTGCCTCAAAGGATGGGAATTTATACCATTTCTATTGATAATAAGACCTATAATCTGAAAAATGTTACTAAGCTTGAGTACTTTATCGATGCTAAAAACATTAATTTTGTTTCAACCCCCAGTCATACCAGTTTTTGGGAACGGGTTAAAGATGCTTTTATTGGGGAAATAGAATCATGAGGTTTGATTTTATAGCAGACAAGAAAACCAAGGTTAAAACGCTTTTAAAGGGTCATGATGTTTCAAAAAATTTACTTGCTAAAGTTAAATATAAGGGTGGAAGCATTCTTGTTAATGATAGAGAAGAAAATGCTATTTATCTCTTAGATATTGGTGATAGAGTAACGATTCATATACCCGATGAAGAAGCTTTTGAAAAGTTAACTCCTATTTCCCATCCCTTAGATATTGTTTATGAAGATGAACATTTTTTAATTTTAAATAAGCCAGTTGGCTATGCCAGTATTCCTAGTGTCAATCATTCCAATACAATTGCTAACTTTATTAAGGCTTATTATTTAGAAAAAAATTACCCTAATAAACAAGTGCATATTGTTACAAGACTAGATAGAGATACCAGTGGTTTAATGCTCTTTGCTAAACACGGCTATGCCCATGCTAGATTAGATAAGCAACTACAAAAAAGAAGCATTGAAAAACATTATTTAGCACTGGTTTCAGGTAGTGGAGAGCTTGCTGCTGAAGGAGACATTGTTGAACCTATTGGCAGGTCAAAAGATAGTATTATAACAAGGACTGTTGACCCTATGGGTAAATATGCTAGAACAAGCTATAAAGTCCTTGCTAGCTATCCTGAAAATGTTCATTTAGTTGATATAAAATTACATACAGGCCGGACCCATCAGATAAGAGTTCATTTTTCTCACATTGGTTTTCCTTTGTTGGGAGATGATCTTTATGGAGGTCGCTTAGACTTAGGTATTCAACGACAAGCTTTGCATTGTCATTATTTGGCTTTTCATAATCCTTTTACGAAAAATGAAAGCATTTATAAATTAAATTTGACAGATGACTTTGAGGAAGTTATCATGGATTTACAGAAAAAAAGAAGTGAGGTATAAAAACTAATGGGTATCAGAAGTTTATTTGGAGGTCTAAGAGAAAAAGTAGTAGGTAAGAACGTAAAAATTGTTTTTCCAGAAGGAAATGATGAACGCGTTGTCCGTGCTGCTGCTCGTCTTAAATTTGAAGGTTTGGCTGAGCCAATTATTCTAGGAGAAGCTGACAAAGTCCGAGAATTACTAGCACAATTAGGCTTTGCTGATCAAGATTATATCATTATTAATCCTGAAGATTACCAAGATTTTGAAAAAATGAAGGCTGAGTTTGTTGACATTCGTAAAGGAAAAGCAAGTCTTGAAGATGCTGATAAACTGCTTAGAGATGTCAATTATTTTGGTGTAATGCTTGTTAAAATGGGCTTGGCTGATGGTATGGTATCCGGTGCTATCCATTCAACTGCTGATACTGTTCGTCCTGCACTTCAAATTATTAAAACCAAACCAGGTATTTCACGTACTTCAGGTGTTTTCTTGATGAACCGTGAAAATACTAACGAACGTTATGTTTTTGCTGATTGTGCTATTAATATTGACCCAAGTGCTCAAGAACTAGCTGAAATTGCTGTTAATACAGCTGAAACAGCAGCCATTTTTGATATTGACCCTAAAATTGCTATGCTAAGTTTTTCAACTAAGGGTAGTGGTAAAGCACCACAAGTTGAGAAAGTAGCTGAGGCAACAAGAATTGCAAAAGATCTAAATCCAAATCTAGCACTAGATGGAGAATTACAATTTGATGCAGCTTTTGTTCCTGAAACAGCAGCTATCAAAGCACCAGATTCAAACGTAGCAGGCCAAGCAAATACTTTTATTTTCCCAGATTTACAGTCTGGAAATATTGGCTATAAAATTGCTCAACGTCTAGGCATGTTTGATGCTATTGGACCAATCCTACAAGGTTTAAATAAACCTGTAAATGATCTATCACGTGGTTCAAGCGCTGAGGATATTTATAAACTAGGTATTATTACAGCTGCTCAAGCTTTGGGCACTTTAGATTAATCATACAAAAAGCCATCAGCTCAGATGGCTTTTCAGCTAAGAAAGATATAGGGAGGTAGAGCAGAATGTCAGAAATAGTATTGGTCACAGGAGCTTCTGCAGGCTTTGGACAAGCCATTGTAGCTAAATTAGTCAGTGATGGTTATAAGGTCATCGGGGCTGCACGCCGACTGGAGAAATTAAAAGAACTTGAAAGACAGTTTGGTTCTGAACATTTTTATGCTCTACAAATGGATGTCTCAAGCAGATCCACTGTTGATGCTGCCTTATCACAGTTATCTGAAAAATGGCAAAAAATTGATATTCTAATCAATAATGCTGGCTTAGCTCTAGGTTTAGATAAAGCCTATGAAGCTAATTTTGATGACTGGATAACCATGATAAATACCAATATTGTAGGTTTGACTTATTTGACGCATAAGCTATTACCTCAAATGATAGAAAGAAATAAAGGTACCATTATTAATCTAGGATCAACTGCAGGTACCATCCCTTATCCTGGAGCAAATATCTATGGTGCAAGCAAGGCTTTCGTTAAACAATTTTCCTTAAACTTGCGAGCTGACGTGGCTGGAAAAAATATTCGTGTGACTAATATTGAGCCTGGCCTTTGTGAAGGTACCGAGTTTTCCTCAGTCCGTTTTAAAGGGGATAAGGAGCGAGTGAAATCTCTTTATGAGGGAGCGCATGCCATCAGACCTATAGACATTGCTAACACGGTTTCTTGGGTTATTGCACAACCAGCTCACCTTAATATTAATCGAATTGAGATGATGCCTGTCTCACAAAGCTATGGACCTCAACCAGTTTATAGAGATACTAAATTCTAGTTTTTTTAATGATAAAGATAGTAAATGGAGCTCCCTCAGATCTTTTAAAGATATTAGGGAGTTTTTGCATGCTCAAAAAGTCTGCAAAATATATTCAGCCTAAATGAAATATTTTAAATATCGTCAGAGATAGAGGGACCTGATGTCACATCTGACCAGCCAACAATTACCTGTGCAGTTTCTTCTAAGTATTGAGCTAAGATGGGTTTGAAATCTTGAACAATATCAAAACTTCCTAAATAGTTATTTTGCTGATCTCTAAGTGCATAATAAGACTGGAAATAGATATGATCCAAAGAGGCATTTGCTAGGAGAAAGTGCCTAACTAGGGGTTGCTTAGATTTCTTAAATTCTTCATAAATCCAAGTTTCTAACTGATTTTCGTGATCCGTAAAGAAACTTCCATTAAATTGCTGATTATGGATGATGAACTTTCCTTTTGAATCCGCAATACGAACTTGATAGGGATAGTAATCTAGCCAGTTCCAATTAAGCTTTTGATAGAATTGACTTAATAATTGGCTCATTTCCAATATGTAAGATGCCTCCTTGAATAAGTCCTCAGTAATAAGGAAGCAATTTTCCTCAGCTTTTTCAGAAAATCTTAGGGTAGGTAGCGAAAAATTAGCTCTTGTAAAAGTAAAAATACCTTGGTAGTTTCCAGAAATATCGCTCTGAGTAGGTATGTCTTCAACTATGTTTAGGGAAAAAAGACTTCCATAGTATTCTTGTATTTTTTCATAGAAATAAGTTTGAAATAAGCTATCTTTTTCTCTAATAGCTAAAATATTATAGATATTCTTGTTCATATTCCTATGATAACGAGAAAAGTTTTAAATAGCAATTAATGCGTCTATTCTTAAGGAGAGGATATGAGAATACTAGGTATTTATGACTATTATTGAAGGTATAGTTAAAATGTTTGACTTATTGAAAGCGCAATATTATAATGATGGGAGCATTAAGAAGTTTTTTTCTTCCTTTTAAAAAACTATCCTATTGGCTGTTGATGTCTTATTAGTAGGGCTTATATGTCTTTATGATAGAAGAAAAGTTCCTAAATGTAATTTAAAGTTGAGAGAAAAATGACAGAACTAGAAGAACAATCAAAGTCTATTTTTAAATTATTAGACCAACAAAGAAGTATCTATGAGAACTATTCTAGGAAACACTATCTTCAAGGAAGAAGTTTTCAAATTTTACTTTGGATTTATTACAATCCAAATGGTGTTTCACAAAAGTTTTTAGTTGAAAAGACCCTTGCAACAAAGCAGGTGGTCAATACCACAATAAAAAACTGGTTAAAAAAGAACTATATCATCTTAAAAGCAGATCCAGCTGATAGGAGGCAAAAATTAGTTTTACTTACTGAGGAAGGTAAGCAATTAGTTAAAACCATTGTGGAGCCTTTGGAGGCTCTTGAGATGAAAGCCTTATTGCAACTAGAAGAAGAGGAAAGAGAGTCCTTGGTCTTTCTTTTGAAAAAATACACAGCTTCCTTAGCAAAGGAAATGGAGAAGTTATGATACGTTTTAATAATGTCTCTAAAAAATTTGGAGAATCAGTTGTACTGAAAGAAGAAAGTTTTCAGATTAATGATCGAGAGTTTTTTGTTTTAGTTGGATCAAGTGGATCAGGTAAAACAACCCTCTTAAAAATGATCAATTGCTTAATCAAGCCAACAGCCGGAGAGATTTTACTAAATAATGAATCTCAAAAAGACCTAGATCTTAGAGAAATGAGATTATCTATTGGTTATGTTTTACAACAAATAGCCTTATTTCCTAATTTAACTGTAGCTGAGAATATTGCAATTATTCCTGAAATGAAAGCCTGGTCAAAGGAAGAAATCAAAGAAAAAACAAAAGAGTTTTTGAATAAGGTTGGACTTGTACCAGAAGATTATATGGATAGGTATCCTAGCGACCTTTCAGGTGGTGAACAGCAGCGTGTTGGCATTGTTAGAGCTATTATTTCACATCCTAAAATTCTTCTTATGGATGAACCTTTTTCAGCTTTAGATCCTATTTCCAAGAAACAACTTCAGGATTTAATGCTTGATTTGCATAAAGAATTTGATATGACAATCGTTTTTGTGACTCATGATATTAAAGAAGCTATTAAATTAGGAGAACGAGTTGCCATACTTGACCAAGGTCAAATCATCCAAATGGATAAACCTGAAGTCATAATGGCTAAGCCGGTAAATGATTTCGTTGCCAGTCTATTTGGAGGTGATGATTATGAATAGTTTGATAATGACTTTTCAAGAACGATTCGCTGAATGGACAAGGGCCTTAGTAGAACATTTACAAATTTCTCTCGTCTCACTTTTAATTGCTATTTTGATTGGTATTCCTTTAGCTAGTTTGTTGAGCAAAAGTAAAAGATGGTCAGACCTTGTTTTACAAATTACTGGTATCTTTCAAACCATTCCATCTCTTGCTTTGTTAGGGCTTTTCATTCCTTTAATGGGAATTGGAACAGTGCCTGCAGTGAGTGCTCTCGTTATTTATGCCATTTTCCCAATTATTCAAAATACCATTACAGGATTAAATGGTATTGAGCCTAGTTTGGTAGAAGCTGGAACGGCATTTGGGATGACTAAATGGGAGAGGCTGAAAAAATTTGAGATTCCTATTGCTATGCCTGTCATTATGTCTGGGGTTAGGACTTCAGCTGTAATGATTATTGGTACTGCAACCTTAGCCTCCTTAATTGGAGCTGGTGGCCTGGGGTCATTTATTCTCCTAGGGATTGATCGTAATAATACTAATTTAATTCTGATTGGTGCTATTTCGTCGGCGCTATTAGCTATCTTATTTAATACTATCTTACAGTATCTAGAAAAGGCTTCCCTAAAGAAAATTATCTTAGGCTTTACTCTGATTGTTTTTGCCCTATTATTTTCTTATACACCTAGTATTATAAAGTCATTTTCTAAGAAAACTGATACGATTGTCATAGCTGGTAAGCTAGGCGCAGAGCCAGAAATTCTTATTAATATCTACAAAGAGTTACTTGAAGATCAGTCAGACTTAAAGGTTGAGGTTAAATCAAACTTTGGTAAAACAAGTTTCCTTTATCAAGCCCTTAAATCAGGTAACATTGATATTTATCCTGAGTTTACAGGAACCATTACCTCAAGTCTGCTTAAAGACAAACCTCAATTATCTAATGATCCTAAAAAGGTTTATAGGGCAGCTAAAGAAGGAATTGAAAAACAAGATAATCTAGTTTTATTAAAACCTTTTGCTTATCAAAACACCTATGCGGTTGCTTTACCAGAAAGCTTGGCTAAGGATAAAGGCATTACTAAGATTTCTGATTTACAAAGATACCAAACTCAATTAAAAGCAGGTTTTACCTTAGAATTTAAGGATCGTCAAGATGGTAATAAAGGACTTCAAGACCTCTATGGCTTGAATTTATCAGTTTCAACTATGGAACCAGCCTTGCGTTATCAGGCTATCGTATCAGGAGATATTCAGTTAACAGATGCTTATTCAACAGATGCTGAATTAAAAAAATATAAGCTTCAGGTCTTAGAAGATGATAAGCACCTTTTTCCTCCTTACCAAGGGGCTCCCTTGATGAAAAAAACCTTATTAGAAAAACATCCTGAAATTGGAAAGATTCTTAATCAACTAGCTGGTAAAATAAGTGAGAAAGAAATGCAAGAAATGAATTATAAGGTTTCAGTAGAAGGTAAAGATGCTAGTAAAGTAGCGCGTGATTATCTTCTTAAGGAAAAACTAATATCTCATTAAGCTGTAAGATGATTTTATAAGAAGGATTTAGTTTTGTTCTCTAAAGACTAAGTCCTTTTTTATTCCTAAAAAGAATAAAAACTTAGTTACAAAAGTATTATTAGAATAAAGAAACTTTAGAAAACGAACATTCCATATAAAAAGTTTTTGAATTTTGACAAAATAGAAACAAAAGTTTAGGATGATTTAAGGAAGGGTAAGTTTTTACCTAGCGATGTCTCTTTAGAGATTATAGGAAGGTCATTTAATAAAAGCCTTTGATCCATTAGATGATAATGGGCAATTGCCTGTAAAAGGAGAAAAACAAATGTTTAACGACATGCCTGTATTTGATTATGAGGATATCCAACTTATTCCTAACAAGTGTATTATTAATAGTCGCTCTGAGGCTGATACGAGTGTAACTCTAGGAGATTATCATTTTAAGTTGCCAGTTATACCTGCTAATATGCAAACAATTATCGATGAAACAATTGCCGAACAATTGGCTAGAGAAGGCTATTTTTACATTATGCATCGTTTTGATGAAGCTAGTCGTAAACCCTTTATTAAAAGAATGCATCAAGAAGGTTTAATTGCTTCTATATCTGTTGGGGTAAAGGATTATGAATATGACTTTATCAGTTCGCTAAAAGAAGATGCTCCAGAGTTTATCACTATTGATATTGCTCATGGACATGCTGATAGTGTTATAAGAATGATTAAACACATTAAGAAAGAACTACCTAAAACCTTTGTAATTGCTGGAAATGTTGGTACGCCTGAAGCTGTTCGTGAACTAGAAAATGCAGGAGCAGATGCAACCAAGGTAGGGATTGGACCCGGCAAGGTGTGTATTACTAAAGTAAAAACAGGTTTTGGAACAGGTGGTTGGCAATTAGCTGCTCTCAGATGGTGTGGTAAGGCTGCTAGAAAACCTATTATTGCTGATGGAGGCATTAGAACTCATGGTGATATTGCTAAGTCTATCCGTTTTGGGGCAACAATGGTGATGATAGGATCATTATTTGCAGGACATGTTGAAAGTCCGGGCAGAACAATTGAACAAGATGGAGAAACCTTTAAAGAGTATTTTGGCTCTGCATCAGAATACCAAAAAGGAGAGCGAAAAAATGTTGAAGGTAAAAAGATTCTTTTACCAACCAAAGGCTATTTGTCAGATACATTGACTGAAATGCAACAAGATTTACAATCATCAATCTCTTATGCAGGTGGAAAAGATATTGATGCTCTAAGACGAGTAGACTATGTGATTGTTAAAAATTCAATCTGGAATGGGGACTCTATTTAAGAATAAGTTATTGCAAAAACTAAAAATAGTGTTACAATATGATAAATACAAAAAATTATAGATTACTACTTATTTATACTGTGGATTGGCACAGTGTTTCTACAAGGCACCGGAATGTCTAACAATAGGTAAGCTTAAAAGCTTGCTTGGTTTGTAAACCTTGCAAAATAAAGGGATAAGTCTCTTTGTTTTGCAGCAGGCTTTTTTGGTTTTAATAAGGGGGAGATTTGATGAAGTTACTAGAAGAACGTATGCTTAAAGATGGAAATGTTTTAGGCAAGGATATTTTAAAGGTAGATAGCTTTTTAACCCACCAAGTTGATTTTAAACTGATGAAAGAAATTGGTAAGGTTTTAGCTGAAAAATATGCCGATAGGGGAATAACCAAAGTTGTCACAATAGAGGCATCAGGAATTGCACCAGCAATCTATGTAGCAGAAGAACTAGATGTTCCTATGATTTTTGCTAAGAAGCATAAAAATATTACCATGACAGAAGATATTTTAACTGCTCAAGTATATTCTTTTACAAAACAAGTTTCGAGCACAGTATCAATTTCTGCAAAATTCTTAACAAGCAAAGACAGGGTGCTTATTATTGATGACTTTTTAGCCAATGGTCAAGCAGCCAAAGGCTTGGTAGATATTATTAGTCAAGCAGGTGCTGAGGTTGTTGGGATTGGAATTGTTATTGAAAAATCATTTCAAGCCGGTCGTCAATTGCTGGAAGATGAAGGAATTGAAGTGACTTCACTTGCTCGCATTAAGAATTTCAATGATGGCAAATTAAACTTTATGGAGGCAGACGCATAATGTCTACAAAGACAGAACATTCTCATTCTCAATCAGCTATCCTAGGCTTGCAACATCTATTATCAATGTATGCAGGTTCTATTCTTGTACCAATAATGATTGCAGGAGCACTAGGTTATTCAGCTAAGGAATTAACCTATCTGATTTCAACTGATATTTTTATGTGTGGCCTTGCTACCTATCTTCAATTACAGTTTAATAAGTATTTTGGTGTAGGGCTACCTGTGGTTTTAGGTTGTGCCTTCCAATCGGTGGCACCCTTATCCATTATTGGAGCTAAGCAGGGTTCTGGAGCTATGTTTGGAGCCCTGATTGCATCTGGTATTTTTGTTATTTTAATTGCAGGTATCTTTTCTAAAGTAGCTAGATTCTTTCCAGCTATTGTGACAGGATCGGTTATTACGACTATTGGTTTATCCCTTATCCCAGTAGCTATTGGTAATATGGGAAATAACAGTGACAAGCCAACAGGTCAAAGTCTCATTTTATCAATGATGACCATACTTGTGATTCTTATAGTTCAAAAGTTTGCAAGTGGTTTTATAAAGTCTATTGCTATATTAATTGGACTAGTTACTGGTACGGTCTTAGCTGCTTTCATCGGATTGGTAGAAACTTCTGCAGTCATAGATGCCCCTTGGTTGCATGTTCCAACTCCCTCTTATTTCGGAGCTCCCAAGTTTGAACTAACTTCTATTGTGATGATGTGTATTATTGCGATTGTATCAATGGTTGAATCAACAGGAGTCTATCTGGCTCTGGCTGATATTACTCAGGAAAAACTTGATAGTCAACGTCTTAGAAATGGCTATCGTGCAGAAGGTTTAGCAGTTTTATTAGGTGGTATTTTCAATACTTTCCCTTACACAGGTTTCTCACAAAATGTTGGTTTGGTTCGTTTATCTGGAATTAAGACACGTCGTCCTATTTACTATACAGCACTCTTTCTTGTGATTATTGGTTTATTACCCAAATTTGGAGCTTTAGCGCAAATTATTCCTAACCCAGTTCTAGGGGGGGCTATGTTAGTCTTGTTTGGTATGGTTGCTCTTCAAGGCATTCAGATGCTTAATCGCGTTGATTTTGAAACTAATGAGCATAACTTTATTATTGCTGCTCTTTCTATTTCAACAGGGGTTGGCTTTAACGGGACCAAGTTATTTGATAGTTTACCAACTACAGCTAATATGTTTTTAACAAATGGTATTGTAATTTCAACAGTAGTAGCAGTTGTCTTAAATCTTATCTTTAATAAACAACAAAAGTGAAAAAAATAAAAAGCAAGCAGATAAAAAATACCCTAAAAGTTAGGTTGAGAGCTAACTTTTGGGGTATTTTAATGATATGAAAATTGAAACTTCTTTTGTAATCCTTGAGTGATCAGGGCTTTCTTATCTTTAGTAATAATAACACCTTCAATGTTAGGAAGCTCATTTAAGAATTGGTAGACAGTCTGGGTATCCAGTCCAAACAATCTACTAGTCCAGATCTCACAATCTAAAGAAGTATCAGCTACAATTGTTAGACTAGCCATATCTGTTTTAATGGAGTAGCCTGTCTGTCTATCAAAAATATGATGGTAAGTTTGATCAGCTAATTTAAATTGTCTTTCATAGATTCCTGAAGTTACTACAGACTGATTTTGTACTTTTAGAACACCTAGATGGTCTCCTCTTTTTTTTCCAGGCTCTTGAATGCCAACATAAAAATGTTTATCTTTTCGTTTGGTATTTTCCCCATGCACAAGGACATTTCCACCAAGATTAAGTAGGGCTGACTGTATGCCATCCTTAATTAGAAATCCCATAATTTTATCAGCAATATAACCCTTTGCTAGAGCACCTAAATCTAATTTCATACCTTTTTTCTCTAAATAGACAGTCTGTTTTTTATCATCTAATAGGATATTCTGACAAGAGGTAAGACTCAATTTGTCCTTGATAAGACTAGGATTAGGAAGACTAGCATCAGGAAATCCGATGCGCCAGCTTTGGACCAAAGGGCCAATAGCAATATTAAGATTACTAGGCACAGCTAGGCTATGTTCCTTACCAATTTTGATGAGTTCATATAAGTCAGGATGCACTAAGACAGGCTTTTTTCCAGCTACTTGGTTAATTTCCATCAATTCGGAAGTCTCATCATTTGCGCTGAATCTCTTGTTATATTCTTCAAAGAGTTGACAGACAGTAGCTAATTGTTGGTTAGCACGACTTGAATCAATTTGAATGTCAATGAGGGTCCCCATCATTTTTAAGTGATGATTTACAAACATAATGTTCTCCTGAATTTATTGCTTAGATATCAGTTAGGGAATTGAAGTCAAAAAGGTCAGCTAAAAGCAAACCTTTTTATTTAAATAAGTTTATTTCTTTTTCATCTCACCATGAGGGAAATAGCTTCCTTCGGGTAAGTCATTAATAATAACATGGATATTTTCTTTGGGAGCTTGGGCAATCCGAGAGACTACATTAGTCACTTCACGGGCTAACTCGATTTTTTGTTCTTGACTACGGCCTTCAAATAAATCAATTTTAATAAAGGGCATATGTCTACCTCCTTTTAGTTCTTTATTTATTCTAACATGTTTGGGTTTTAATTGATAGCTACTACCTTTTGTATCGGTTGTCTACTAGAAGAAGGACTAAGGTTTAAGATAGTAATTCTAAAGGATACTGATACCCAAAAAGAGACAAGTATGATAAAATAGATAGGATAACTAAAGAAGGTAGGAACTCTATTTTGGCTCAATTATACTACAAGTATGGGACAATGAATTCAGGTAAAACAATTGAAATTTTAAAGGTGGCACATAATTACGAGGAGCAAGATAAGCCAGTTGTTATTATGACTAGTGCCATTGATACTAGAGATGGTTTTGGAATTGTTTCAAGTAGAATTGGGATGAAAAGAGAGGCTGTTCCTATTTCAGATGATATGGATATCTTTGCTTATATTGAGGGCTTGGATTTTAAGCCTTATTGTATTTTAATAGACGAGTGTCAATTTTTAAGCAAACAAAATGTCTATGATTTAGCTAGAGTTGTGGATGATTTACAGGTACCCGTCATGGCTTTTGGTTTAAAAAATGATTTTCAAAACGAGCTCTTTGAAGGCTCTAAATATTTACTTCTATTAGCAGATAAGATTGAAGAAATTAAAACAATTTGTCAGTATTGTAGTAAAAAAGCAACCATGGTTTTAAGAACTGAGAATGGAAAACCTGTATATCAAGGTGCTCAAATTCAAATCGGGGGAAATGAAACCTATATTCCAGTTTGTCGCAAGCATTATTTCCACCCTCCATTAACTAAAGACTAAGAGATGTTAAGGTAAGGTATAAGAGAAGAAGGAGACATTAATAAAAGATGAATATTTATGATCAATTGCAGTCCGTAGAGGATAGATATGAAGAATTGGGAGAACTACTAAGTGATCCAGAAGTAGTTACTGATACAAAACGCTTTATGCAACTGTCAAAAGAAGAAGCTAGCATTAGAGATACGGTTTCTACTTATAAAAAATATAAAGAAGTTCTTCAGGCAATTCTTGATGCTGAGGAGATGATTAGGGAATCTGATGGCGATGCTGATATAGAAGAAATGGCTAAAGAAGAACTAAAGGAAGCTAAGGCAAGTAAAGAAGAATATGAAGAGAAATTAAAAATTTTATTATTACCTAAAGATCCTAATGATGATAAAAATATAATTCTTGAAATTAGAGGTGCTGCCGGTGGGGATGAAGCGGCACTTTTTGCTGGTGATCTCTTAGATATGTATCAAAAATTTGCTGAGAGCCAGGGTTGGCGTTTTGAGGTTATGGAGGCTTCTTATAATGGTGTTGGCGGTATTAAAGAAGTCGTAGCCATGGTTTCTGGCCAATCAGTTTATTCTAAGTTAAAGTATGAATCAGGTGCTCATCGTGTTCAACGTGTGCCTGTAACTGAAAGTCAAGGTCGTGTTCACACATCAACGGCTACTGTTTTGGTAATGCCTGAAATAGAAGATGTGGAATATGAAATTGATCCAAAGGATTTACGTGTTGATATCTATCATGCTTCAGGGGCTGGCGGACAGAATGTCAATAAAGTAGCTACAGCTGTTCGTATGGTACATATTCCAACCAATATTAAAGTGGAGATGCAAGAAGAACGGACGCAGCAAAAAAATAGAGATAAGGCCATGAAGATTATTCGTGCGCGCGTGGCTGATCACTTTGCTCAAATTGCTCAAGATGAACAAGATGCAGAACGTAAGTCAACTGTTGGTACAGGAGATCGTTCAGAGCGTATCAGAACTTATAATTTCCCTCAAAATCGGGTAACAGACCATAGAATTGGCTTGACTCTACAAAAACTTGATACCATTTTATCTGGAAAATTAGATGAAGTTGTTGATGCCTTAATCATGTATGATCAAACACAAAAATTAGAATCTTTAAATAACTAATGAACTATGCAACATTAATTAGCCAATATGAAAACCTTTTATCTGAGATAGGTGAGGATAAGGAGAATCTTGCCTATGTTTTTCGTGAAATGAAAAAGTGGTCACACTTAGATTATCTCCTTCACCAAAACAAAGAAGTAAGTTCTGAGGATTTGCAGCTGTTCAAGGAAATTATGGCTCAACTTAAACGTTTTCATTCCCCTCAATATATTGTAGGGAAAGCCTATTTTCGAGATTTGACTTTAAAGGTTGATGAGAGAGTGCTTATTCCAAGACCTGAAACAGAAGAATTGGTTGAATTGATTCTTAAAGAAAATGGAAAAGAAAGCCTACGTGTCTTGGACATTGGAACAGGTAGTGGCGCTATTGCAATTAGTCTCAAAAAAGAAAGACCCCAATGGATTCTGAATGCATCAGATATTTCATCAGATGCATTAGCACTTGCTAGAGAAAATGCTAATGATTACCAAATGGATATTTCTTTTTTTGAGTCAGATGTTTTTAGTTCTATTTTAGGAACTTTTGATATTATTGTGTCAAATCCTCCTTATATTGATATAAAGGATCAAATGGAGGTAGGACAAAATGTTTTAGCCTCAGAACCTCATTTAGCCTTATTTGCTGAGGAAGATGGCTTTGCTATCTATAGAAAAATTATTGAAGAAGCTAGCCAGTATTTAAATACAAATGGTAAATTATACTTTGAGATAGGCTATAAACAGGCAAATGTAATCCTAGAACTACTTAAGAATAATTTTCCAGAAAAAAGAGTCAGGGTGATAAAGGATTATTTTGGAAAGGATAGAATGGTTGCAGTTGATGACAAAAAAACTTGAAGAAATCATAAGATCCGGTGGTGCTCTGCTATTACCAACAGAAACAGTCTATGGTATTTTTGCAAGTGCTTTAGATGAGGCTGCTGTTAATCATGTTTATCACTTAAAAAAACGGCCTCGAGATAAGGCTATGAATTTGAATGTAGCTGATTATAAAACCATTTTGGACTATTCAAAAGATCAGCCAGCCTATCTTAAAACCCTCTTTGATCACTTTTTACCTGGGCCATTAACAATTATTTTAAAAGCCAACTCAGCAGTTCCATCCTGGATTAATTCTGGTAAAAGTACGGTTGGTTTTCGCTTTCCTAAACATCCTATAACTACTAAGATTATTAAACATACAGGTCCCCTCATTGGACCTTCGGCAAATATTTCAGGTAGTGAAAGTGGTAAGGTCTATGCTGATATTGTAACTCATTTTGAAGAACAAATAGAAGGCTATGCAGATGACACTGCACTGACAGGTCAAGATTCAACCATATTAGATTTATCTGGTAAAAGAGCAAAGATTCTAAGACAGGGTTTCATTACTAAGGAAGATATTAAGGAAGTTTTACCAGAAATAAGTTTTTAAATATGCACACGATAGCTAGGAGAAAAAATGATTTTTGATAAAGATAACTACCAAGAATTTGATAAAGAACTTTGGGATGCTATTCATGCCGAAGAAAAAAGACAAGAAGAAACCATTGAATTAATTGCTTCGGAAAACCTTGTTTCAAAAGCTGTAATGAAAGCTCAAGGAAGCGTTTTGACTAATAAATATGCT
This sequence comes from Streptococcus didelphis DSM 15616, assembly GCF_000380005.1. Taxonomy (GTDB): domain Bacteria; phylum Bacillota; class Bacilli; order Lactobacillales; family Streptococcaceae; genus Streptococcus; species Streptococcus didelphis. The sequence continues at coordinate 463,429 of NZ_KB904188.1, forward strand.
GAAGGCTATCCTAGTAAACGTTATTATGGTGGTACTGAATGTGTTGACGTGGTTGAAAACTTAGCTATTGAACGAGCTAAGGAGCTTTTTGGCGCTAAGTTTGCCAATGTTCAGGCTCACTCAGGTAGTCAGGCCAATGCTGCAGCATATATGGCGCTTATAGAGCCTGGTGATACTGTCTTGGGAATGGACCTTTCTGCGGGCGGACATTTAACCCATGGATCAGCTGTCAATTTTTCAGGGAAAACCTATCATTTTGTAGGTTACACAGTTGATAAAGATACAGAAATGCTAGATTATGATGCTATTTTGGTACAGGCTAAAGAAGTTCAACCCAAATTAATTGTGGCGGGAGCTTCAGCTTATTCTCGCTTCATTGATTTTAAAAAATTTCGAGAGATAGCTGATCAAGTTGGAGCTTATCTCATGGTAGATATGGCTCATATTGCAGGTCTAGTAGCAGCTGGATTACATCCTAATCCACTTCCTTATGCAGATATAACAACCTCTACGACCCATAAAACTTTGAGAGGACCTCGTGGTGGACTTATCCTAACGAACAATGAGGACCTTGCTAAAAAAATAAATTCAGCAATCTTTCCTGGTTTACAAGGGGGTCCTTTAGAGCATGTTATTGCTGCTAAAGCTGTTTCCTTCAAAGAAGCCCTTGACCCAGCCTTTAAGGAATATTGTCAAAATGTTATTGCTAACACAGCTGCAATGGCAGAAATTTTTAGGGAAGACAAGCATTTCCGTCTTATTTCAGGTGGCAGTGATAATCACCTTTTTCTTATTGATGTAAGAGGGGCAGTTGAAAATGGTAAGCTAGCGCAAAATCTACTTGACAGTGTTAATATTACTTTAAATAAAAATGCAATTCCTTTTGAGACCTTATCCCCTTTTAAAACGTCTGGAATTAGGATTGGCTGCGCAGCTATTACTAGTCGTGGAATGGGTGTAGCAGAAAGTAAACAGATTGCAAAATTGATTATCAAAGCTCTGCTTAACCATAATAATCACACTATTTTAGACCAGGTAAGGCAAGAAGTAGAAAGTCTTACAAGTCAATTTCCTTTATATGAGAAGCTATAAACATGTTAGATATTTATATTAGAAAAATTTTTATTCACCAGTTTTCGCCAAATGATACAGACTTGTTTTTATCAGATACTGAAATTACGGTAACTCCTAGAATTGATGAGTATTTTCGTAAAAAGTTAGCAAAGGTTTTTTCGGATGACGCAAAACGTGGTCACTTTGATTCTGAGAATGTCTTCTTTAACCTTATTTCAGATGACTTGTTAGTATCTAGTAAAAGGATTGCTAAACTTTGGAAAGAAGAATTTCTTATTTCTGAGGATCAAAAAACAAATGATCTGGTTTTTATACAATTTGATAAGGAAGGACAGTCTTATTTTGCCTTTCTTCGAATTACTTTAAAAGAAAGCTTAACTCACCTTGCAGAAAATAGTGAACAGCCATTAAGTATCACACAAAATAACCTGCCTAGCCCTTCTCAGGCTCCAGATGAGGCCCTTGTTATTAATTTACAGGCCCACAATTATTATTTAATTGAAAAGCGTGTTAAACATAATGGGAGTTTTGAAAATTATTTTTCAGAAAATCTTTTGAAGGTTAAACCAGAGCAATCCGTGAAAAAATCAATTAAAACTATAGAACAAACTGCTCAGAAAATTGCAGAAAACTTCAATAAGGATGACTTTAATTTCCAGTCAAAAATGAAGTCTGCTATTTTTAAAAATTTAGATGAAGAGGCAGAATTATCTCCAGAGCAATTAGCTGATCAACTCTTTGATGATAATTTAACAGCCCGTCTAACCTTTGTGGATCAGGTTAAAGAATCGATTCCAGAACCAATCAAAATAAATGACATTGACCATTCTAGGCAAATGAAAAAATTTGAAAGTCAAAAGCTCTCACTCTCTAATGGAATAGAATTAACTGTTCCAAATGCTATCTATCAAGATGCAGAGTCTGTAGAGTTTATTATGAATGATGATGGAACCTATTCTATTTTGATAAAAAATATTGAGGATATTAAGAATAAATAAATGTTTAAATTCATAAAACGTGTAGTCTTTTTAGTTTTCTTTATCTTTTGTGTTTATCAAGCCTATATCACTTATAAGAATGTTAAAAATGTCATGCACTATCAACCGCTTGTTGCAAAAATACTCGCTAAAAATGACACAAAGGCAAATGAGAACTTAGTATTGGCTATGATTTACACAGAAACTAAGGGTGGAGAAGTGGATGTTATGCAATCAAGTGAAAGTAGCAGTGGCTCAACCAATACCATCACTGACAGTAAATCGAGTATTGAACATGGTGTCAAGTTATTATCAGATAATCTTATCTTAGCTGAAAAAGCTGGAGTTGATTCTTGGACAGCCGTTCAAGCCTATAATTTTGGAACAGCCTATATTGATTTTGTTGCTAAAAATGGTGGTGAAAATTCCATTGATTTAGCAAGCCAGTATTCTAAAACAGTCGTTGCCCCTAGTTTAGGAAATAAAGATGGTCAAAGTTATTTTTATTATCATCCTCTGGCTCTTATATCAGGTGGTAAGCTATATAAAAATGGAGGAAACATTTATTATTCAAGACAAGTTCACTTTAATCTTTACCTAATAGAGTTATTATCTTTCTTTATGTAATTTTTTCATTTTTAAGAATATCTGTTCTCGAACAGGTATTTTTTTACAGAAGAAATAGTTAGTTATTTCACTAATTCTAGTGAAAAAGCACTTTTGAAGTTTGTGTAATCACAAACGAATTATAGGCTTGTACAAAGAAACGCTTTATTTTAAAGAAAGAAAGAGGCTAATTTTATTAGAAATCCAACACAAAAGTGAAAAAAATAACGAAGTTTGAGCAAAAAGTTTTGAGAGAAAATTAGGCTGTGCTATAATAAAACTCTAAACTTAAATATTGTGAAAAGAGGAACAAATATATATGAGTAAAATTGTTGTTGTGGGGACTAACCACGCAGGTACAGCAGCTATCAAAACAATGTTAAGCAAGTACGGAGAAGAAAATAAGATTGTGACATTTGATCAAAACTCAAATATTTCATTTTTAGGCTGTGGTATGGCCTTATGGATTGGTGAACAAATCGATGGCCCAGATGGCTTGTTCTACTCAGATAAAGAGCAGTTAGAATCAATGGGTGCAAAAGTTTACATGAACTCACCAGTTCTTAATATTGACTATGATAAAAAAGAAGTAACTGCCTTGGTAGAAGGTAAAGAACATGTTGAATCTTATGACAAATTGATTTTAGCAACGGGTTCTCAGCCAATTATTCCACCAATCAAAGGTGTTAAAATCCAAGAAGGTTCTCGCGAATTTAAAGCTACTTTAGAAAACCTACAGTTTGTTAAACTTTATCAAAATTCTGAAGAAGTTATTAAAAAACTTGAAAAACCAGGGATCAATAAGGTAGCAGTCGTTGGTGCTGGCTACATTGGTGTTGAGTTAGCAGAAGCTTTCCAACGTAAAGGTAAAGAAGTAGTTTTAGTAGATATTGCTGAAACATCACTTGGTGGTTACTATGATCGTGACTTTACAGATGCTATGAACAAAAATCTAGAAGATCATGGTATTACTTTAGCCTTCGGACAAACTGTACAAGCAGTTGAAGGAAATGGAAAAGTTGAACGTCTTATCACAGATAAAGATAGTTTTGATGTTGATATGGTTATCTTAGCAGTTGGTTTCCGTCCAAATACAGGCCTAGGTCAAGGAAAACTTGAAACATTCCGTAACGGTGCTTGGGTAGTAGATAAAAAACAAGAAACTAGCATGAAAGATGTTTTTGCTATTGGTGATTGTGCAACTATTTATGATAATTCACGCCAAGAAACTAACTATATTGCCCTAGCTTCTAATGCTGTTCGTACTGGTATTGTTGCTGCTCACAATGCCTGTGGAAATGAACTTGAAGGAGTTGGTGTTCAAGGTTCAAATGGTATTTCTATTTATGGTTTGAATATGGTGTCAACTGGTTTAACTTTAGAAAAAGCAAAACAAGCAGGCTACAATGCTGTTGAAACTGGCTTTAATGACTTACAAAAACCTGAATTTATCAAACATGATAACCATGAAGTTGCTATTAAAATTGTTTATGATAAAGATAGCCGAATTATCCTTGGAGCTCAAATGATGTCACATGAAGATATTTCAATGGGTATTCATATGTTCTCACTTGCTATTCAAAAACAAGTAACCATTGAAGAGTTAGCCTTAACAGATATCCTCTTCTTGCCACACTTTAACAAGCCATATAACTATATTACAATGGCAGCACTTGGTGCAAAATAATAATACTAAAAAAAGAGATATAGAACATTACTTCTATATCCCTTTTTCTAATAATAATCAGGTTAAATAATAAAAAACTCTAATATTAATCCTAAATAAGTTTTATTTAAGGTTAGTATGTTAGAGTTTTTTAAGACCTAGTTTTTAGCAGCAGAAGAAAATTCTTCTTTTTGGAAAGCTTGGTCAATAATAGCTTTTAACTGGTTTGCAGAGGCTTGCATTTTTTGTAGTTCTGCATCATTTAAAGGAATATTAACTGGTCTAACCACGCCATAGGCACCAAGAATAGCAGGTTGTCCGATATAGCAATCTGTCACACCTTCATATTGTCCTTCTTGGAATACTGAGAGTGGTAGAACAGCATTTTCATCATCAAGAATAGCCTTAGTAATACGAGCAAGTGCTACAGCGATACCATAGAAGGTTGCTCCTTTTTTATTAATGATAGAATATGCTGCATCACGAACTGAGATGAAGAGGTCAATTAAGCCTTGTTCATCAACATCACGGTTGTCTTGTAACCATTGTTCAAGCTTAACGCCAGCCACGTTGGCATGTGACCAAACAGCAAATTCTGAGTCTCCATGTTCTCCCATGATATAGGCATGGACAGAACGTGCATCAATACCGATTTTATCAGCCAAAGCTTGACGGAAACGAGCTGAATCAAGAGAAGTACCTGAACCAATAACACGCTCTTTAGGGAAGCCTGAGAATTTCCAAGTTGAATAGGTTAAAACATCAACTGGATTGGCAGCTACTAAGAAGATACCATTAAAACCAGATTCAACGATTTTTGTTACAACTTCTTTATTAATACGTAGATTTTTTTCAACTAAATCAAGTCTTGTTTCACCTGGTTTTTGGGGTGCACCAGCAGTTAAAACGACCAGATCAGCATCATGACAGTCTGAATAGTCAGCTGCATAGATTTTTTTAGGGGAGGTAAAGGCAAGCGCATGGCTTAGATCTTCAGCATCACCTTCTGTTTTTTCTTTAAAAATATCAATAATACCAAGTTCTTGAGCGATATTTTGGGTTACTAATGCAAAAGCGTAAGATGAACCAACAGCTCCATCACCGACTAAGATAACTTTTTTATGTTGTTTAGTTACAGTCATTTCTAAAAAATCTCCTTTTTTTATTAGACATATAGCCCATACAAACTAATTTTAGCATTTTGAAAATAGTTTGTCACTTAAATTCACAAATTAGTGAAAATAGTTTTCTGATATCGCTTCCAATTGGTAAAAATAAGGATTTTATGTTATAATAACCATGAGTTTTGACTAGAAAAGGAGCATTCCTTAAATGCAAGATAGAAATTTAATAGACGTTAATCTGGCCAGTGAAATGAAGACTAGTTTTATTGACTATGCCATGAGTGTTATAGTTGCTAGAGCATTGCCAGATGTACGTGATGGTTTAAAACCGGTTCACCGTCGTATTCTCTATGGAATGAATGAACTAGGTGTTACCCCTGATAAACCTCATAAAAAATCAGCCCGTATTACCGGGGATGTTATGGGTAAGTACCATCCACATGGAGATTCATCTATTTATGAAGCCATGGTAAGGATGGCCCAATGGTGGTCATATCGTCATATGCTAGTTGATGGACATGGTAACTTTGGCTCTATGGATGGCGATGGAGCTGCGGCTCAACGTTATACTGAAGCTCGCATGAGTAAGATTGCCTTAGAACTCTTAAAAGATATTAATAAAAATACTGTTGACTTTCAAGATAACTATGATGGAAGTGAGCGTGAACCCCTTGTTTTACCAGCTCGTTTTCCTAATCTTTTAGTAAATGGAGCTACTGGAATTGCTGTCGGTATGGCAACTAACATTCCTCCCCATAACTTGGGTGAATCAATTGATGCCGTTAAAATGGTAATGACCAATCCCGACTGTACAACAAAAGACTTAATGGAGGTTATTCCTGGACCAGATTTTCCTACTGGAGCTATGGTTATGGGAAGATCTGGTATCCACAGAGCTTATGAAACTGGTCGTGGATCAATTGTACTACGCTCTCGTACTGAAATTGAAACCTCTAAAACAGGACGTGAACGCATTGTTGTTACAGAATTCCCATATGGTGTTAATAAAACCAAGGTCCATGAACATATTGTAAAATTAGCTCAAGAAAAACGTATTGAAGGTATTACAGCAGTTCGTGACGAGTCTAACCGTGAAGGGGTTCGATTTGTTATTGAAGTGAAACGAGATGCATCTGCGAATGTCATCTTAAATAATCTCTTTAAGCTAACAAGTCTCCAGACTAATTTCAGCTTTAATATGTTGGCTATTGAAAATGGTGTCCCTAAAGTTTTAAACTTGAGACAGATTATTGATAATTACATTAGTCATCAAAAAGAGGTAATCACTCGTCGTACACAGTTTGACAAAGACAAGGCAGAAGCAAGAGCCCACATTTTACAAGGCTTGTTGATTGCATTAGATCATCTGGATGAAGTTATTTCAATTATTCGAAACAGTCAAACCGATGTAATTGCGCAGGCAGAATTAACAAGTAGGTTTGATTTATCAGATCGTCAAAGTCAGGCTATTTTAGATATGCGTTTACGTCGCTTGACCGGTTTGGAAAGGGATAAGATACAGTCAGAGTATGATGATTTACTTGCCCTTATTGCTGATTTAACTGATATATTAGCTAAGCCTGAGCGTGTTCAAGCCATTATTATTGAAGAGATGGATGAGATTAAACGTAAATATGCAGATCCTCGTCGGACAGAATTAATGGTGGGGGAAGTCCTTTCCCTTGAAGATGAAGATTTAATTGAAGTAGAAGATGTTCTCATTACCCTATCAAATAATGGTTACATCAAACGTTTGGCTCAGGACGAATTTAGAGCTCAAAAACGTGGTGGTAGAGGTGTCCAAGGAACAGGAGTCAATGATGATGATTTTGTTAAAGAACTCGTCTCAACAAGTACTCATGATACCTTATTGTTCTTTACAAACAAGGGAAGAGTTTATCGCTTAAAAGCTTATGAAATTCCTGAGTATGGTAGATCTGCAAAAGGATTACCAATTGTCAATCTTTTAAAACTCGATGAAGGTGAGACTATTCAGACTACAATTAAGGCAAGAAAAGAAGATATTACCGATAAATATTTCTTCTTTACCACACGAAAAGGCCTAGTTAAACGTACGGGTTCAGCTGAATTTAGTCATATCAGACAAAATGGTTTACGTGCTCTTAATTTAAAAGATGGGGATGAGTTAATTAATGTTCTTCTAACTGATGGTAATGAAGATATTATTATTGGAACCCAATCGGGATATTCTGTAAGGTTTAAGGAAAGTACCGTTCGTAATATGGGACGTTCTGCTACAGGTGTCAAAGGTGTGACCTTACGTGACAATGACATGGTAATTGGAGCATCCAGAATAAAAGATGATCAAGAAGTATTAGTTATTACGGAAAATGGCTATGGGAAACGAACTTCAGCAAGCGAGTACCCTACTAAGGGACGTGGTGGTAAAGGGATTAAAACTGCCAATATTACTGCTAAAAATGGACAGTTGGCTGGACTTGTAACAGTATCTGGTCACGAAGACATTATGATTATTACTGATAAAGGTGTGATTATCCGTACAAATATTGCTAATGTTTCTCAAACAGGAAGAGCAACTTTAGGTGTTAAAATAATGCGCTTAGATCAAAACTCTAAGCTTGTAACCTTTGCTTTAGTTGATCCTGAAGCTATAGAAAATTTAGAAAACAAAGAAAGCCTTAGTGCAGAAGATGAAAATAATATAAATGAGGTATAATTAATTGTCCAGAAGAAGAAGAGTTAAACAGAAAAAAAGTTTTCTGTCTAGACTGAGACCACTTTTAGTTGTCATTTTATTTCTAATAGGTTTAGGCTTACTTTTTAATAAACCTATTAGAAATACTGTAATTGCTTGGAATTCTAATAAATATCAAGTTACCAAAATTAGTAAAGAAACTATTGAAAAAAATAAGGAAGCTAAAGGCACCTTCGATTTTGCTTCAGTTCAGTCAGTTAGTACAGATTCCGTTATTAATGCCCAAATGGCATCACAGCAACTTCCTGTTATTGGTGGCATAGCGATACCGGATATCGGGATTAACTTGCCTATATTTAAAGGTTTGGGTAATGTTGAGTTGATGTATGGAGCTGGTACCATGAAAGAAAATCAGGTAATGGGTGGAGATAATAATTATGCTCTAGCAAGTCATCATATTTTTGGCTTAGCTGGATCTTCTAAAATGCTATTTTCTCCTTTAGAAAAAGCTCAAAAAGGTATGCCTATCTATTTAACTGACAAGGAAAAGATTTTCCGTTATGATGTTACTAGTGTTGAAAGTGTCCTTCCTGAACGTGTTGATGTTATTAATGATACACCAGGCCAAAAGGAAATTACCTTAGTTACTTGTACTGATTTAGAAGCTACAGAGAGAATTATCGTAAAAGGTGTTTTAAAAGAAGAAATAGATTTTAAGACCGCTCCCAAATCAATCCTGAAAGCTTTTGAATATTCTTATAACCAAGTAGCTCTTGAATAAATAAAAACAGGCTAAGTCCTGTTTTTCTATTTTTTATTTAAAGGAGAAAAAATGAAATTAAATGCAATCCACCATGTGGCTATTATTGTCTCTGATTATGACCTTTCCAAGGATTTCTATGTTAATAAATTAGGATTTGATATTATCAGAGAAAACCATAGACCAGAACGACATGATTATAAGCTTGATTTAAAATGTGGTACAATAGAATTAGAAATTTTTGGAAATTCTAAAAAAGATCCCCAATATGTTCAACCTCCTAAACGAGTTGGCAAACCAGAATATGACCGTGAGGCATGTGGTTTGCGACATCTTGCTTTTTATGTTGAAAATATTGAAGAATATATAGCTGACTTAAAAAGTATGAATATTCCAGTAGAGCCAATGAGAACAGATGATTACACAGGTAAAAAAATGACCTTCTTTTTTGATCCAGATGGTCTTCCTTTGGAATTACATGAGTAAAAAGGCTACTTGTTTTTAATGGTTTGGCCTTAATAAAAAATAAAGATAGGCATATGCTGATTCTCCTAGAAGTTTTTCCAACCAGGATGATTAGTATATGCTTATCTTTTATTGATTTTTATCCCTTTAAATATAAGCCAGAACAGCTGCAAACACTAAAGCAGGGAGCATATTAGCCACTCGTATTTTTTTATCCCAGACCAAATTGATACCTATACAAAAAATAAGAATTGAACCAATTGTAGTAATGTTAGCTAGGGCTGTGACTGTCATAAAAGGTTGGAGTAATTTAGCTAAAATGGTAATGGCCCCCTGAAGTACAAAGACTGGAATAGCGGAAAATGCAACGCCTTTTCCTAAGGATGAGGTCAAAATCATTACAATAATAAAATCAAGTACACTTTTTGTAGCAAGGATAGCATAGTTTCCAGAAATACCATCTTGTATGGGACCAATAATAGACATAGCTCCAATGCAGACTGTTAGGGTTGCAGAAACAAAACCATTTACAAAGTCAGAATCCTGTTTATTCCCAGTCAGTGATTTTAACCAGTGTCCAAATTTTTCAAACCAAAGCTCGATATTTAGAATTTCCCCGATTAAAGCCCCTAAGGCAAGACAAGCCACAACTAGCATACTATGGCCACTGGAAAAACCATCTGTAGAAAGTTTTAACATGCCAGTCATAGCACCGGAAATACCAATAAATAGCACACTAATTCCAGAAGCCATAAGGAGACTATCTTGATGCCTTGGCGTTAAATAATGCCCAAAAATTGAGCCAATAAAACCCGCTAGAACAATAGCAGCAGTATCTATAATTGTACCAAAAGCAAACATAATAACCTCCATTTGTATCTCTAATCTAATTATACCCATCAGACTCCAACTGTCAACAAAGAATAAAAATACAATCTGATTAGAAAAATAGACTTTTCATAATAATGGCAACTGTCATATTAATCAGAAATAAAGAATACTTAGCTTAACTAAAATAATAAGATATTAGGTATAGTAAAAAACCCTTAGAACTTTAACTTCTAAGGGCTTTTCTAGTTTATTTAACTCCAACCATGAGTTTATCAATACGGGGAACATATAAGAAGAGTAGTAAACCAAATGCAATAGTAATGCTACCAACAATACCATAATAGAGCACTTCATTTCCAGATGTATAAAACTTAACAATTTGTGCATTAATAGCTTGTGCTGAAGCATTACTTAAGAACCAGATGGACATCATTTGTGCTTGAAAGGCTTTTGGTGCTAATTTAGTAGTAACAGATAGACCAATTGGAGAAATTAGCATTTCACCAACAATAACGATTGCCCAACTCATAATCAACCACATTGGGCTTACTTTGGCATTCACTCCAAATAATATGCCAGGTAGCATCATCCAGATAAATGATAAACCTGCAGCAATTAAACCATAAGCAAACTTTTTAGGAGATGAAGGTTGTTTATTTCCTAATTTAGCCCAAATCCATGCAAAAAATGGAACATAAAGCATAATGAAAAGAGGATTAATACTTTGGAAATAACTTGATGGGAAATTAATATGGCTACCAAATAAGTTGAAATATAAACGTGTCTGTTCATCAGCAAATAGGGCTAAGACTACAGAACCTTGTTCTTCAATTGACCAGAATAAAATTGAGGCAATAAAAAGAGGAATATAGGCCCAAACACGAGAACGCTCAGTTTGGGTAATTTTCTTACTGGTTAAAATCTTGAAGAAATAATAAATAGGAATAAAGATAGCAATAATAGTGAAAATGTTGATAATACTATTAATTGTAAGTAACCCTAATAGTTGTAGTAATACTAATAAAATGATAGTAGCAACTGTTCCTAAGGCTACTTTCTTTTTCAAATCTTTTTTTTCAGCATCTGATAGGGGATCGGTAGGCTTTAAACTTTCTTCCGAAAGATATTTATTTCCATCATGAACGTATTGAAGTAAACCAAGGAACATACCGATTGCAGCTAATGAAAATCCTAAATGGAAATTAATTTCTTGGCCAAGGTAACCTACTAAATAAGGGGCAACAAAGGCGCCTAGGTTAATCCCAAATACAAAAATACTAAATCCAGCATCACGTCTTAAATCTTTTTCATCATAGAGGCCGCCAACCATATCTGAAACATTGGGTTTTAAAAAACCTGTTCCCAGTATAATAAAAGCTATAGATACAAAAAGTGCTGTTTTACCAAAAGGAGTAGCAAGTGCAATATGACCAATCATAATGAGGATTCCGCCATATAGGACTGATTTTCTACTTCCTAGGATTCTATCACTAATGAAACCGCCAATTACTGTTGACAAATATACAAGGGAACCATAGATAGCCATGATTGACGCAGCAGTTACCTTGTCAAACCCTAAACCCCCTTGACTGACGCTATAATACATATAATAAAGCAGAATAGCTCGCATTCCATAGTATGAGAATCTCTCCCACATCTCAGTGAAAAAGAGTGTTGACAAACCTCGGGGATGACCGAAGAAAGTTTTTGTGTTTTTAGTATCCATATGTCGTAAATCTCCTTAAAATATAACACTAAATAGCATACCGTAAAAAACCCTTAGTGTCAATTTATCTTTATTCTTTAAAACATATTATAGTATTAGAAAATACTTATAAAAAACCATTAATAATATTATAGACAATATTATAGTATATACAAAAAAGTCCTATTTTACTTGCTAAGATGAAGGAATTGATTCTAATTTAAATATCATTTTAAGCTAAAAAAGAAATAAGTAAAAGGAAACCAGATAGTTTCCTTAAAATAAATGATTTTTACTTATTCCCACTCAACAGTTGCAGGTGGTTTACTTGTAATATCGTAGACAATACGATTCACATGGTCTACTTCATTGACGATACGGACTGAAATTTTCTTAAGAACGTCCCAAGGAAGCTGTGCAAAATCTGCTGTCATTCCATCAATCGAAGTAATGGCACGAATTGCAATAGTATAATCATAGGTACGACCATCCCCCATAACCCCAACAGAACGTACACCAGTATTAACGGTGAAATATTGCCAGACATCGCGATCAAGTTCTGCTTTGGCAATCTCTTCGCGAAGAATAGCGTCTGACTCACGAACGGTTTCTAATTTTTCTTCAGTAATGGCACCCATGACACGAATTGCAAGTCCTGGTCCAGGGAAGGGCTGGCGCCAAACGATTTCTTCTGGCATGCCAAGGGCTATTCCCAATTCACGCACCTCATCTTTAAAGAGGGTATTTAAAGGTTCAATTAACTGAAATTGCATATCGTCAGGTAGGCCACCCACATTGTGGTGTGACTTGATGGTTTGAGCTGTTTCTGTACCGGATTCAATAATATCAGTATAGAGTGTACCTTGTGCTAAAAAGTCTACTCCTTTAAGTTTACTTGCCTCGTCGTCAAAGACGTAAACAAATTCATTCCCAATGATTTTACGTTTTTTCTCAGGATCATCAATATCAGCTAGTAAATCAAGGAAACGTTTTGCAGCATCTACTCGGATAATATTAAGGCCGAACTTTCCACCTAACATACCCATGACTTGGTCACCTTCATTTTTGCGTAACAAACCATGGTCAACAAAAATACATGTGAGTTGATCACCAATAGCCTTTTGCAGAAGAACACCTACTACAGAAGAGTCTACGCCACCTGATAAGCCAAGAAGAACTTTTTTGTCACCAACTTGTTTACGGATATTTTCAATTTGCATGTCAATGAAATTATCCATTGACCAATCCCCACGTGCTCCACAAATGCTAACTGCAAAATTCTTAAGGATGTCATTTCCATAAACAGAATGTCTTACTTCTGGATGAAATTGGATACCATAGAAATTCTTTTGACTATTTTCAATAGCAGCAAAGGGACAATCATTTGAAGCTCCAACAAGCTCAAAGCCATCTGGAATTTCAGTAACTGCATCCCCGTGACTCATGAGAACCAATTGGCTATCAGGAGTATTTTGGAAAAGCTTAGATTCTTTTTTTAATATTAGGGTTGATTGCCCATATTCACGATTCCCTGCCTGTCCTGCTGGTAGAACTTTTCCACCCAACTTGTGAGTGATTAGCTGCATGCCATAGCAGATACCTAAAATTGGAATACCCAGTTCAAAGATAGCAGGGTCAATTCCAAAAGCATTGTTAGCATACACTGAATTAGGTCCACCAGATAAAACAATCCCTATTGGATTAATCTCGCGTATTTCCTCAGCAGTAATCTTATGGCTTTTTAATTCAGAAAATACACCAAACTCACGGATGCGTCTAGCAATTAACTGATTGTATTGACTACCATAATCAAGAACAATAATCTTTTGAATGTCTTTCAAAATTTCAATTTCAGTCATTGTAATCCTTTCATTTACATTAGCTACATAACTAATAGTTTTCAAACCATTGTAGCATATTTTTAGGAAATTAGCATTAGCTTTTCAAGGCTTAAAAATCTCAGTCAAAAAAATCTTACTTTTATGAAAAGAGGTTTAGTTTTTCTAAGATTGGCCTGCTTTTTTACCTCTAATTATGATAGAATAAAATAAATGCCAATTCTTAATTGAGGAGTTCTGTACAATGCTACCAGCCTATATAAAAATTCATGATGCTATAAAAAGAGATATTGATAAAGGGCGTTGGCCTATTGGAGACAGATTACCTAGTGAACGAGATCTAGCCAGTCAGTTTGGCGTGAGTCGAATGACTTTACGTCAAGCCATAACCATGTTAGTAGAAGAAGGTATCTTGGAACGACGCATTGGAAGTGGAACCTTTGTTGCTAGCCATCGTGTTCAAGATAAAATGCGAGGAACAACTAGCTTCACAGAAATTGTTAACTCACAAGGAAAAATTCCCTCATCAAAATTATTAACTTACCAAAGGCAGCCTGCTTCAGATACAGAATTAAAAAAGCTAAAGCTTGAAAAAAATGACTATGTTATCCGAATGGAACGTATACGCTACGCAGACGGTATTCCCTTGGTTTATGAAGTAGCTTCTATTCCAGAAAGATATATTAAAAATGTTAATCGAGAAGATATTACTGAACATTTTTTTAAAACTTTAATTACTAATGGTTATGAAATTGGTAAAAGTCAACAAACTATCTATGCCAAGATAGCCAGTGAAAAGGTTGCTAATTACCTATCCATTAACCGTGGGCATGCCATTTTGGCCTTAACACAAGTTTCCTATTTTACAGATGGTAATCCCTTTGAATATGTTAGAAGCCAGTATGTTGGTGATCGATTCGAATTTTACTTGGAAAATAAATAGTAAGAAGAGTTTAATGATAGACTCTTTTTTCTTATATTAAGAGAGATACTATATATCAAGGATTTGCTATTGTTAAACCAAGTCATTATATGGTAGAATGAAGATTATGGAAATTGAAAAAACAAATCGAATGAACGCTCTGTTTGAGTTTTATGCCGCTTTACTAACCGACAAACAAATGAATTATATTGAGCTTTATTATGCTGATGATTACAGCTTAGCAGAAATTGCAGAAGAGTTTGGTGTAAGTAGGCAGGCTGTCTATGATAATATTAAACGAACTGAAAAAATTTTGGAAACCTATGAAATGAAGTTACACATGTATTCTGATTACATAGTACGCGGTCAAATTTTTGATAGTATTAGTAATAAATATCCTGAAGATAGCTTTTTACAAGAAAAAATTTCCATATTAACAAGTATAGATAATAGAGATTAAAAGGAGTAGCATATGGCTTTTGAGAATTTAACAGAACGTTTACAAGGTGTTTTTAAAAATATTCGTGGTAAGAAAAAACTATCAGAAAAAGAAGTTCAAGATGTTACTAAAGAAATACGTCTAGCCTTATTAGAAGCCGATGTTGCACTTCCTGTAGTCAAGGCTTTTATTAAAGGTATCCGTGAACGTGCTATAGGGCATGAAATTATTGATACTTTAGATCCTACACAACAAATTTTAAAAATTGTTAATGAAGAACTAACAGAAATATTAGGATCAGAAACTGCTCAGATTGAAAAATCACCAAAAATTCCAACTATCATTATGATGGTAGGTCTTCAAGGGGCAGGTAAAACAACATTTGCTGGAAAATTAGCCAATAAATTAATTAAAGAAGAAAATGCTCGCCCTTTAATGATTGCAGCAGATATTTATCGTCCTGCTGCAATTGATCAGTTAAAAATATTAGGTCAACAAATTAATGTTCCCGTTTTTGATATGGGAGTAGACCATTCAGCTATTGAAATTGTTAGTCAAGGTCTCGAATTGGCACGTAGCAACCGAAATGACTACGTATTGATTGATACGGCAGGTCGCTTGCAAATTGACGAAAAGTTAATGACAGAGCTTCGTGATGTTAAAGAACTGGCAAATCCTAATGAGATTTTATTAGTCGTTGATAGCATGATTGGTCAAGAAGCTGCTAATGTGGCTTCGGAATTTAATAAACAATTAAATATCACTGGTGTAGTTCTTACTAAAATTGATGGAGATACCAGAGGTGGAGCGGCACTTTCTGTACGTGAGATTACAGGTAAACCTATTAAATTTACAGGTACCGGTGAAAAAATTACAGATATTGAAACTTTCCATCCAGATCGGATGTCTAGCCGTATTTTAGGTATGGGGGACTTACTTACCCTTATTGAAAAAGCTAGTCAAGAATATGATGAAAAAAAATCACTTGAGTTAGCTGAAAAAATGCGTGAAAACACATTTGACTTTAACGATTTTATTGATCAATTAGATCAGGTTCAAAATATGGGCCCGATGGAAGACCTATTAAAAATGATTCCAGGAATGGCAGGTAATCCAGCCCTCGCTAATATAAAAATTGATGAAAAACAGATTGCTCGTAAACGTGCTATTGTATCTTCAATGACAAAAGCTGAACGCGAAAATCCTGACTTGTTAAATCCAAGCCGTCGTCGTCGTATTGCTGCAGGTTCTGGGAACACTTTTGTAGAAGTTAATAAATTTATTAAGGACTTCAATCAGGCTAAGACAATGATGCAAGGAGTTATGTCTGGAGACATGAACAAGGCCATGAAGCAAATGGGCATTAATCCCAATAACCTCCCTAAAAACATGCCTAATATGGGAAATGGAATGCCAGATATGTCTAGCTTAGAAGGCATGATGGCCCAAGGAGGATTACCTGAGATGTCAGCACTTGGTGGAGATATGGATATGAGCCAAATGTTTGGTGGAGGCTTAAAGGGCAAAGTAGGACAATTTGCTATGAAGCAAGCTATGAAACGTCAAGCTAACAAAATCAAAAAGGCTAAGAAAAAACGTAAATAAGTAGATATTTATTTTTAAAGAGATTGGACAAAAGTCAGATTTCAACTATAAAAAACGAACAAAAGTGGTTTTCTAATATTTAGAATTCTGCCTTGTTCGTTTTTTTTTATAGTTAAAATATCAAAGCCAAGAAATTTATATAACGAAACTCAAAAAATAAAAATATTATTATCCTAGATTCCATTTATAAACTAATAGAACTAAGCTTCTAAGGGAATAAAATTAGCAATTATTTTCCCAATAATACGTGGATTTTCATCAAAAGGTGCAAACTTATCAGAGTATTTTTTATTTAAAGAGACCAATCGTAAACCAGTCTTTTCTTTGTAGACCTTTTTAATATAGGTTTGGCCATCCCATTCAACAGCATAAATAGCTCCATCATAATCAAAGCCTTCTTGTTTAATTAATACAACCTCTCCATTAAGATAAGTAGGTTCCATAGAATCCCCAAAAACCCATGATGCAAAGTCATAATCTAATTGTTCATCATAAAAAACAGTGTCATAATTTCCGTCACCAAAGTAAGAATAACCAGTACCAGCTGAAAGGCTTTCATAAACCCTATAGGAATAAAGTTTTTTGGGAGGGAGTTTGGCAATAATTTTTTGTTTAGTGAGTAAATCTTTTGAGTACATAATAACTTTCTTTTTATTAATATCATTGAGTTCTTTATAGGGGATTAAAATACTGCTATAAGTATTGAAATAGTCTTCATTAGCTCCAAAAATCTTAAGCAAACTCAGAAAATGTTTCTGGTTGGGAATGTTTTTCCCATTTTCCCAGTGAGAAATAGTCATTTTATTAACCCCTATAAGTTGACCTAACTTTTCTTGACTCATTTTTTTAGCTTGACGGGCAGTTTTTAATTGATTACCAGAAAACATATATAAATCTCCTTTGTAAAGTTATAACTTTACAATAAGTATATCAGTTTTCTTTAAATAGTTCAAGAAGCTTTATCTAAAATAAGTAAATTTTGACAATTAAAATATAAAATATTATGATAGTAGTACATTACAGAATGTATTTGAAAGGGATAAGCTATGTTTACAGAAACTTTCTATGAAGTATTGAAGCACGAAGGCCCAGTATCAATTACTAGTTGGAGTAAGAATCAACCACATGTAACTTGTACCTGGAATTCTTACCTTGTTATAAAGGATAATGACACTATATTAATCCCTGCGGCTGGTATGAGAAGCATTGAAGAAGACTTAGCATTAAATGATCAACTAATCTTAACCCTGGCTGCGCGAGAAGTAGAAGGCTACAATGGATACCAAGGAACAGGATTTAGAATTCAAGGACGAGGTGAATTTCTTGTAGAAGGTAGTTACTATGATGAAATGAAAGCTAAGTATCCTTTTATCAGAAGCGTCTTGCAGGTAAACGTAGAGGAAGCTAAACAGCTCTTATAAAAATACTTCCCTCTCTCAATAAATTTTAATCATCTAAAAATATACATTACTAGTTTAGTAGTGTATATTTTTAGATGAGATTAAAAAGGGCTTATGAGGGTGCGTTAAGCATCTTCATAAGCAACTAGAATTATGACTGTAAGAATACTATCTAAAGTATTTGACACTAATAATTCTTCCAACTTTAAAAAGAGACAAAGAAGCAGTAAATATTACTATTTTGATATAGTTAGGTAGAGGTAAGAATGGCTGAACATTATAATAAGTATCTTGTAAAGGTTGCAACCTTAGCTGGAATAACTATGCTAGAATCAAATGCAGAAAGTTATCGCGTAGAAAACACTGTATCCAGAATACTACAAGTGAGTAAACAACCTATAACTGAAGTGTTTGCTAACACAACTGGACTTTTTATTACACTAGATGGTCCAGAACTTGATGAGCCAATTACCCTAATAAAACGTATTTCACAAAGGACCACTAATCTTAGGAAAATTCATATCGTTAACCAAATTTCTCGTGATCTAACGAATGGCCTAATTAGCCTTGAAGAAGCTCATCAGCAATTATTAAATATAGATAAGTGTAATTATTCTAAAAGAGTAATCGCTTTATCAACCTTATTATTAGTCTTGTCTTTTGCTATTTTACTAGGTGGAGATATTAATGAAATTATTTTATCTTTAGTAGCCGCAGTTTTACTTTTGCTTTCTTACCGTCTAAAGGCTCTATTTCAATTAAATGATTTTATTTTTGGTACAGTTGCTACTTTTATTGTGGCTTTGGTGATACCTATCATTATCCATTTCCTTGGTAAAGCTAACCCTTCTTTTGATATTGTTGTTATTTCAGTATTGATGCCACTTTTTCCTGGTACTGCTTTTACAAATGGGTTTAGAGATTCATTTAAAGGAGATTATGGTGCAGGGCTAACTAAGATAGTAGAAGCTTTGATTATTGCTGTTAGTCTAGGTGTAGGGGTGGCTTTAGGATTGTTTGTTGCGAAAGGAATTATTGAATGGGTATGATTTTACAAATTTTAGGTGCTTATGTGGCAACCGTCACCTCAGGAATTATTTTAGAAATCCCTCGTCCCTTAGTTTTCAAAACAGGTTTTATAGGTGCTTTGGGATATACAGTATATCTTTTAAGTTTACCCTATACTGATATAGCAGTAGCAACACTCTGCGGGGGGCTAGTTATTGCCTTATTATCTCAGATTGCTGCAAGACTTTTAAAGTCACCAGTAACAGTGTTTTATATTCCAAGCTACTTTCCGTTAGTTCCAGGAGCAGGAGTTTATAAAATAGCCTACTTTTATATTCAAGGTAATGCTCAATTAGCTGGTCAAAATTTTATAGAATCAATGTTAATTTCAGGAGCCATTGCCTTATCTGTTTTTATTGTGGATTCTTTTATAGAAATATATATTTATGTTAAAAAACAGGCTTAGACAAATATATGAAGTTAGTAAATCACTAGGGTTATGGGTTATGCTATTAGACATAGTTTTAGTGATTTTTATTTTAAAAAAAATAAGCTAACCTTCCTATTATATTTTATATTTAAGGGCTTAGTAAAACTTCCTAAATAATTTACCAACTCACCACCAAATTGTTTTTTATAGTTAAAATTTCCTAACCCTACTTTACTTTGACTAATTTCTAAAGTTCCTCCAAAATTAAAATAAGAAATATTGTGATTTTTTGCATACTTAATCATTTCATAATTAATAAGGGTTGCTCCACCAAAAAGAAAATATTCCTTAAGATTACCTCCTAGGATATTTTATAAGGTTTTTTAGATATCTTATATATCACCTTATATCTTTCCGAAAAACTGTAATTTTCTTGAAATATATATAAGGATGTGATATACTTCTATTTAAGATAAAAACTTTTAAAATAGCTAAACAATAGATTTTGAGGAATACTAAAAATGAGACGTGACTTACTGTTAGAAAAAATTGAAAACTATAAAAATATTATGCCCTGGTATGTTTTAGAGTATTACCAATCAAAATTATCAGTTCCTTATAGTTTTACAACTTTGTATGAATATCTAAAGGAATATACACGTTTTTTTGACTGGTTGATAGATTCTGGCATTTCAAAAGCTTCAAAGATTGCTGATATTGATTTAGCTAGCTTAGAGAACTTAACTAAAAAAGACATGGAAGCTTTTGTTCTTTATTTACGGGAAAGACCATCTCTTAATACTTATTCCACCAAAGAAGGTGTTTCACAAACGACTATTAATCGAACCTTGTCAGCCCTATCTAGCCTATATAAATACCTTACCGAGGAAGTTGAAAATGAACTTGGTGAGCCGTATTTTTACAGAAATGTTATGAAAAAAGTTTCTACTAAGAAAAAAAAAGAAACTCTAGCTGCTCGAGCCGAAAATATTAAGCAAAAATTATTCTTAGGTGATGAAACTATGGAGTTCCTGGAATATATTGATAATGAATATGAAGCTAAACTATCAAATCGTGCTAAATCTTCTTTTCATAAAAACAAAGAGCGTGATCTAGCTATCATTGCACTACTTCTCGCCTCTGGTGTACGTTTATCTGAAGCAGTAAACATGGATTTAAAAGATATTAACCTCAAAATGATGGTCATTGAAGTCACTCGTAAAGGTGGCAAACGTGACTCTGTTAACGTGGCAGGTTTTGCAAAACCCTATCTTGAAGCCTACTTAGCCATCCGTAAAAATCGTTATAAGGCAGAAAAACAAGATACAGCCTTCTTTCTTACAGAATATAGAGGAGTTCCTAATCGAATTGATGCTTCTAGCATCGAAAAAATGGTTGCTAAATACTCTCAAGACTTTAAAATTCGGGTAACTCCTCATAAATTAAGGCATACCCTTGCTACTAGACTATATGATGCGACCAAGTCACAGGTTTTAGTCAGTCATCAATTAGGTCATGCTTCCACACAAGTTACAGATCTTTATACTCATATCGTTAATGATGAGCAAAAAAATGCTCTAGATAAATTATGATTTACTATAATTTAATTATGTAAATCATAAGTGACTAAAAAATACAGCCTGTAATTATAGGCTGTATTTGTATTTTCTTTACAGATTATTTTATCTATCAATTGGTGTAATGCTCACACTTGTTCCAAGGTCAATCTGACTTGTGATTTTAATTGATAAATTAAGTTTTTCTAGAACATTCTTAGTCATATAAAGGCCTAAACCAGAGGCTTTCTGGTGTTCATGACCATTATAGCCGGTAAAGCCTTCATCAAAAAGTCTAGGTAAATCCTCTTCTAGTATTCCGATACCATTATCTGATATGGTAATACTTTTATTTTTAAGAATAATATTTATCTGGCCACCTCTCCTAGAATACTTAATAGCATTTTCAATAATTTGTGATAAGGCAAAGGTTAGCCATTTTTTATCACTAGTTAACTGCCACTGGCCTAGCAAATTAATCCTTATATCTTTGGAAATACAAATGAAGGACATTTGTCTAATGATCTGTTTTATTAGGTCATTAAGCTCAATTATTTCAAATCTAAAGTCATCCTTATCTTGACTAAATTTCAAATAATTCAATAATTGACTAAGGTAGTTTTCCATTCTGAAAATTTGAATTTTATATTCATTAAAATCAATCTCCTTAGTCTGCCCCATCAAAGAAAGGGCTGAAAGGGGGAGCTTCATTTGGTGTACCCATAATTTGATTAAGGCATCAAAGTCTTGTTGTCTTTTACTTTCTTTTAAGTGACTTTCTGAATAGGAATTAATTAATTTGATAATGGTATCTCTATAAGCTTCTTCACTTGGCGAATGTAATGAGGAAAGCTCATTTACATAAATAAATTCTTGTAAAATAGTTATTTTCTCTTTAAACCTCTTATATTGCCATAAGCTAAAAAGAATTAGCAGGGTTAAACAAATAAGACCAGTATTGAAAAAGTAAGTAAGGGGGAGCCGATAAAGACTAAACATAATAATAAAGAGTGCAAAGAGTAAGAAAAATTGGAGATACCACACTTTATATTCTTTTAAAAATTTTAGGATCATTTTATAATATAGCCCACTCCTCTCACTGTATGAATATTATTAAAGTCAATGCCAGCTAATTTTTTTCGTAAACGTGTCATGTTGACATTTAGAGTGTTTTGATCAATATAGTGGTCATCTTCCCAGAGCTTAATGAGGATTTCCTCTTTTGTAACGACTTCTTGCTGATGAGATAGCAAGAGAGACATTATTTTGTGTTCTGTTGGTGATAACGAAATTTTTTCTAAACCCTTGGTAAAACTGCCATCAAATTGCAACTTAAAGCCTTCAAAGGAAAGGCTGTTATTAGAAAATTGCTGAGATCGTCTTAAAAAAGCAGCAATCTTTGCATCAAGTACTGTTAAGGAGAAGGGTTTAGTGATAAAGTCATCTCCTCCCATATTAAGGGCCATTATGGTATCCATTTCATCATCTGAGCTTGAAATAAAAAGGATAGGGATGGTCATTGTTTTTCTAATTTCTGTTGTCCAGTAAAAACCATTGAAAAATGGCAGCGTAATATCCATTAAGATAAGATCAGGCTCTATTTCTTTAACTTCTTCTTTTATATCACGATAATTACGAACACTAGTAACATGATAGGTTTTTGAAAGATGATTCGTTAGTAATCCTAAAATTGTTTTATCGTCTTCTACAATAAAAATTTTCTTTTTGTTATCCATAGCTTTATTCTAACAAAAAAGCAGCGAAAAATCGCTACTTCTTTCATCTTTCAATAATATTATAGTAGGTTTTACTGGTTAACTTATAAATAACAAAATAAATTAAGATGATAACTAAGATAGTAATCGCACTTATCAGATAAATCAAGTTTGTATTAGTAACACCAAACATTAGTAACATTTGCTTTAACATGACCATGGCAACACTAAAATGGAGAACAGCCATTGTAATAGGCATAAAAAATACTAATATAATTTGAGAATTGATTGTTTTTTTGACTTGCTTTTGATCCATTCCCACTTCTTGAAGGATACGATAAGATTTTTTATCTTGTTTTCCTTCTGAATATTGTTTGTAATAGATGATTAGAGCTGCTCCTAAGATGAAGCTTAGTCCAAGAAGAAAACCAGTAAACATAAAGCCACCATATAAGCCATAAATTTCTTTTTGGAACCTATCTTTTTCTTGAACTTGAGCTATAAAGTGACCATCCTTACTAAGGTTTCCACTCTTATCTAGAATTTGATTTAATTCATTTTTAGTGAGGTTTCCATAAACAGAGTAGCTAAGTTTTGTTGGGAATTTAGAGTGTTTATTAATAATTTCTAAAAACTCTTTTACAGCATTTTCGTCTTTAAAAATAATCATTGAAGGGGAGAAGGTATTGGTAATTTGAGGAAAATTAATCGTTTTTAATTGTTTACGAATAGAATAAGTTTTATTAATTAACTTAAGACTTTGGCTTTTTTTGTGTGTTTTTTGTTGATAGAGTGCTATCTGATCTGTCTGTAAATCTAATTTAGGATTACCCAGACTAAGATATTCTCCTTCGGTAATCAAATAAGTATAGGAAAGGGCTGAGAGTTTAGGATTTTCTATGTCCTCTTTACTAATTTCAATACTTGTTTTATTGCTTAGGGGCAAACCGGTCATTGTGGAAGTAGAATCAATAAATTCAGATTTATCTTTATGTAAAGGTTGGAGGACGTATTGTGAAAATTCTTTTTTAGCTTGGTTTACATTGTCATTAACAAATTCAAAAGAAGTATTTTTAGGAAATAATTTTTCCGTAGTTTCATTTGTATTGGTATAGAGTGCGGTTGTCGTTGCAATTGATACAAAGGCCATCACAGCTAGTAAGGTAATATTTGCTAGTCCTACTGCATTTTGTTTCATTCTAAAAATCATTTGAGAAGTTGAAATAAAGTGCTCAGGTTTATAAAAATAGGTTTTATTTTGACGTTTTTTCTTAAGGTACCAGCTCATAAAGGAAATGTAAAAGAGATAAGTTCCGATAATTACTAGGATAACCGCAATAAAGAAACGAGAAATGATAGCCATTGCAGCTATTTTAGTTGACGAGATAGAGAGATAATATCCCATTCCTAATGACATTAGGGCTAAAAGAGCAAGCAAGATATTTCCACGAGGTTCTTTTTCTCCTTGTTCTTGATCTTGAAATAACAATAGTGGCGATGTTTTTCTAATCTTGTAAATCCCCAAAATACCAAGTAAGACAAAAATAAGGGCAAATATTAGGGCATTAATTAAAAACGCTAGGGGATTGAAGGTAAGCTTCAAATCATTATAATGAGTTAAGTTAGCAAAAACTAGATAAAAAAAGTGTGAAAAGATGATTGAAAATAGACTACCTAAAAGAATTGTTACAATAAATAAGAAGCTTAGCTCGATTGTAGACACTAGTCCAACTTGTTTCTTATTCATACCTAAAATATTATATAAACCAAATTCCTTACTTCTTTGTTTAAGTAAAAAATTATAGCTGTAAGCTTCCATAATTACTGAAAAGAGCGTTAAGACAACTATGGCAAGTCCTAGAAGAATATTTCCACTAGACATGGTTTTAGAGATAGGACTGAAAATAAGAATAACAACAATACAATTGAGCAGAAATAAAACATTGCTTGCTAATAAAAATGGAGCTACTACTTCTTTTGATTTTCTGAGATTATTAAATGCTAGTTTTATATAAAACATATCATTCACCTCCTAAAAGGCCAGTCATAGTTAATGATATATCCTTACTAAAATCACTATTACTTTTATTACCTCGGTAAATTTGATGAAATATCTTACCATCTTTTATGAAAAGAACTCTTTTAGCATGACTGGCAGCATTTGCTGAATGGGTAACCATTAGAATTGTTTGACCATCTAAATTAATATCTTCAAATAAATTGAGGAGGTCTTCTGAGTTACGATAATCTAGAGCTGCTGTAGGTTCATCAGCTAGTAATAAATAAGGATTAGTTATCAGACTTCTAGCAATAGCTACTCTTTGCTTTTGACCACCGGATATTTCAAATGGTCTTTTATCTAATAGGCTTTCTATTCTAAGTTTAGAAGCCAATTTTTCTAGTCTACTAGCCATTTCTTTATAGGATTTCCGGTCTAAAACTAAGGGTAAAAAGATATTATCTCGAATAGAGAGGGTATCTAAGAGGTTGAATTCTTGGAAAACAAAGCCTAGATTTTTTAATCTAAAATTAGCTAACTTACTTTCTTTGATTTTAGTAATATCTTGTCCATTCAAATAAACAGAACCACTGGTAGGTTTTTCTAAGGTTGCTAATATATTTAATAGAGTTGTTTTACCTGAACCAGACTCTCCCATAATAGCAATAAATTCTCCCTTATCTACCTTAAAATCAACATCTTGTAGAGCTTTTGTTTCTTCTTTGGAAAAGCGAGTCCGAAAGTTTTTTTGTAGGTGTTGAATTTCTAGTAACATATATAAATCTCCTTTTTGTAATGATAACTACTCTTTTAGTATAAAGAATTATCCTGTTATTTAGCTTACAATCCTTTTTAGTTAACTTACAAATTTGTAAGTTTTATCTCTAAGGATTTGCTCTGCTTTTGATATAATAAGGTTAGAAATTGTAGATATGAGGAAGAAGAATGGCCAAAAAGATAAAATTAAGAAGATCCTTTGGAACTTTAGGAAAGTTATTTACTATTATACCAGATACGACTGAACTTATCGGTAAAGGGATGGAAAACACACGACCTATTATTGAAAAATATATGGATCAACGTCAGAAAAGATTAGAAGGCTTAAAGACTATTGATGACGTGATTAATTTACCTGTGGATGATGCAGAAGCTCATTTAGAGAAACAAGGCTTTGTTGTAGCCACAATTCCAGCTAAACCAAATAAAAAGTGGCTTGAGGCAGGTTTAAATGAGGTTGTATCGATGTCACCAAGAGCTGGAAAACATAAGATTGGGTCTTTGATTAAATTATATTATGTTAACTTAGATGTTTTGGAAAAGAGTCAATCTCTTTTGGAAGAGGATAATTTAAAAATTGTTGAACGTAATCAAAAGATTTCAGATACACTAGACACAGTAAAACATATTAAGATTCCCTTTGGTAAAAAATAATGATTGAATAGTTCTCTCTTAGTTAGGGGTCTTTTTCTTTTGACAGTGTTCCTATTCTTTTAAAGAGCATAAGAAAACTGAGTAGGCCTACTAACTCTCCTCTCAGTTTTTAGTGTCTAATCCTTTAAATACTTTTCTAAATCTTGTAATGAGCGACTTGCTATAGCTTGGTAGCGTTCTTTTTTATCACGAATTCGTGGTCCTTCTAGCTCTTTGATAATGCCAAAATTAACATTCATAGGCTGAAAGTGTTTACTTTCAGTATGTGTGACATAATGCGGTAAGCTTCCAATAGCTGTTGTTTCAGGAAAGACAACTTCTGCTTCTCCCTTGAATTTCTTAACAGCATTAATTCCAGCTACTAAGCCAGATGCAGCAGATTCAACATAACCTTCAACCCCAGTCATTTGGCCTGCAAAGAAAAGATTTTCATTGGCGCGTGATTGGAAAGTCTCTTTTAAAAGATTAGGTGAATCCATGTATGAATTACGATGCATGACCCCATAACGGACAAATTCTGCATTTTCAAGTCCGGGAATCATTCGAAAGACACGTTTTTGCTCTCCCCATTTAAGATGGGTTTGGAAGCCGACCATATTGTATAAACTACCTGCAGCATTGTCTTGACGTAATTGAACTACTGCATAAGGTGTTTTGTAATCACCATCACGTGGTCCTTTATAGTCATCAGGATATTCTAAACCAACTGGTTTCATTGGGCCATAGAGCATGGTTTTTATACCACGCTTTGCCATTACTTCAATTGGCATACAGCCTTCAAAATACTTTTCTTTTTCAAAAGAATTAAGAGGAGCTTCTTCTGCTGTACTTAAGGCATCATGAAAGGCTATAAATTCTTCTTTAGTCATTGGACAGTTAAGATAAGCAGCCTCTCCTTTATCATAGCGTGATTTTAGGTAAATTTTTTCCATATTAAGGCTAGCTTTATCAATAATTGGTGCAGCTGCATCATAGAAATAAAAACCATCTCCTCTATTTAAGGCATGAATTTTTTCTGCTAAAGCATCCGAAGTCAGAGGCCCTGTTGCAATGACTGTAATGGCATCATTAGGGATATCTGTAATTTCGCCTCTGATTACTTCTATCAGAGGGTTATTTTCAAGTTCTGCTGTTACTGCCTTAGAGTAACCGACACGGTCAACTGCCATTGCGCCACCTGCAGGTACTCGGTGAGCTTCTCCTACTCGCATGATGATAGAATCAAGACGCCGCATTTCTTCTTTTAATAAGCCTACTGCATTTGTCAGGCTATCTCCTCGAAAAGAATTTGAGCAGACAAGTTCAGCGAAATCTTCTGTTTTATGCTGAGGAGTTGCTTTAACCCCACGCATTTCGTAAAGTTTAACTGGAATACCACGTTTAGCAATTTGATAAGCTGCTTCAGATCCTGCTAAACCTGCACCGATAACATTAATATAAGATTGAGACAATTGACTAATACCTCTTTGGGAAAAGAGTTTTCCCACAAATCTTTCTAAAATTTTACTTGCTACATTATAACAAAAAATACCTGAAAGAAAAAGTCCAGGCGTTTTTTTGCGTAAATATAATTATGTAAAAATCTCAATAAAAACATATCCAAGAAGCAATAAAAACACTTAAAATGCTAAATAAGGACCCAATAAGATAGTATTCAGCAAAGGTAGGACTTTCTGAAATTTTATTATAGCGAGCAATTGATTTAGCAGTAAAGACTAAACCAATTGAAGCAAATTGCCCCATGATCATACAGATACCAATAACGATTCTTTCTAAAATACCAATCATAGCACCAGCACCACCTATGGTATCTATTTTTTCTTGATTTTGAGGTTGGTATTTTTCAAAAAAGATTTTAAAGGCAATGTTAGTGGGTTTTGTAATTAGTAATAAAAAAAGTAGGCCATTTAGGTAAGCAGGATTAAGCCAGTTCAACTGATTAGAATGTCTAAGAAATTGGCTAGCAATAAGAATAATAAGAATATGAAGGAATTGATCTAATAAAAAAATAAAGGAAACTTTTACTTTTAAAAGCTTAGTAATTCTTGGTTTTAAATAATCAATCAGAGCATGACTGCCTAGAATAATGATATAAATATCACTATTTCTAAAATTAAGTAGGCAAAGGACTGCTAGGGGCAGGGCAACAAGTAAGAGATGCTTTAATAGGTAGCTTAAGTTACTGTTTTTTAAATCTGCTATTTTTTGACTTTGTAAATGAAAATCAGAAAGAAAGTGACAGATTAAAAGAAGGCATAAGATTGGATTTCCTCTTAAAAATGATGATAGGCCAATTAACATATTATTCTCCTTCACTATTTAAAGTTTCTAATAATTGCTTAGCACTATTTCGACTTCTTAGATAGACTTTTAAACTACTACTTTTTAATCTTTTTGAAAGGGCACTAGCACTTAAATGTAGCTTATCTCCTAGTATTTGTTGATTAAATTGTTCATTGTAATTATCTAATTCTAACAAAGCATAAAAGACCTCTACTTGGCTTGTCCTCCAATTACTTTTTATAGCTTCACCTGCTGCTAAGAGGCTATTAAGCAAGGGGTTAGAGGAAGGATTTTCTGTCCGTATTGCAAGATGTGTCTGTCCATAGTCATTTTTTTGGTGGATATAAGTGATAGCTTCTCTAGCTAACCAATAAGCAGGTCCATCTGCACCAATACTAATCTCAGGATTAATATCTGTTAATATTTTTCCCAAACCAAGCCCATAACGTATCTGGTATGGATGCATTAAGTAGTTAAGATAATCAATTATTTGGAATATGGGAGCATCTTGCTTAAGCAGCCCTTGAAATTCATCTCCTAAGGTAATTGAAAATTTTGAGATGATGAAGTTTTTAAATTTTTCATTAATGTGATCAAGACACGTTTTAAATCTTTCTTGAACATGATAGCGTTCACTTAAGCCTTTTGAATCAATAAAATCTCCAATAATAGCTATATAAATCATAGACTCTCCTTTATAACTATCATTATAATCCAAATAAATAAAAAAGTCTATTATAATGGAAAGATAACAATAAGTCCTTTATAATGGAAAATTATATAAAAGTCTTTTAAAATAGAAACTATTTTAAAAGACTTTATTAATTAGTTAACTCTAGTTGCTGTTGTTCCAGTTTCAATAATGTCAAGGGTGGCATTTAAGGCGCTTTCAACCAAATTTTTAACAGCTTCATCTGTATAATAAGCAGTATGTGGAGTATAGATAACTTTAGGATGGTTAATTAGGGCAAGAAAATCCTTATCTTTAATCTCTTGATTTTCAAAGTTCTTAGGCACATAGTAAGATTCAAACTCGTAGGTGTCAATACCAGCTCCTGCTAATAATCCTTCATCTAAAGCAACTAATAGGTCTTTTGTCTTAAGAAGGGACCCACGTGCCATATTCAATAAAATAGCATCCTTCTTAAATTTTTTGAACATATCCATATCAAAGAGATGATGATTATCTTCTGTTGCTGGCATGTGCAGTGTGACCAAATCAGCATCCATAATGGCCTCTTCGACAGAGTTTTTATAATCAAGTATTTCCTTAGCTTTAGGATTTTGATAAATATCATAAGCCATAACTTGACACCCAAAGCCCTTAAATATTTTGGCTGCTGCTAATCCGATTCTACCAGTCCCTATTACAGCAACTTTCATATCACCCAAGACACGCCCCCTAAGAGGAAGACTCCAGGAAAAATCATGTTTTTTCACCTGTGATCTAATAAGTTCGACATGACGTATTAAATTTAAAGCAATAGTAACCGTAAACTCAGCAATAGACTCGGGTGAGTAACTGGGAACATTAGTGATGATAATACCATTTTCTTTAGCCAGATCTAGATTATACATATCGACACCTGCACTACGTTGGGCAATTTGTTTAATGCCCATCTCTTTTAACATGGGATATATAGCGTCATCTAAAGGTCCTAATTGAGCATTAACAAGTCCATCAAAACCTTGTGCCTCTTTAACAGAATCAACTGTAAGAGGTCCTTCATTTAAGGAGATTTCAATATCATGCTTTTTTGCCCAAACTTTAGCTAGAACCACTTCTTCTCCTCTGACATTATATAATTTTAATTTCATTTATACTACCTTCTTTCTTACAGATCTAGTTTGTAATCTTCAGGATCAATTACCTTTAGCATTTTAATAAAGACATAATTAAAGAATAAACTTAAGATAATTGGAGCACCTATAAAAATAACTAACACCATTAAAACATTTGTTAAAGACCAGCCCCCCGCAGCGAGATTTAAGGCATTAATAGGACCGATAAGTCCGCTAATCCCAAATCCAGCACTGGCTGGGGTTCCCTGAATATTAAATAAAGCGGCTAGAATTCCAAGAACTACAGAAGAAGACAACATAGGTAAGATTATTTTAGGTTTGGAAAGAACATTAGCCATTGAAATCTTTGGTGATCCTAAAACATGTGCCAGTGCTGTGCCTTTTGAATTAACTGACCAACCTGCTATACAAAGCCCGAAACTTGCAGCGCAAATACCTAAATTAGCAGCTCCAGACCCAATACCTGACAGACTAATTGCTAGAGCGATACCAACCGTTGTAATCGGTGAAACAATTAAGAAGCAGAAAATCATAGCAATTAAAATAGACATTAAAATAGGTTGTAGCCCCAGCAAGCTTGCAATTCCCTGACCAATTATTGTCGTAATCATTTTAACATAAGGAAGCATAAAATGCCCAATTCCACCTACTAATAATAGAGTAAGTGTAGGAATAATGATTAAAGTGAAGGATTTTGTTTTGTCTGATAAAAACTGGATTAAAAGCACCCCTAGAGCAGCTGTAATCCCCATATTAATAATATCACCAGTCCCCTTCATAGTAATCACACCATTAGCTATATTAGCTGCACCACCAGCAAAGACAACTGCTAATCCTAAAGAAGCTGATTGTATGGGATTAAACTTAAAATTACCACCAATCAACATACCAATAACTAAGCCCATCATACTAGTAGCTACTGCTGTTGCTGAAATTAAGGGACCAAAACCACTCCATAAGGGAAGCAAGGCCTTCATTAATTCCCCTAATATTGCTCCAGGAATTAAAACAACTACTGTACCTAGAGCTAAACCATTTAAAATATTCATTGTAAATGGTTTAGCGCTTTGTTTTTGACTAACTTTTGACATAATCAATCTCCTCAAATATTGTTTGTGAATTCACTAACTATTTAAACTATATCATAGATAATGGTAAAGCTAAAATTGATAAATATTATAGTAGTATAAATATATTTAATACTTATTGCTACTTTTTAAGCTGAGAAAATTCTTAATATCCTTTTGAATATGCTATACTAAGAAAGAAAAGGAAATCTTATGGATATTAGACAATTAAATTATTTTATAGCTATTGCTGAAACTAAAAATTATTCTCATGCTGCTAAGAGTCTTTTTGTTACACAACCAACCTTATCACAATCAATCAAAAAATTAGAAGCTGAATTAAACACCAGTCTTTTTATGCAAAACGGTCGTCAACTTCAATTAACGGAGGCAGGTGACATTCTTTATCAACGTGGTAAACATTTAATAAAGGATTTTGATAGTATTCTTAGAGAGATTCAACAATTAAATCAACCCAAAAAAGAAGTTATCCGAGTTGGCTTAACTTCGCTTTTTGCTATTCAATTTATGAAAGAGATTTCAACCTTTATGGCTACACATTCTAAGGTAGAGGTTTCTTTGATTCAGGATGGATCAAGAAAGTTACAGGATTATTTAGCTAAGGGAGAAATTGATATAGGCTTATTGTCTTTTCCTAGTATTAGAAAGGATATTACGATTGAACCCTTACAAACCTCAACTAAAGGCTATAAAGTGAGTATTGTGATGCCCAAAAATCATTTTTTAGCGAGCTACAATAGCATAAAACTTAAGCAATTAAAAGACACTCATATTGCTTCCTTAGATGAATCTTATATGCTAGGGGAAATGTTGCCACGTCGCAGTCGTAGCCTTGGTTTTGAACCAAAAATAGTTTTTAAGCATAACGACTGGGAAGTATTGCTTCATAGTCTGAAAAGCTTAGACGCAGTTACTATCTTACCCAGTGATTTTGAAAAGTTGAGCCAGGTAAAAGACTTAGTCTGGATACCCTTTAATGATAAAAATGGCTTCTATCCAATAGGACTTGCTTATCGTGATGGTTATTCATTTAGCTCGATAGTCGAAGAATTTTTAAGCATTATCAAAACCAACTAATACATTATAAAAAACACCCTAGGTTTCTACTTTGAAGGAATCTTTCTTAGACAATTAATCTAAGTATGGTTTAAACTTCAAAATTAACCTAATGGTGTTTTTCTTAATAAGAATTATTTAATAGCTTCTTCCTTATAATCACAATTCTCATTGCTACAAACAACTTGCTTGCCTTTACCACGAACTTTTTTCTCAACGAGATAATCACCTGACTTAGGACAATTTCTTGCGATGGGAATATCCCAGGAAGTAAAGTCACATTCAGGGTAACGATCACACCCATAGAATACTCGGTTTCGCTTGGTTTTACGTTCAATGACTTGCCCCCTTTTACATTTTGGACAAGTTACACCGATTTCTTTAGTGATAGCCTTGGTATTATGACACTCAGGAAAATTACTACAAGCATAGAATTTCCCAAAACGACCAAGTTTGATTACCATGGGGCTCCCACAAAGTTCACAATCAAAGCCAGCAGGTTCATCCTTGATTTGGATTTTTTCTATTTCAACTTCTGCCTTGTCTAACTCTTTGACAAAGGGCTTATAAAAGTGATCAATAATGGTTTGCCATTCAAGTTTCCCAATTTCTACCTGGTCTAGCTGAGACTCCATATCAGCTGTAAAGGTGACATCAACGATATTAGGGAAAAATTCCACAATTAATTTATTGACAATTTCTCCAAGTTCAGTTGGCTCAAAGCGTTTAGCAGATAATTTAACATAATAACGTTTTTGAATAACTTCTAGAGTTGGGGCGTAGGTTGAAGGTCTTCCAACACCATTTTCTTCTAGGGTTTTAATTAAGGTTGCTTCAGAAAAGCGAGCTGGTGGCTGAGTAAAATGTTGTTCGGGAGAGCTTGAAACTCTCTTAACAGTTTCTCCTTCTTCCATTTCAGGTAGAGTCTTGTCTTTGTCATTATCATTATAGACTGTTAAATAACCATCAAACTTTATTTGACTCCCATTTGCGACAAAAGTTACTTTATTATGTTCTAGATAGACTTTTACAGTATCAAAAACTGCGGGAGTCATTTGACTGGCCACAAAACGATTCCAGATAAGCGTGTAGAGCTTGAGCTGATCTTTGTTAAGATAACTTGCCATTAATTCAGGTGTGTGATTAACATTTGAAGGCCTAATAGCCTCATGGGCATCTTGTGCTCCACTTGAATTCTTTACTTTGTTACCATGTTTTGAATACTTGCTACCATATTTCTGACTAATGAATTGGGCAGCGTCAGCTTTGGCAACATTACTAATACGTGTAGAATCCGTACGCATATAAGTAATTAAACCTTGAGTTCCATTGCTACCTAAATTTATTCCCTCATAGAGTTGTTGAGCAACCATCATTGTTTTACGAGTTCTAAAGTTAATTTTATTAGCTGCATCTTGTTGTAATGAAGAGGTAGTATAAGGTAAGGGAGCATTTCGACGACGTTCTTTTTTATCTACTTTAGTAACATCAAAATTCTCATCTTTAATATGAGATAATACTTTTTGAACATCTTCCTTGGTTTTTAACTTTAATTTCTCACCATCTAGGCTATGGAAACTTGCTTGAAACTTTTTATTTTTCTTTTGGAAAAGACTATTAATAGTCCAGTATTCTTCTGGTACAAAAGCCTTAATCTCGTTTTCACGATCAATAATAAGTTTTAAAGCTACAGATTGAACACGTCCTGCTGATAAGCCTTTTTTAACTTTTTTCCAAAGGATTGGGGAAATAGAATATCCTACAATACGGTCCAAAACACGTCGAGCTTGTTGAGCATTCACAAGATCCATATCAATTTCTCTGGGATCGATAAATGCATTTTTGACAGCATCTTTTGTTATTTCATTAAATACCACTCGATTTTTAGCATGAGGATTAAGATCAAGTATATGAGATAAATGCCAAGAGATAGCTTCTCCTTCTCGGTCCGGGTCACTTGCTAAGAATACTTTTTTAGCATTTTTAGCTTCTTTTTTTAAAGAATTAATGAGGGGTCCCTTGCCTCGAATATTAATATATTGCGGTTCATAGTTGTTGTCAAAATCAATTGACATAGATGATTTTTTTAAATCTCTGATATGACCAATAGAGGCAACAACTTTATAGTTACTTCCCAAATATTTTTCAATTGTTTTAGCCTTAGCAGGAGATTCTACGATGACTAAATTTTTTGAGGGACTTGATTTTTTACTCTTTGTTTTTTTGTTAGTCGTAGTTTTTTTCTGACCTGTTTTAGCCTTCGTTGTGGTTTTAGTTACCAATTTAACACACTTCCTATATGATAATGATTAATGCTTATAGAAGCATATCCCATTTTTTTATAACTGTCAATAAAAAAATTTTAACATAGGAAGAAAGTTTAATAAAAATCAAGTTCCGAAATAATATCTAAGCCTGAGGTAACACACTTTGCACCCTCTTTTATGAGCTGATTACACCCATGGGAATGAGGTTCTACGATATTACCTGGAATAGCAAATACCTCACGACCTTCTTCTAAAGCAATCTTACAACTAATAAGGCTACCTGATCGTATTTTAGCATCTGCCACCAAGACACCAGGTGCTAGCCCCACTATAATCCGATTTCTTTCTGGGAAATGACATGATAAAGGAGCTTCATCGGGACCATATTCACTTAGTAATAGATGATTTGTAGCTATGTACTGCTGTAGCTTTTTATTTTCCTTAGGATAGAAATGATTGAAACCTGAACCAATTACTGCTATTGTATTTCCACCATTTTTTAGAGCACTTAAATGTGCAGCTGTATCTATTCCTCTGGCAAGGCCACTTACAATAACATAGACTTTGTTGAGTTGTTCAATGATATCTTGTACGGACTTTATACCGATTTCCGAGGCTTTCCGAGCTCCTACAACAGCTAGTTTAGGATAGTTTAATAAGTCTAAATTCCCTTGATAAAAAAGAAGAACAGGGGGATTATAAATTTCACTTAGCAATGGAGGATAGTTTTTATCCAGCAAAGAAAGTGAGGGAAAGAGATTAAATTCCTTGCGTAATAACTTTGTATCCAGTACTTTATATTTTTCTATAAATTTAATAGGATCTTTGCAGTTAGAAACTACAGCTATATCCCTTAAAGACAGATGAGATTTCTTTGTATCTTTTAAATAATTGATAATATTAATTAGATGATGATTTTTCAAGCCAGCTTTTTTCAACTTATATAGTTCAAAATTATTCATTTTATACCTCGCTATAGTATATATCCGAAAATAAAAAAAGATTTCTGCTTGTTTGGACTGTATTTTAAAAGTTTGATTTAAAAGTCAAACCTTTATAGCAGTTCATTTTTTACAGAATCTTTTTTAATTTATAATTGTTTTATTATTTTAGCTGGATTGCCCGCAAGAACTAGGTTATCTCCAAAAGATTTGGTAACAACACTTCCAGCACCTACTACTACATTATGACCCAGTGTCACGCCTGCTAGAATAGTTACTCCTCCACCCAGCCAAACATTGTGACCAATAGTTATTGGAGCACCGTATTCTAAGCCAGCAATACGGTCTGTAGCCTCTAAGGGATGTAGAGGGGTTAAAAATTGACAATTTGGTCCTATCATAGCATTATCACCAATTCTAATTTCACAGACGTCAAGCATTGTTGTGTTAAAATTGGCATAGAAATTTTCTCCAAGATGAATATTTGTACCATAATCACAAGCAAATGGAACTTCCATAAAGATAGTGTGACCTGTTGTTCCCAACCAGTTTTGTAAGAGAGAACTTCTTTTTGCACTATCTAGTTCAGCATTAAAACGTGAGATATTTTGGCGAGCTAGCCCTCGTAAGTCTCTTAAGTGACTGTCGCTTGCATTATAAAGTTCTCCAGCCAGCATTTTCTCATATTCAGTAACCATTTTTTCTCCCTAATATAGAATAACTTATAAAATATAATAATCTTTTCAAGCTATTATAGCATAAAAGACATAAGAAAAATACCCAAATTTAGAGTAAACAGAAGAGATTTTTTAAAGAATCTCTTCTGTTTAAACCTTAATTGGGTATTTTATTAGGATTATTTATCCATGAATGTTTGGATTTCTTTGATCATTCTAAGGCTGGCATTAATTCCACCTGCGTTGATATACCAATCTTTTCCATTTACTTGTAAGACATGGTTATTCTTAACAGCTTCTGTTTCTTTTACAACGTCGTTTTCAAGCACAGATTTTGCAGATGCTTTTTTACCGACAGTTGCACCACGGTCTAAAACAAATAGATATTTAGGATTTTTTTCTGATAAGTATTCAAATGAGATAGGAGTTCCGTGGGTATTGGCTTCTAATTC
This sequence comes from Streptococcus didelphis DSM 15616, assembly GCF_000380005.1. Classification (GTDB taxonomy): domain Bacteria; phylum Bacillota; class Bacilli; order Lactobacillales; family Streptococcaceae; genus Streptococcus; species Streptococcus didelphis. The sequence goes on from NZ_KB904188.1 coordinate 500,224, forward strand.
CTTATTAACAGAAGTAAATCCAGTATCGGTAAATAACCATCCAAATCGGCCAGAAGGTGCTTGAGCTAAGAGTTCTCCACCGTTAACCATTACAAATAAGGCTGAAGGATTTTTCTTATTAGCAACTGTTTTTTTCAGTGAAGACATAGCTTTAGCAAGTTTTTTATTATACTTTTTAACTGATTTTTCTTTATTGAAAATGTCACCATAGTTATTTAAACGCTCAGAAACGGCCTTTACAAATGGTTTTTTCACATCTAGTGAAGTATAAAGTATAGCTGCTTTTGGGGCTGCTTTTTTTAATTGTTCAATGTTTTGAACAGTAGCCGTTCTACCACCAATCATAATTAAATCTGGTTGCAGTTCTGCAACTACTTCAAAATTAGGTTCAAACAGGCTACCTGCATCACGATAAGAAGATTTTTCATAGATTTTTTGCGTTTTCTTATCAAACATCTTAAGTCCATTTTGTGCTTTAGGTACAGCAACAATGTTATCTTCTAGACCAAGAGCAGTTAAACTATCTAAAGCACCTGGATCAAAGACAATAACTTTTTTAGGATTTTTTTGGATTTTAATGGTTTCAGAAATAGTTTTTTTCTCGCTATTACTTTCTTTGCCTGTACGAGCCATAAAGTTATTTTCAATTGTAACAGTATCTTCTTTAGCAAATACTGGAGAAGTTACTCCTAAAGCACAACAAGTAACAAGACTTATTAGTAAAATCATTAATTTTTTCATATTTCCACCTTTATTTTTAAATGGGGCCTAGGGTTTATCGTCTTTTGATTAAAATAAGATCAGTGCTGGATATTATCCTAATCTAAATCATAATAAACACAGAATTTACGCTGATTAACTGTTTCTATTGCAATGGGAAAGTCAAATAATTCTTTTAATAATCTTTCTGTTAAAAGATTCTCTGTATTTCCATGTGCAATAAGTTTTCCTGCTTTCATCGCTAAAATCTGGTCAGAATAGTGAGAAGCAAAATTAATATCGTGAATCACAAAAATAATTGTTTTTTGGCGTTCTTTTACAAGGCGCCTTAATAAAATCATTAACTGGACAGAATGCTTTAAGTCTAAGTTGTTAAGTGGTTCATCCAAAAGAATATAGTCTGTATCTTGTGCCAGAATCATTGCAATAAAGGCCCTTTGAAGCTGACCTCCACTAAGTTGATCAATATAGCGATCAGATAAAGATAAGAGTTCCATATCTGCTAAGCTTTGCTCTATAACGTATTTATCTGTCTTATCTAATCGTCCTCTAGAATAGGGAAAGCGACCAAAAGATACTAGTTCTTTGACAGTCATCTTTAAAGAAAGTTGATTACTTTGTTTAAGAAATGCTAATTTTTTAGCTAAACTTTCTTTAGGATAATCTAGTAATGACTGTTCTTCCAGACAAACTTCTCCAGAATCAGGGGACATAAGGCCACTTAAAAGGCTTAATAGGGTACTTTTCCCGGATCCATTTGGACCAATTATGGCTGTCAATTTCCCCTTAGCTATTGTGGTAGATAAATTGTCAATAACACAGTTGCTTTGATAGGATTTTTTTAGTTCTTTTAATTCAATCATAAATTATTTCCTTTTTTGATAACAATATATATAAAGTAAGTTCCCCCTAAAACATTAAGTAATACATTAAACGGTACTTCAAAGTGTAATATATTTTGAGTCAGTAATTGACCCCCAATTAAGGTAATCATTGCGATTAGAGAACTAGCTGGTAACAATATATGATGTTTATAAGTCGGAAATAACTTATAAGTGAGAGAAACCACTAAGAGACCAAAAAAGGTAATAGGGCCAACCAAGGCTGTCGAAACAGCTACAAGAATCGAAACCAGTATAAATAATCTCAGTATATATCTATTGTAATCAACTCCTAAACTAATGGTACGGTCTTTTTCAAGTAATAAAATATCCAAATAAGCTAAATCATGTCTCATGATAGCTATCATAAGTCCTACAATAATGAAGGACCATATGAGTAAGTTAGGATTAATGGCATTAAAACTTGTAAATAGACGTGCTTGAAGAATGAAGAATTCATTTGGGTCAATCAATAACTGAAAAAATGAAGTCAAGGATTGAAAGAGACTATTCATTATAAAACCAATGAGTAAAATAAAATAGATAGAATATCCTCTTTTTTGAAATAGAATTTTGAAAAGAAAAATTGCAAAACAAAACATTATCCCTAAAGAGAGGAAATAGTGTAAACTAGAATTAAATTGTAACATTCTTGAAGAACCTATAAAGAATACTAATAAGGTCTGTATTAGAATATAAAGGTTATCAAGACCAATAAGGCTAGGAGTTAGTATCCTATTGCTAGTAATCGTTTGAAAAATCAAGGTTGCTAGAGCCCCACAGAAAGCTGTTAACAAAAGAGCAAGCAAGCGTTGGTAGCGACTTGATAAAATATATATAAGAAGCTCAAGGTTAGCATTATCAAAAGGAATACCATAAAAGAGATAAGCTAATAATATGGTCATTAAGATTAGAATTAGAATTATGAATTTTCTCTTCATTAGACCATTCTCCCACTTCTTTTAAGTAAAATAGCAAGAAATGTGATGCTTCCTAAAACTCCCATAATAAGCCCAATGGGAATTTCATAAGGAAAAATGAGCAGTCTACCTACAATATCACAGACCATAACAAGATTGGCTCCTGCTAAGGAAGTTAATACTAGATTATTCCTTAATAAATCACCTTTTACCAAACGAACAAGATTAGGTACGACAAGTCCTAAAAAGGGTAACATTCCTACTACCGTAATAACTAAAGATGTCATAATAGATACAATGATAAAACCTAATAAGAGCCAGAAATCATAGGAAAGTCCAAGGTTTTTAGCCATTGATTCTCCTAGGCTAACAATTGTAAATTGATGAGCAAATAAATAGGTTATTAATAAACATGGCAGAGCAAAGTAAAGTAATTCATAACGATGCGATGTGACAATAGCAAAATTTCCTTGCAGCCAACTGTTTAGGGATTGTAAAATTTGGTACTTTGTCCCTAATAAGGTAGCAAAACCGCTTACAAATTGTCCCAACATTAAGCCCATTAAGGGAATGTAGATGTCGTCTTTAAATTTAATCCATTTTAAGATAAGGACAAAGAATAAGGAACCGCAGATAGCAAAAAGGGAGGCTAGAATCAATTGCAGTATCAAGCTAGCTTGATTAAAAAAGATAAGACAAATAACAATACCTAATTTAGCCCAATCCATTGTTCCAATTGTGGTCGGTGAGACAAACTGATTCCTGGTTAGGAGTTGCATAATCAACCCACAAACTGACAAGGCAGCTCCTGCAATGATAATACTAATTGTTCTAGGTATTCTACTAGTTAACAAAATATGTATTTGTGATTCACTAAGTGTTAAACCATCTTGCAAAGCTAGTGTTTTAACACCTATTAATATAGAAAAAAGAGACAGTAAAACTAAGATAACTCCCAGCACTGGAGTTGAAAAAAATCTTTTCATGCTATCTCCTTAATAATTTAAAAGCTTGTTGTCGATGCTGACAACGTTTTTATTTTAACATACGACTAATATAATAAGCAATAAGATAAGGAGAATCTGCTATATAATAGATTCTCCTTTTAAGTTATGGTAACTAGCTTTTTTACTCTTATGATTCTAAAAATTTATTTCAATTAAATAAGAAGGAAACTTTTATAGATTGACCTTTAGGTCGGACTTCATTTAAGGATTGTCTTTTTGTAATAAGCTTTTTATAGGTTCAAAACTCTTACGATGGATTGGGGTAACCCCTAGCTTACTAAGTCCTGCTAAATGTGCTTTTGTTCCATAGCCAGCGTTTTTATGAAAATCGTAGCCTGGGAATATCTTGTCATAATCACACATGATATTATCTCTAGTAACCTTGGCAATAACTGAAGCAGCCGCAATTGAAAGGGAATTAGCATCTCCTTTTATAATAGCTTGCTGAGGAAGATTACTCTCCAAAGACATGGCATCAATCAAAAGATAGTCTGCCTGTGCTACTTTTCCTTCTAGATTAGCTAGTGCTTCTAGCATTGCTAATTTAGTAGCCTGGTAGATGTTAACTTGATCAATAATGTGATTATCAACGATACCAATTCCGATGGCTAGTGCTTTATCTTGAATAGCTTTATAAAGCTTTTTATGATTTGCTTTGGATATTTTTTTGGAATCATTTAAGCCAGTAATCTTACAATTAACAGGTAAAATAACAGCTCCTGCTACTACAGGACCTGCTAGTGGACCTCTTCCTACTTCATCAATCCCTGCAATTGCTTTGTAACCTTTTAAATAAAGTTCCCTTTCATAAGTCAACATCATGTCCAGGCGCTCTTCTTCTTTTATAAAGGCTTCTAAGGCCTTTCTTTTAGCGTTTAAAGCTTGTTGGACACCAAGGCGACTGTCAGTCTCTAAATCGGTAAAAAGAGGATCAGTGAGCTCTGTGACAGCAGCTAGTTGGGCCTTGATTTCTTTAATTGTTAAAACCATCGTCATCACCCACATGGTCTAAGGTGTAGACTCCTAATTTACCATCACGGACTTCTTTAATAAAAAGATTATAGAAACGGTCGTAATCTTCCTTGAAACCTAATTTTTTAGTCATATCCATAATGATTTCAGGGACTTCATTTTCTAGCTCAATCCCTTTATACCGTTCTTTTAAACGTTGTGGGTAATTTTCTATAAAGAAATTGAGACCAAATATGGTTACTTCATCAAGTGGCAAAAGTTGATCTTTAATAGCGCCAGTGAGGGCTAACTTCAGACCAACCAAGTCATCTTCAAATTTTGGCCACAAGATACCTGGAGTATCTAAAATTTCTAAATCTTTATTAGATTTTAACCATTGTTGGCCCTTTGTTACACCAGGTTTATTACCTACTACTGCTATTTTTTTACCAGCTAAGCGATTCATCAGGGTAGATTTGCCTGCATTTGGAATACCAATAATCATAGTACGTAAGGTTTCTTTTTGAATTCCTCTGTCGCGGAGCTTCTGTATTTTTTCAGCCATTAGTTGCTTAGCAGTATCTGTGACCTTTTTTACAGTTGCTTGTTCTTTAGAGTTGATAGCAAGGGTTTTAATGCCTTGACTTTCATAAAAATGACACCATTCTTTTGTACGACTTTGATCTGCTAAATCAGCCTTATTTAAAATCATCAATTTAGGCTTATCACCTACAATTTTGGTTAACATGGGATTTTGACTCGATAAAGGAAGTCTCGCATCCACTAAGATAGTTACGAAATCTACATGTTTTAAGTTTTCTTGAACCTGTCTTCTGGCCTTGGACATATGTCCAGGAAACCATTGAATAATTGCCATGAGTTTGTAATTCCTTTCATATCAGAGAGTTAAGTTTATCTAGTTTATTACTAAATATTCAGAATTGTTTATTTCTTATTATTTTTAATTTGAAATTTTTAACGTTTTTAAAAATAACTGTTGGTAAAACATAAATCACTACTATTATAACATATATCTTTTATAAAGAATCTTATCACTTTTTTATTTGCTATTTGGTTTATTTAAATATATAATCTAGTTATTAAGACTAGATTGAGGACTTATGATATGATTAATAATCAACTTCCAAGATGGGAGCAATTACCTGATATAGATTTGTACTTAGATCAGGTTTTACTATATGTCAACCAAAATACTTTATTGACAGAAAATACTGATCAAAAAAATCTGACAGCTTCAATGGTCAATAATTATGTTAAACATGCTTATATGGAAAAACCTATCAAAAAAAGATATAGTAAGCATCAAATTGCCCGTCTCATTGCTATTGCTGTTTTAAAAAATACCTTTCCTATACAAGAAATTAGTAAGGTCTTAAATAACTTACAAAAGCAATTAAGCTCCGAGACTTTGTACAATATTTTTGTTAGTTATTGGAATGACGGTCAAAAAGCTGATACACCTGAAATTATCATTAATGCTTGTAAAACAGTTAAATATTATCAAAAAACCTTTGATCTCATCAATCAATATATGGAGGAAAATAATGAATCAAACTTTTAAATATAGCCTACCTTTAGCTTTTGGTGAGGAAGTTGCTAACGCAGTGACACATGGTATCGGTGCATTGATCATGCTCTTTTTATTACCTATTTCTGCTATTTTCACCTATCAACAGTATGGTGCTAAAGATAGTTTAGGTGTCTCGATCTTTATTATTAGTCTTTTCTTAATGTTTCTTTCTTCTACGATTTACCATTCAATGTCTTATGGAACACCCCAAAAGTATATTCTCCGCATCATTGACCACAGTATGATTTATATTGCAATTGCTGGTAGTTACACACCAGTAGCTCTATCTTTAGTTGGAGGTTGGATTGGCTATACCATTATCATTTTACAATGGACCACAACTATTTTTGGTATTCTATACAAAATATTTGTTAAGAATGTCAATGAAAAATTTAGTTTAAGTCTTTATCTCTTCATGGGATGGTTAGTTGTCTTTGTTATTCCGATCATTCTTCCTAAAATGTCTACTGCTTTTGCTATTTTAATGTTACTAGGTGGTTTATCCTATACAATTGGCGCTGGTTTTTATTCTAAAAAGAAACCTTATTATCATATGATTTGGCATCTCTTTATTCTTCTAGCTTCTGCCCTCCAGTTTATTGCTATTGTTTTTTACATGTTATAAATTTCATTGCATAAAATGGGTCTTTTAAAAGAAAATTTAATAATTAGTGGTATAATGATTTCAAGCGTTTAAAGAAAGGATAGGATTATGAAATCTGTCGCAATTTTTTTCAATCCTAAGTCTGGTAAAAAAAAGGATAATTTAGCTGAAGAAGTTAAAGAAGCTCTTGTTAGAAGAGGATTTTTACCAGAAGATATTTCCATAATTATACCAGAAAGTGCAGACCATGCTTTTTCTCAAGCACGGAAAGTTTCCAGTGAAAATATCGATTTAATCATCCCCTTGGGTGGTGATGGTACAATCAGTAAAATTATTGGAGGGGTCTACGAAGGTGGTAAGCATTCAAAAATAGGGCTTATTCCTTCTGGTACTGTTAATAATTTTGCCAAAGCACTTCATATTCCTCTTGAATTTGACTCTGCTCTCGATAATATTGTTAATGGCCATGATAAAAAGATTGATATTTGTAAAGTTAAAGACCATCAGTATATGATCAGTAGTTTAACTCTAGGCCTTCTTGCAGATATTGCCGCTGATGTAACTCCTGAAGAAAAACGAAAATTTGGACCTTTTGCTTTTTTAAAGGATAGTTATCGTATTTTAAAACAAAATAGGTCTTATTCTATTATTATTCAAAACCAAGAATTTAAGATGGAATCCCGTACTAAATTTTTATTGATTACCATGACGAATACTATTGCTGGTTTTCCTTCCTTTTCACCAGATGCTTTGGTTGATGATGGCCTTCTTCAGGTTTATACGATGAAAAAATTATCTTTTTTTAAATTTCTCTTCCATATTAATGAATTCAGAAGAGGGGATTTTTCAAAAGCTGAAGAAATTTCTCACTTTCATTGTCATTCATTGGAATTATTGCCATTGACTCATAAAAAATCCTCACGACCTAGAACACGAATTGATGGTGATAAAAGCTCTGCTATTCCCCTATCCCTAGAGGTCTTGCAAAAAGCCGTAACGGTCATTGTTCCCTAAGCATGACAGATCATCTCGCTAGGGTTATTAGACATTATCCTTATAAAATAAATACAAAAAAGAGACTACAAGAGCCTCTTTTTTGTATTATCTAAAATATAGTTAATGCTGTCTTATCGAATTAAGTCGTTTTTAAGAGTCGCTACCATCATGTAATTGGTTTAACTTCTCATTAATAGTTTTGTTTGCTGAAGTTGAGTAGTCTTCTACTTTATTTTTAACCTTATCAAATGTCTCACCGACAGACTGTCCTGCACGTTCAGAGTAATGAGTTAAACTGTCTTTTGAGTCTTCTAATTTATCTGAGGCGAGGTTAACTAAACTATCACTCATTGATTTGAGAGATCCTATTAAATCGTCTAATTTTTGACTACTGTCATCAATGATTTCTTTTTTGTCATTATCTGCTAGAGATAAATAAGCAATTGTTGCAGCTAGAGATCCTACTGCTAATCCAATTAGTAATCCTTTTTTCTTAGAGTTCATAGATTGAACCTCCTATTTTTTTAGCTTACGGTCGTTGATAATTTTTTTAGCTAACTTTATTGCTGGAAGAACAAGTAAAACTAGCTGGAATAAATCAGCCTTATTAACTTTATTTTTCCCATTGTGAGTCGTTTTCATTTTCTGTGATTTATTTTTTCCAAATATCATACTCTTAGCCTCTTTTCACATTTATTTTATAGTAATAATGCTATATTTTATTCTCTTAAATAGGTCCATTTAAAAGTGACTACTTTAATATCACTAAATAATGGTTAATTAAATTTATAAAATATTTTTTATTAAATAATTAGTGTACAAAACCTATTAAAATAAGTTTATTTAGAAGTGACTATTTATTTAATTATTTATGTTGTCATTATATAATTTACTTGTTCTCTAGTCAAGTATTTTGCATTTTATAAATTAAAAAACTAGGATAGGATACATCTGTTGTCACAAGAGACAAATCAAACGATCACTATAGCTAGTTTTACAATAATTGATTAAAATCCCAGACGTCACTTACCCAATCTTGGTAAAACTCTGGTTCGTGACAAACCATTAAAATAGATCCCTTAAAAGCTTTTAGAGCTCTTTTGAGTTCTTCTTTTGCATCTATGTCTAGATGGTTTGTTGGTTCGTCTAAGACCAAAACATTGTTTTCACGATTCATTAATAGACAAAAACGTACTTTTGCCTGTTCTCCACCTGAAAGTACTTGGATTTGGCTTTCAATGTGTTTAGATGTAAGTCCACATCTTGCAAGGGCAGCACGAACTTCAGCTTGATTTAAAGCAGGAAAAGCATCCCAAACAGCTTCTAATGGTGTTTGGCGGTTACCTCCTGCAACCTCTTGTTCAAAGTATCCTAGTTCAATAAAATCTCCACGCTCTACTTGTCCGCTTAAAGGTTCAATTATACCTAAGAGGCTTTTTAAAAGAGTTGATTTTCCTATTCCATTAGCTCCTGTAATAGCAATTTTTTGGTTTCTCTCAAACTTTAAGCTTAAAGGCTCTTTAGTTAAGGCTTTATCATAACCAATAATAAGTTCTTTTGTTTGAAAAATGAAACGACTAGGAGTTCGGCCTTCTTTAAACTCAAAACTTGGTTTTGGCTTTTCGGATTGTAGTTCAATGATATCCATTTTGTCTAATTTTTTCTGACGAGACATAGCCATATTTCGGGTGGCTACACGCGCTTTGTTTCGATTAACAAAATCCTGGAGCTCTGCAATCTCTTTTTGCTGTCTTTGATAAGCTGCTTCTAGCTGGGATTTTTTCATTTCATGGACTTCTTTAAATTGATAATAGTCTCCTGAGTATCTCACCAAGTCCTGGTTCTCAACATGGTAGACAATATTGATAACGTCATTTAAAAAAGGAATATCGTGAGAAATAAGGACAAAAGCATTTTCGTAATTTTGTAAATACCGTTTTAACCAATCAATATGTTCAGCATCTAAATAGTTAGTTGGCTCATCTAGTAATAAGATATCTGGTTTTTCTAATAATAATTTTGCTAGTAAAATTTTTGTTCGTTGTCCACCTGATAATTCGGTAACATCTGAATCCATACCAAAATCCATGACACCTAAGGCTCTAGCTACCTCGTCAATCTTAGCATCTAGGGTATAAAAATCTCTAGATTCAAGTCTATCTTGGAGTTCACCAACTTCTTCCATTAAGGCATCTACATCAGCATTCTCATCAGCCATGGACATATAAATATCATTAATACGACTTTCTGTTTTAAATAATTCATCAAAAGCTGTACGTAAGACATCTCTTACAGTTTGTCCAGGATTTAGAACTGTATGCTGATCGAGATAGCCGGCGGTCACATACTTAGACCATTCTACTTTTCCTTCGTCAGGTTGTAAATGGCCTGTAACAATACTCATAAAGGTTGATTTTCCTTCACCATTTGCCCCAATTAGGCCAATGTGTTCCCCTTTTAATAGCCTAAATGATACATTTTCAAATATAGCTCTGTCACCAAATCCGTGACTTAAATTTTTAACTTCTAATATACTCATTTTTACATCCTTAATAATCACTAAAAAAGCCGCCTAGGCGACCTTAAGATATGCTCATTATGGCAAAAATAAACTTATTTGTCAATTTAGATCTTTGAAAGCTACTTAACCCTTACTTAATTGATAGGATTGTTTTTTAGATCGGCGTCTTAATAAGCCTTGTAAGTTTATCCAGATTAAGCTACAATAAGTACAAATTTAAATGGTATGGGGACATTTTATGGTAAGTAAATACAAAGAAATCAGTGATGACATTCAAAGGCAGATTAAAGAGGGAAAACTTAAAAAAGGAGATCGTATTCCTTCTATACGCCAGCTAAGCAGTAGCTACGCTTGTAGTAAGGACACTGTTCAAAGGGCTTTATTAGACTTAAAATATAAGCAAAAATTATATGCTGTCCCTCAAAGTGGTTATTATGTTTTAGATAATTATCAATTAACAGAACTAGCACCTTACTTTAGTTTAAAGGAGTACAACAACCTTGCTTACAATGATTTTCGCCTTTGTCTTAACGAGGCATTAACTGGAAAAGAAACCTATCTTTTTAACTATTATCATCAGGAAGAAGGCTTAAAGGAATTACTTTTTTCACTTAAAAACTATTTGTCTGGAAGTGCTATTTATACAAATCTTAATCACATTGTAGTTACTTCCGGTAGTCAGCAAGCTCTCTATATCCTATGTCAAATGCCTTTTTTGTCGAATAAGGAAGTTATTCTCTTAGAAAGGCCAACCTACCAACGTATGGAAAGTCTAGTGAGAGCCCTCAATTTGCCCCTTCAATTTATCGAAAGAACTAGTGACAGTATTGATTTGAAAGCTCTAGAAGACTTGTTTAAAACAGGAAATATTAAGTATTTTTACACGATTTCTAGATATTCTAATCCCTTGGGTTTATCCTATTCACGCAAAGAAAAAGAAGCTATAGTTGAACTTGCTCATCGTTATCAAGTTTATATTATTGAGGATGATTACCTGGGTGATTTTGCAAAAACAAGTGAACCTGCCCTTCATTATTATGATACAAATGAAAGAGTTATCTATCTTAAGTCATTTTCTATGAGTATTTTTCCAGCTCTGCGTCTAGCTAGTCTAGTTTTACCTACAAGCTTACTTAAAACATTTTTAGCTTATAAGTCACTTATAGATCTTGACACTAATCTTTTAATGCAAAAAGCCCTGTCTCTGTATTTGGATAATGGGATGTTTGATAAGAATTTAAAGTATATTAAAACCTTTCTCCAGAAAAAAACAAAATCCCTATTAAGCTATTTAGACAAATACTATCCAGAATTAGATTATCATGTAACAGCCCAGCATATTATTATTTCTTGTTTTCCTAGTATTCAGCAATTAAAACTAGCTAAAGAGAAATCTCTTGATATTATAAAAACAAAAGAAGCTTATTATATTCGTTTTCTCATTAATGATGCTACGGCTAGTCAGATAGATAATATTTTTAAAGAATAGTGAAAAAGATAAAAGACTCAACTACTTAAAAATAGTCGAGCCTTTTTGTTATTTTGTCTGTTCAAATCTCAAATGCACGATAATACTATCACCGTAACCATTTCTTTCTAAATCACGTTGAAGTCTATATGAAATATAATGCTCTGCTATATTAATGTAACCAGCATCCATTAAACGGTTTTCAACCAAGGATTGAATTATATTGATGGTTGGTTTTTCAACACGAGCTTCTTCTAGGTCGATGATAACTTTTTTAGTGACTTGAGCAAGATTCTGACGCCAAGTTTCATCAATAATATAGACTGTTTGAGCAGCTTTAAGGATAGCTTGATATATCTTTTCTGGATCAAAGTCAGCAACCTGTCCATCACGCTTAATTATTTGCATTTCCTAGCCTCATTTCATTTGTTTTCATCTTATTTACATTATGCAAATCTTTTTATCTTTTGTCAAGTCATTGCCTCAGAAGTCCCGTATTTAAAACAGAAAAAAACCTTTACCAAATTGGTAAAGGTTGGGGGCATTCAATGAATGTGATAAAAGGGTTCACACAATTTATCAAAGTCGGCTCCTGCCTTAATGACCTCCCCAGCGTGATGTGGTAAAATACCACAATCGACTCATCGCATAAGCTAATCATAACAGAAAAAAAGTGTAATTACAATAGGGGAGCAATAGTTTTTACTACTAATCCTATTAATTTTTGATGCCAAGGCCTTGTGTTAACCTCGTGAATAGTAATAAGCTTAGATTCTTTTAAGGTTTGTTCAAAATCCTTTATAATATCAGAAATAACCTCAACCCGGTATAAGTAAATGGCACATTCAAAATGATGATATAGACTTCTATAATCCAAATTAATTGAACCTACGACAGCTTTTATATTATCACTGACAAAAACTTTAGAGTGGACAAAGCCAGGGGTATATTCATAAATTTTAACCCCTGAGGACATTAAACCTTTGTAGTAGGTTTTGGCTAATGCAAAGGCAATTGCCTTATCAGGAATTGCTGGCATAATGATACGAATATCAACTCCACGTTCTGCAGCAAAACGAATAGCATGCTCCATCTCACTATCTAAAATGAGATAAGGAGACATGATATAAACATATTCTTTAGCATGGTTAAGGATATCAATATAGACATTCTCCCCCACCTTATCAGTATCCAAGGGAGAATCACCATAAGGGATTACATAGCCATCTGAATGTGTGGTTTCTGTGTGGGGTGATAGGTAGGGATCAATAATTAATTCATCTTCTGTGATAGACCACATTTGTAAAAATAAGAGTAAGAAGCTATCGACAGCGTGGCCAGAAATCATGATACCAGCATCTTTCCAGTGACCAAAACGTTCTTTTTCATTAATATATTCATCAGCTAAATTAATACCACCAGTATAAGCCACTTCTCCATCAATAACGATAATTTTCCGGTGATCCCGGTAATTATAATAGGTGGAAATAAAAGGAGATATTGGTAAAAATGATTTTGCTTTGATACCAATATTTTCCAATCTCTGGGCATAATCCGAAGACAAGGTGGACAATTCATTCATGCCATCATAGAGAACTCTGACTTCTACCCCTTCTTTAACCTTAGCTTCTAAGATTGTTAAAATTTCTCCCCACATTAAGCCTTCAGCAATGATAAAAAATTCTAAAAAAATATATTTTTTGGCCTTGAAAAGTTCTTTTTTCAAACTTTCAAAGAAATCCTCACCAGTTGAGAAGTAGGTGGATTTTGTATTATCATAAACCGGAAAACGAGCCCTGCTTCTTTGTAAATACTGTACTAAGTGATAGGTTGTATTAGTGTTATTTTTTAAAACATTTACAATATCATTATCATTTTTTAAATAAGGCCTGCTTTCTTCAACAAGTTGATTAATGCGTTTCTTTAACCCCTGCGAACCCCAGTCTAATTTAGTATAGACCAAGAGTAAGGAGCCTAATAAAGGAGCAATCATAATCAAAATTAGCCAGGTCACCCTCGAAATAGCATCCATCTCACTATTAACCAAGTAGAGAACTATGATAACTGCAAAAATTGTCTCTACAATTGTTAGCCAGTAACGGTACTGCTCCATCCAAGCATAGGATTGTACAATAAAAAAGACCTGTAAGAAAATCAAGAGAGCAATTAAAGTGGCTCTACTAAAAATTCCTCTTAAAAAACCACGCTTACTTTTATGAAGTAAATGTTTTACCTTTATTTTTTTATTTATTGTCTGCCCCTCCGATGCTTTTAATATCACATATTATATCATATTAAGACCAAGAAGGGCTCAAGTTTAGCACCAAAGATTGGCTTTTTATAGAATAGCTAAGCAGGTATGATAATTCAGGAGAATAACAAGCATTAAAAAGAGACCAACTTGTAAGTTGACCTCTAAAAGAATTGGAAACTTGTTCTAGAATAATCCTAGGGCAACACCATCTTCACTGACATCCATATTTAGGGCTGCTGGAATTTTAGGTAGGCCTGGCATTGTCATAACATCTCCTGTTAAGGCAACGATAAAACCAGCACCTGTTTTTGGAACAAATTCACGAATAGTAATATCAAAGTCTGTCGGAGCTCCTAATAATTTAGGATTATCTGAAAAGCTATACTGTGTTTTTGCCATACAAACCGGTAACTTGTCCCATTCATATGCCTTGAACTGTTTAAGTTGATTTTTGGCTTTGGCAGAAAATTGGACTGATTTACCACCATAGATTTCCTTAACAATCAGTGTGATTTTAGTCTCGATTGAGTCATCCTTGTCATAAATTGGTTTAAAGTTACTTTGGCTATTTTCAATAACTTCTACAAGTGTTTGAGCAAGCTCAACTCCACCTTCTGCTCCATTTGCCCAAACGCTAGCTAGCTCTACAGGAACATTAATTGCTTTACATAATTCCTTTAGAGTATCTATTTCTGCCTTGGTATCAGTGACAAATTCATTAATAGCAACAATAACTGGTAAGCCATATTTGCGAATATTTTCAACATGACGTTTTAAATTTGCAAATCCTTCTTTAAGAGCTGAGATATTTTCAGTATTGAGACTTTCTTTAGCAAGGCCTCCATGCATTTTTAGGGCACGAAGGGTTGCAACTATAACTACAGCGTCTGGATCTTTAGGTAGATTTGGTACTTTAATATCTAAAAATTTTTCTGCCCCTAAATCTGCCCCGAAACCAGCTTCAGTAACGGTATAGTCTGCTAAACGCAGGGCCGTAGATGTGGCAATGACAGAATTACAACCATGAGCAATATTTGCAAAAGGGCCTCCATGTACCAAGGCAGGTGTTCCATAAATGGTTTGAACTAGATTAGGCTTAATGGCATCTTTTAAGATTAATGTTAAGGCGCCTTCTACCTTGAGGTCTCTGACATAAATTGGTTTTTTATCATGATCATAAGCGATTACTATGCTAGCTAATCGTTCTTTTAAGTCGTTTAAGTTTCTAGCTAAGCATAGAATTGCCATAATTTCAGAGGCCACTGTAATATCAAAACCATCTTCTCTAGGAATACCATTTAAAGGTCCTCCTAGACCAACGATAACTTGACGTAAAGCTCGATCATTTAAATCGACTACCCGTTTCCAAATGATACGTCTTTGGTCAATACCTAATTTATTTCCTTGTTGGAGATGATTATCAATAAGTGCAGACAAAGCATTATTAGCTGTAGTAATAGCATGCATGTCGCCTGTAAAATGCAGATTAATATCTTCCATAGGTAAAACTTGAGCAAAACCGCCCCCAGCTGCACCACCTTTTATACCCATGACTGGACCTAAAGAGGGTTCACGAAGAGCAATCATTGTTTTTTTGCCAATCTTATTTAAAGCATCTGCTAAACCAATACTCATAGTTGATTTGCCTTCTCCCGCAGGAGTTGGATTAATAGCAGTTACTAAAATGAGCTTACCAGTTTTTTCTGATTCTAAAGAATTGATTTTGTCAAAAGAAAGTTTTGCCTTGTACTTGCCATAAAGCTCAATATCATCGTCGTCTATTCCGACTTTTTTAACAATGTCAATGATTGGTTTTAGGACGACACTTTGGGCGATTTCGATATCTGATTTCATGATAACTCCTCAATTTTACGTAATGACGTCATTATATCACAATTTATTCCAGGCGTATATTTATTTGAATTATAACAGATATTGTTCGTTTTTTATTCTATTTAAACTAATAAAGATGTCTTTTTAATCAAGAAAATATCAAATCTACTAATTCTTCTGCTGTAATAGCTCCTAAGTAAGGGGTTAAATCAATTGAATTGAGGGTAGCTAAGACGTCTTCTTTTTCCATTCTTGTTCCGATCAGGTGATCTTCAAGCTCTGCAATGTCTGCCTTTCCAAAAAAGTCTCCGTAAATGCGACAAGCTGCAATGTAGCCTTTTTCAATATCTAAATGAAGGTCAACAGTTCCACCGACAAAACGGCCATCCCTGTGGTAACAGTATTGTGGCGCATTGCCATAATTCCATTCCCAATTTTTATATTTACGCTCTGTTAAAGCATCAATCTGTTGCCAATCTTCTTCCGTTAAGTCATAGCGCTTAGCTTGGCTAATTGTCTCAATCTTCAGTAATTGACAAACTATTAAATCTTTGAACTCTTCAATCGTGATGCTTTGGTATTGCGGTGCTAAATGTTCTCTAATATTACCAACGCGGCTACGAACTGACTTGATTCCTTTTGATTCAATTTTTTTGCGATTAGGATTGAGGACCTTTTCCATGGCTTCAAAATCCACATCTAAAAGAAGAGAATATCCACCATAAACACGCCCACCAGCAATAGTCATTGCAGCGCCAGATACCTTTTTCCCATCAATAATCAAATCATTTCGCCCAGACATTTCAACACCTGTTGCCCCCAAGTGATGAAGGGCTTCAATAGCAGGCTGGTAGGTTCTTTTAAAATCTCCAAAAATCCCATTATCATTGATAAGGTAACAAATGTTAACAGCTCCAGAATCGACATAAACAGCTCCACCACCAGTATCTCGTCGAACAACAGGGATATGATGTTCTTTTAAATAATCTTGATTGGTTTCCACGACTGCATTTTGAAATTTTCCAATCTCAACTTTGGGATCACAATAGTATGGAAATAAAATATCGTCATCTAAAAATAGATTTTCTTGAACATAGACTTGCATGGCTAGAGCAACAGCTCCATCAGTAATACGTTTTCCCTTACGAATTGGTTCAATAAGGTACATGTCAATCTCCTTTTCTATCTCTTACTTAACTACCTATTGGCACTGATTACGACTTTTGATAAATGGTTTTTGTGCTACCAATCAATTGTGCAATGTGTTGTGTCAATTCCAAACTTTGCTGTCTTATTGGCAGAGGCATGCGATAATGTTTGTGATTCAAGGTAACGAATAAAGCATTAGGATTTTCCGAGACGCGTTTCCAAAAGGGGTGTTTGATAAACTGGGGCGTCGTATGTCCCACACCAATTTCTAGATAAAGCACCTTACCTTCTTGATGTTCTGATAAAAAAGTCTCATAACGTGCTTTTTGCGCATGAAAGTCAGCATCTTCAACCATTCCTTTTTCTTCATTACGCTTATTGATTTCAAAAGGTGCTCCACATTTAGGGCAATGAGGAATAAGGCGATTTGGGACTTTCATGTTTTTTTGCTCTGCAATCATTTGACGGATAATATTATCATCCTTATAAGTTTGCTGATGGCAGTGCTGACTACATTGCCATAAGCCATATTCTCCTTGAATGTGAAAAATGTTATGAGGATCATAGTTGGCCACCCAAAAAGCATTATCAGCATTAGTGGTAATAATATGATAGTCTTTGGTTTCCAAAATCTCTTTTAAATCAAGATAAGATTGACCTACGGGTTGATCAAGATAATTCAAAGCGACAAAGCGACTTTGAAAAGCCCAATATTCTTGCCAATCTTCAAAATCAAAGAGACTAGCTTGCAACATATCCAAGAAGTGGTACTTAGCAATAAAATCTGGAAAGGCAGTCTCAAAACGTGGTCCGATATAAGTAAAGCCATCAGCTGCTGACATGCCAGCGCCAATACCAACTACAAGTGCATCTGCTTCTTTGATTAACTGGGCAAGTTGTTCTGCCTGGGTGAGGTTTTTCTGAGGATGGGTTATCGTTATCCAATTACTCACAGTCATTCTCCTTTTGTAAATAGGTGTCATATAAGACCTTGTCTTCTGATGTAAAGGTATTAAAAATGATAGCTAATTGTTCCGAATGTCTTGCCTGCCAATCCAATACTGTTTTAATAGCAATCTGAGCTGCTTCTTTTTTAGGAAAGCCAAATTCTCCTGTTGAAATAGAGCAAAATGCTAGGCTAGTAAGGCCTTCTTTAACCGCTAAATTAAGACAGGATCGGTAACAACGAGCTAACAAATCAGATCGAATCGAAGAAATAGGTTGTCCTTTAGCAATCCTTGGCCCTACGGTATGAATAATATAAGAGGCTGGTAGATGATAAGCACTGGTAAGCTTTGCTTGACCAATGGCTTCCTTACGACCTTGTTCAGTTATGATTGCCTGACATACTAAACGTAAACGGCTTCCAGCAAAGGTGTGAATAGCATTATCAATACAGCCATGATTAGGAATAAAGCATCCTAATAAGTCACTATTAGCTGCATTAACAATGGCATCTACCCCCAAATGCCTAATATCACCGTGGTAAAGAAAAAGATTGGTATAGTTAGTTTTTTGGCAGTCCTTGACTGATACAGGAACAAAGGAAGAGCACCAATCATCTAGGTAAGCATCTTCTAGTTGCAAGTAATCTTGTGACAAAGGCAAAGCAGGGCGCTGATTAATGAGGGACCGCCACAAGACCTGTCGTTCTGTTAAAGAATTAGGTAAGGGGCAGACCAGAGAATTGTTGCTCTGCTCTGCTTGCAACTGACCAATCATTTTCCCTAATAAGTCAAATGAATTAGGCATCTTCTAAGGCATCAAAACTTGCTTGGTCAACGTCTGTTAGCACAACAATCCAATTGTCCTCAGCTTTTTCTGAATTCAAAAGGGTTGGCGTTAGTGTTACTGCCTCATTTCGCTCAACAACTGTTCCAGCTAATGGTGATAAAACAGACATGACGGTCTTAGAAGCCTCTAAATTTAAGATAATGTCATCAACGGTAAGGTGGTCCTTATCAGTAAATTCAGCATAACCAATGGTACCAATATCGTCTTGTAATTCTGGTGTCATGCTAATAGTATAACGGTCATCAGTTTTCTCAATTAATAAGTAATTTGCAATTTTTTTCATTTTTTCTTTCCTTTCAGTTTGGGGAATTGTTTTTGATAAAGTTACAGGACCACGTACAAGTCTGCTAGAAGTTCTAAGGCTCGTTGTCTATTGGAAAATCCAGGAACTAAGGGGATAGCTAATAATTCGTCAGCTTGGCAAGCTTGTATCAGTCTATCCAATTGCTTTTTGACCGTCTGAGCTGAGCCAATAACCATGCGACTACGATTTGCTGCAATAGTTTCTTTTTGTTTCTCCGTTAAGGGGTAGTGTCTAGTCTCTTCAACATCAGGGTAGGTCTTAAACTCATTAAAATCTTGTTGGCCAAGCATCCAAATATCCAAAGGTTTAGCTAATGCTTCTGCTTCCTCATCGGTATCAGCAAGGACAACAAAAGTTGCTAATATAAGCTGAGGCTTCTTAAAATGACTAGATGGCTGGAAAGCCTGCCGGTAATGAGCAGCCACTCTTTGAGCTTCTGTAAGTGGATCTTTAGGCATATAAGGAAAAATACCAAAGGTATAGCCTAGTCCTAATTGCCCAGCTAATTGAGCTGTCTCTGTACTATTGCTCAATGGCCAAAGCTGCGGGTAGGCCTTTCCTTTCGGATTGACAGCAATAGGAAGGGGGTTGGGACTATCAGGTGACAGATAAGTAGATAATTCTTCTATCACTCGATTGTAGTCTCCCTTAGCGTGAATACTAGATAAGGCTCTCTGAACCAATGGTGTTCCTAGAGAATTCCCAATACCTAAATCAATACGATGAGGATGTAATGCTTCTAGCGTCATCATCCACTTCGCAATTTTAAAGCTACTATAATGTAAAGGCATAATACCTCCTGAGCCTATCCGAATCCGTTTGGTATGATCCGCCAAATGCATTATTAATAACTCTGGACTGCTGATTGCAAAGGCATGAATATTATGATGCTCTGCCACCCAAAATCGATGGAAACCAAGTTTATCAGCTACTTGTGCTAAACAGCGCGTTTCTAATAAAGCTTCTTGGGGCGTTTTTTCTTTATCAATCACCCCATAATCAAGAACACTAACTTTCATTCTTCCTCCTTGTAATATTGAGAAAGACTGCGAAAGAGCGCGCGGGATTCTTCAGGCAAGGATTCACCATAATCCATCAAAGGAACAATGTCTTTGAACGACGCTTGAGGAATGGCCAAACTTGCTAAATCCTCAGGACGAATCCTTAAACGAATAGTCTCTTCACACCCTTCTTTGATTTTATGAGCAAATTCTGGATCAACCACTAAGGGAGTTGAAGCTCCAACAAAGTCAGAATGGGCTAAGGCTTCGATTGCTTTCTCAGGAGTGTTAATACCTCCTGTTGCCATAACTGGTAACTGATTGTTCAAATGCTCCCAAACAATCTGATTAACCAATTGCCCATAGTAAGGACCAGGTGAACGAACGGTGTTTCGAAACACATGGTGTCCCCAACTTGCTATCGCTAAATAATCGAGTTCAGCAACTTCTAGTGCCCAATCCATCAGCTGTAAGAAATCTTCAATAGTGTAGCCAATGCTATGTCCCCTTGTTTCTTCAGGGGTGGCACGAAAGCCAAAAATAAAACCATCAGGAGCTTCCTGCTTAATCACCTGTTGAACAGCTTGCAGGACTGCCAAAGTTAATTTTGCCCGACTAGCAAGCGATTGGCCACCATAATCATCTGTTCGCTGATTAGAGAAGGTAGAGAAAAATGTTTGAATCAATAAGCGCTGTGCCGAAGACACTTCGACACCATCAAAGCCCGCTTGAATTGCCCGCCGGGTGGCCTGAGCGTAAGCTGCAATTAATTTCTCTATTTGCTGTCCTGTTAAGGGCTTGACTTCGTGAGCTTGTGGAGATCTTAACTGCATGTAACTGGGACCATAGACAAAGCCATATTTAGTCAAAGCATGACTAGCAAATCGGCCAGCGTGGGTCAGTTGTAAGACAGCTTTAGCTCCCTTTGCCTTCATCGCTTGAGATAACTTTTTCAAGCCAGGAATATCAGTATCTTTTGCGACACTAAAACCATATTCAAATAATTGTCCATAAGGATCCACATAGGCCGCTCCTGTAATTTGTAGAGGAGCTGATTCTGCTCGTCTCAAGGCATAGGATACATCTTCTTGAGTGACATAACCGTCTTTTGTGGACGAATTGGTCACCATAGGAGACAAGACAAAACGGTTGTCTAATTGACTCCCATTGGGCAAAATCAGAGGCTTGAATAAAGGACTAAATCTTTCGTTCATTCGCTTTCCTTTCTAGCGACTTCTAGCTGCATCCGCTCATGGACAGCATCAAAATTAGCCACTAAGGCTTGATCTGGACGTTTTTCAGTTAGGGAAAAGCCCAGTTGTCTCAAAGTCAAGTGGAGACGTGCAAGGACTTCTGCCACTGTAAAAGGCGTCTCAAGGAGTTCTGAAAGAGTTGCCATACATTCCGGATCAATTTGAGGGTAATTAACCTTGGTCACTTCTCCATGCTTTCCAGCTTCATAAAAAGCCTTGATGAGTTGACCACGCGCCGCTTGATCACCACAAACACTCAAGTAGATAGAGACCACAATCCCTTTTTTGATGCGGCGTTGGGCGATACCTGCAAACTTGCGGCCTGCAATACTGAGATCAAAATTACCAGGGCAATAGGACTTTTCAATTTCCATGTATTCAATAGGATGATAGTAGTCAGAAAAGGCGGCTCTAATCAGGTCAACCATCATTAAGTAGGCATTGGTAATACTGATAGGTTCTGAAAGCTGATCTGGAATAATTAAGGAAAAATTTAAAATCCCCTCGTCTGCCACAACAGCCAAACCACCAATATTACGAACAACAGGGTAATAACCTCTTCTTCTGAGCACTTGCTTCGCCAAATTAAGGTAAGGTAGTTGCCGATCCAACATACCTAAAATGACTGTATTGGCCATCGGCCATATATGCCAAATGATTTGATTAGGTTTCTGATTAATGGCTTTTAAAAATACTTCTGTCCATGCAAAAGGAGACAAGGCGTCATCTGCCTCTATCAATCCCTCGTCATACACTAAGATAGGCAAGTCCTGTAAATCCCGAATATCTAACACAATAGTTCCTTTCTTAGCTGCAATCGCTTCCCCTATTTTAACGTAAAAACCATATTTTCGCCACTATACTAAATCTCTTTCATTGTTTTTATCTTATTTTTATGAGTTTTCAAGAGTAAACGACAAATTACAAGACAGACTGTCTAAAGATAGTAACCAAGTGCTTTTTTTGTAAAAGGAACTTTCATTTACTATTACTTGTTTTTCTGTTAAAATATGGCTATGAAATTATTAATTACATCAGGTGGCACAACCGAACCAATTGATGCCGTCAGAGGCATAACCAATCATTCAACTGGTCAACTTGGCAAACTAATGGCCGAAGAATTTTTGAAACACCAGCATGAAGTGACCTTAGTAACGACTAAATCAGCTGTTAAACCAGCGGCGACAGACCGACTGACCATTATTGAAATCATAACAGTTAAGGACTTGATGGGTATCTTGCAAGAGCAAGTCCCTCATCATGAGTTTCTTATCCATAGTATGGCTGTCTCCGACTACACGCCTGTTTATATGACAGACTTGGAGGAGGTTGCTCAGGCAGAAAACCTTGACAAGTTTTTAACCAGCCACAATGGAGAACAAAAGATTTCGTCTCAGTCTGACTATCAGGTTCTTTTTTTGAAGAAAACATCTAAGGTTATTTCTTACATTAAGGAATGGAATCCTCAGATAAAACTAATTGGCTTTAAACTTCTCGTGAATGTCTCCAAGGAAGAATTAATTAAAGTAGCTCGTGCAAGCCTTCATCAAAATAAGGCTGACTATATTTTGGCTAATGATTTAAGTCAGATTAATGAATCAAACCATCAAGCACTCTTGGTAAGTGCTAAGGACAGTATTCCTCTTAAAACCAAGGAGGAAATAGCAAAAACGATATATGAGAAGGTAACAGAAAATGACTAAACGCATTACCCTAGCTGTAACTGGTAGTATCTCAGCCTATAAGGCTGCGGATTTGACCAGTCAATTAAGTAAATTAGGTTATTCCGTCACCATTTTAATGACACAAGCTGCTCAGGCCTTTATCACCCCTTTAACCTTACAAGTGTTATCGAAAAATACAGTTCATTTAGACCTTATGAAAGAAGATATTGTATCTAAAGTCAACCATATTGAACTAGCTAAAACCAGTGATTTATTTATAGTGGCACCCGCTTCTGCTAATACTATTGCTCATCTTTCCTATGGCTTTGCTGAGAATATCGTAACTAGTGTTGCCTTAGCTTTGCCTGAAACAACACCAAAATTAATTGCCCCTGCAATGAATACTAAAATGTATCTCAATCCTATTACTCAGGAAAATTTAGCTCGCTTATCACAAGCAGGCTACAAGGAGATTCCTCCCAAGTCATCTCTATTAGCATGTGGTGACCAAGGTAAAGGAGCTTTAGCAAATGTAGAAACGATAGTGGAAGCTATCATTGAACATTTAAACTAAAAATTATTACATTTCTATTATATAATAGAAACTTCAAGGAGCACGACTTTCTATGAACCGTCATAAATCATCTGATGTTGCAAGACTATCCATATTTATTGCCATTATGCTACTTATTCACTTCATTAGTTCCCTAGTTTTTAATTTATGGCCTGTTCCTATTAAACCAACCCTAATCCACATTCCAGTTATTGTGGCCTCTATATTATATGGGCCAAGATTGGGTGCCATCTTAGGAGGTGTAATGGGGATTATTAGTGTCGTTACAAATACTATTATTTTATTGCCAACCAGTTATCTCTTTTCACCATTTGTAACAAATGGGAACATTTATTCTTTTATTATAGCAATGGTTCCTAGAATTTTAATTGGTATCTTACCCTATTATTCTTACAAACTCTTATCCAATAAGTTTGGACTCATGATTTCTGGGATACTGGGCTCTCTTACAAATACTGTATTTGTTTTAGGGGGAATTTTTATCTTCTTTTCTTCTGTTTTTGGGAGAAATGTTAAGGTTTTTCTAACAGGAATTATCTCTACTAATGCCCTGGTTGAAATGCTCATCTCAGCTGTTATTGTTACAGCTTTAGTACCTACTCTTTCTAAATTGAATACTAAATAATATTAGAGGAGCCTGAATTTATTAGGCTTCTTTTTTTGGAACTATTCATGAAAAGGCTTGCAAACTCCTGCAAAAAAATCGTGCTTTTTTCTTTTTAAAGTGTTATAATGAAAGCGTTTAAAAATATTAAGGAGATATTCAATGACTTATAATAAAAATTATCAGAGATGGTTACAAGTTACTAATCTTCCTGATTATCTTCGTGAAGAACTCCAAACTATGGATGAAAAAACGAAGGAAGATGCTTTTTATACGAATTTAGAATTCGGGACTGCTGGCATGCGAGGTTATATTGGTGCAGGTACCAACCGTATTAATAGTTATGTTGTTCGGCAAGCAACTGAAGGACTGGCTAAATTAATCGATTCAAAAGGCGATCAAGCCAAAAAAAGAGGGGTTGCTATAGCCTATGACTCTAGGCACTTCTCTCCAGAGTTTGCCTTTGAATCTGCTCAAGTCTTGGCTGAACATGGTATTAAATCTTATGTCTTTGAAAGTTTACGTCCAACTCCAGAATTATCTTTTGCAGTAAGACACCTCAATGCCATTGCAGGAATTATGGTAACAGCTAGCCATAATCCTGCTCCCTTTAATGGTTACAAGGTTTATGGGGAAGATGGAGGACAGATGCCTCCTCAGGATGCTGATGCGTTAACAAACCTTATTCGTTCAATTGAAGATCCCTTTAGCATTCAATTAGCTGATTTAGAAAAGTCTAAAAAATCTGGGCTTATAGAAGTTATCGGTGAAGAGGTTGACCTTGCTTATTTAAAAGAAGTTAAAAAGGTGAATATTAATCAAAAGCTTATCACAGAATTTGGCCGTGATATGAAGATTGTCTATACTCCTCTTCATGGTACTGGTGAGATGCTAACCAGACGAGCTTTGGCTCAAGCAGGTTTTGCAGCTGTAGAAGTCGTTGAAGCCCAAGCAATTGCTGATCCTGATTTTTCCACTGTTAAGTCTCCTAATCCTGAAAGTCAAGACGCCTTTGCCCTAGCTGAAGAATTAGGAAGTCAAGTAGGTGCTGATGTCTTGATTGCTACTGATCCAGATGCTGATCGTTTGGGAGTTGAAATTAGACAAGCAGACGGTAGCTACTGGAATCTTTCTGGGAACCAAATTGGTGCCCTCATTGCAAAATATATCTTAGAAGCCCATAAACAAGCAGGAACATTGCCAGATAATGCTGCTTTGGCTAAATCTATTGTTTCAACAGAATTAGTCACTAAAATTGCTGAAAGCTATGGGGCAAAAATGTTCAATGTCCTAACAGGTTTTAAGTTTATTGCCGAAAAAATTCAGGAATTTGCAGACACAAATAATTACAGCTATATGTTTGGTTTTGAAGAAAGCTTTGGTTACTTAATCAAGCCTTTTGTACGAGATAAGGATGCTATCCAGGCAGTACTTATTGTAGCTGAAATTGCAGCTTATTATCGTTCACGTGGTCTAACCTTAGCTGATGCCATAGAGGAAATTTATAAAGAATATGGCTATTTTGCTGAAAAAACAATTTCTCTGACCTTGTCTGGTGTAGATGGTGCAGCAGAAATTAAGAAAATTATGTCTAAATTCCGAGAGAGTCAGCTTCAAAAATTTAACAAAACTGACATTAAGCTTACAGAAGACTTTCTTGAACAAAGATCTACTAGTAAGACAGGAATTAAAAAGCTATCAACACCTCCAAGTAATGTTTTGAAATATACTTTAGAAGATAGTTCTTGGTTTGCAGTTAGACCATCTGGTACTGAACCTAAAATAAAATTTTATATTGCAACTGTCGGAGATAGCTTAGACCAAGCTAATGAAAAATTAAAACATATTGAAAATGAAATCAATACTTTTGTAAGTCACACTTAACATTAAAAGCTGATTACGATTTAGTAGTCAGCTTTTTACTTATCGATTTTTCAGTTATCAGTAAACTATTTCTTTAAACAGATGTTAAAAAGAAAAAAGATTGAAGAAAAGAGCTTAGTTAGAACTTTTTCTTCAATCACTTTAAACGTTACAAGTCTGCTTTTATTTCGATTTAATGTAATTAACCCCATCAGCTTTAGGAGCAACTGCTTGTCCAAAGAAGGCTGCAAGGATAATAATTGTAAGAAGGTAAGGTGCTATTTGGAGATAAACAGTTGGAATGTTTGCTAATAAAGGTAGCTGGCTTCCAATAACTGCTAAGCTTTGAGATAATCCAAAGAACAAACTAGAAAGCATGGCTCCCACTGGATTCCACTTACCAAATATCATAGCAGCAAGAGAAATAAATCCAGGACCTAGGATGGTTGTTACAGCAAAATTAACGGAGATAGACTGAGCATAGATTGCTCCTCCCATTCCACCTAAAAATCCAGAAATCATAACACCATAATACTTCATTAGGTAAACGTTGATACCTAAGGTATCAGCAGCTTGAGGATGTTCTCCAACAGAGCGTAATCTTAAGCCAAAACGTGTTTTGTAAAGTACAAACCAAGCTAGGAAAGAAAAGGCAACAGCTACGTAACCAATTAGAGTTGTGTTCTTAAATAAGATAGTTCCGATAACAGGAATATCAGATAGGATTGGGAAGTCAAATTTACCAAAAGAGGCTTGAATATTATCCGTTTGACCTTTTCCGTAAATGACTTTTACTAAGAAAACGGCTAAGGAGGGTGCCATCAGGTTTAACACAGTACCACTAACAATATGGTCTGCTCTAAAATTAATAGTTGCAACTGCATGAATTAAAGAGAAAATAAGCCTAATAACTCCTCCGACCAAGACGGCAAGCCATGGCGTTGCAGCTCCAAATAGGTCAACAAATTCCAAATTAAAAACAATACCTGAAAATGCTCCTATAACCATTATTCCTTCTAAACCAACGTTAACAACACCAGCTCTTTCGGAGAAAGTTCCACCAATACTTGTAAAAATAAGAGGAGTCGCATAAATCAACATTGAGGACATCAATAATGAAAGGATTGTAACAATATTCATCTTATTTTCCGCCTTTCACAGTTTTTTTAGAACGGATCATATAACGTTCAATTAAATAATGAGCACCCACAAAGAAGATGATTGATGCGGTAACTACTTTAACCAATTCTGGTGGAATCCCAGCAATATTCATTCCTGGAGCACCAATATTTAAGACTCCAAATAAGAAGGCTGAGAAGAAAATACCTATTGGGGAATTAGCAGCTAAAAGACTAACTGCCATACCATCAAAACCGATAGCCAAAGAACTAGACTGGACAAAGACATTTTCAAATGTTCCAAGACCTTCTACTACTCCTCCTAAACCTGCTAAGGCACCAGATATAATCATTGAAAGAATAATAGTTCTCTTAGCTGACATACCTGCATATTCACTTGCATGAGGATTTAAACCTACTGAACGAATCTCAAAACCTAGAGTTGTTTTATTAAGTAGGAACCAAATCACCACAATAGCAATAATAGCAAAGAAGATTCCTATATTAATACGTGAATTATTGGTTAAGGCTGAGAGCCAATGCGTCTGGTAGCTCGCATTATCACTAACTTGAATAGAGGAGTCGATACTTTGTTTAAGGTTCTTAGCAAAGCCTTTTTGGATAATAGTATTTCCTATATATAGAATAATATAGTTCATCATAATGGTGACAATGACTTCACTGGTACCAAGATAAGCTCTTAGAATACCAGGGATGGCACCTACAATTCCACCAGCCAACATACCAATTAAGATGGTTAATAAAATAAGTAAGGGTCTAGACATATCTGGATGGGTTAAAGCAAACCAAGTTGAAGAAATCCATCCTGCTAAAGCTTGTCCTGATAGACCTATATTAAAGAATCCGGCACGACTAGCAACAGTAAAACCTAAGGCAATAAGGATAAGTGGACCCATTGCACGGAAGATTTCTCCGATATTTTTAAGACCACCAAAGGCAGTTTGAAAAAGTCCCTCATAACCCCAGATAGGATCATAGCCAAAGATAAACATTATAAGAGCACCCAGAACAAATCCCAACAAGACAGAGATAACTGGAACTGCAATTTTTTGAGTCCGTTTAGACATCTTCTTCCTCCTTATCAATTGAACCACCAGCCATAAGGATACCTAATTCTTGTTTGTTAGTATCTTCTGGTTTTACAATACCTTGTATTTTTCCATCATGGATAACAGCGATTCTATCTGATAAATTTAAAATTTCATCAAGTTCAAAACTTACTACCA
Source organism: Streptococcus didelphis DSM 15616 (assembly GCF_000380005.1). Classification (GTDB taxonomy): domain Bacteria; phylum Bacillota; class Bacilli; order Lactobacillales; family Streptococcaceae; genus Streptococcus; species Streptococcus didelphis. The sequence continues at coordinate 528,541 of NZ_KB904188.1, forward strand.
GAACGGCTTTGTTTTTATCTCGTTCTTCAATCAAACGTCTGTGAATATACTCAATTGCACCAACATCTAAACCACGTGTTGGTTGGCTAACAATAAGCAAATCTGGGTTACGGTCAATCTCACGTGCAATAATAGCCTTTTGTTGATTCCCCCCTGAAAAGCCCTTAACTGGGACTAATTCACTAGCACCACGGACATCAAATTCTGCCATCAATTTTCGAGCATAGTCATTGATTTTACTGTAGTTTAATATACCATTTTTACTAAGTGGTTCTTTATAATAGGTTTGCAGGGCAATATTTTCAGCCAAAGAAAAATCTAAAATTAAACCATCTCTATGGCGATCTTCTGGTACATGTCCGACTGATAATTCTGTAATTTTACGAGATGAAAAATGGGTAATATCTTGTCCTTTTATTTTTATTTGACCTGATTTAATTTTTCTGAGTCCTGTAATAGCCTGGATTAACTCACTTTGACCATTCCCATCAATCCCAGCAATACCGACAATTTCACCTACTCTAACATCTAAGGACAACCCTTTAACTGCAGGAACACCACGGTTTTCATCAACGTGTAAATCGTGAATAGATAAAACAACTTCTTTTGGAAGAGCAGCTTGTTTATTAGTAGTAAACGAAACAGAACGTCCCACCATCATTTTTGCTAGTTCCTTAGAACTTACACCGGCAACATTAACTGTCTCAATACTTTTTCCACGTCTGATAACCGTAACACGGTCTGCTACTGCTCTGATTTCATCTAATTTATGAGTAATTAAAACAATAGATTTTCCTTCTTTAACTAGGTTTTTCATAATAATCATAAGTTCTTTTATTTCAGAAGGGGTTAAAACTGCTGTAGGTTCATCAAAAATGAGGATATCTGCTCCGCGATAAAGAGTTTTTAAAATTTCAACCCTTTGCTGAGCTCCAACTGAAATATCTGCTACTTTAGCAGTAGGATCAACTGAAAGACCATATCGAGTTGATAGTTCCTTTATTTCCCGACTAGCTTCTTTTAAATCTAGTTTTCCTTTTTTGACAGTTTCATTTCCTAAGATAATATTTTCAGCAACAGTAAAGGCTTCTACTAACATAAAATGTTGGTGGACCATGCCAATGCCAAGCTTTGAAGACTTAGAAGGCGAGTCAATAAGAACAGATTGGCCATTAATGAAAATGTCTCCTTCGGTTGGTTCTAATAAACCAGCTAGCATATTCATTAATGTTGATTTACCTGCGCCATTTTCACCTAGGAGAGCATGAATCTCTCCTTTTCTGACTGACAAATTAATATGATCATTTGCGACAAAATCACCAAATTTTTTTGTAATCTCTTTCATTTCAATGACATGTTGAGTCATAAAATTTTTCTTCCTTTCAATTATCACTTTTACTTTAGTAAAGCTTGTCGTAGGATACAAACTTTACTGAGATAAAAGTTATCTTAGGTTAAAAAAGCGACCGACTAAGGTCGCTCTCTGTCACACCTATTATTTTTCTGGAACTTTGATATCACCAGAAATAATTTTTTCTTTTGCTTCTTTTATTGATGAAATAGCAGAATCTGAAAGTTGTGTTGTTACAATATCAACACCACCATCTTTTAAGCCATAGACAGTTAATTTTCCACCTGGGAACTTACCGTCTGCAATATGCTTATTAGTTAACTGGACTGATTTACCAACTTTTTTGATTGATGAAGCAAGTACAAAGTTAGCCGCTTTATTATCTTTAGATGTGTATTTACCTTCATCTTTTTGGTCACGGTCTACCCCAATAACCCAAACTTTATCAGCTTCATTTCTTTTTTCATTAACAGCTTTAGCTTCGTTAAAGACACCTGCACCTGTTCCACCAGCAGCTTGATAAATAATATCAGCACCACCAGCATATTGAGCAGCAGCTATTGTTTTACCTTTAGCAGCATCACCAAATGAACCAGCATAGTCAACTTTAACTTGAATACTGCTATCTACTGATTTAACACCAGCTTCAAAGCCTTTTTCAAAACGTGTGATAACAGTGCCTTCCATACCACCAACAAATCCTACAATTTTAGTTTTTGTTGTTTTAGCAGCTGCAATACCTGCTAAATAAGCAGCTTCATTGTCTGCAAAGGTTACACTTGCAACATTTTCTTTGCCTTTAATAACTTCATCGACAATAACATATTTAACATCTGAGTTATCACCAGCAGCTTTGTTAATAGCATCTTTGAGGGCAAAACCAATGCCATAAATAACTTTGTAGCCACTTGAAACAGCTGTGTCAAGATTTGTTGCATATTCAGATTCACTAGTAGATTGGAAGTAATCGAATCCTGAACCTTTTTTGAGACCCATTTCTTTACCCCAAGCTTGTAAGCCTTCCCAAGCTGATTGGTTAAATGATTTATCATCAACACCACCAGTATCTGTTACAATAGCAGCCTTCAAATCTGTTTTAGCATCTTTGCTACCAGCTTTTGAAGCACCACGGTTTCCACATGCAGCTAAGCTTAATAAAGCAACTGAAGTTAAACCAAGACCGATAATTTTCTTGTTCATGAAAATGAACCCTCCTAAAAAGTTTCTAGCAATGACTTGCTGAAAATAATATTAAGCCTTATGGCTGAATAACACATTTGAGACAGATTTATAGTAAATCTGTAAAAGAATAAGGCAATAATTCACCTACTGTAGTTGTCCGACTACTACCATCTTTAGCAATTAGATGTACCTTTGCACTAACTGGAAAAAACTCAGACATAACTTGTCTACAAGCTCCACAAGGAGAGACGGGTTCCTTAGTTTGACCATATATAGCAATTTCTGATAAGTCTTGAAATCCTTCAGAAACAGCTTTAAATATCGCAGTTCTCTCACCACAATTTGACAGACCAAAACTAGCATTTTCAACATTACAGCCCGTAAAAATCTGCCCCTCTTTAGTTTTTAAGGCAGCTCCAATAGGAAAATGGGAATAAGGAACATAAGCATGCTTGCTAGCTTCTTTAGCTAAAGTTATTAAATCAACATCTATCATTTTTCATTTCCTCATACAAAATTTTAGCTTTATGTAGATAAGTAGAACTTTTTCGTTTAATGTGACCAGGTGCTAGGAAATAGTAAAGACTTTTATCTCTGTTTTCTTCAAAGAGAGAGGTCTGCAAAAATATTCTTTCTCTGAGATGCAGTTCAATAAGCTTAGGAAGCCTCTTTGTTCTTCCTTTATTCTATCATTTTTTTCAAGTTCTGTATCTAGATTTTTTAATTTATTATTAGCGATTAGAGACCTTGGATAGCTTAATAGGTCACTGGTAAAGGAGTCTTTTACTCTTTAATACTTCTTAAAATACAATAACCCTTTTCTTTAGCAATTACAGTAACATTTCCAAAAACTAAGGCCATCTTTTTCTTAGCACTTGGAGCTCCTTGTTTTTTTTGAATAACGATAGTTAAATCACCATCTTTATTTAAAAAATCAATACTTTTTTCAATAATTTCATGAACAACTTTTTTGCCAGCTCGGATGGGGGGATTACTAATAATGTGATCAAAATTCCCACTAACTTGTTCATAAACATTAGATTGAAAAATTGTCAGGTCTACTTTATTTTTTTCAGCATTTTTACGAGCTAGATCAAGAGCTCGATTATTAATATCGACTAGGGTGGCTTTGACACCTTGGCCCTTTGCTAAACTTATCCCGAGAGGACCATAGCCACAGCCAAGATCTAATAAAGTTTCATCTTTTTTAAAATGCAAGTTTCTGAGTAAAACTTGACTACCAAAATCTATATTTTTTTTTGAAAAAACTCCTGAATCTGTGTAAAAAGTAAAGTTGGTATTCAGTAAAGTTACTTTTAATTCATGAATATCGTGAACACTGTCCGGATTTTCATCATAATACATTTTCGTCATTGCTTTTCCTATCTATTTTCGATGCTTTTTCATTCTATCATACTTTGAAATGGTTTACAAGACGCTTGATTTATAAACGTTTATAGGATAAGGTTCGTTATAAGCGAACAATAAAGTTTAGAAATTTTGGAAAACTATCAGATAGTTTGATATATGATAGCACTTACATATTAAGTTCCATTTTTTCTATTTTTATAAAAAAATTTTTCTATTTTTTTTATGAAATGCTATAATAAAAACATTGTGAGCCCGGAGGAGATAATATGTCTAACGAATTAATTAACTTTTTAAAAATGTCACGAGAGTCTTGGAAATTATTACACCAAAAGACAAGACCCCTTTTAACAAAAGAAGAATTAGAAACTATTACAAGTCTAAACGATAATATCGATATCGTTGATGTCACAGAAGTCTATCTGCCCCTACTTAATCTTATTCAAATCTATAAAATTAATCAGGAAAATTTATCTTTTTCTAAAAGTCTCTTCCTTAAAAAAAATGCTCACAAAAGGCCCTTTATCATCGGGATAGCTGGGTCAGTTGCTGTAGGTAAATCAACGACCAGTAGGCTTTTACAATTACTTCTTTCTAGAACCTTTAAATCCAGCAAGGTCGAAATGGTTACTACAGATGGTTTTTTATATCCGAATGCTTATTTAACTGAGAAAAACATTCTTCAAAAAAAGGGATTCCCTGAGTCTTACAATATGGAGCTCTTGATAGATTTCTTAGACGCTATGAAAAATGGAATCAGCACATCCATACCTGTTTATTCCCATAAAATTTATGATATTGTCCCCAATCGTATGCAAAAGATTGAAAGCCCAGATTTCCTAATTGTTGAGGGGATTAATGTTTTTCAGAACCAACAAAATAACAGATTGTATATGAGTGATTATTATGATTTTTCAATCTATATTGATGCTGATAGAAAACATATTGAGTCCTGGTATATAGAACGTTTCCAAAGTCTTTTGGATTTAACTAAAAATGACCAAACAAACTATTATGCAAAATATGCCGAAATGCCAAGGCAAGATGCTATTACTTTTGCAAGAGAAGTTTGGAAGACAATTAATTTAGAAAACCTTGAACGCTTTATCGAACCTACCAGAAACCGTGCTGAAGTTATTCTTCATAAATCACAAAACCATAAAATCGATGAAATTTTTGTTAAAAAATGATAAAGACTTGCCAAACCCTTATTATTTCTATATAATAGTGTAGTTAGATTAATACGGAGGTGAAAACATTGGCAAATATTAAATCAGCTATCAAGCGTGCTGAACTTAACGTTAAAGCAAACGAAAAAAATTCAGCACAAAAATCAGCTATGCGTACTGCTATCAAAAACTTTGAAGCAAACCCTACTGAAGAGCTTTACCGTCTTGCTTCTTCAAGCATTGACAGAGCTGCATCAAAAGGTTTGATTCACACTAATAAAGCAAGTCGCGATAAAGCACGTCTTGCTGCAAAACTTGGCTAATAAATATCCAATGAAAACTCCTGCTGGAGTTTTTTCTTTTACCGCCAGACTCTTTATTAAGCTATGTTGATTTAAGGAAATAATCACAAATAAAAAAGGATTTTATTCTATAATGATAGCGTAAAATCCTTTTTTTATAATGCTTGATTAATATGTATCGTTCTTGATAGGCTTATAACCTAACTTCAAATATGGTACCTTGTAGCTTATTATCTTTAACGACAATACTACCTTTAAGAGCAAGTACTATTTGCTGAGCAAGAGCTAGTCCTAATCCAAAGCCACCTCTACTTCTTGTTCTAGCCTTATCAACTCGGTAGAATCTATCAAAGACTTTCTTTTTATCACTATCTTTAATACCTGGACCATTATCAGCCACTGTAATAATAAGGTTTTTCTCACTAGTTTTAACTCTAATAAAGACCTTTCCATCAACTCCAGTATATTTTATAGCATTATCGAAAAGTATGGTCATTACTTGCTTAAGCAGGGACTTGTCCATATTGACATTTCTTGTCACCTGGTTTTCAGTTTGTAATTCTTTGCCATACTCTTTTGAAATAATTTGATAGTTTTCAAAGATATCATCAAAAAAACTAGCGTCAATAGTAACTATTTCAGGGTTAATCCCATCATCACGTCTGGCTAGGTTAAGTAAATTAGTAGTAAGAATCCTCATATTTCTAACTTCTTCTAAACTTGAAGCAATAGCTTTGCTATTATCTAAAATACTTTCGTCAGGCTTTCTAAAGAGAGTCTCAAGCCTATTTTGCAAGACAGATAAGGGAGTTCTTAATTCATGGCTGGCATTTTCAACAAACATCTTTTGTTTTTCATAACTTTCAAGAATTGGCTTTCTACTCCAATTGGCTAGATAAATGCTGGCAATAATAGAAATAAGCCAAAATATGGTCATAATGATAATAATAATTTTTTCAATACGTTCATTAGTTTTCTCAGACTGTTCCACATTGACAACAGCCATCAGATAGGCAACTGCGGGATAACTGTTAGAATGCACTTTAACTGTAATGGTATGGAACTTCTCTTCATATCCATAGTAATTAATTAACTTACGAGTGACAATCTGATTAAGTTCTTTTTTATTAAGTTTAAAATTTTGAAAATTAGATAGGGCATCAAAGGTATTTAAGACAGTTCCATTTGCACTAAATAAGATAATGTCTGTATTAGCTACTGGTGTTTGAACATCTTTAAATTTACTGTTACTACTATTTTTAAAAAAATTATTTTGGCTATCAAAATAGAAAGAAGATATCCGCTCCATTGTTTTATTAGCATAAACTGATGAATCACTTGCAACAGCTATTAAACTACTATCAACAGAATAATAAATACCAAACTTCATTATCTGCAAAATAATAAAAGTCATTATAATAAAGATACTTGTAAAGACAGCAAAAAAATGAAAAAAATGGTTAAAAACATCTGAATTTAAAAAGCTTTTTACTTTAGTCATTTGCTTTGAGAATGTAACCCACACTTCTTAGGGTTTGAAGGTTGGTTACAAAATCAGTTCCTTTCAATTTTTTTCTAATTTTTGAAACATAAACTTCAACCACAGAAATGGTTGTGTCGCTATCAAATCCCCAGATACGATCAAAAATTTGTGATTTGGGTAAGATAACATTCTGATTTTGCAGAAGATAGACCAATAACTCATACTCTTTACCTAAAAGTTCTATTTCTTTATCTTCTACTAGGACCATATTTCTATCCATATCTACACTGATATTACCGTAGACAAGGTGGTTTACATTAAACTTTCCAGTTCGCTTTAAGAGAGCCTGTATGCGCATTTTTAATTCTTCTAAGTAGAAGGGTTTAGTTAGATAGTCATCAGCTCCCAATTCAAAGCCATGTCCTTTATCATCTAAGGCTTCTTTTGCTGTCATAATTAAAACAGGGGTTTTAATATCTTTTTCCCTTAGTTCTTTTAGAACCTGGAAACCATTTTTTTCAGGTAACATCAAATCCAAAAGAATTAAATCATAGACACCACTTTCGGCCTCATATAATCCTTCATCGCCATCAAAAACTTGGATAACATCTGCAAAATCATCCAAAAAATCAAAAATTGAATTGGATAAACTTAAATCATCTTCTACCAGTAAAATTTTTATCATAGAATTCTATTCCTCTTCTAGAATAATTTAGACATCCTTATTCTCTTTCTTAAAACTCGTCTAATCTCTATAGAGAATCATATCATAAAAAGCTTAAGAATTACTAAAATATCCCTAAAAAAGAAACAGATATGAACCGCTTCTACTTAACTTTTTGATAAGTCATAAGAAGCAATCACACTGTTTCTCTTTTTTAATAGGCTTGTAGAGCACTTTTAACGTCTTCTTTATCTTTTTCAATCAGTTTGACACGAGCTGTGATTTCATTAATACCCATTTTAATGTTACGGCTAATTGCCATATCATCTAGTTTAGGTTCAAAGAAAGCTTTATAGTCATCTAAGCGTTCTTGTGCTTTAAAGTGATTAGCTGGATAGATAACAAAGCGATCAAAACTCATATCTCCACCTAGAGTAGACTTAACCCATTCCCAATCCTCACGTGCCCAAGTCCATACGCTTTCTTGAGTATAGGCTTGTGATAGTAAGAAATTATACCAACTAGCTAAATCTTGGGGCTTAATAATTGTCTTATCTTCTAGACTGATTAAAATTCTTCTTAAGGTATTCTGGCTATGAGTTCTAGACAAGGCTAGAGCTATATCGACACGTAAATTATTGTTGCTTGTATTGATGTATGTGTCAAATAAGCTATCAACCACTTGTTCATTTTCAAAGTATTTTATCTGATTAATCAAGACAAATCGGCGAATTCCAGCTGGAATATCAGAAATTTTATTTGCATACTGTTCAAAGATAGACTTAGCTTTTTCAACGGCTTGTTTGTTACCAGAGTTGATTAATTGGCTAAGAGCAATTTGACGAACCATTTCATCTTCATCAACTTCGCCTTCTGCTTTTTCAAATCCTAATTTTTCAAAGTCATCTTGGAAGATAGCAGAGACTAGAGAGTTGTAAGCTTTTTCTTCTTCAGTATTTTCATCTACAAAACGTGATAGTCCTGCAAGCACTTGGTTAATAGCTGACGCTACCATGTAAGACTTCTTAGCTCTTAACTTGGCTATTAAGTCAATAAGTTCAGCGTAAGAAATTATTCCTGCTTCTGCTAATAGGCGTCTTTCTTGTATCAATTGTAGGATACTTGTCTGATCTAAATGATTAATCTTATCTACCAAATTTTCAAAAAGTTGACCTTGATAATTAGTAATGTAATGAGCTGTATTTTCAGTATTAAAACGTAATGGAGCTTGATTTTCCGACATAAGCTGACTAAAGTTTGGAATGGTGATATTTCTTTCAGTCAAGGTATCAGGAAGACCAGACCAAGTACTATTTAATGGGATTGGCCAAATTCTATCTTTATCACTATGCTCACCTATGAAGAATTGTTCTTGACTGATGATTAGATTATTATCTTTAACTTCTACGTTTAAAACAGGATAACCAGGTTGTTCAAGCCAAGCATCCATAAATCCGGCAACATCCTTTTGAGATGCTTCTGCTAGAGCATTCCATAAGTCACGACCAATTGTATTACTGTACTGATGCTTTTCAAAGTAAATGGCTAAGCCTTTAGCAAAATCCTTATCACCTATCCAGCGTCTCAACATGTGCATTAAACGGCTACCTTTGGCATATACAATTGCTGGATCAAAGAGGGTGTTAATTTCATCAGGATGGTTTACGGCCACATGAACAGATTGGACACCATCAGTAGCATCTCTTTGAAGGGCTAAAGGAAGTCCACTTGTTTGGAACTCTTCAAAAATTTTCCATGATGGCTCAATAGCATCTACTGATACGTATTCCATCATATTAGCAAAGCTTTCATTTAACCATAAATCATCCCACCACTTCATGGTTACCAGATTACCAAACCATTGGTGGGCAATCTCATGGGCAACAACTAAAGCTACCTGTTGTCTGCTAGTTACAGTTGAATTTTCATCTACTAATAAGTAAATTTCGCGGTAGGTAATGAGACCCCAGTTTTCCATAGCTCCAGATGAAAAATCTGGTAGGGCAACATTATAAGAATGGGGAATAGGATAGTTAACACCAAAATAATCTTCATAAAATTCAATGACTCTAACAGCAACATCTAGTGAAAATTCTAATGAAGAACTTGGATGTGCCTTAGTCGCAAAAACACCAACTTCAGTACCATTTTTGGTTTTTTCAGTAATTCCGTGTAATTCTCCTAAAGCAAAAGCTAAAAGGTAAGAAGACATCCGAGGTGTTGTATCAAAGATCCATAAGCCAGTTTCTTTACGTAAGTCTACATTTATTTCTGGCATATTTGAAAGAACAATTTCGCCTTCTTCCTGATCAAATTTAATGCTTAAATCAAAGGTTGCCTTTGCTTGTGGCTCATCAATACATGGGAAAGCTTCGCGAGCAAAATGACTCTCAAACTGTGTTGAAATCACTTCCTTATTAATACCATCTAATGTGTAATATGAAGGATAAATACCAGTCATATTATCAGTAATTTTTCCGGAGAACTCAATCACAAGAGTCATTAAACCAGTTACAGGAAGTTCAACGTTGATAGCTTCATTTTCATTATCTATGTGGAAAATAACGTCTTCATTATCTAATAAAATAGAATGAATAAGTAGGTCTTTTTGATGAAATGAGACTAAGTGATCAAGTGCTTCACCATTTATTGCAACATTACCTGTGAATGTCTTATCTTTACGATTAATATCTAAAAAGATATTATAATTTTCTGGAACAAATTTCTCAATGAGATGTTCTACTGTTTTCATAAATCTCCTTAATGTATAAAAAATAGTGATTAGAAAAACTTTCTTAACCACTATTATAACATATTTTTTTATAGTTCAATAATTTTGCCGGTTTTTAGGTAGACAATCCATTCGCAAATATTACGAGCATAATCACCAATTCTTTCCAAGTACATTAACACTTGGAAGTATTCTTTTCCTGCAAAAACAGCATCTGGACTTTTCCTGATAGCTTCAACAGCTAAGGCTTGAATGTCTCTGAAATAGTTATCAATAATTTCATCATGGGCAGCAATTTCATATGCCTTGGCATCATCTCCATTAATGTAAGCATTTAAGGCATCTTCAACCATTGATTTAACAGCCTTACCCATAAGGTTAATTTGATCTTCTACAATTGGAATTCTTTCTTCACCTTTCATGCGAATAGTTGCTTTAGCAATTGAGGCAGCATGGTCACCAATTCTTTCAATATCACTTGAAGCTTTTAAAACTGTAATTACAGTACGTAAATCATTAGATACGGGTTGTTGAAGTGCAATAATTTCTAATGATTTTTTCTCTAGCTTTGTTTCAAATTCATTGACAACAATATCTTCTTCAATGACTTCTTTTGCTAGATCACGATCATGGCTAACAAAAGCACGAACAGTTTTATTAAGTTGCGCTAATACTTCTGTTCCCATTGAATAGAATTGATTATGCAATTTATCTAATTCTTCTTCGAATCTTGTTCTTAACATATTTTTTCCTCTTTAGTGTTTTCTTTTATCCAAATTTTCCTGAAATATAATCTTCTGTTTCTTTACATTTTGGATTCATAAACATGGTTTTGGTATTGCCATATTCTAACAAGTCTCCTGCAAGGAAAAATCCTGTCCTATCTGACAACCTTGATGCTTGTTGCATAGATCTTGTAACCACAACCATGGTGTAATCTTTTTTCAAGCCAAATAGTGTTTCTTCAATCTTACCGGCAGAAATAGGATCTAAGGCTGAGGTAGGCTCATCTAATAAAATGATTTTAGGACTTGTAGCTAATACTCTGGCAACACAAACTCTCTGTTGCTGTCCTCCAGATAGACCAAGAGCAGAATCATGAAGACGATCTTTAACTTCGTCCCAGATAGAAGCACCTTTTAAGGAACTTTCAACAGCTTGATCCAAGATGTGCTTATCTTTAATTCCTTTTAAACGAAGGCCATAAACAACATTTTCATAAATTGACATTGGAAAAGGATTAGGTTGTTGGAAAACCATACCAATTTCTTTTCTTAAATCAACGGTATCAGTGCGTGGGCTATAGATATTGTGACCATTATAGACAATTGAACCGGTTACGGTTACTTCAGGATTTAAGTCACTCATCCGGTTGATAGCACGTAATAAGGTAGACTTACCAGAACCTGACGGGCCAATAAAAGCCGTAATTTCATTGGGATATAAATCTATAGAAACATTTTTTAGGGTTTTCTTTTTATTATAGTAAACAGAAAGATCTTTAATTTGTAAAATAGGTTCTGTCATATTTTCCCTTTCTAGCCAAAGTGACCTGACACATAGTCATTGGTAGATTGACATTTAGCATTTTGGAAGATATTGCGTGTCTTATCATATTCGATTAAATCTCCTAAATAAAAGAAGGCTGTATAATCACTAGCACGGGCAGCTTGTTGCATGTTGTGCGTTACAATAATAATAGTATAATTCTTCTTTAATTCAAACATGGTTTCTTCCAATTGCATTGTAGCTATTGGGTCTAAAGCTGAAGCAGGTTCATCCATCAATAAAATATCTGGTTTTACTGAAATAGCCCTTGCAATACAGAGTCTTTGTTGTTGACCACCTGATAGGGTAAAGGCTGATTTGTGTAAATCATCTTTTACCTGTTCCCAGAGTGCAGCTTGTTTCAAGGATGTTTCAACTATCTCATCAAGTACAGCCTTGTCCTTAATTCCTGCTCTTTCATGGGCAAATGTTATATTACGGTAAATAGACTTAGCAAAAGGATTTGGCCTTTGAAAAACCATTCCGATATGCTTACGAATCTCATAAACATTCATATCTTTACGATTAATATCAATACCTTGATAAATGATTTCACCTGTAACTTTGGCGATATCAATAGTATCATTCATACGGTTTAGGCTCCGCAAATACGTCGATTTACCACAGCCTGACGGACCAATCAAGGCTGTTATTTTATTTTTTTCAAACTGCATATCAATCCCTTTTATGGCTTCTTTGTTACCATAATAGACATGCAAATCATTTGTAGATAAGGCAATTGATTCTTTAGGAAAGGTTTTAATATGGCGTTCATTCCAATTATATTCTGTCATAATATCTCCTATTGTATTATTTAGCCGCTGTTAACTTAGAATGAAGTTTTTTACCAATAAAGCGAGCTGATAAGTTAAAGATTAAGATAAAGATTAATAATACGGCTGCACTACCAGCTGAAACTAAAGTTCCATCTGGAATAGTTCCTTCACTGTTTACTTTCCAAATATGAACAGCTAGGGTTTCTGATTGACGGAAGATGGAAATTGGGCTTGTGACACTTAGAGGATTCCAATTTGACCAGTCTAAAGCAGGTGCTGACTGTCCAGCAGTATAAATCAAGGCTGCCGCTTCTCCAAAGATACGACCTGAAGCCAAGACAATACCTGTTACAATACTTGGCAAAGCTTCCGGAACCACCACATGAAAAACAGTTTCCCATCTAGAAAGACCTAAAGCAAGCCCTGCTTCTCTTTGTGTGTGATGAACATGTAAAAGACTATCTTCTACATTACGGGTCATCTGAGGCAAATTAAAGACTGTTAAGGCAAGTGCACCTGAAATAATAGAAAAGCCATATTGAAATTGAACAACAAAAATTAAATAACCAAACAAACCAACAACTACAGATGGCAAGGAAGATAGAATTTCAATACAAGTCCTGATAAAATTAGTTAAAGGTCCTTTTTTGGCATATTCAGCAAGATAAATCCCTGCACCTGTAGATAGTGGGATAGAAATTAATAAGGTAATTACCAATAAGAAGAAGGAATTATAAAGTTGAATCCCAATACCTCCACCAGCTTCATAAGAAGAAGAATTTGCAGTTAGAAAATGCCAACTAATATGAGGTAAACCACGAAGGAGAATAAAAAGAATTAAAGAAGCCAAAATAGCTACAATAATCCCAGCAATGGCATATAAGGTACCAGTTGCTAATTTATCTATTTTTTTAGCGTTCATAGTTTCTCTTTCTCTCTTTCGTAATTAATTTAACAAGTGAATTGAAAGCTAAGCTCATTAATAATAATACCAAGGCAAGAGACCAAAGTACATTATTTTGAACAGTTCCCATAACGGTATTTCCAATTCCCATAGTTAGAACAGATGTTAATGTCGCTGCTGGTGTGGTTAAGGATGTTGGCATTATAGCTGAATTACCAACAACCATTTGGATTGCTAAGGCTTCACCGAATGCTCTGGCCATACCAAAAATAATAGCTGTAAAAATACCAGGACGAGCAGCATTTAAGACAACTCTCCAAATGGTCTGCCAACGGGTAGCTCCCATAGCTAAACTGGCTTCACGGTAATGCCTTGGTACAGCTTTTAAGCTATCAGTTGTCATAAAAGTAACTGTTGGTAAGATCATGACAAACAAGACACAAACACCTGACAAAATACCAAAACCAGTTCCACCAAAAATCGAACGGACAAAAGGTACGATGATTTGTAGACCAATAAATCCATAAACAACAGAAGGTATCCCAACCAATAACTCAACAGCTGGTTGTAATAATTTAGCACCGTATTTAGGAGAGATTTCCGTCATAAAAACAGCTGCTCCTATGGCAAAAGGTGTTGCTATCAGAGCTGATAAAATAGTGACAAGAAATGAACCTGTAATCATAGGTAGAGCACCTAGCATTGGAAGTCCATTTTCACCTTTGACACTTGGTTGCCAGTCTTTTCCAAATAAGAAATCGAAAATATTAATCTTATTTATGAAAAAGGTAGATAGGCCTTTTTGTGCAACAAATAATAAAATCATTGCAACAATAAATACAATTAGTCCCAAACAAAGAAAAGTTAAGGTCTTACCAAATTTTTCTAAACGTGAATTTTTCGAAGGTGAAACTAATTTTTTAGCTAATTCCTGATTATTCATAATTCCCTCACTATTTTTTACTTACTTTTCCATCATGAGATTTAACAACCTTCATGTCAGTAATCGGAATATAACCCATATGCGAAACGATTTTCTTTTGCACTTCTTCTGAAGTCATATAATCTAAAAATTCTTTTGTTAAGCCATCAGCTTTTCCCTTAGTATACATGTGTTCATAAGACCAAATCGGCCAATCATTAGTAGTAACATTAGCTGGTTTGGGTTTGAAACCATTTAGTTTCAAAGATTTTACAGACTTATCTACATAAGAAAATGCTAGGTAAGAAATGGCTCCTGGTGTTTGAGAAACAATTGATTTCACCATTCCATTTGAATCTTGCTCTTGACTTTTCTTAGGATTAGTATCCCCCATAATAACTTTATCAAATGTAGCACGGGAACCAGAACTTGCAGCTCTATTGATAACAGAAATTTCTAGGTCTTGTCCACCAACTTCTTTCCAATTTGTATATTCTCCAGAAAAGATACGGCGGAGCTGATCTGTTGTTAAGTTAGAAACTTTAACTTTAGGATTGGTAATGACTGCTAAACCAGCTACGGCTACTTGATGATCTTCTAAGCTTTTAGCATTAATACCATCTTTTTCCTCAGAGAATAAATCACTGTTACCAATTTGAACGGAACCTGACTGTACTTGTGATAAGCCAGTACCAGAACCCCCGCCTTGTACATTGATGGTTTTTCCAAGATGTTCTTTACCAAATTCATCAGCAGTAGCTTCAACTAAAGGTTGTAAGGCAGTTGAGCCAACAGCAGTTATTGATTCTCCCTTTTGTATCCAGCTAGAACACGCTGTTAAAAATAGAGTGGACACTACTAATAGGCTGATTAAAAACATTTTCTTTCTTATATTCATAGTAAATTTCCTATTCATTAAAAATAAAGGAAGCTGAAAAATTCAGCTCAATCATTATAGTAACATATCTGGCAATCCTTTAAAAGAACTTTCACCTTAATTCCCTAACAAAAATCTGATTATTAACTATTAGATTAAAGTTCAAAAAGAATTACATTTCCTTGATATCTAGAATCTGTTTAAGAGTAGCTAATTCTTCTTTCGGAACTAACATCACTTTTTGTCTGCTAGTGAAATCGGGTTCTTTACCATCCATAGTTAAGATAGTGTAGCCAAGCTTTTTACCTATAATGAAAGCAGCAGCATAATCCCAAGGTTGGATATAAGAAAAGTAAGCTAAAATTTCTTGAGAAAAGACTTTCATCATGGAAATACCTGCTCCGCCATATACCCTAATCCCTAAAGTTTGACTAACTAAGTTGGCAATTCCATATTCATTGTTAGCAAACATACCAGCATTGCAAGCTATGAGACAGCGGTTGAGTTCTTTTTTAGTATAATTCCCTAATTTTTTGTGGTTAAGATAAACGTCAAAAGAACCTCCTCCGGAAAGAAGAAGATCATTCATGACATCATAAATAAGACCAAATTGGCCACAACCGTCCTCATAATAGGCTATCATAATAGCAAAGTTATTTCCTTGAACAATAAAATTAACAGTTCCGTCAATGGGGTCTAGGACCCATACAGCTCCCTTGTCAATAGGATGTCTTACATTGTTTTCCTCAGCTAATATATTATCTGTTGGAAAATGATCTTTTATCCTTTTAATAAGAAAATCCTGAGCTTCTTGATCAACATTTGTGACCAGATCATCATAGTTGCTTTTAACTTCAATGTCTAAACTATCATTCATTTTTTCTTTGATAAAGTGGGCTACTTCTTTTATAAGAGATTTAGCAAACGAAAATTTATTTTCCAAGTGAAAAACATCCTTTCTCAACTTCTTTTGCTTTCTTAACTGCTTGATAGGTTGAATAACCACTGCTCTTTTGAAATTCCCGATCAATTTGTTTTTCTTGTGATTTACTCGGAACAATCTTTTTAAATGTTTGATAAGCATCTAATAATTTAGATGCTTCTACCTTGTTTTCATAGGCTAATTCAACTTGATTCAAAAAATGAAGCACTGATCCTATTTCGTCAGTGCTCCAATTTATGTCAAGAGGATAATGGTAATTACCTGACATATCATCCCTCAATTTCTGCTTTAATAGTGGCTTGACGTAGCTCTTGCTTTCGATAATCTCTAGGTAAGAATGCTCTAATTTCATCTTCATTAAAGCCAATCTGCATTCTTTTAGTGTCCATAATAATAGGACGACGTAAAAGACTGGGATTTTTAGCTATCAAGTCAATTAGATCAGAAATAGAAAGTTCCTCAACATCAATATTTAATTTTTGAAAAACTTTAGATCGTGTTGAGATAATATCTTCAGTTCCATTTTCTGTAAATGCCAAGATAGACAACAACTCGTCGCGATTAAGGGGACTAGTGATAATATTATGCTCTTGAAAATTCACTTCGTGTTTTACAAGCCATGCTCTCGCCTTTCGGCAACTAGTACAACTTGGTGATAAAAATAAGGTAACCATACTTTTCCTCTGTCATTTTTCTTACCTTATTATACAAAAATTTAATAGAATTGGCTATCTTTTTTCGAACTAAAGCCTGATAAAATAATAATTTATCTTTCTGCTTTCCAATGGATAGCCTTTTCTTTATCCTTGTTTAACTGTTCTATCAAACCTTCAATTCCTTCAAATTTTGTCATGTCTCTAATCTTATCAAGCCAAATAATTTCAATTGATTCACCATAAATCTGACTTTCAAAATTAAAAATATTAGCTTCTAGTCTCAACTCTGTTCCTCCAAAAGTAACATTTTTACCAATACTTGTCATGGAACGATACCTTTTTCCATTAACAATAACATCAGCTACATACACTCCATCAGCTGGTAGATAGGTTCTATCAATGGGGGCCAAATTAGCAGTGGGAAAGCCAAGAGTTCTACCACGCGCATCACCATGTACCACCATTCCTCTTGTGGAAAACTCATAACCTAAAAGCTTATTAACCTTGGCTACCTCACCTTCTTTTATCAGATTTCTAATCCAGGTCGAGGAAATTTTTTTACCTTCATAGTTTTTTTCTTCAATAGTATAAACCTTACCATCAAAATTGCGCTGCAAATAATCCGAGTCCGTCCTATTATGACCAAACTTGTAGTCAAAGCCAACAACAATATACTTAGCTTTTAGTGCCCCGATATAATTTTTGATAAAATCATCTGAAGATACCATAGAAAAATTGGAGGTGAAATCAATAAGATAGAGTGAGTCAACCCCATATTCAGCAAATTTTTCATAACGCTTTTGGGGATAACTTATGTGCAATAATAAATCGGGTCTAAATTTAGAAAAAGCCAATTGAGGTGTTTCGTTAAAAGTAAGACTTGTAATATTCAAGGATTCTTTAGTAGCAAGCTCTTTTGCTTTATCAAATAAGGCCTTATGTCCTTTATGAAGACCATCAAAATAGCCTAAAACTAATATGGTGGGCTCTTCTTCCTTAATCTCCTTATAGGAATTAATGTGTTTTATTTCCATTGTTTTATTGCTCCAATTACTTATATTAGCACTTTCTTAGGCTTATATCCGTCTTCTCGTTTTTCTAAAATAGCCACCAGCTCTGCTTGATTAAAAACAGCTACCAGAGGGTCTTGACAAGCTAGACTAATTTTGCGACCAAAAGAAATCTCTCGTTTGTCATCTTGATTAATCTCTACTTGAGGCAAATCAGACACGCCTAAAGCTAATGGCAATAAGAAGGAATGGTCACCATCTTCCACCATGTCTTTAATTTGACTTAAAGTAAAGGCCTGGTCAATAGTCAATCCTGCTGAAGCAGTTCTCTTCAAGGCAGACATATGACTTGCTAAGCCGAGTTTTCCCCCTAAATCAACAGCTAATGTGCGAACATAGGTGCCCTTGCTACAGGCTACCTTGAAATCAAATCGACATAGGCCTTCCTTGAATTCAAGTGGACTAGTCCTAACAAATTCAGCAATTCTTACCTGCCTAATAGGTCTTTCTACTTCTTGGCCAAGTCTAGCATACTCATACAACTTTTTTCCATTAACCTTAATAGCAGAGAACATAGGAGGAATCTGTTCAATATCTCCTAGAAAGCTAGCTATACACTCATCAATTTCTTTTTCTGTTAATGTAGTTGCTACAGGCGTTTTTTTCACTACTTCTCCACTAGCATCTTCAGTAGTTGTAGAGTAGCCCAAGGTTACTTGCCCTTCATAGACCTTACCTGCTTCTGTCATAAATTCAATGACCCTAGTTGCCTTACCAACAGCAATAGGGAGAACCCCCACTACATCTGGGTCTAAAGTTCCACCATGACCAATCTTTTTTTCATTTAAAATACGACGAAGCTTAAAAACAACGTCATGAGATGTCATTCCTGCTTCTTTTTTGACATTAATAATTCCTTGATACATATTATTCTTTCATTTCACTTAAATTTTGACCTTTTCAATTATAACTGTTTTGAAAGTAAAAAGACAAGAGAAAAAACTCCTAAGGGAGTTTTAAAGCTGGAAATCATTTATGATTTATATTTTCAAATTTTTCTCGCATGGTTGGGTTATTGCGGGTTAATTTTTTAACAGAAACATCTTCTAACTTATTATTAGCCTTGTTAAGGTGATTCGAACTGAGGCGAAGAGCTTCTTTGACTCTTTCCATCTGCTTAATGGACTCATCAATACGTTTGATGGCTTCATCAAACTGACTGCTAGCATTATTATAGTGTTTGGCAAAAACTGTTTTAAAAGCATCTAGGTCTTCTTCAAAATGAGTAATGTCAATATTTTGTTCCCTGACCAAGGCTAGGTCTTGTTTATATTTCAAGCTATTAAGAGCTGCATTTCTTAGAATACCAATCAATTGAATAAAGAGCTGTGGCCTGACGACATACATTTTTTCATATTCATGACTGACATCTACAATTCCTGTATTATAATAATCACTATCAGCTTCTAGCATACTTACCAAAACAGCATACTCACATTTTTTCTCCCTACGATCCTTATCTAGTTCTTTAAAAAAATCTTTATTTTTATGCTTAGTTTTAGTTGTATCAGCCTCATTTTTCATTTCAAACATTATCGAAATAATTTCTAGGCCATTTTCATCCAACTCCCTATAAATATAGTCACCTTTTGATCCTCGATTTGAAAGGGTATTATCCTTGGTAAATTCTGCATTAGGAAAAGCATAGCTTCTAACCTTGTTAAACTCAGTTTCAGCATATAGTTCCAAACTTTCTCCAATAGCTTTGGTGGACTGCTGCGCTTTGAAATTCTTATAAAACTCCACCTGTTCGTTAGCTGCTTTCAACTGTGACTGAAAGTCACTTTGTAAAGAAGCCAAGGATAAGGCTTGTTCTTTTTCATTAAGCACAAGCTGATTTTTCAAATCATCTCGCTCTTTTTCAAGATTTGTCAAAAGAGAATGAACCTTTGCCTGGTTTTCCAATTCCATCTTTTCTAATTTATTTTTCAACTCTATGACTTCTCTATCTTTTTGGCTTAATTTATCACTTAGTTCTAGGGCATTTTGAGAAGCTAGGTTTTGTAATTCAGCCTCCAAAGAAGTAATTTCTTGATTCTTTTTGGCAAGCTCTTCTTGGTTTAAATAGTGATATTCTTTCTCTTTTTGTTCTAGTAGATGCTTCAATTGATTAATATGACTATCTTTTTGCCCTAATTGTTCTTGAAGGTCATTTTTGGCTTTTTCTTTTAGAATAGCAACTTGATTTTCTAGCCTTTCACCAACTTCTTTTTCAAATTCTTCCCCACGAACCTGCGCCAATAAATGGCTATAGTCAGATTCGTCTATGGTAAAAATAGTTTTACAGTTTGGGCATTTTATTTCTTTCATGGTTCTCCATTCTAATGCTTGATTTCCTATGACCTAGTATACCAAAAAAGATTAGACTTCTCTTTTAAGAACTGGCTAATCTTTTGAAGTTAACTTGGGTTAAGGTAAATCATGGTATTCTTGATAAAATTCGGTTTTTTCTCTAATGAAATTTTCTAAGTCTTGAAGAAGTTGGAATAACTGGGCGCGATTTTCAAACTCTAATCTTGTCTTTGGAAGTTCTCTTTGACGATAAGTTTGAAGTAAGCTTGCAATGTCATCAAGCAAGGTAACAGCTGGATTTTTTTCACTTAACTGACTAGCAGTTTCATGGATAAAATGAGCTAATAGTACACTTTCTCGATTCTTCTCCTTGATATTTTGGCTAATTTTAACAATCTGTTTGAGAAGTCTAACTTGATTACGACGCATTTCAAAGTAATGAACCTGGTAATTGGTTTGTTGGAAGACCTGATTATCACTTTCTCGATAAACCATTTTCAGGGCTTGTTCTAACTCAAATTCCAGCTCTTGAACCAAAACTTCTATTACGGAGTCTTTTTCGGCTAATAAAGAAGCCTCTAATTGAAAAAGAATTTCTTTT
Source organism: Streptococcus didelphis DSM 15616 (assembly GCF_000380005.1). Classification (GTDB taxonomy): domain Bacteria; phylum Bacillota; class Bacilli; order Lactobacillales; family Streptococcaceae; genus Streptococcus; species Streptococcus didelphis. Next base: position 549,380 of record NZ_KB904188.1, read on the forward strand.
AATCTTTTTTCAATATCTTTTTGATAGGTTTTTATTTGCCCACTGTTAGATGTCATATAGGTATTTAAAAGTAAAGCAAATCCAGTTCCAATAACAAATATTAAGGCTTCATTTAATAAAACAGAAGGATTGAGAGATTTTAAGGTTAGGAGATGACTTACTAAGACAGTTATAGGAACTAAGCCAGATTCTATCTTTAAATAATAGAGTAAGGGAATAGTGATGACAAGATAGAGAGTAAAAGCAAATAGTCCAAAACCAAAAACTAAAAAGATGCTATAGGCAAGCATAAAGGATAAAATAAAAGAAATAAGGCGATCCCGTGCTATTTTTAGACTATATTGTCTCGTATCAAGTAAGCTTAGAAGGGCAATAATCCCAGCAGAAGTTGAAAATTTTAAGTTAAGTAGGTCAGCCACTATAATAGCTAAACAAGTGGCCAAAACCATTTTTACAGTTCTTTCAAAGAGTTTCATCTTACTTTCCTTAATTTAAGCTTTTTTCAATTTCTTTTTGAATGTGTTGCCACTCCTGCTGGGCTCTTTTTATTTTTCGGTGATAGTCACTTAAACCTCTCAAATAGTGATTAATCAAGTAATCTTGTTTGACAAGTGGAATCAAGGGTATTGGAATGTCAAGTAACTCCTTGGTAGATAAATTAATGACATCCTTACCATGATCGGCCCTATCCAGTAAGGTGTGCCCAATTGGGGAGTCTAGGAAAAATTTAATATAATAGCTCCGCAATTTTTCAGTTGGACGCAAAACAGTGATATTGGACGAAGCAACAATATCTCTATTTTGCTTATGAAAAACACAAACTTTTTTCACCGTTCCTTTTGAAGCAATTAATAGATCTCCTTCTTCTAAAAAATATCTCAATAATTGTCTTTTATCTAACTGAAAAGTTCTTAATTTGTCATAGGCTATACCATCTGGACTCATATCTGAAAGATTAATGAGACCAAATTCTCCTTCTGCTAGCTTTGCAGAAACAGCTTTACCTTTAAAACATTCAACAGCTTCTCCTAGTAAAATTTTGGGTTTACTATTATTAAAATAGTCTTCTAGCTTTTCTTCCATGTTAGTATCTTTCTATTATCTTATAGTATCAAAATACTAACACTTTTAAAAAGGAATTTCAAGTTTTAAAAGTGTTAAAAACACCTCAATTCCAACTTTTAATCAAGGGACTTTAAAGCCTCTAACATATTTAATTTTCTCATTCTAAAGTCTACTAGGATTCCTAATAGGAAAAGAAGCCCTGTAATAGAGATTAGGGGAATGAGATAAACATAGCTATCCAATTGGGTGCCAAAGTTTATCCTATCTGAGCTGATTATCTTCATAATATAAGTATGAAGATAACGCCCACCTATGATGCCAACAATTATTCCAATAAAAGAAAGAATAATTGTTTCTCGGTAAATATACAGGGTCACCTCAGTATTGTAAAAACCCAGAACTTTTACTGTTGATAGTTCTCTAACCCTTTCTGCTATATTGATACTTGTTAAATTGTAAAGAATCACCATTCCTAGTAAGATAGATAGTATGATTAAAAGTGCCATAACATTCTTTAAGGATGCAATTACTGACTCTACAGACTGAATAGTCTGAGAATTTTGATGTAGAGCTTCTACAGAAGATAAAGCTAAGAGCTTGTGAGACACCTGACTGATATGATTACTATTAGCATTTTGCAAATTAATAAAATATGCAAGACTATAATCTATCGAAGCAAAATACTTAGAATAATAAGTATCTGACATAAGCATATAATGGCCAACATTCATTTGAACTATCTTTTTTACAGTAACTTTTAAGCTATGATTTTGGTCATCATGAATAGTGAGTTTTTGACCTTCTTTTACCTTATAAAGATTGGCAAATTTTTCAGACAGGACTATTCCATCTTTAGGAATAGTTACTTTTTTACTGGTTTTACTATCTTTCAAATTAATGAAATCATCTAGATTACCTTTATCTGTCGCGATGACATTAACTAAAATGTTATGCTTTTGACCTTTTTTAACTATATTAAGGTTAGAAAAATGAACTTTTTGTAATTGCTTAACTTCTTTTGAAGCAAAAAATTGACTTAACTTTTGATCCCTATTAGGAGTATCTTTACTAATCAATAAAATATGATAAGGTGTCAACACTGAAAACTGATGATCAACTACTTTTGATAAGGAAGACTGAATGCCCAAGCCGGAAAATAAAAGTGCCACTGAACCTGCAACTCCTATTATGGTCATAAACATCCGTCGTTTATATCTAAAAATATTTCTAAGGGTTATCTTATAGGTGAAACTTAATTTTTTCCAGAAAAAGGAAAAATGTTCTAAAAATATCCTTGAGCCCTTACTAGGTGGCTTAGGAAGTAATAGTTGGGCTGGTTTTTGAAATAATTCTTTTCTGACTACTAAATAGGCAGGTAAGAGAGCTGAAATCATCGCTAAGGCATAGGCTAATAAAGCATAGGTCCAATAAAAATAAAAGGAGATATTGCCTATAACAAGGGGATCGGTGACAATCTTAGCAATTAAAGAGGATAAGAAATAAGTTCCGCCTAAAATTCCCAAAGTCGTTCCTAAAAAGCTTGCCATAAATCCATACATAATAAATTTAAAAAAGATGTCTTTTCTGCTATAACCAAGTGCTAAAAATAATCCAGAATTGATTCTCTCTTCATCGACAAAACGTGTCATAGTTGTAAAAGTAACTAAAGCAGCAACTAAATAAAGCAAAACAGGAAAGATATTGCCTACTCTTGAAATAGAGTTTGAGGATGTCTGATAGGCTTCATAACCCTCTCCTCCTGGTAGGCTAGATTTATTATAGACGGTATAGGTAGGCTTAGGAAGATGCTTAAGTTCTTCTTTTTGTTTAGGGCTAAGTAGATGGTCTTCTGAGCCTAACATCTTGTTTTGAGCCTCAGCTTTTAGTTCTTCTTTCCTAGCTGGGCCATTATCAACTAATATATTTTCTATCTGTCTTTCTTTGTCAGAAAGCTTATCAGAATAGGTTTTAGAAAAAGGTTTTAGCTCTTTTAAATCTCTAAAAGTGAGTCTTACGATATTACCTTGTATATTAAAGGCAGACTTATTTAAGAAACCATAAACATCTAAGTTTCCATCACCTGCTTGAGAACTTCCTAGATTTTTCTTGGACCAAATTTCTGATGAATTAAGGTAACCTACTACTTTAAATGCTTGGAACTTCAATAAGCCCTGATTTTTAGTTTTTAACTGAATAAGAGAACCTATTGGATAATTCTTTTGAAACCAGCTTGCAATAGCTATCTCATTATCTTGATTAGGCAGCTTCCCTTTAATTAAGGTAGGTTTTGATATCTTATCTGTAAGTGATAATATCCGAATAGATTGTTTTTTTCCAACAATATCTGCATCTAGGAGATGGCCAAGTTCCATCTGACTAGCTGGTAACTCTGTTTTTAATTCTGACAGGGCTGTATCTGAAAAACCACTTGAAGCAATAATGCTTAGTTCCATCACTCGATGTTTGTTAATATAATGGCTAGCTGATCTCTCAAGATCTGGTCCGGTCACTTTTAATCCAACAAGAGCAAAGGAGCCTATAAACATCAATAAAAACAAAGAAATAAAACGACCACTTGAAGATTTGATAGACCTGAGAATATCTTTCCAAAATGTTTTTTTCATTTTTAGCTCCCTTAATATTCAATGTCATCTATAGCTTGTGGCTTAGCATTAGTAAGAACCTTTGTTACCTTGGCATCATGCATATAGATAACCCTGTCAGCTATAGGGGCTAGGGCTGTATTGTGAGTAACAATAACCACTGTAGCCTGTCGATTGCGAATCATTTCCTGTAATAACTTTAGAATTTGTTTCCCTGTTTGATAGTCTAAGGCACCTGTAGGCTCATCACAAAGCAAGAGTTTGGGTTTTTTAGCAATAGCTCTTGCAATAGAAACTCTCTGTTGCTCGCCTCCTGATAGCTGTCCAGGAAAATGATCAATACGATTTTCTAAGCCAACTTCTTTTAAAATTTGAAGGGGTTCTAAAGCATCTTCTACAAGTTCTACGGCCAATTCAACATTTTCTTTAGCTGTTAAGTTGGGAACTAAATTATAAAATTGGAATACAAAACCGATTGCATTTCTACGATATTGGGTTAGTTCTTTAGCAGTATAACTTGAAATATCTTTTCCATCAACGATAACACTACCTTGATCATTTGTATCCATTCCTCCAAGAATATTTAAAACAGTTGATTTCCCAGCTCCAGATGCACCTAAAATAACCACTAATTCCCCTTGATTTATTTCAAAAGATACTTTATCATTGGCTACAATTTCACTGTCACCCATCTTATAATGCTTGGAAGAAGATCTCATTTCTATATATGCCAAAGCTACTCTCCTTTATATCAACTATATCAACAGAATGTTGATTTTATTCTACTTATATTATATAATGTGCCCATACAGGCAACAAGAACAAAAAATAAAACTTTGTTCATTTAAGGAGGCTTAGCTTATGAATAAAAGACATACAGAAACAAAGTATTATCTTACACTAGCTTTAGTATCTCTACTTTCAGAAAAAGACTTTGAAGCTATTACCATTTCAGATTTGGCTAAGCGAGCTGGCATTAATAGAGGGACCTTTTATCTTCATTATAAGGATAAGTATCAAATGATTGATCAAATCAAAGAAGAAAGTTTAGAACACATCTTTAAAATACTTGATCAACAAGCAATCTATACTGATACAAGGGCTCTTCTTATTGCTGTTTTAACCCTCTTTCAAGGCAATTTTTCCTTTGTTCAGGCACTTTCTAAATCTTCTTATGTTAATTTCAAACAGACCCTAAAAGATTTTATCTTCCGCGTGCTCTTAAGCATTAAAGATTATCAAACTATTGTCAGTAAACAATATGGAATTCCTTATGAATATGCCCTAGAAGTCTATCTCTCAAGCATTGAAAGTATTATCAGTTACTGGGTTGCAAATGGAGGAAAAGAATCACCAGAGCAATTGAGTGATATTATATTAAAAACAGTTTCAGTGGAAAAATAAAATGTCAGTTCAATTAAGGACTGACTTTTTATTTTTAGGTATTGGATATAGTTGAGAGTGCTGGGATAAACTAAAAAAACTAGATAATTCTAGTTTTCATAATCCCATAGAGAGATTAAAATAGTTTTTCATACGTGAATAAACTGATTCATCTCCGACAAAAAAGATATGGTCGCCTTTTTCTATCACTGAATAAGGTCCAGGAGAGATAGTAAATTGACCTTCATGCTCAATAGCTACAACAGTTGCACCTGTTTGGTGCCATAAATTTAAGACACCGATAGATTTTCCAAAATGTTCTGAATCCTTACTTACAATAATTTCATAAGGAGCAAGAGGAAAATGTTTACTGATATTTTGGCTTTGCATCAAAAATTCATTAACTAAAACAGATAGTTGGTCCATTCCTCTTTGCTGGTCATGCAAATTTTCACGAATACGCTCTTTAATAACAGCAATAGAATGTGTTGATTCATATTGATTAATAAATTCCATGGCTTTTTCTTTAGATAAAACGATGGCTCCACTACCATGTTTTAAGGTTAAAATATTAAGGTCAGCTAGTATGTTCAATCCTTTTCGTGCTGTCTCTGGTGAAACATTAAAAGTAGAAGCAATTGTTGTTCTAGATTTTAACTTTTCACCAACTTCATATTCTCCATTTGCGATTCTCTGGGCAACTGAAATAGCTATTTTCTGATATTTTGAGCTTGTAAATTCACTTTTCTTACTTATGCTCATAGTATTCTCCTTTATAGACTATCTAAAACATTCCTATTAAATCATATTTTTGAATAGTTTTCAACAGTATTTTAAGAGGAACGAGGGCAAAATTAAGAGCCGGTTTTAAACCAGCTCTCCATAACTTACCGATTAGAGTTTCTACAATGAAAAACTAGTTGACAGTTTGATTTGTTTTTTTTGCATCAGAAGTTGCTTCTTTTAGCTCTTCTGATTTAGAACTGATATAGTCTGAAGTTGAGCTAGCGGCTTTTGAAACTCTATCTTGTACAGTTACTTCAGCAGCTTTTTGTTCTTCTTTAGTTCGGATATCAACTACATTAATGTTAACTTCAATAACTTTTAAGTGAGTCATAGAATCAACATTTTGAGCAACAATTGCTTTAATTCCCTCTGAGATTTTTGGAATATCTTTACCATATTCAACAATAACATCTAGGTCTACTGCTACTTCTTTGCTACCAACTTCAACATTGACACCTTCACCGATAGAATCCGAATTAACGACGCTATTTTTAAGATTTGAGAAAAATCCACCGCTAACTGCTAGAAGTCCATCTACTTTTTCGAGTGCATGTCCAACAATTTTTTCAATGACCTTGTCATCATAAGTAAGTGTACTTTTAATATCGTTAGTTGTCATAGTTTCTCCTTTATTTTTTATCTTTTAGACCTTTAACAAGACCATTAATAGCATCTTTAGCATCAGCTACAATCTCATCTAATTTACCTGAGCTTTTTTCAACTTTACCTTCTGTTTCAAGAGACTTATCTCCAGAAACTTTACCAAAAGATTCTTTGAGTGTACCACTAGCTTGGTCTACTTTAGCTTTCATTTTTTCTTCTGACATCATAAAACCTCTTTTCTATATCTTTAAGTTTTAATAGCCGCGATTTATTTTACACGGGGTTCAGACTGCATGTTATCCATACCATTATTAACTGAAGATTTAACGTTATCTACTTGTTTATTAGTAAATTGGCTTGTAGCATGTGCTGCATCAGAAACTTTATCTTGTAAGCTTACTTTATCAGCTTCATGTTGAGCTTTTGTTTTAATATCAACAACATTTACATTAACTTCAATCACATCTAAATCAGTCATTGTTTTAACTTCTTTTTCAATGATTTCTTTGATTTCAGTAAAAATAGTTGGTACATGTTTTTGGTATTCAGCAATAATATCTAAGTCAACTGCTACTTGTTTTTTACCTACTTCAACGTTAACACCATCACGTACACTGTTAGTATTAACAAGTTTTTCTTTAATGTTAGATAAGAATCCACCACTAACTGCTAGTAAGCCGTCTACATGTTCAATAGCTAAACCAACAATTTTTTCAATAACTTTATCTTCATAAGTCAATTCTCCACGAATTGAAGGGGCAGTAGATGATTGTGTATTTTTAATAAATGTTTCAGTCATAATTCTTCTCCTCTAAATAATCAGATTTTTGTATTTTTCTATGTTAGAATACTTTCTTATCTACGATGGATAAATTGATCCAGAATACCAGGTTAGAATACTTTCTTATCTACGATGGATAAATTGATCCAGAATACCAGTTCTTTTAACGAATAAACCACCATAAACACCCAATACAATAAATATTAGTGCTAATAGGGTTCTGAAAAAACCAAATGACATTAGTAACACAGCAAGTACTAGGCCAACTAATCCACCAACAATTGGGTATTTATATTTTTCGTAAAACTCCATACTAATCTCCTATTCTACTCGGTCTTTATTTGCAAACCTCATATCAGAATCAGCAATATCTTTAACACGAACTTTGAAATTAACAGGTTTATCAAGTCCAAAGAATTTATTTAGACCTGTAGTAACACCTTCTTTAATTCCGTTAATTTGGTCTGTAACACCAACACGTGAATCTAATTTACCAGCTACATCAATAGTAAACTTACGTTTATATAATTTAGCTGTTACATTTGGATTTGTCATTAGGCCAGCTTCTTTAACTGCTGTACCTACATATCCTTCAATTGCAGATTTCTTTAAAAGAAGGCTACCTTGCTTTTTACTTAATTGAATCTCAGTATAAGTTCTTGGATAAAAGATAATCACAAGAATTGCTACTAAAGTAATCACTGCAAAGGCTGCTGCAACCCAAAAGAAATAGTAATATAAGCTTGGGTTTAAGAAGCCAGAAACATTATCTAAATCCCAAGCTAGCCAATGATAGCTAGATGGCATATCAAGATAAGGTTGCGTTACACCCATAACCATGATAAAAATGGATAATAGGATAAGACCTAAGAGACTATAAATAATCTTTAAAGCTTTTGCCATACCTACCTCTTTCTTCATTAAACGTATCAACTATTAAAACAGTTGACTGTTTTAATTAGTTCATTTTAGCTAATACAAAAGAAGTAACTGCAACTACTATTACTGCACCAATGATTGAAGGAATCAAAGCCATACCTGCTAGGGAAGGGCCCCATGAACCAAGTAATGCTTGACCTACATATGAACCAACAAGACCTGCTACAATGTTAGCAATCCATCCCATTGAGCCACCTTTTTTAGTAAGCGCTCCAGCAATAACACCAATAATAGCACCAACGATTAATGTCCAAATAATTCCCATGATAATTCTCCTTTTTCCTAAAGTACATGTGTACTAAAATATTATTGTTGAAAAATGAAAACCATTTTTCATTGTAACCTTAATTGTAGCCCTTTGCGTCCAAAGTGACTACTTAAATAAAATAACTAGTGTCTTTTTTATCAGAAGACCTTATAAAAAGTAATTTTATAGAGATAAAACACTATATTATAGGTATTCCTTAAAGTGACCACTCTTTATTTAATTTATATTGTTATTATACACTTTCTATTATTAATTGCAAGAATTAGGCTCATTTTTTATAACTTTTTTTATAAAAAGAAAAAAACCAACTAAATTCCCTATTTTTAGGGCATTAGTTAGTTTATTTCTTATTTTTTTTCAATTGGAGCTACACTGGCAAGTAGTTTTTTGAGTCCGACTTCTGGGAACTTAATTTTTAATTCCGTTGTTTGGCCGCTTCCACTAACCTCTAAAACCGTACCATCTCCCCATTTTTTATGATGAGCAATATCACCTATTTGCCAATCATTTACTTCTTGAGCCTGTGGTTGATTAAAAGGCAGGTCATTGGAGCTAATAATTCTGTCTTTATTCTGGGCCTGTACCTGGCTTTTACGTGATTGAATAGCTTGTGAGAGACTCATTCCACTAGCAAATTGATTTTTACTTTCCTTACTAAACCTAACACCAAAAGAAGAGTTTGCCGGCCTTGCCAATCCTTGGTGCGCTAATAACTCTTCAGAGATTTCTCTTAAAAATCGCGTTGGTCTATTGTAGTTAGTTTTCCCAAATAGGGTTCTTGTAGTCGCGTTTGTCAAAAAGAGGATTTCTTCTGCCCTTGTGATACCTACATAGGCTAGTCGTCTTTCTTCCTCAAGCTCATCTTGATCTTCAGCCGCTCGAGATAAGGGAAAGACTCCTTCTTCCATACCAATTAAAAAGACTACTGGAAATTCCAAACCTTTGGCAGCATGCAAGGTCATCAAAGTCACTTCAGCTACCTCTGTATCGCTATCATCAGTGTCAGCAATCAAGGCTAGGTCATTTAAAAAGCGTCCAAGGCGATCAATTCCGCTTTCGCCTTCAATTTGGTTTGCACTATTATCATCAAAGTTTTTAGTAACTGTTAAGAATTCCTCAATATTTTCAGTTCTTGCTTGGCTTTCAAGGGTGTTTTGGATTTGTAAAGCTTCAAGATAACCACTTCTTTCAAGTAGGGTTTGGGCTAGTTCTGTAATTGTTAAGTTATCAAGTTTATTCCTTAAGTCTTGTAACAAGTTGGCTAAATCCATAATAGACCGCGCAGCTTTTCCTTTTAAAGGAGATAAGAAAAGATTAGAGGATGCTTCAAGGAAAGCCATATTATTATCATAAGCAAACAGGCGCAACTTCTCCAGCGTTCCAGGGCCAACTCCTCTTTTGGGCTCATTTACAATACGCTCAAAAGAAATATTATCTGAAGGATTGGCTACTATATTAAGGTAAGAAATGACATCTCTTATTTCTTTTCTACTATAGAATTTAGTTCCTCCAACCATAGTATAGGGAATATTAGATTTTAAAAATGCTTCTTCAATTGTACGAGACTGGGCATTTGTTCGATAAAGGACAGCAAAATCTTTGAAGCTCTTCTTTAATTCTAAACACATATTTGAGATAGTTGAGGCTACAAAAACAGCTTCATCTCTTTCATCATTAGCTCGGTAGTAGACAATCTGCTCACCTTGGGAATTTTGCGTCCAAAGTTTTTTTTCTCTTCTATTACGGTTATTTTTAATGACATCATTAGCAGCTTGAAGAATAGTTTGAGTAGAGCGGTAATTTTCTTCCAAAAGAACGACTTTTGCATTTGGATAATCTTTTTCAAAGTCTAAAATATTTTGCATGTCTGCTCCACGCCAGCCATAGATAGACTGATCAGCATCACCCACTACACAAATATTTTGGAAACGAGAAGCTAGCAATTTAACCAACTGATATTGGGCATGGTTAGTATCTTGATACTCATCAACATGAATATATTGATAACGTTGCTGATAGTAAGCTAAGACATCCTTATGTTGATCAAATAACCTTAAAGTCATCATGATTAAATCATCAAAATCCAAAGCTTCGCTTCTTCTAAGCTCTGCTTGATAAGCCTTATAACATCTTGCTACTATCTGGCTATACATATCAGAAGCTTGAGCTTCATAGGCAACTTCATCTAATAAATCATTTTTAGCATTGGAGATGGTTCCTAAAATGGCCCGTTCATTCCATTTTTTAGGATCTATATTCAAGGTCTTTAAGATTCGTTTCATCAAGCTGCGTTGCTCACCTGGATCCACAATAGTAAAGTTGCGATTATAGCCAATATGATCTGCTTCGCGTCTTAGAATACGAACACACATTGAATGATAGGTTGCTATCAATGTGTCTTGGATTGCAGGATTCAAGGCTAAAGCTCGTTCTTTCATCTCTCTAGCTGCTTTATTTGTGAAGGTGATTGCTAAAATATTCCAAGGATTAACAGCTTTCTCATCAATTAAATAAGCAATTCGATGCGTTAAAACACGTGTCTTCCCTGAACCTGCACCTGCCATAATGAGAAGTGGGCCTTGTGTTGTTTGGACAGCTTCGCTTTGCTTATCATTCATTCCATATAATAAAGGATTCATTTTTTCTCCCAATCTTATTACTTAAATATCACTTGTCATCATTAACCTTAAAATTATATCATGTTATAACTAAAAATAAAAATCTTCTTAGTGGTCTTTTGAGGTTACCCTATCAATACAGGTCACTCTTAACTAAGATAGTCTTTAAATACCAGAGAATGTGATATAATAATATAATTAAAATAAAGGAGTAACCATGACTAGAGATCCGATAGAAAATCTAAGACTTGCAAAGCGTGGACCTATTATAAGTATTGGAGCATATCTACTGATTAGTGTTGCCAAATTAACCAGTGGTTATTTTCTACATTCTAATTCTCTCATTGCAGATGGCTTTAATAATTTATCTGATATTGTCGGAAATGTTGCCTTACTTATTGGACTTCATTTAGCAAGTCAACCGGCAGATGCTAATCATCGTTTTGGTCACTGGAAATTTGAAGATCTGTCTAGTCTTGTGACTTCCTTTATTATGTTCATCGTTGGTTTTCAGGTACTTATTCAAACACTGAAAAATATTTTTTTTGGCCAGAATACTCCTATTGATCCCTTAGGCGCAATCGTAGGGCTTATCTCGGCAGCTGTTATGCTTTTAGTTTATTTATACAATAAAAAGCTATCCAAGAAAGTAAAATCGAGTGCCTTAGTTGCTGCCTCCAAAGATAATCTTTCTGATGCTTTAACCTCTTTAGGAACCTCTATAGCAATCATTGCAGCTTCTCTTAACCTTACAATTGTAGATAGAATTGCAGCTATCATTATTACCTTTTTCATCTTAAAAACAGCCTTTGATATTTTTATGCAGAGTGCTTTTAGTCTATCTGATGGCTTTGATAATAGAAATCTCAAAAAATATGAAGAAGCCATTTTACAAATACCTAAAATTGTTGCTGTAAAATCTCAAAGAGGAAGGACCTATGGAAGTAATGTCTATTTAGATATTGTACTTGAAATGAATCCTGATTTATCTGTCTATGAAAGCCATGCTATTACAGAAGAGGTTGAAAAACTTCTGAGTGAACATTTTTCCATTTATGATATTGATATTCATGTGGAACCTTCAAAACTTGCCGATCAAGATAAGCTTGAAATTATCAGTAAGCTTATTTATACCAATGAAAAATTAATACTATCTAAGATTCCTGGTTATGAAAATTTTCTAGCTGAAGATTTCCAAATTCTTGATCAAAAGGGATGCTGCTCTAACCGCACACAATTTATTACCCAAAAAATCTTTTACCCTAGTAACTTTAAAAATTTTACTATGAAATCAATCAGCTATAATACCAAATTAGTAACTTATGAACTAGGAAATAACTATCATACTAGTATCTGGCGACGCAATCAAAGCTGGTATCTCTTATTCCATCAAATAGTTTCTAGGCCTAGCCTCACTTCACAACAGTATCATTACATTATTAAAAGAAGAAACTAGCATCTTTCCTATTTAATCTTAAAGTAAAAAAGACCTATTATTAATGAATTAGTCACAGTCTTATATCTTCTCGTGATTAATCCATAGTAATAGATCTTTTTCTTATTTAGCTTATCTTCTTAAGATTTTAAAGCAGTATCTAGTGCTTTTTCTAAGTTAATAATTTCTTGGTTGACCTCTCCCACAGTAGAAGACGGATTCCAACGAACACCAGCTGCATGTGAAATAGCTTCATTTAAAGCCTTGGTAACTGCTTCACTTTTGATATTAGTGATTTTTTCATTTCTTACAGCGCGTGTATGCCAGATAGCTTTAGCTAATTTTGCTCTCACATAAATCGTAGCTTTATCTGTAGGCGCAAGATCTGGATAGCTTAAGACTTTCTTTTCAACTTCCTTAAGTTCTGCAATTTTGGCTTTAATGTCATCTACAGAGGCAAAAGGATTTGCAATTGCAATGACGAGTTTCGTAATAGCAAATCCCATATCAGTATGGGCTTGACTTACCTTATTAGTTAATTGACTTGTAGCAAAATTAATAGCTTGAATAACTTCAGTAAGAGCCTCAACTCGAATTCCCATGCTATTTATGCCATCTAGACTTGTTGTTGAATTCAAGTTGCTTTTAACAGATTCAATTGAATTGAGGGCTGAATTAATAGAATTTTCCAAGTCACTTCCTTTAACCTCTTCTTTAAGGTTTGTAAGTTGATTGGCTTGTTGGTTCAATTGATCAGTCATTTGACTCTTTTGATTTTGAATAAGGTTTTGGTTATTTGTCACACTTGTTTGAGGAGAGGAGACTTGGTCTGCCTGCACTTGTGTTAAGGTAGTTGAAAATAAGCTTACACCAGCAAGAGCTGTTGAAAGGTAAAAAAAGTGTTTCATTTTCATAGTTTTGCTCCTTTGTATTCAATTATTGCAATAATTATAATGTGTAAGTACTTACAAACTAATCATACAACTTATTAAAAACACCGTCAACCCAGCTATTTTGTCTTATTTTCTCTAGTTTAAAAAATTATTAAAGTATTCAATTTTTCGTATATTTATACTTAATTTTAATGAGATTAAAGCTATTTCAGGAAATCTAATTTTCAGAAAATTAATCCTTGTTATTTCTATGATTAACTTCTTCTATTGAGTAGATAATTTCTAAAATGATAATTTCTGTCTTTTTAACCATATACCTAAGTAGAACTATTAATGATATTAAATCAGACTAAAATTATTATGGTATTTAAAAAAATTAAATTTAAATTATTAAAATTATAGTTATAGAGGGTGCAAAAAATACAACTCCTAAAAGTTGTACCCTTTATTTCTTAACAAATTCAGATTTTAATTTCATAGCGCCAAAACCTTCAATTTTACAATCAATATTATGGTCACCTTGAACAAGTCGGATATTTTTAACACGTGTCCCTTGCTTAATATCCTTAGGGGCTCCTTTGACTTTTAAATCTTTAATAACAGTAACAGTATCTCCATCTTGTAGAAGTGTTCCATTGCTATCAACTACTTTAAATGAGTCCTCTGTATCTTCAACTTCTTGACCAGGAGTCCACTCAAAAGAACACATTGGGCATATTAACAAATGGCCATCTTCATAAACATACTCTGATTGACATTCTAAACAATTTGGTAAGGACATCTTTTCTCCATTCATTCTTTTTATAACTCTCTTTATGTTACTTTAAAAATGTATTTTTGACAAGATGAATGCGTTTCCTCTGTTTTTTTTTATTCTACGGTTACTGCCTTTGCTAGATTACGAGGTTTATCAACATCCAGACCACGTTGTAAGGAAGCATAATAGGCGATTAATTGAGTAGGGACCGCTATTGCAATAGTTGCTAGATAAGGATGTACTTTTTTAACGACAATATCGTCTTCTTCACGTTCAAGACCTTCCTCAACTACTGTAAGAATATTTGCACCACGCGCTACTACTTCTTGAATATTACCACGTGTATGTGAGGCAATAATTTCATTTGACGAAATTAGTCCAATTACTGGCGTACCGTCTTCAATTAATGAAATGGTGCCATGTTTTAATTCACCAGCAGCAAAACCTTCACATTGAATATAAGAAATTTCTTTTAATTTTAAAGCAGCTTCCATAGCAACATAGTAATTATTACCACGGCCAATATAAAAAGCATTTCGACTGGTTGCTAGTAAGCTTTCAACCTTTGAAGCAATTAAGTCTTTTTCAGATAGAGTTGCTTCAATTGAATGGGCCACAAGGGATAATTCATGTATCAAGTCAAAATCAATAGCTGCTTGTTTACCACTTGCTTGCCCAACAGCTTTAGCCAAGAAGGCTAGGGTTGCTATTTGAGCTGTGTAAGCCTTTGTTGAAGCAACTGCAATTTCAGGACCAGCATGAATAATCATTGTATGAGTTGCTTCTCGAGATAGGGTGGAACCTGGTACATTTGTAATAGTTAAAGTAGGAACTCCCATTTGCTTAGCTCGAACCAGAACTTGACGACTATCTGCAGTTTCTCCTGATTGACTTAATAAAATAAAGAGAGGTTTTTTGCTTAAAAGTGGCATATTATAGCCCCATTCAGAAGCAAGCCCTAATTCTACTGGAATATCTGTTAATGCTTCAATCATTGCTTTAGATGCATAACCAGCATTATAGGAAGTACCAGCAGCTAGGATATAAATGCGGTCTGCTTCTTGAACTGTTTTAATAATATCTGGATCAACTGTAAGTTGGCCTTTATCATCTGCATAGGTTGAAATCAATTTACGCATAACACTTGGTTGTTCATCAATTTCTTTTAGCATATAAAAAGGATAGGTCCCTTTACCAATATCTGATAAATCTAACTCAGCAGTATAAGCATCACGCTCAAGAATATTTCCTTGATAGTCGGTTATTAGTACTGAATCTTTTTTTAAGATAACAAGTTCCTTGTCATGGATTTCCATAAACTGGTTGGTTTCACGGATCATGGCCATAGCATCAGAACAAACCATATTATAACCTTGCCCAAGAGCAATTAAAAGTGGTGACTTGTTTTTAGCAACATAGATTGTTTCAGCATCTTCTTTATCCATTAAAGCAAAAGCATAGGAACCTTGAATAATTGTTAAAGCTTTTTTAAAGGCATCAAGAACAGAAAGATTATCTTCTTCTACAAACTTCCCTATAAGATGAACAACAATTTCTGTATCAGTTTGGCCTTTAAAATCATGTTTAATCAGATAATCTTCTTTTATCTGAAGATAGTTCTCAATAACCCCATTATGTACCAAGATAAAGCGTCCAGTGGCAGATTGGTGAGGATGGGCATTCAACTCACTTGCTTGACCGTGTGTTGCCCAACGCGTATGCCCAATACCTGAAGTAGCCGCAAGCTCTTCACATATCTTTGCACGCAAATTGGCAATTCTCCCTACAGATTTTACTACCGTTGAATTCTTATCATTTGCTACAAAAATACCTGCTGAGTCGTAACCTCGATATTCTAGTTTTTCTAATCCTTGCATTAGGATATCAGTTGCCTTACTGTTGCCAACTACTCCTACTATTCCACACATATCTTTTCCCCTAGTAAGTTTTATTACTACTTTCTTTTATCAAAATTGGTATAGTCTAATTTCATTTATTAAAAAGCTATGCTCACAGTATATACTATTGATTTGAACTTGTCAAATATCATATTGGTATAGTTGCATTAAAAAGAGCAGCCCTCAGGCTACTCAGTTTCTATAAATCCAAAATGTTTAAGAGGAAGAACTCTGAAAGTGACGATTCCTTTTATTTGTGATTGATCTATTAGGCCAAATTGACGACTATCTTTATGATTACGACGATTATCATTTAATAAGAGAAATTTCCCTTTGGGAATAGTATCATACTTATCTTTAGAGATTGTTCGAATATTAAAATCATCAGTAAACAAGGAACCTAATGGTGAGCTATTTAAATAGGCTGATTTCATTGACTCAATATAGGTTTGATCTTCCACTTTATTATTTAAATAAAAAATATCATCCATGTAGGTAGCTGTTTCACCTTCTTTAGCTACAACTCTGCTAACATAGTCTTTTTTACCTACCTTATAAACAACGAAATCTTTATATTGAGGTTTTATATTTTTCTTAATGGTAATTAAATCGCCTGAATTTAGATAAGAATTAGCTGTTTCTTGATTTACTCTAAAGGTTGAAAATACAAATATTCTTAATAGAATAATAAAAATAATTGCAATTAAAGCTAAAATAATGTTTCTAATAAAATCTCTTTTGACCATATTCACTCCTAATCATTAAGGATATTATACCATTTTATACGTAATAACAAAAGACTTGATAACTGAATGATGGGACATTTAGAAATTATAAAAAACCGTCCATAATATATGGAGAACTAAGCTCTACTCAGTTAAAGCAGACAAAGTTACCTGTAATTATGAACGGGTTAAAAGTCTTATTTAATTATTTTACAGTACGAACACGCATAGTATTCGTTCCACCTGTACCAACTGGAACACCTGCAACAATAACAATGTTGTCACCTGATTGAACTAATCCAGAATCAAGTGCTACACGTTCTGCCACTTCAAACATATCATCTGTTGAAGCAGGTCTCTCAGCAAGTACTGGAATAACACCCCAATAAATCATCAATGCTCTTTGAACTTTTTCATCAAATGTTACAGCTAGAATATCTGCATCCGGACGGAATTTAGAAATTGCACGAGCTGTATTACCAGTTTCAGTAATAGTTACAACTAATTTAATATCCATTGAATGTGTTGCATCTTTTACTGCTGAAGCAATAACATCTGTTTTATTAGTACGAGGGAAAGCAGATGAGTCTAAACGGCCATATTCATTTAATAATGTTTGGGCATTTTTATCAATAGTTGCCATTGTACGAACAGCTTCAACTGGGTATTTACCATTAGCTGATTCTCCAGAAAGCATAGTGGCATCTGTACCATCAATAACAGCGTTAAAGACATCAGAAACTTCTGAACGCGTTGCGCGAGGCTTATCAGTCATTGTTTCAAGCATGTTAGTTGCAGTAATAACAGCTTTTCCAGCAGCATTAACCTTAGTGATAATCATTTTTTGGAAAACAGGAACCATTTCAAATGGTACTTCAATCCCCATATCACCACGAGCAATCATGATACCATCTGCTGCTTCGATAATTTCATCAAGGTTATCAATACCTTGTTGGTTTTCAATTTTTGCAAATAATTGAACATGTTCATTACCTGTTTCTCTACAGATTTCACGAACTTCTTCAACATCTTTTGCAGTACGGACAAATGAGATTGCAATGAAGTTAAGACCTTGTTCCAAACCAAAACGAATATCAGCATTATCGCGTTCAGCTAAAGCTGGGAACGGAATTTTAGTATTAGGAATGTTAACACCTTTTTGTTTAGCAATAATACCATCGTTTTCAACTTCAACGATAAATTGACGATTTGCAATATCTTTTTCGATAACTTTTAAGCCTAGTTTACCATCATCAATAAGAATAGTATGACCAACTTCAACTTCATCATAAATATCTAATGAACCTGCAACGCTTAAGGCAATAACTTCACGTGTTGACATGATTCCTTGTTGAGTTGCTACACGAATACGCTCACCAGTGATATAGCTGTATTCTTTAGCATCATCAGCAAATAATTCTGTACGCATTTCTGGACCTTTTGTGTCTAAAAGAAAAGCTACTTTTTGACGAGCAATCTCTTCTGCACGACGAACAGTTGCCATACGGTCACCCTGTTCTTTATGGTCACCATGTGAGAAATTGAAACGGAAAACATTTGCTCCTGCTTCAATTAACTCAGCAATTTTCTTTGCTGATTCTTCAACATCAAGTTGGCCAGCCCAATAGCCAGATTCTCCATATTTTTTACCACCACGGAATTCTACCGCAGGACCAAGTGTTGCAACTATTTTTACACGTTTATTCATCTTAATATGAAACTCCCTTTTTATGTCTGTCGTCTAACGACTGTTAAAAATAACTAACGATATAGAATGATTTATCTTGATAATGAACGATTTAATTCCGCAAAATCAAGACGAGCCTTATGTGGATTATTGACAATAATCTTACCATCTTCTGCAAGAGTGAATAGGGCTCCTTCATCGGCTGTACCAAGGATTGGGCTTTCAACAAGCTCTTCATTATGAATACCGACTGCTAAACCACCTTTTCCTTCTTTTAAGAGTTCAACAGCATGTGCACCCATCCATGATGCAATAACACGGTCACGTGCAGTTGGTGATCCTCCACGAAGAATATGACCAAGATTTGTGACACGTAAATCACTAGTGTTACCAGCTTCTTTAAGCTCTTTAGCGAACTGGTCACCACTCATAACACCTTCGGCCAAAACGATAATATGGTGATTTTTACCCTTGTGTTCAAAGTCATCATTAATAGTTTCTACTACTTTTTTAATATCAAATGTTTCTTCTGGAACAATAATTTGATCTGCACCACTAGCAATACCAGCCCAAAGTGCAATATCTCCAGCGTTACGTCCCATCACTTCAACAACAAATGTTCTACCATGACTTGAAGAAGTATCACGCAACTTATCAATTGCATCAACAGCAGTATTTACAGCTGTATCAAAACCAATCGTATAATCTGTACCAGCTATATCATTGTCAATAGTTCCTGGGATACCTACTGCTGGAAAACCATGCTCTGTTAAGCGCATAGCACCATGGTATGAACCATCTCCACCAATAACAACTACACCTTCAATACCATGTTTTTTTAGTTGTTCAATCCCAGCTAATTGTCCTTCTATTTGTGCAAATTCAGGGAATCTTGCAGAATAGAGAAAGGTTCCCCCACGTGAAATTTTATCCCCAACTCCGTTTGAACCAATTGGGAAAATATCACCTGCAACCATGCCAGCATAACCACGGTTGATTCCGTATACTTCCATTCCTTCTGAGATTGCCTTACGAACAACTGCTCTGATAGCAGCATTCATACCAGGGGCGTCACCACCACTAGTTAAAACAGCAATACGTTTCATTATATTGGTACTCCTTTAATTAATTTAACGTTCTAATTATAGCATAATACTTTGCAAAATTCTTCACATTTTTCCTAATTTCATCGAAAAACCGTTTTCAGTGTCAAATCTTTTAAAGCCTGCTCTAATTCAAGGGTAACATCTACAAATTTATCCTTTATTTGTATAGTTTCTTTGCTCTTTTCATAGTGGATAATTACTGGATATTGGCCTGGAAATTTCTCTAAAAGAGCAGCTATCTCTTTATCAAAATGATGGTCTGCTACTAAGAGCCAATATTTTTTCTGATTGGCAGGTTCAATCTGGTTTAAAACAAGCTGTAATTTATTGTCTCTTTCTTTAATTTTTCCAGTAATAAAGCAAATCTTGCCTTCTTCTAAAAAGAGCTGAAATTGGGTAAATTGTTCTGGAAAAATGGTAACATCTAATTTTTTTCTCATATCAGAAACTGTTAAAAAGGCCATTTGTTGTCCATTTGATTTTGTACGAATAATACGTAGCTTTTCAATTTGAACAAGAATAGTAGCTTCTGTGTCTTTGACCAACTTTGAGATTGGCGTAAAATCTCGCCTAGTCTGCTCTGCTATTTCCAACAAAGGATGTTGACTTAAACCAACTCCTAGGTAGTCTTGTTCTAAATAATATCTCTCACTAGTTGAGAAATCTTCACAGTCTGTCCAACTAAAGGATGAATCTGCAAAAAGGGAGCCTAATTCACTAACAAATAGTAAAAGTCCTTGGCAGTTCTCCAAGACTTTTTTCCGATTTTTTTCAAATTCATCAAATAAACCAATTAAAATAAGTGGTTCTAATAAGGTTTTCTTATGGTATTTTTCTGGTAATAGAGTTAGAAAATTTTCAATACTTGTAAAAGGTCTGTTTTCAATAATCCAATAGGCTAAATCACGAGGAAGGTTTTTGATATTTTTCATCCCAAGTAGAATATGCCCTTCTTCTACCTTATCATTGAAAGGAATATTATTAATTGTTAACGGTAGAACGGTAAAGTTTGAATCTAAGGCATCACTAATATAATCACTATTAGAGTAATTCATGATCACATCAAAAAAAACAGAAGGATAGTGCGCTTTAAAATAAGCTAATTGAAAGGCTAAGGCTGAGTAAGCAAAAGCATGACTTCTATTAAAACCATAGCCAGCAAACTTTTCCATACGCTCAAAGAGTAAATTAGCTGTTTCTTGAGAGCGTCCTTGTTTTTTTGCACCATCTAAAAATTCATTTTTTAATTTTTTCATTTCAGAAAAATTTTTTTTAGACATGGCTCTTCGTAATAAGTCAGCCTTACCCAAACTAAACCCTGCAAAAACTTGTGCGATCTGCATGACCTGTTCCTGATAAAGCATAATTCCATAGGTTGGTGTTAAAATAGGTGCAATCACAGGGTCAATAAGATCAATTTTTTCATAACCATTTTTTCGATTTATAAAATTATTAGTATAATCACTTGCTCCAGGCCTATTTAAACTTGTAGTAGCAACAATCTCTTCAAACATTTTTGGTTTAATCCGTTTTAATAAGCTGATTGCTCCGGCTTGTTCGAATTGAAAAATTCCCTTTGTATCTCCTCTAGCAAAAAGCTCTAAGGTCTTTGGATCCTCTAAATTAATAGCTTCAATAGAAATATCTTGATGATAATCCTTTAAAACCTTTTCCTTCATTTTTTGAACAAAGGTTAAGTTTCTAAGGCCTAAAAAATCCATCTTTAAGAGGCCATTTTCCTCAACAGCATTAGCATCATACTGCGTAACCATCATTTCCTCTCCTTGTTTAAGAGGAATATGATCTGTTAAGTCATCATCACTCATAACAATCCCTGCAGCATGGATAGAAGTCTGCCTAGGATTACCTTCAATTCTTTTTGCTATTTCAAAGGCTTTTTGATATTCAAGTTTGCTATTGATTATCTGTCTGAAGCTAATATTTTTTTCATAAACAGAGTCTAAATTATCTCTAAATGAAATTTTTTTACTTAAGTTACTAATTTCATACTCTGCTACTCCAAAACGCTTAAAAACATCTCGAATGGCCTGTTTTGGCCCAAATGTGGAAAAAGTTACTATTTGAGCTGAGTGGTTGCTACCATAACGATTACGAACATAATGTAAAAATTCTGTACGATAGATATCTGGTAAATCAATATCAATATCAGGCATACTATAGCGTTCTTTATTTAAAAAACGTTCAAAGAGTAAATTATTTTTAAGAGGATCAATACCTGTTATTTCAAGGCTAAAAGCCACAAGACTTCCTGCAGCAGACCCTCTTCCCATGCCCATATAATACCCCTTACTTCTTCCAAAACGTAAAAGATCCCAAACAATTAAAAAGTAATCATCAAATCCCATATCAGATATAATTGACAATTCTTTTTCCAAACGTTCTTGGTAGTCTTTTTGCCAGAGATTTCTTGATTTTAAGCCAGCTTCAGTTAATTGTCTGAGTTGCTCTTTGGCAGGAATATCACGGTTAAAACGAGGTAATTTAAGGCTTGTATTAAAGCTATAAGAGATAGAAGCAACTAGATTCTCCAAGTTAATAAGTGCTTGAGGAAAGTTCTCTTCAAAATACTGAGTAACTTGCTGACACTCTTTCAATTCTTGGTTAGTCTCAACCAAGGGGGTCTCTTTTAAACTCAAATTATCTCTTATGGCATATAGGGTTTGTAAAGTTTCTGTCTCTTCCTTCTTAAAATATCGAACTGTTCTTAAAGGAATTTGGGCTTTTTTTGAATCCCGAGTAGCAGGATCAGAATTCTCATCAATGCCAATATAAAAATCCACTTTTAGATCTAGTGCTTGATAATCTTGGCTGTCTGGGATGACAAGAGCAATACCATCTAAATAAGACAATAAGTTATCTTTATTAAGGTTACCAGACATTTGGTGAGTTGATATTTTTAATAAATTTTGATAACCAAGATTATTTTTAGCAATTAGGTATAGAGTCACTAGTTGCTCAGCTATTTTAAGAGTTATTTCAAGGCCTAAAACAGGACGAAGACCATGTTTCTCACACCCTTTTATAAAATGGTAGGCAGCATAAAGATTATCCTTATCCATAATACCAATGGTATCATATCCTAGTCTTTTAGCTTCTTGAAAGTAATGGTCTAAGTCTATTAAACTATCCATAAATGAGTAAACTGACTTTGTATTTAGTTGAGCAAACATGACCTACTCCTTCTTCTATATTCTTATTTATTATACTATGAAATTAAGAAGAGTGCCTTCTTTTTATTTATCAAAATAAGTTAACATAGCTTAGCTTGTTTGCCTTGACTTTTTAAAACTTTTTTTGTATTATTTTTATAGTACAATTGATTTAATCATATTACTAAGAAAGGAGACTGTATGTCTTGGAAATTTGATGAAAAATCTCCCATATATACTCAAATTGCACAACATATCAAGATGCAAATTGTGAGCCAAGAAGTAAAGAGTGGAGAACAATTACCAACAGTTAGGGAATACGCTGAAACAGCAGGTGTAAACCCTAACACAATGCAAAGAGCCTTTACTGAACTAGAACGAGAAGGCATTGTTTATTCTCAAAGAACAGCTGGAAGATATGTTACAGATGATCAAAATCTAATAGCACAAAAAAGACGTGAATTAGCAGAAAGTGAATTAGAGTCTTTCGTTAAAAATATGTTAAAAATGGGGTTTGAACAAGACGAAATTTTACCTGTACTAGAAGCTTTTTTAAAGAAAGGGGTTTAGAATGTCACAACTATTACAACTGCACCATGTCTCCAAATCCTATAAACGAAAAACAGTTATCGATGATTTAACCTTAACCATTCCCTCTGGGAAAATCATTGGACTTTTAGGACCAAATGGTAGCGGGAAAACTACCTTAATTAAACTTATAAATGGGCTTTTACAACCAAATAAAGGGGATATTGTCATTGATGGCTTTCGACCTTCCATTGAAACCAAAAAAATTATCTCTTATCTGCCAGACACTACCTATCTAAGAGATGAGATGAAAATTTCTGATTTAGTAGATTATTTTTCAGATTTTTATCCTGACTTTGATAAAGCTAAGGCCCACAGCCTCTTTAGAGATCTTCATTTAGAACTTAATGAACGCCTTAAAAATCTCTCTAAAGGAAATAAAGAAAAAGTTCAATTAATTCTTGTTATGAGTCGAAAGGCTAAGCTTTACATCCTGGATGAGCCTATTGGGGGAGTAGATCCCGCAGCAAGAGATTACATTCTTAAAACAATTATTAATAATTACTGTGAAGATTCCTCTGTCCTTATTTCAACACATTTGATTTCTGACATTGAACCTATCCTTGATGAAGTCATTTTCTTAAAAGATGGCAAGGTAGCACTTACAGGAAATGCTGATGATTTAAGAGAAACTTATAATCAATCTATTGATTCTCTCTTCAGAGAAACTTAAAGGGTCTAAGGAGGTAGAAATGTTTGGGAAACTTTTAAAATACGAATTTAAATCTATAGGAAAATGGTATTTTGCCTTGAATGTAGGTATTGTAGCCATTGCAGCAATTTTATCTTTTACTATTAAGATGATGATTTTAAAATCACCGACAGATGATGAACTATCATGGACTGTCCAGCTACTTCCACTGACCTTGATGTTAATTTTTGGAGTTTTGATTGCTGGATCACTCTTAGCAACCCTCCTTATTATCATTAATCGCTTCAATAAGAATATTTTTGGAAGAGAAGGTTATCTAACTATGACCTTACCAGTCTCAGAACACCTTTTGATTCTTTCTAAATTGTTGTCTTCCTTTATCTGTAGTATCTTTAACCTTATTATCTTAGGACTGGCAACTGCTATTCTTATTCTTCCCCAAGTTACTTCTAGTCAATTAAGAGTTATTACGACTGAGGCTTGGAAATTCATAAGTCAACATGTAGATAACATCCTATTTGTGACTGCATTTTTAATCTTTTCGACGCTTTCAAGTATCTTAATGATCTATCTAGCAATTTCTATTGGTCAACTTTTCTCTAATAGAAGAGGTCTGAAGGCTTTTGTAGCTTATGCTATTATTTCAATCGTTTTAAATATTGCTTTTTCTCAATTTAATACCAATGTGCTTAATCTACAAGATAATACATTAACTGCTGCTAATATGAATCGTTATTTTTCAGTAACCTTATGTGAAAGCTTATTCCAAATTATCCTATTTTATTTCTCTACTCACTTTATTATTAAAAATAAATTGAATCTACAATAATAGTCTTGTTATTATGATAAACTCCTACAAACTTGCTAGAGCAAAATGTGGGAGTTTTTTGTTTACTACAAAACAAAAAGTCCTCTAAGGGACTCTTCTTGATTGAAAGGCTGGCCTATTAACCTTACCTAACAAACCACTTGATAAAATCCTTACCAAAGATAAATAAGTAGCTGTATCCTATTATTGAGATAGGTTTGGCAAGTACCATAATTGTCATGAAGCGCTTCACAGACATATTAGTCAGACCTGTTATCATAACCATGATATCTGCTGGAGAAATAGGTGAAATCATACATAAAATAAAAAGCTTCTCATAACCTGGTGTTTCTAATTTTTTCTCATATCGGTAAAATGTCTTTTTGTCTACAAATAATAAAATAAACTTTTTACCATAGATTCTGACCAAGATAAATAAAAGGTAGCTGCCGATTAGAATACCAATGTAATTAAACAGAAAGCCTCTTATTGGACCAAATATTAAGAAACCAAAAACAGTTGTGATACCCCCTGGGATTACGGGGAAAACTATCTGAAAAATTTGTACAATGATAAAAATAAAAGGTCCCCAAAATTTATAACTATTTATAACTTCTTTTAGGACATTTTGATTGTTAAAGATACCTAATTTATATAACCAAAAAGCTAATATAAAAGAGCCGATAAGTGCTAAGATTCCCAGTATCTTAAAAAGCCCCTGCATAAAGGTGTAGATTTTTTTATTCTCCAATTTCATACTTTTATAATACCATAAGTAGGCTGTTTTTGCTATTTGAAAATTTTTTTGATATAATAATAGAGAAGTTTCCACACTTCTTTGTTATTGGGGTTGTTACGGATTCGACAGGCATTATGAGGCATGTTTTGCGACCCATCGGCAGATGTAAAATGCCAGTTAAATATAACTGCAAAAAATACAAACACTTACGCTTTAGCTGCCTAAAAACCAGTTAGCGTGACTTCTACAAGATTGCTTGTGTCCTGCTAGAAGTCTCAAAATAGCAAGCTACGTCTAAGGTATTGTCTAGTACCTTAGAAAGAGATTCTTAGACTCGCACGTTAATGGCTTGAGTTATGTGTCCTTAACGTGTTAAATGAATACATAACCTATGGTTGTAGACAAATATGTTGGCAGATGTTTGGACGTGGGTTCGACTCCCACCAGCTCCATAATAAGTTACCGTAACTTTCTATAAGTTCTTAAAACCTTGTTAAATCAAGGTTTTTTCTTTTGGACTTGTTCATAAGTTACTATATCTTTTTAAAAAAGGGAGAACAAAAAAACTTTTATCATCGTTACTCAAAATCTTTAGCTTATCTGCCATGTCGTCGACTGATACTATTCATGAGACTGTACAGCCTAAAAACATAAAAACTAGTCATTTTCGACCATTTTTTCTTTAACTCTTTATCCACCCCATGAAATTAGCCCAGTTATCTTCAAAAGTATCTTTAATATGATCCTTCCAAGTTTTACTCTCCTCTTCTTTTTGAGCATTTTCAAATAGCATGTAAGTGTATTCTTCTTCTTTTCTTTGGTTCTCTTCTTCTTTCTCTTTCTTTAGAAGCTCCTGCTGTGTCTCTTCATCGATATAACCCAAAGTACCAAATCGAGAATTCCCATCATCCGCAAAATTAAAGATGACCTTATCTCCTTTAACTAAAGGTTTTGTAAATTCTACTGTGTAACTTCCTACACCATCTGCCCTATGACCATCTCTTACCCAACTTTTTACTATGCATTTCCCGTTTCCCTTGAGGTTTGTTGTATCTGCTTTTTCCGCTGTTGTAGAGCATGGGATTTCAATTGTCTTATCTTTTGGCTTTTTAATCATATTGCCACTAGACGATACCATACTTGCGTATACATAGCCATAAGGCTCCATATTAATATTAACACTTTGAGAGCCTACACTAAAACTGCCGACTGAAACACCCGGTAAACTATCCTGCCCTTCAGGAAGAAACTTATGTGAAGCTTCAGCCTTTACAGAATAGCTCATTGATAAGGCTATTAACAATAAAATAGACATAAATAATTTTTTAAACACTTATTCTCTCCTTAATTTCATATTCTTTATTATTATAAAAAATATAAAATTAATATAACAATCATCTTTTTTAAAAGGATGCAAAAAAAGTCCAACTTTTTGGGTCATCACAGAGAACTTAATTTGTCAAAAGTGGAATTTGTAAATCTGATAATGTGTCATCATTTGGAGTTATTTAGATAACAGATTAATTCTTTTTGGAATTCGTCTTAATTAATAGAGTAATTAATCTATCTTGTCATAAAATTCTAAAGTTATACTTTTCATCAATATGGTATAATGGTATTAAAAATAATTATGTGATAGGAATAAAAATGTTAGCAAAAAAACTACTTCCCGTTTTTCTACTTTCTCTTTCATGTCTAAGCTTAGGAGCTTGTAAAACTAAGGAGAATCATCCTAAAAAAGCAGATTCAGATAATAAGCCTGCTTTAAATTTTCAAAAAAAAGAGGAAACAGCCCATCTTGATAAGAGAACATCTTTTGAAAAAATAAAGGTAGCCAATGCTCAAGGAGATTTCAAGGGGGGATCTAGCTTAGAAGACTTAAAGGCCCTCTATGGTGAGCCTAGTGAACATCAGGAAAAACCTGCTGGAAACGTGACATTAAATGCCTATACTTGGGTTTTTGATCGGGTGAGAATTCAGGCTAATCTCTTTGAAAATAGCACAATTGTAAAATCAATTTCAAACTTCGCTTACGATAGGGATTATATCATTTCACTCAAAAAATATAATCAAATTAAAAAGGGCATGTCCTATAGTCAGGTAACCTCTATTTTAACTGAACCTGATGATTATACTCAAGCAAGTTCTAGTGATAAAGAACAACTGCAAGCTATCTGGATTAGCGGCCTAAAGGCAACTGACAAGGGTGCAAATATAACACTACTTTTTGAAAATAACCAATTAGTAGA
This sequence comes from Streptococcus didelphis DSM 15616, assembly GCF_000380005.1. Classification (GTDB taxonomy): domain Bacteria; phylum Bacillota; class Bacilli; order Lactobacillales; family Streptococcaceae; genus Streptococcus; species Streptococcus didelphis. The sequence continues at coordinate 577,133 of NZ_KB904188.1, forward strand.
AAAATCTCAAAAAGGACTCAGCAACTAATCCTAGCTAGTGAACTAGTATATTCTATGTAAACTAATGTTCTAAGACCTACCTATGCTAGTTACCTAAAGCATAAGGGTATTGATGTCCTAACAGTTTAAAAAGAGTCATCAACTCTTCAAAATTTTTAAGCCAAATTTTGAACAAGAATCAAAAAAAGCCTACTAAATTAGGCTTTTTTAATGGGTTCTATCCACCTTGAGGGAATCGAACCCCCATCTCAAGAACCGGAATCTTACGTGATATCCATTACACTAAAGGTGGAAAGGTGTCAACTTGCTAACACCTTATTAGTATAGCATAAAACTAGCCATATATGAATAGGCTAAATAGAAAAAAGCTAAGATAAACTTAGCTTTTTTGAAATCATTTTAAATTATAATTCAATGTCACCGAATAAGTCAGCCATTGAGAAACCTGTTTGAGTTTCAGGTAATTCGTAATCACGTTTTGTATCACGTTTTTGACGACGTGGACGTGATTGACGTTTTTCATTATTATTGCTGTTGTTATTGTTATTTTCGCCTTCAGCTTGTGCTGGGCGTTCTTCAAGAGCTTTGATAGAAAGTGATACACGTTCATCAGCTGCATTTACTTCAAGAACTTTAACAGTAACTTCTTGACCTACAGAAAGTACATCTTTTGGATTTTCAACACGGTTATGTGAAATTTGAGAAATATGAACAAGTCCATCAATTCCTGGAAGAACTTCAACAAAAGCACCGAAATCAGTAAGACGTTTAACTTTACCTTCTACAACATCACCTTGTGCAAGTTTTTGCTCAACACCATCCCATGGTCCAGGTGTTGTTGCTTTAAGAGAAAGTGATACACGACCAGCTTCTTCATCAATTGAAAGCACTTTAACTTCTACTTCATCACCAACAGATACAACTGATTTTGGTGATACGTTACGTTCATGTGATAACTCAGTTACGTGTACAAGTCCATCTACACCACCAAGATCAATGAAAGCACCAAAGCTAGTTAAACGAGCAACAGTACCAGTTACAATAGAACCTTCAGAAAGTTTAGAGAAAACTTCTTGACGAGCTTCAGCAGCTGCTTCTTCAATAACTTCACGACGTGATAAGATAAAACGGTTTTCAGCAGCGTCTACTTCTTTAATTTTTGCATCAAATTCTTGACCAACAAATTTTTCAGTATTACGTACGAAACGAGTATCAATCATTGAAGCGGGGATAAATCCACGTAGTCCTTCAAATTCAACTGAAAGGCCACCTTTAACAGCACGAGTTCCTTTTACTGTCACAACTTCGCCTTCACGACCGATAAGTTTGTCCCATGCTTTGCGAGCTTCTAAACGTTTTTTAGATACTAGGAAAGTAACTGTATCAGTATCTTTTCCTACAACTTGACGAAGAACAAGCACTTCAACTGTGTCGCCAGCTTTAACAAAATCGTTGATGTCAGCATCACGATCGTTAGTCAATTCACGAAGTGTCAAGACTCCTTCAACACCAGTACCATCGATAACAACATTTGCTTGACCGTTGTCTACTGTTAAAACTTCCGCAGTGACTACATCACCAGGGTTTACTTCGCTAACACTGTTTAGCAAATCTTCAAATTCATTCATTCTAAAAAATCCTCCAACAAAAGCTAGCTAGTGCTAGCTTTTGATAACAATATATTTTCTCAAGGTAACCCGCAACGACAACAACTCTTATCTTTAACGGTCTCAGCTAATACTGATACCTCTGACTGGGGTAGCTGGATTCGAACCAACGCATGAGGGAGTCAAAGTCCCTTGCCTTACCGCTTGGCTATACCCCATGGTGTTTATTTAGAATATAAGATATCTTACTCTTCTAAAAATGGAAAGAGAGGGATTCGAACCCCCGAACCCGAAGGAGCGGATTTACAGTCCGCCGCGTTTAGCCTCTTCGCTATCTTTCCATAACAACAAAAACTATTCTATCATAGTTCTTGCCTCTACGCAAGTGTTTTTGCCCACTTTTAATGATGCAAATTGTAGTTTTCAATTATATTTTCAACTGCTTGTTCCAGGCTTTTAAAGAAGCTATCTACTACTCCATTTTTCACAACAACAAATTTGTCGTCAAGCTCTGCAATTTCACCAACTAATCTTTTACCCATTTGTAAATGGTATCCATCAACTTGCTTATTTTCAAGTGACACTTTATGATCAACTAATTGTATTTCAATTTTTTTATCTTTTTTACTCATTCTTAACCTCGCTTTAACCATTTTACACAAATTTGAAAAAGCTTGCAAGAGTAAGCTGACTTTTTATTAAACTTTGAGCATTCATCTTCAAAAGATATCTATAATTATAAAAAATAAAAGAGCCTAAGCTCCTTTATTTTAATCTAGCTGAAAATACTCCCTGATCAGAAATCTTATCGGAAATAAATGATCCATTACTTGTTCGTTCAGATAATGGTAAGTGACTTAAATCTACAATCTGCTCTTCCCCAGTTTTACTTGTAACAATTAAAAGGTCATGCTTGTCTTTATTATCTTCAACTTCTGAGAATAAGTCAATATCTCTACTTACTAGTGGGCCGTCCACGTTTCCTGCTAAGAAGACACGGTGTGCTTTATTTTTTAATTCTCGAAGAACCAATAGCCCTCTGTTAGCACGACTTGTTTGTGGAATATCATCTAGAGCCATTCTCTTTAAACTACCACGCTGGGTTAAAACAAAGAAGCTGCTTTGGCTAGCTAAAAAGGCTGATACAATATAATCTTCTTTTTTCAGATTCATTGCCTTAACACCTGAAGATTTCAAGCCCTGAATAGGTACCTCGTCATTAGAGAATCTTAAAGCATAGCCCATTTGTGATAATAATACAATATCTTCAAAAACTAGAGGATGAACTGCAACAACTCTATCTTGGCTATTTTTTAATTTTGCATATTTAGTTGACTTAGATTTGTAAGTTCTCCATGGACTTAAATCCTCACGTTCAAAACGTTTAATCTGACCCTGTTGAGTAACTGAATAATATGTAGTTTTAGTAAAGTTATCAATAATTTCAGCATACAATATCGTTTCATCTGCTGCAAAATTAGTAATATTTTGAGAAAGATGCTCGCCTATTTCCTTCCAACGAATATCCATTAACTCATGAACAGGACGATAAATTACATTTCCTAAATCTGTAAAAATAAGAAGATGCTGGGTTGTCTTAGCATCAGACATAAAAATAAGATAGTCATCGTCTCTTTTACCAATTTCTTCATGGGTAGAAGCATTATAAGAGCGTGGACTTGTCCGTTTAATATAGCCTGCCTTAGTCACACTCACAAAGGTTTCTTCTTCTACAATAAGACTAGCCGTATCTATCTCAATTGCCTGTGCAGTCTCTTGTAACTCTGATAAACGCGGGTTTCCAAATTTCTTTTTAACCTCACGTAGTTCTCGTTTCATCACATTAAACATTGTCGTTTCATCACTTATAATAGCTGACAGGGTTGTAATGAAACTTCTAAGCTCTTCTTCCTCATTTTGTAAAGTAACAATATCTGTATTTGTTAAACGGTATAACTGCAAGGTAACAATGGCTTCTGCTTGCTCTTGTGAAAAAGCATAGCTAAGTTGAAGATTTTCCTTGGCATCCGCTTTGTTTTCAGATGCTCGGATTAAGGCGATAACCTCATCAAGAATTGACAAGACACGAATCAAGCCTTCAACAATATGCAGGCGCTTCTCAGCCTTGGCTTTATCAAATTTAGAACGATCAATGATAATATTTTTACGATGAGCGATATAAGCGCTTATAATCTTTTGAATGCCCACCTGATGTGGTGTGAAATTATCAATCGCAACCATATTGAAATTATAATTAATCTGCAAATCAGTGTATTTTAATAAATAATTTAACACCGTTTGCGTATCAGCATCTTTTTTCAATTCAATCGCTATCCGTAAACCTGTACGGTCTGATTCATCTCTGACTTCAACAATTCCTGGAACCTTATTATTGACCCGTACATCATCAATCTTTTTGACAAGAACTGATTTATTAACTTCATAAGGGATTTCGGTAACAATTATCTGTTGTTTTCCACCCTTTAATTCCTCAATTTCAGTCTTAGAACGAACAACTACCCGCCCCTTACCAGTCTCATAAGCCTTTTTAATTTCTTCAGCACCCTGAATAATACCACCCGTTGGAAAATCAGGACCTGGTAAAAATTCCATTAGCTTTTCAAGTTTAGCCTTGGGGTGATCAATCATATAAACAGCTGCGTCAATGACTTCTGCCAAATTATGGGGAGGAATATCAGTTGCATAACCTGCTGAAATACCAGTGGCACCATTAACCAATAAATTAGGATAGGCAGCAGGTAAAACAGTAGGTTCTTTTTCGGTATCATCAAAATTCCAGGCAAATGGTACTGTCTCTTTTTCAATATCTTGTAAAAGATAGCCAGAAATCTCTGATAGACGGGCTTCAGTATAACGCATTGCTGCAGGAGGATCCCCATCCATAGAACCGTTATTACCATGCATTTCAACTAAAATTTCACGATTTTTCCAGTCCTGGCTCATCCTTACCATGGCATCATAAATAGAAGAATCACCATGGGGATGAAAATTCCCCATAATATTCCCTACTGATTTTGCTGACTTACGAAAACCCTTTTCAAAGGTATTTCCATCTTTATTCATAGAATAAAGAATACGACGTTGAACAGGTTTTAGGCCATCCCTAATATCAGGAAGAGCCCTCTCTTGAATAATATATTTGGAGTAACGTCCAAAGCGTTCTCCCATAATGTCCTCTAGGGACATATTCTGAACATTTGACATAAAATTAAGTACAAAGGTCTTAAGAAAAACGTACAAAATAGCAAATTGGAGCAAGTCTTATCAAATTGCCAACCAATTTATCATTTTACTTTGTTTGTTAGCCTTTGTTCAATTCCTTTCTTAAGATTGAAAGCAGTCCATTAAAATACTGTATTTTCTTCCAAGGTAAATGTGACATTGTCTTCAATCCATTGGCGACGAGGTGCTGCTTTGTCACCCATAAGGACTGATACACGTCGCTCTGCCCGTGCTAAATCATCTATGGTGACCCTAATTAAGGTTCTGGTTTCAGGGTCCATGGTTGTTTCCCATAACTGATCTGCATTCATTTCACCAAGCCCTTTATAGCGTTGTAACATAGCTCCTTTACCAAATTCCTTGCGAAGATCTTCTAATTCTCCATCTGTCCAAGCATAGGCTAATTTAGCAGTTTTGCCTTTTCCGCGAGACATTTTGTATAAAGGTGGAAGGGCAATATAAACATGGCCTTCTTCAACAAGTGGCCTCATGTAACGATAGAAAAAGGTTAGTAATAAGGTTTGAATATGGGCTCCATCTGTATCCGCATCAGTCATTATAATAACTTTATCATAGTTAATATCTTCTATGGCGAAATCAGCACCCACTCCTGCTCCAATAGTATAAACCATTGTATTGATTTCTTCGTTTTTTAAGATATCAGCCATTTTAGCTTTTTCCGTATTTAAGACCTTACCTCGTAAAGGTAAAATAGCTTGGAATTTACGGTCACGTCCTTGCTTGGCTGAGCCTCCGGCAGAGTCTCCTTCGACCAAGTATAATTCGTTCTTTTTAGGATTTTTAGATTGAGCTGGGGTTAATTTCCCTGAGAGCAAGCCTTTATCTTTCTTATTCTTTTTACCATTTCGGGATTCATCTCTGGCTTTTCGGGCTGCTTCACGAGCATCTCTTGCTTTAATAGCTTTACGAATAAGGTTAGAGGCGAGTTCACCATTTTCTAAGAGGAAAAAAGTCAATTTTTCAGAAACAATCCCCTCTACAACGGGTCTCGCCAAAGGACTACCTAATTTATCCTTTGTTTGCCCTTCAAATTGCAAATGTTGTTCAGGAACTAAAATCGATAAAACAGCTGATAACCCTTCACGGTAATCAGAACCTTCTAAATTTTTATCTTTTTCCTTTAAAAGATTGGTTTTTCGAGCATAGTCATTCATTACCTTAGTAATGGCTGATTTGAAACCTGTTTCGTGACTTCCTCCATCTTTTGTACGCACATTATTAACAAAAGAAAGAATATTATCCGAAAAACCAACATTATACTGAAGGGCAACCTGAACTTGAAAATCTTGCTCTTCTCCTTCGACGTATATAATGGGGGTTAGGGTTTCTTTATCTTCATTTAAGTATTCAACAAAGTCCTGCACACCATTTTCATAATGAAATTCTTCTGTCTGAACTTCTTCTAGGCGTAAATCAGTCAAAGACATTTTTACGTCTTTTAAGAGGAATGCTGACTCTTTCAAACGCTCTGCTATGGTATTAAATTTAAAATCTGTAGTAGAAAAAACAGTATCATCAGGCATGAATGTCACTTTTGTACCTGATTTACTTTTAGGTGCAGTAGCTATTTTTTTTAAAGTAGTAACTGGTTTTCCACCATTTTCGAACCTTTGTTTATAGACAGCCCCATCTCTTGTAATTTCAACTTCGAGCCATTTTGATAAGGCATTAACAACTGAAGAACCTACTCCATGCAGACCTCCGGAGGTCTTATAGCCACCTTGACCAAATTTACCACCAGCATGCAGTACTGTAAAAATAACTTGTACTGTTGGAATACCCATAGCATGTTTTCCAGTCGGCATTCCCCGTCCCTTATCAGAAATACTCACGGAACCATCTTTATTAATGACTACTTTTATTTCATTACCAAAACCTGATAATGCCTCATCAACAGCATTATCTACTATTTCCCAAATGAGATGATGTAAGCCTGTTGCATCAGTTGAGCCAATATACATACCAGGTCTTTTTCGAACAGCGTCCAAACCTTCTAAAACCTGAATGGCATCATCATTATAGTTGTTTATTGTTATTTCTTTTTTAGCCAAGAGTATCCTCCAGATAATTTCATCTTTTTTTATCTTACAAGTTTTTCTAAGAATTTGCAAAATTATTTTTTAAATTTATTAATTTTTTTACTTTATTATTTCTATATTGGTCTTTATGGTATAATAAGAAGTATGAAGTTACTATTATTAATTATAATGGCCTATTTGTTAGGCTCTATTCAAACTGGTCTATGGATTGGCCAGCATTTTTATCATGTCAATCTCCGAAAATATGGCTCGGGAAATACAGGAACTACTAATACCTTTAGAATACTTGGTTTTAAAGCTGGTATAACAACCTTAGCTATTGATATTCTAAAAGGAACTTTAGCTACCTTACTTCCTGTCCTTTTTGGGCTAGGCTCTGTTCCTCCTTTACTCCTTGGTTTTTTTGCTGTTTTAGGTCATACCTTTCCTATTTTTGTAAAATTTAAAGGAGGTAAGGCAGTTGCGACAAGTGCTGGTGTTTTACTAGGATATGCGCCTCTTTATTGCCTTTTCTTAGCTGTTGCATTTCTTATTATACTGTATCTATTTAGCATGATTTCCTTATCCAGCATTATAGTTTCCCTACTAGCTGTGATAACTGTACTTATTTTTCCAGCAATGCATTTTTTATTAGCAAGCTATGATATTCTTTTAATCGTTATTATTATGTCATTAGCCTCACTCATTATTTATCGGCATAAAGACAATATCGATAGAATAAAAAAAGGCCAAGAAAACCTTGTTCCATGGGGTTTAAATCTAAGTAAACAAAAGAAAAAATAAACTTCCTGCTTGGAAGTTTATTTTTATGCTTTATAAACTACTTGTCCATCTGCAATAGTATATTTCACAAGTCCCTTAAGCTTTTCACCAATAAAGGGTGAATTACTTGCTTTAGAAGCGAAGTCTGGACTTACTTTTCTTTCTGCATTAGCATCAAAAATAAGAATATCTGCTGGTCCATTCTCAGCAATATAGCCTGCTTCAAAGGAATATAACTGCGCTGGGTTAAGACTCATTTTCTCTAACAAAGCCATCAACGACAAATGTCCTGGATTAACCAAATAAGTAATTCCCAGCGACAAGGAAGTCTCTAAGCCAGTCATTCCTGAAGGAGCTTCCCAAACTTTTTCAACCTTTTTTTCATCTTTATGATGTGGGGCATGGTCAGTAGCTATAATAGATATGACACCACTCTTTAGCCCTTCTATGACTGCTAAACGATCACTTTCCTTTCGTAAAGGAGGATTCATTTTTGCATCCGCACCAGCCTCTAATAATAATGTTTCAGTTTTTGAGAAATGCTGGGGAGCAACTTCTGCCGTCACTTTAGCTCCCATTTTCTGAGCAAATTCTACTATCTTAACTGACTCTGCTTTTGAAAGATGCTGAATGTGGACGTGGGCATCACAATCATAAGCTATCATAGCATCACGCGCAATCATACTATATTCTGCCACACCACTTGCACCACAGATATTAAAGTGCTCTCTTGCAATATCCTCATTTAAGCCTGGTAGACCATTTAAGTTTGGATCTTCCTCATGTAAAGAGATAAAGCAATCATTTTCTTTTGCTAGCCTAAGCGCTTCTCTCAAGACCTTAGAATTTTCCAGTGGAATCCCATCATCAGAAAAACCAACAGCACCAGCCTTTTTTAAAGAAGCAAAATCTGTTATCTGTTCTCCATCAAATGACTTAGTAACACTTGCATTAGTATATATGTGAATACTTTCTTTAGCTGCACTTGCTAAGACTTCTTTTAGAGTTGTCACATCAGAAATAACTGGATTAGTATTAGCCATCATCACAACGGTAGTCACACCACCCTTAGCAGCTGCTAAAGCGCCAGTATGAATATCTTCTTTATGTGTTTGTCCTGGTTCCCTAAAATGGACATGAATATCCACTAAGCCTGGGGCAACTATCAGACCCTCAGCATCAATAAGGTGTGCTTGCTCTGCTTGGATATCTTGATCAATTTTTTTGATTTTTTTATCTTCGATTAAAATATCTACTAGGCCATCAAATTGTGACTTGGGATCTATTAGACGCCCATTCTTTATTAATAACATATAACTCCTTTTGACTTGTTACTAGTTTACTCTAGCCAATTAATCGGCTGGATTCCTTTTGCACTTAGAAATGCATTTGTTTGAGAAAAGGGTTTACTTCCGAAAAAGCCTCGATAAGCTGAAAGAGGGCTTGGATGAGGACTTTCTATTATTTTATGAATCGGGTTAGTAATAAGGGACTTTTTCCTTCTTGCAAATCCTCCCCATAAGATAAACACTACAGGTTCTTCCTTGCTATTAACAACTTTAATAATAGCATCGGTAAAAGGTTCCCAGATTAAACCAGAATGAGCATTTGCTGTATGTTCAGGTACTGTTAAACAAGCATTTAACAATAAGACACCTTGCTTAGCCCAAGAACTTAAATCATGGTGATTGCGTTTTCCAATATCTTCTTCCAACTCCTTGAGAATATTTTGGAGAGAAGGCGGCGCAGGAATACTATCTGGGACTGAAAAAGATAAGCCTTGTGCCTGATTAGGTCCATGATAAGGGTCTTGACCAAGAAGTAAGACTTTGGTTTTTTCATAGGGTGTTTCCAGTAAAGCATTAAAAACTTTTTCACGAGGAGGATAGATAACCCCTTGACTATAAACCTGGTCCATAAACTGATTAATCTTAGCAAAATAATGCTTTGGCAACTCTTCTTTTATTTTGTTATGCCAAGTTGAATGTTCTTCCATCATTAGCCTTTCTAAAACTTATAGTCATTGTTTATTCTTAGAACATATTTTAACATAAATTTCAAGCAAAAACCCTAGAAATAAAATCTTCTAGGGTTAAATATATGATAAAGCTATTGAGGAAGTTGTAACTTAGCTTCCAATTGAGCTTGAAAATGTTCAAAAACATAGCAAAGTAGCCAGTAGATAAAGGCAACTAAAACGTACATAGACATATAATCCCATTCTCTTCCACCAACAATTTTGGCGTTTTGAAAAATATCTGGGACAGTAATCATAGCTGCCAAGGAAGAACTTTTTATCATATCTACAGCTACATTTCCTAAAGGTGGAATAGCAATCCTAACAGCTTGTGGCAAAATAACCTTTTTAATAATGATTCTATTAGATAAACCTAAGGACCTAGCAGCCTCCCACTGTCCTAAATCAACAGCATTAATAGAGGAACGAAAAATCTCTGATATATAGGCTGAACTGACTAAACTAAAACCTATATAGGCACATAAAAGTGCAGGTAGTTGAACACTAAAGTAAGGTAGCCCAAAATAGAGCATGAACAAGACTACAATCATGGGCACTCCACGCATAATCGAAACATAGACCTTAACCAGTCTTTTTAGAATAGCATTCTGAGAACGACCGAAAATAGCCAGGAGAATTCCAAAGGAAATACCAGTTATAAAACTAAGACCTGAAATACCAATAGTATAAGGCAGACCTGATAAAACAAACCAGATGCTATCTTTGATGAGCTGAAAATTAATAAACATATTCTACTTCCATTAAGACTTTACTTATTCAACGTCTGAGACATCAATTTTTTTAAAGTCATATTTTTTTTCTTTTGAAACATCTTGTCCTGCAAAGAATTTCTTAGAAAGCTTAGTTAAGGTGCCATCTTTTTTCATCTCTTCTAAAGCTTTGTTCATTTTCTTTTGAAGGGTCTTATTACCAAGTTTTAGAGCAAAATTAGATTCAGAAGGGTTATAATACACATCTTTTAAAACTTTAACTGGGATTTCTGGTAATGCTTTTGAAGCCATTGTTTGAAGATAGAAATCATTTAAGATTACATCTGTTCTACCATTAGCAACGTCTTGAAGGTAAACATCATTAGTAACATTGTCATAGATAACCAATTCTGCTCCAAATTTTTTAGCTACTTTCATATAAGAAGTTGTTGAAGCACCAGCAGCCTTCTTACCTTTCAAATCTTTTAAAGATTTAATTCCAGAATCATCTGATTGACGAACAATCATTGACCCAAATGAATACTTATGTGAATCAGTATAAAGGAACTTTTTAGCATTTTTACTATCTTTTTCAATAGAATAGCCAGCAACATCAATCTGTCCACTGTTTAAGGCAGATAACATCCCATCAACACCCATCTCAGTAAATTTAATGTTTAAGTTAAGACGTTTTCCAATTTCTTTTATAATCTCAACATCGTAACCTGTTAACTTATTTTGTTTATCATGGAATGACTGTGGAAAAAGTGTTCCTGAAGTTGCAACCTTTAAAGTGCCTCTTTCTTGAATGGCTTTCCAGTTAGCGTCTGCATTTGAACCTTTAGTGCCGCCGCAAGCTACTAGTAAAACACTTACAAATACGGCTATCATCGTTAAACATAATCGTTTCATTTTTTGAGCTCCTTTTATCTTCTTAATGATGTTTTTTCTTATTCTACTGACGAAGTGTCAATAACTGGAATTTTTTTCGTTTTCCCAAAAGCTTGGGTTAGGTCTTGTCCGGCATAATAGGTTGTAGAGATTTTTTTAAGACTACCATCTTTTTTCATTTCCTTAATGACAGCATTAACTTTTTCTGCCAAAGCCTTATCCTTTTTACGCATAACAATTCCTTGCTTGGTTGGGTTATACTGGACATCACTCATTTTGATATTCATATCCGGGTTTTTAGATAACATGTAATCCACAAAAAGTTTTTGAGCGGGATAGTCATTAGGAATAAAGTCTGTTCTTCCATTGGCGACATCATTAAGATAAACGTCACCAGTGACATTATCATAAGTAACTAATTCAGCCCCTTGCTTTTGAGCGACTTTCATGTATTCTGTTCCAGAAGCCCCTGCTGCTTTTTTACCCTTCCAGTCACTTAAATCTGATTTAGATATATGAGAACTTCCATCTGCACGGACAATCATTCCTCCAACCCCATATTTATAAGGCGTTGACATATAGTATTTCTTTTGACGTTTTGGTGTGATGTCAAAATTATTAAGTGACATATCCACTCGGCCACTATCTACCGTTGTAAATGCTTGATCAAAACCAGTCTCAACAAATTTAACCTTGATATCAAGTCTTTTAGCGATTTCTTTAACCATATCAACTTCATAACCGACTAATTGGTTCTTATCATTGTAATAAGAAGTTGGCTGATAAGTTCCTGGCGTAGCAACTTTTATCACACCTTTTTCTTTAATCTTATCCCAACTGTGATCTTGGGCAGTTTTATGAGACGAACAGGCTGATAAGAAAAGACCAGCAAGTCCGATTGATAGTAAAGCTACTTGTTTTTTCATATAAACTCCTTTTCTTAATAAAAATAGTATAACATTCTAATCTATTAAAGTCAGTGGCAAAGACTTAGCATTAAAAAAAGCTAATCTATAATAGATTAACTGTTTTATAATATCCTTATTATGGTACTTTTAGAAGCTTTGCCTCTTCAAATTTTTCTGCTAAAGCTAGAAGAAGGTCTTCATGCCCTTTATTGGCAAAGAATTGAATTCCCATAGGTAGTCCTTCTTTAGTTTCATAAATAGGCAGACTAATGGCAGGATTTCCGGTTAGATTTGCAATAGCTGGATAGGGATTGATGGCTAAACTGCTATTAAACATGTCTTCGATTAACCGCAAACGATCGTTAGGGCTAAACTCTTCTGCACGGCTTAACTGGTTCAGCAAAGGATCTGATACCTGCAAAGCACCATGTTTAGGAGCAGGACTATTGGTTGTAAAAGTCAGCAATAAATCATATTTTTGATGAAACTGAGCCATTTTGGCACTGTATTTATCCCAGTTTTCTAAGGCTTTTGAATAGCGAAAAGCTAAGATTGGCTTACCTGCTTGATAAATAGCCCATGTCATAATTTCCATATCATCCTTAGTGACAGCTCGACCAAGAGAATTCTCAATATTGTCAAACATAGCTGCTGTCTCAACAGCATTCATTACATAATAATCTCTAATCACCTCAGACATGTCAAACGGTAACTCTTCCAAATTAATCACTTGATGACCTTCTTGCTCTAAAAATTGACTAGCCTCTTGCAAGGCCTTTTGACTATCTTCTGATGCCAATTGCCCATCAATCAATTTCTGATAGACCCCAATTGTTAGGGGCTTTTTAAGTGAAGCTATAAGAGCTTTTTTTGATAAAGGGCTCAAGGGAAAAGGGCTTTCAGGTTGAAAGGCTTGTAAGCCTAAAAAAAGGTTACGGGTATCTCTGACCGACTTGGTTAAAGCAAAGTGAACAGAAGCTCCTTGCCAGCCACGATAAGAAGCAGGTCCCATGGGAATCCGACCCCTACTTGGTTTTAAGCCTATTAAGCCATTAAAAGACGCTGGAATACGAATAGAACCTCCTCCATCACTTGCTGGAGCTAACTGGCTAATCCCTGAAGCCACCAAGGCAGCAGCTCCTCCAGACGACCCACCGGCATTTCGGCTATAATCTATAGGCAGATTAACAGCTCCATGCAGCTGACTATCACTAATGTTTTTAAAACCAAATTCTGGTGTATTAGTCTTTCCTAATACAATAAAGCCCAAATCTATTAAGGATTGAACAAAATGGCTAGTCTGACTAGGATAATAATTTTGAAATAAGGATGAACCTGATGTCGAGGGAAGACCAGTTAAATCTTGCCCTAAATCCTTAATAAAGATAGGAACCCCAGCAAAAGGTTTTTGGTTAAAATTCCTAACTTTTGCTTCTGACCTAGCTGCTTCGTATCGATTTGAAACAATAGCATTGATTTGTGGATTAATAGCTTCTGCCTTTTTAATAGTTTCTTCTACTATTTCAAGTGCTGATATGTCATGATTCCTAACAGCTTCAGCTATGGCTGAGGCATCTTTAAACCTGTCCATACATACTCCCTTCATTCCTTTATTCTATAGCTAGCTCTTACGACTACTGCGTAAAGCAGTCCAGTAATAAGCTACTTCTTTATAGCCTTGATGCTCATACATTTTCCGATTTATTTCTTTAGATACAAGGATTAGCTTATTATAGCCTTCACTTGCTTTTAATTGCAAAGCAGAACCAATACCTCTACCTTGATACTCTTTTACAACACTGAAATCATCTATCTCAACATAGTCGTCAAAATACCAAGCCGTCACATCACCTACTAATTTGTTTCCTTCTCTAGCAATATAGATTCTAGAACCTTTCTCAGGTAGATTGTGCTTGTTAAATTCAAACATGAGCTTCGCAAAATCTTCACCAAATTCTAAATTTTGATGGTATTTTAAATCTAAATAAGCTGGCAACCATTCTTTATCCAGCTCTTCAATGAGAATATTTTTTAAGTCAGCTCTTCTAAGCTTGAGATTTTCCAACTTATTAGTAAATATGATATGTTTAGACAAGATAAAGCCTTCTTCTTCCAAATAGGCTACTGTCGATTTAGTAAGGTCTTCTTTTTCTGCAAAAAAGAGCATGGCATAATCCCTTTTATAGTCTTTCTGCTCAGCTTGCAAATAGCTTAAATCCTTTTTTATCTCTTCTAAGCTTGGCATTTTCTTATAATCTAAATAATTAGAGTAATGACGCTCAGCCATCTTGTCATCTTTAAAATGAACATATCTTTCATTTTCCTTATAAGCTTGACTATAGGTAGCTAATAATTCCTTAAGTGTCATCTCTATACCTCATTACTCTAGTTTTTATTATTATAACATGTCATATCTAAAAAAGCAGATTCCTCTGCTTTTTCCTTACTCATTCCAGTTTTTTTGATCTCTTTTAAATTTTTCTAATAAAGATAGATCATCAGCATTAATGTAACCGTTGGCTGCTGCTACTTTGATTAATTCAGAATAGTTGGTTAGGGTCACTAATTCAATACCAGCCTGCTTAAAATTCTCCTGAGCTTTGGGTAACTCATATGTAAAAATAGCTAGCACTCCCAAGACTTCAGCTCCTTCACGGATAGCTGTCGCTGCTGCGTCAAGAACTGATCCTCCTGTTGAAATCAAATCTTCAATAATTACCATCTTTTGACCTTTTAAAAGACGGCCTTCAATCTGGTTCCCGGCCCCATGATCCTTAGGTTTATTACGAATATAGGTAAAAGGCAGCTCCATTTTATCAGCAATAATTGCTCCGTGGGGAATTCCAGCAGTTGCTGTTCCTGCAATGACTTCAACTTGTGGGTAATGCTTTTTTATAGATGCTACAAAGCCATTTTCAATTAAGGTCCTTGTATCAGGATAAGATAGAGTCAAACGATTATCTGTATAAATAGGTGATTTAATGCCAGATGCCCATGTAAAGGGATCCTGAGGCTTTAAATAAACAGCCTGAATACTTAGTAGGTCTTTTGCAATTTGAGATGCTAATGTCATGTTTACTCCTTTATAGATAGTAGTTGAGAAAAATTAATATGGCTGTTTTGTTACTCAGGCATTCCAGTCAGCTTTTATAGCATAATAGGAAGTCATAGGGTCCTGTGCCTGCGTAATAGGACGCCCTACTACTATATAGTCACTGCCAATAACTTTAGCTTCATAAGGGGTCATAACCCGCTTTTGATCCCCAATTTCTGCTCCTTGAGGGCGAATGCCTGGTGTTAAACAGACAAAATTTTGAGGAGTCACTGACTTAATAGCTTCTACTTCATGGGCCGAACACACTACACCATCTAGCTTTGCTTCTGCCGTTTTTTGAGCATAATGTAAAACAGATTCTAACAGACTTGTCTGAATATTTTGATCTTCCTGCATTTGTGACTCACTGGTTGAGGTTAATTGCGTCACTGCAATAAGTATTGGCCCTTCACCTAATCCTTGACGAGCTGCCTTTAACATTTCAAGCCCACCTGCAGCCTGGACAGTTGTCATATCAATACCCATTTTAGCAAGAACCTGCATTGTTGACTGGACAGTATTTGGAATGTCATGAAGTTTCAAGTCTAGAAAAACACTGTGCCCCCTTGACTTAAGATAGTGGACAATTTCAGGTCCAAGGGCATAATACAATTCCATACCAATCTTGACATATAATTTTTCAGTGCTAGGAAAAAGACTTAAAAAAGTTTTTACCTGATCAAAAGAAGCAAAATCTAAAGCTATAATTGGGCGTGCCTCACGCATATCTATCCTCCTGTATATCTTTACTACAAATTCTAAAGAACTACAAATTCTAAAGACAATAAAAACCTTACTTCCAAGAAGCAAGGCTACACAAAATGTAGAGCATCAAATACTCTTTTTCCCTGTGAACCTTATTCGCCTCTCTGGACTCATTTAAAGGTATAGTGTTTTGAGTATTATAGCCTTTTTTCTAAGAAGTGTCAAAGACTAATAACAATTCCGACAAATAAAGATCTCTCACATCACTAAAAAGCAAGATAAAAGACCTGGTCAACACTTGCGACTAGGTCTTAGAAATGATGTGTCTTAGTGCTCTAGAGAAAATTGAGCTTCAAATGACATTTGTTTAGGTCCCTGGTAATGTTTGCGAAAAGCCTCTTCCTCAATATTAACCATCTTGATTTGTTCATATAAAACTGGAGGAACGGGGACTTCTTTCAAGGACATAATAATAATTTTTAGAGAAGAAAAAACATCAATTAAAACTCCAAAAACACGAATGCGTTTATCTCCTAATATAGCCTGAAAAACTTCCTTAGATTGACAAAGGCTAACTAAGTTGTCTAAACCTTTTACCCAATTTTCAACAATCTGTAAGGTTTTATCCATAAGCTTGAAGGCATTTTCTTCATACCAAAAAGTGGACTCAATCAGACGTTGTTGCTTATCTAGCGTATTAACTGCATCCACAATTTGTCCTAATTCAGACTGGACAAGATGGGCAGAAAAACTAGCTCCCAAGATGGAAGGTGTCCTTTCAACAAGCTTTAATTCATCCTTAAAAAGCGTCAAATAGTGAATACTGACCAATAATTTTTGTATTAAAACTTTGTGACCATTTTGCTCAGCTAGACTCATATGACACCGTCCTTCTCTCACTCTACCAGGGAAAACTATACTATTAATATAACACAAGAAAATTAAAAGAGCAATGAAATTACCTAGGCATTCTAATCTAAAAATAGGTCTTAATCCCTACCAAAAAGGTCTCTCGTATAAACTTTATATTTAACATCATCTAAAAAACTATCGTAACGATTAGCAATAATTGCTTGAGACTGTTCTTTAAAAGAATTAAGATTATTGACAATTTCACTTCCAAAGAAAGTGGTACCGTCTTCCAGACTAGGTTCAAAAATAATCACCTTAGCTCCCTTAGCCTTGATACGTTTCATAACCCCTTGAATAGAGGATTGCCTAAAATTATCACTATTACTTTTCATGGTCAAACGGTAAACACCCACCGTAACTTCTTTTTCCTTTTCTGGATCAAAAGAACTAGACCCTTCATAAGCACCTGCAAGTTCAAGGACTCTCTCAGCAATAAAATCTTTTCTGGTACGATTGCTCTCAACAATGGCTGACATCATATTTTGAGGAACCTTGTTATAATTAGCTAATAATTGCTTTGTATCTTTAGGTAAACAATAGCCCCCATAGCCAAAGGATGGATTATTATAATGATTTCCAATACGTGGATCTAAACCAACACCATCAATGATAGCCTTTGTATCAAGCCCCTTACTTTCAGCATAGGTATCCAATTCATTAAAATAAGAAACCCTTAATGCAAGATAGGTATTGGAAAATAATTTAACAGCCTCGGCCTCAGTAAAGCCCATGATAAGCGTAGCAATATCTTCTTTCACAGCTCCTTGCTGAAGTAAACCAGCAAATTCCTCAGCTTTTTCCATTAGGCTAGTATCAGATTGATCTGTCCCTACGATAATCCGACTTGGATAAAGATTATCATACAAAGCCTTAGATTCACGCAAAAACTCTGGACTAAATAAAAGCTTGTCTAGTTTGTATTTCTCTCGCAGAAGCTCTGTATAGCCTACAGGAACCGTTGATTTAATAACTATAGTTGCTTGGGAATTGAACTTTTGAACTGTTTCAATAACAGCCTCAACAGCACTTGTATCAAAGAAATCTCGCTTACTATCATAATTTGTCGGTGCTGCAACAACAACAAATTCTGCATCACAATAAGCCTCCTCAGCATCTAAAGTAGCTGTCAAATGTAGGTCTTTTTCTGCTAAAAAACGTTCAATTTCCTTATCTTGAATAGGAGACCTTTTTTGATTAATCAAATTAACCTTTTCAGGAATAATATCGACAGCCATCACCTGATGATGCTGGGCCAAAAGCACAGCAATTGAAAGCCCCACATAACCCGTACCCGCCACTGCAATTTTTTTCATTAATTTGAACCTTTCAGATTAATATTACCCCTTAAAAAATGAATAATATTCTTTAAATTTATTTTTAAATGAAAATGTTGTAATAAAAATTAATGTTATAAGGTAAACAGAATTTGCCAAATAATCGTTATTAATACTTGAACAAGCATAAAATATTAATATCACATTAATTAGATACAAAAAATTTTTTATTCCATTGTAGCCATAATTATTAATAAAATATTTTTCAACATATAAATACCAAATTAACATCGTAATAATAAAAACATAAGATATGTAGATAGAATTTTTGAAAAAATAAATAACTAATAAATTTAGCAATATTGAAATAGCTAGCACGATTGTTGACTTTTTAAAAAAAATAATATTTTTTCCTAAAACTTTATAATAGTTGTGCATTATTACAGTTACTGCTGAACTGATAATTATCCCAGGAAATATAATTCTAAATAATACTAATGAATCAGCATATTTTGGTAAAAACCATTCGATACATAGTTTCAATGGAAAGTAACTGGAAATAAGAAAACTAACAACTATCAAAATAATACTTAATAAAGATGAAAATGAATTCCTAACATCTTGCTGTGATTTTCTTTTTAAAGTAGGATAAATAACAGTAGCAATAGCTGATGTTGCAACCGTTACTAATGATACCATACTAAATGCGAACGAGTATTTTGCATAAGTGGTATTATCAAAAAATATATTAACAAATTGTCTATCCAGAGTTAATATTAAAGTTGATGTGATATTGGCAAATAACAAGGGAAACCCAATCTTAATAAATAATAAAAAATCTTTTGCAACTATAAAGATATTTCCATTTGTTCCAAATGAAATATCTTTATATCTGACAAGATACCACCCCATATTAATACAATTTATTAAACTAACTCCCAAAATATAAATTTCATATTTTGGGATATATTCATATTTTATATTCAATATCAAAAAACAAACTAATAAAATATTTAATATACTTTGAAAAAATCTTACAATAGAGTATTCACTAAATCTCAATGTTATTTGAGAAATTTGCTGATAATAGCCTGTAATATTTAAAAAAATAATATTAAAAGAAACCATTAAAAAAACAAATTGTGATTGACCATCAAGAAAAAAAAATGAAATTAAACTTAGGATAAAAGCAAAAATAAAATTTATTACTGCAAATCCCTTAAAATAGGATCTAAAGAGAGTTTTATTTAATTGATCATAGTCTTTTCCACCATATTCAAGTACTATACCATCAACAATACCTAAACTGCACAAACCAATATATGTTAAATACAGAGTAAATGTTTTATAAACTCCATATCCTTCAATTGATAATAGTTTTGGGACAATGAATCCAGTTAAAATTCCAACCAATATTGTCACAAAATTACTTGTACCTACTTGCAATATACTATATATAGTTTTATTTTTTTTCATAGTGATTTTTTATTTCTTTTATTACTTTTAATTTCTCTAAATCATAAAAATTATCGGGCTCCAAAATTGCACCCTCACCCCATTCATTCCATGCATCAAAAACTAAAAAAGAATGGTTATTATCGATTGATTTTTTATATTGAATTTCAAAACATCTTTTAAATCTTTCAATACTAAAGTTCATAAAAATAGTTCCATTACTTTTATGTCTAGGTGTGTTATCCCATTCTCCAAACATACCATAACAATGTTCTTTCTCAGAATATACACGATTCTCCATTATAGTACAAACTTTATCGTAATTGAAAAAATTTGTCATAATATTTAATTTTAATTCTCTTTTTAAAAATCGTTTTATTTTATGATATGTATGCACATGTTTCATATCATTAAAAGTTGTAAAAGTAGGTTCAAAGTCAAAACAAGAATCAAAATATTTTTTATTCCATACTAAATTCTTACCACCTAAAGTCTGAACAAAATAAATTCCAGAAAAGCCTTCCGATATCGCTTTCGCATTCCAAATTTCTATATATCGTTCAAAATTTGGTATATCTTCATAGTTATAAATTACAAACACGGGTTTATTATCAATTTTTATGTATCGTTTATCTTTAAAAAATTTCAACAAATATTTAAAATGATCATATATTTCTTCATCAGTACCAGCATACTCTTGTTTCCTTAACATTTCTCTGTTATAAGAAAACCAAGTTCTCATCCAGTCGTGATTCGCCCATGAGAAACAATAATCAATATTGATATTCGGATTTTTAAGAATAATCTCGGATGGTTTTTCTAAAAGCTTTTTACCTTTAGAATAATAGTTATAGATGACAAAACCATCAATTCCATATCGATTTGCCAAACCAACTTGATTAACAATTGCATCCTTTTTTGATAAATCATAATAGCCTTGTTTTGGAATTTTAGGTTGTTTTGTATGTTTGTTTATTTCTGAGGCACTTCTAACAACGTTCCACTCAGTAAAATCCTTCCCCCACCACTCATCATTCTCTTTTATCGAATGGAATTGTGGCAGATATAATGCTAAAATTTTTGTCATATTCTTACTTCCATTTCCGTATTAAATTCATAGTGATTTTTTTTGATGTACCAATAATTGTCCATAAAAATAGTAGTTTCAAAGAAACTAATTGTTCTAAGTATTTTCTTATTATAATTGAATTTTCATTCCAACCATTTTTTAAAGCCAAAATATATTCATTTCTCAACTTTTTTATTTTACTTTCAGGATACTTTTCATAATATTTTTTGTGAATTTTTAATAATGAATTCAATCCCTGAACTTTATTTGTGTTATTATTCGAAATAGATTCATCGGAAATGCGATAATAGGTTAAAGGCTTGTTAATATATATTATTTCCCCTAAAGGTAATATTCTTAACCATAATTCTTGATCTTGATAGGATTTCATATTTTCATTTAATCCACCTGAATTGAGTAAAGCATTCTTATTAATCATAACATTAGAGAAGCCACCCAAAAAATTATCATATAATAAAGTCTCTAATTGCTTTTCTTTTATTGGGTATTTTCTTTTAGATATTTTCGACCCTTTTTCATTAAACATGATAATATCACTATAAATTAATACTGGTTTGTTATCAAAAAATTTCGAAAATAATTCAATTCTCGATTTATCCCAATAATCATCATCATCCAAAAATGAGATAAATGTTCCTTTAGTCTTCATTACACCAATATTTCTTGCATAATTAGCTCCATGAGGTCCATTATTAATTATATACCTCACTCTGCTTTGATAATTTAATATTAATTCTTGAATAAGATCATTCTCAATATAATTAGGACAGTCATTTACAACAATTAATTCAATATTCTTATAAGTTTGATTTAAAACGGAATCAATCGCTTTTTTTAATATACTTACAGGTCTTTTATAAGTTGTCAATATTACAGTTACTAATTCTGAAGAATTATTGTTCAACATTTTTCTCCCTTTTTAAATTTTTTAAAAACTTTGCAGGATTTCCACCAAAAATAGTATTCGCAGGCACATTTTTTGTAACTACTGACCCAGCAGCAATAATGCTATTCTGTTCAATAGTAACACCAGGCAAAATTGAAACATTTTCACCTATCCAAACATTCTCTTCTATAATAATAGGTCCTTTTGAAAACAAAAATCTATTATTGGGAGCTATTTTATAATCACTATCATTATTTAAACCATGATTATGATCTATTATTAATACATTCGATCCAATTAATACATTATCATTAATTTCAAGAGAGTTAATTATACCGATATGACAGTTACTTCCAAAAGATACGTTATTTCCAATTGATATCATTGGACTAAATTGTTTATTATTATGATAATCCCATGCTTCTAATTTACTAAAATAGCCAAGCTTGAAGTTATTACCAATTGACATATATTTAAGTCCTTTTATACTTAAAGGCTTATATATTAATATATTACTTCCTGAGTGTTTAGAATGTTTAATAACATACTTCTGGTAAGAATATATTGAAAATAATAAAAAAATGTTAGATATTTTTTGTTTAATGTCAACAAAATTAGCAAATGAAATATTATATATTAATTTTTTCAATTTTAAAATCCTTATCTCAAAATAATTGTAATCATCACCCAAATCATAAATGTTGTAATATTTCCAAAAGAATAATTTTGAATACTTTCAACTATTCCAACAACTAAAAATAGATAGTGCCCATAAGATGAAGCAGTTAAATTTTTCCAAAATTTACTTTCAAAAAAAGCTGTAAAGTAACCTACAATAAATCCTGAAATAGAAATCCCCACTAGGCCCCCATCTAAATAAAATGGAAGTAAAGTTGATGATGTAGCATTTGTTTCAATAATATCAGAAACCTTAATAACCTGATTTGAGATATGTGAAACATATTGAGAAGCCATTTCAACAGTAAAGTTATGATTAAAAAATTTAGTAATCAAAAAAATTGGATCAAAAACAAAAGAAAAAGTTGCTCTACCTAAGAATAAGATTTCTAAGTTTTTATCAAATTCTAAAAGTTTTGAAAAGTATGGTAACGAAGAAAAATAGTAAATCAAAAATTCAGCAAAAGGACCATTTGCTCTATTAATTCTTTGAGAAGATATATATATTACTATACATAACATAATACTAGCTGGTATTATATATTTTTTATAGACTATAAATATTTTTAATAAGTTCATTCCATTACTAATTATCAAAGCAACTAAAACATATATCACTAAACTTAATAAAAGTGCTCTACCAGCGGTAAGTAAAACTAAAAATAACGAATTAACTATAGCTATGAAAGTTATCTTTAATTTTATTTTTCTTATTGAAATTAATTCTGCTAAATATATAACTGAGACCATGAAAATTGGTCGAAGAATATATGTGATAAACATCATCTCAAAAGTTGAAAAAATAGAATTTTCACCAAAAGTTTGGTATCGTAATAGATTCATGCCAACTGAAAGACTACCACTCCCAAATAAAATTGGAAAAGTTTTTAATAAGATAGGATATGATAAAACCCAACATATAAGTGAGGAAGCGACTACTTTGTTCTCAATTTTCTTTGAATTAATATTTTGGATAATATTATTATGATTGCTTTCAAATAGATTACTAATCATTACTTTTTTTTGAAAACTTGCTATATTAAAAAAGAATAAATATGTTGCAGAGTATAAATAAACTACAGGATTTATAGGGTAGAAAGAAAAATAGTCTGAAAAATAAATAAAAAAAGCAATCAACCATATATAATTTTGAATTTGCACTATACTTAAACGTGGACTCTTATTTAATTCTTGAATAAAAATTAAAAGAGAACAAAAACCTATCATACCAATGTTTAATAAAAATGGAATCAAAAAAATTCTCCTTCTATATAAAAATTAACTGACCGATTTTCCTAAATATACCAGATTTAAAATAATTATATTTTATAGTTATGTAAATTTTTTTATACTTTTTCTGGTTTTTCATAGAAATAAATGACTTTAGGACAAGTAACTTGGGGCTAACATTTAAACAATAACTGTTTTCATTTAATTTAAGTATTTGTTCTGCTTGATCAAACAACATATTATAGGGTTTATTTTTATAAGTTTTCAAAACTTTTTTGATTGCATATATTGTTGAAGTTTTATCCGACGCCCCTGATATATTATTTGCATGTTGTCTATAATAGATTAATGGTTCTTCAATATAATCTAAAACGCCATAAGTTTTTGCAACTAAAATGCAAGCCCAATCATGCATCTCAATCAGATCTGGACTAATTAACTTTAATAAATTTAATGTTGCTTTATTAAAAATCAATGTACAACCAGGAAATTGGTTTTCGACTAATTGATTATTTAAACTTAAATTATGTTTATTAATAGTCATAAATTGTTTTTCAATCGGATTAAGTTCATTATCAGTAATTATAACATTTGTCCCTACTGCAATAGGAATATTTTTTCCAAAATTTTTTTCTAGATCTAAAATTTTATTGAAAGATTTTTCAATTTTTTCTGGTAACCAATAATCATCTTGATCACAAAACATGACATATTCACTTTCAACATATTTTAGCAATTCAAAAAAATTTCCTTTTGCTCCCAAGCCTTTGTTATTATCAGAAATAAACTTAATTTTATCAGGATATTTCATTATTAATTTATTAATAGTTTTTTCTGTATTATCATTGGAACCATCATCTCGAATTAAAATTTGAGTCTTTCGGAAATTATTTTTTAATATAGATTCAATTTGTTCTGTAATATAATCTTCACCATTATAGGTTCCCATTATGATATCTATCATTTTAGATCCTCATTGCTTTCAGATAAAATCTCACTTAGATTAGATTTAAAATTAAATGTTGAAAATTTATCCCAAAATAACTTTTTGGAATTCTTAGATAAAATATTGTAATCATTGCTAGATAAATTAATAATACTATTAATAAAATCATTATTTGATATTTGTTTAATATTATAGCCCGCATTATATTCTTCTATTAAATCTTCAGTATCAAATGGGATTGTATTAATTAATGGTAAATTAGATTCAAGATATTCAACTGATTTTGTAGTTAAACCAACTGCAACGTTCTCTTTCATAATATTTAATCCAAAATGAGATTGAGAAAGTATTAAAAGCTTCTTTTCATTTTCAAATACAGAACCCCAAAACCTATGTTTTATCTTATTTTGATTAAGTAAAGAAATAAAATAATCTTCTCTCTCTCCTTTACCAATTATATCCAAAAACACTCGCTTTTTTTTATTAATTTTTGTTAGAAGTTCTACCATTAAATCAATATCAATTATGTGATTTATAGAACCTAAATATACAAATTTAAGTACATCATCAATATTTTTATTAATAAAATCAATTCCATTTGACTTTTGAAGATATAAAACCTTTGAATTTTTTTTAACTAAATCTCTTTTCAGAATATCATTATAATAATTACACTCTAAAATTACTAAATCACTGGCTTTAATTGCTATTTTTCTTAAAAAACTCCACAAAGAAAATATTGGCGAAAAAATAACTTTTATTTTTTTATTTACAGGTAAAGACTCTGGCCATAAATCTAATATGTCAACAATTAAACTAGTATTATTCATCTTAGAATAAATAGATGTAAATGCAGCCAATATATTTGAAGGTAATAAAACCACAATTACTTTAGGTTTTGATATATTCAATTTTCTGATTACTTTAATAGAAAAAATAATATTAGAATATATTCGTCTAAATGAAAAATTTGAATAATATCTTGGTGATACTACAATCTCAGCTATTTCAGGAACATCAATCATATCAACTTTTTTTGTAATATGATTAAACGAAGAAACATAATAATTTACTTCGTAACCTTGGTTTATATAGAATTCGTAAAAAAATCTTTGTCGCTTATCCCACCATCTATAATACGATATAATTACAGCTTTATCTTTTTTCATTTATTAGCTCTCTATGGTATTCATTCATTTTTCTACCTTCAAGTGTCTCAAATGTCCTATTCAAAGCAAAACCATTTTTTTGGTAAAAATAATTTGCCTTTTCATTATTTATTGCATCAGTTGTTAACTCAATATATTTATACCCAGTTGTATCAACAATATTTGGAATACTTTTAACAAGCTGTGATCCGATGCCAGAATTTGATGTACTAGATGAAACACCGATTGAAGAAATTTCAATATATTTTTCTGTTTTACTAGCTTGACTTGGATATAAGAAAGCTCTCATTAATCTTATGATTGCTTTAGGACTCTTAACACAAGCTTTTAAACCATAAAATCCAAAATATATCACTTTGTGTTTTATTAACCATTTATAAAAGCCACTTAAATCTTTGGAATAAGCTAGAAAACCAAGAACATTTTCGTCTTCTCTAGCAATAATAATTCCAGATGAATCGTGTTCTAAAAAACCTAAATATAAAGTACATAAGAACCCTTTTCCTAAAAAGGTTAGAAAGAAATTTGGAAAAACACTTAAATGGATATCAACTATTCGCTTAATTAAACCTTTTTCTGTCAACTCTTCAAAAACAATATTTTTATTTTGCATCTTAAATACTTTCTAAAATTGTTCTTAAATTGTTAATGATATAATCAACTTCTTCATTAGTTAATTTAGTATGTAAAGGTAAAGTCATTGTGTTATTGAAATATGCTAAGGCATTTGGAAAATCCTTAATGTCAAATCCCATATTCTTATAGGCTGTTAACATCGGTAATGGTTTATAATGAACATTACATGCAATTCCTACTTCAGCCATTTTTTGAATAACTATATCACGCTGTCCTCTTGATATACCAGCTAAATGCACAATATAAAGGTGCATTGATGATTTATATGAGTAATCTGATGGAATGTGAATAAGAGGTTTAATAATTGTTCCCTTAAATCCACTATTATATTTTTCAACGATTTCATTTCGTCTGTTTAATAAATCATTGTATCTCTCTAATTGAACTAATCCAATTGATGCCATAATATCCGTCATATTGCATTTATATCCCGGAATTAAAATATCATATTCCCACGCGCCTATTTTTGTTTTTTCAAGAGCATCTTTAGTCTGACCATGTAATGAATAAATTTGAAATTGTTTATATAATTCATCGCTGTCAATTGGAAAGTTTGTATTCCAAGTCACGGCACCACCTTCAGCAGTAGTGAAGTTTTTTACAGCATGAAACGAAAAAACTGAGAAATCCGCAACTTGACCTATCATTAAATTATTATATTTAGCACCAAAAGCATGAGCACTATCCGAAAGGATTGTAATGCGACCTAATAATTGTTGAATTGTTGAATTTGGAACAAATTTTTCCTTTTCACTCTCAACAATATCAAACAGTTCATCATAATCACATGGAATACCAGCTAAATCAACAGGGATTATAACTTTTGTATTATTAGTAATTGCTTTTCTCAACTTATCATAATCAAATTGGAAAGTATTTTCTTGAATATCAATAATGACAGGTGTTGCACCAACGTGTTCAATAACACTACATGATGCTGTATATGTCATTGCTGGAACAATAACTTCATCACCTTTTCCTACGCCAAGAATTCGCAAAACCAACTCCAAACCTGAAGTAGCTGAATTTAAACATACAACCTTAGTTGTACCAAGATATTCAGCAATGTTTTTTTCTAACAACTTAGTTTTTGGACCTGTTGTAATCCAACCAGAACGTAATGCTTCAGTAACTGCAGATATCTCAGCTTCGGTAATATCAGGGGGAGAAAAAGAAATATTCATAGTTTTCATAATGAGCTTCTTTCTATTTTATTTAATTACATTAATAACCGTTAAAACCATAATTTTTAAATCATCAAAAAAATTAAAGTTATAAACATATTCAATATTTCGTTGCATTTTTATAGGTAAAATCTTTTCAATATAAGCCTGATCTAGCGTTAAGCCACTTTCTGTATATCTCTTAATGAGGATTTCCTCATCTTTAAATTCAATACTTGAACGAGAAGTAACACCTGCGGGCAGTAATAACGAAACTTTCATTTCATCTGTATAGTTTAGAACATATTTCAAAACTTCAGGTCTTGCTCCAACAAAACTCATGTCTCCCTCAAGAATATTTAGTAATTGAGGAATTTCATCTAATCTATATTTCCTTATTACAGAGCCAATCTTTGTAATTCTCAAATCATTCTCGGTTGTAACAAGTGACCCAATTTTATCAGCATTTAAAACCATTGTTCTAAATTTATAAATTTTAAAGATTTTCCCATTTTTTGTTATCCGTTCTTGTCGGTAAAAAACTGGTCCCTTATCTTCAAGCTTAATTAAAACACCTAATATTAAAAATATAGGACTAAGCAAAATAATCATAAAAAAAGCTACAAATTTATCAAAAATTAATTTCAATATTAAGTCATTTTTTCTGTTATTTAAGTATAGTTCTGCTTTTTGTACTTCTTGACAATTGAAATAGTCACTGCTCATTGATGATATTCACTCCTGTTTTGCTTCACGGATTAAGGTTTCTTTTAGTTCCGTTTGAGATAATTGGTCAAATCTGTTAATGATGTCTAGGACTTGGTCTAGTGGTTTTGAGCTAACTTTTCCTACGAAGATTTTTTTATGGATTTGTTCTTGAATTCTTTCATGGGTTGAAAGTAATTCTTCATACAGTTTTTCTCCTGGTCTGATGCCAGATTCAACAATTTTAATCTCTTCTTCGGTATGGCCACTTAATTTAATAACTTTTTTGGCTAAATCTAAGATTTTGACGGGGTCCCCCATGTCTAGGACAAAGATTTCTCCACCTTTAGCTAGATAGCCAGCTTGGATTACTAGACGGCTTGCTTCTGGAATTGTCATGAAATAACGGGTCATCCTGAAATCAGTAACAGTGACTGGTCCTCCATTTCTGATTTGTTCTTTAAATAAAGGGATAACGCTTCCACGGCTACCTAGAACATTTCCAAAACGAACAGCTGCAAAGCGTGTCTGGCCTTCTTGGTTTAAGCCTGTTACAATCATCTCTGCAAAACGTTTTGTTGCTCCCATAACATTTGGGGGATTAACTGCCTTATCTGTAGATACCATAATAAATTTTGGAATTCCTGCTGCCTTAGCTGCCTCAGCAACATTTTTAGTTCCAAAAATATTGTTTTTAACCGCTTCTCGAGGATTATATTCCATAAGTGGAACATGTTTATGGGCAGCAGCATGGTAGACAATATCTGGTTTAAATTCTGCCATTAGCTTAAAGATAAACTCTCTATCTTGTATATCTGCGATGACTGGCAAGTAGGTAATTTTATCTTGGTATTTTGAGGTCAATTCTTTGTGAATTAAATAAATAGAATTTTCCCCATGTCCTAATAAAATAATCTGTTTAGGAGTGAAGTTAGATATTTGACGACAGATTTCAGAACCTATTGAACCTCCGGCACCTGTTACCATGATTGTTTTATTTTGAAAATAGTCAGACAAGGATGATTGGTCTAAAATGACTTCTTTACGACCTAGTAAGTCAGCGATATCAATTTCTTTAAATTGATTAAAAGAAACATTTCCTGTAAGGACATTTTCAATACTTGGCATATTGTTTACAGGAACCTGAACTTGACGACAGATATCTAAAATACTCTCTCGTTCTGAACCCGATAAACTTGGAATAGCGATGGTAACTTGATCTACTTCATAATCTGCCACCAATCTAGGAATAGAATACTTATTTCCTAAAACCTTGATTCCATGAAGATAAGTACCATATTTGTTTAAGTCCGCATCAACAATCCCAACAATTTCAATATCTCTCCCTTTACTAATAGCTGCTTGAATAAAGGTACTACCACCTTCTCCTGCTCCTACAACTAAGATTCTTCTCTTTTTCTGACTTTTCTTCCTTTTTAAAGGGTTTATTTCATGCCATATTCTCCAAGAAAATCTTGGCAGGATAACTAGGAAATTGCTGAAAAGATAAGATAGTAAAAAGAAGCGTCTACTGTAGCTGTTTAAGCTTATAATAACTGCACCATATGCTAGAAAAAAAGCTAAAAAAAGAGTAGCTACAATCTTAAATATAACCTTGGAATCCGTAAACCGATTAATAATAGAAAAAATTCTAAGTCTTATTCCCAATATAGAATAAACAAATAAACTTACAAAAAGTGTGATGAAAAATTCCGAATTTGTGGTTCTATTGTGATAGGCTAATAAAAAATAATGAGCCAAAACGATAGATACCGTAATCATCAATAAGTCTATAAGATATAAAATGACTCGCTTTTGACTTCTTTTCATAAGTTATTTTCTCTTCCTAGGGTGTTTTTTAACCTTTTTATGACTTCCTTCTACCTTGCCATAATTTCCATATGCACCGTAGGAACCATATGAGTCAACTGTATGTTCTGCTTTATTTAAAATAACTCCTAAAAACTGGCTGCCACTTTGTTCCATTTGCTCCTTGGCTTTTTGAATAAAGCGACGTTTAATAATACCTGCTTCTGTAACAAGAAGTGAAGCATCAGCTTTTTGAGCAACAATAGCTGAATCAATCACTAGTCCAATTGGCGGCGTATCAATAATAATATAGTCAAAAACCTCCTTGAGAGCATCAATCATATAGTTAAAGTTATGATTTTGTAATAAGGTTGTTGGATTAGGTGGAACCTGACCAGAAGGAATAATCATAAGATTGTCAATATCAGTTCGAGATATAACTGATGATAAGTCAGCATTTCCTGAGAGATAGTTAGATAAGCCTTGGTATTTAGTATCAGATTTAAATGTTCCTGACATGACAGAATTTCTAATATCTGCATCAATTAAAAGTGTTTTTAAACCAGTATTTGCAAAGGAAATGGCTAAATTAGAAGATGTTGTTGATTTTCCTTCACCTGGTTGAACTGAAGTTACCACGATAACACGATAGTCTCGGCCACTAAACTGAATATTTGTTCGAATAGAATTATAATATTCTTCTGCTTGTGTATAGAGTGCTTTTTTTGATTTTTTTAATTCTAGTTGTGCCATTTTTTACCTCTTAAATTTTATCTGTATTTGGAACAACACCTAGTAGTGTCATACCAAGCACTTCTTCAATATCTTCAGGACGTTTAACGCGATCATCTAAAACTTCTTTAACAACAATGAAAATGATTGTTAAAAAGGCACCTAGTAAAATTCCTAATAAGACATTACGCTGAATATTAGGAGAAGATGGCTTAGATGGTAATTGTGCTTTTTCAAGAGGTGTCACATCTTGTACCTTGGTAACAGCCTTAATTTTTTTCACTGCTACTTCTCGAACAGAGTTAGCTAATTCTTTTGCTTCTTGAGGATCATGAGTTGTTACAGAAATGGCAATTACACGTGTATCTGTTGGAATAGACACTTCAATCATCTTGCTTAGTTGATCGGGTGTTATTTTTAAAGCATCTTTAGCAATAACGTCCTTCATCACATCCCTAGAAGTGATAATTTCTTTATAATCATTAACAAGATAGCCTCCTGCCTGTAAATCAGTGGCTGTAATAGGACTGCTTTGTTGTTGATTAATAACATAAATCCTGGTGGAGGAGGTATAAGACGGTTGAATAAGGAAAATACTTATTAAAAAGGATAGGGCTCCTAAAAACAAAGCCATAAAAATGATTAAAAACTTTTTAACCCATAACTTTTTCAATAGACTTAAAACATCAATTTCAATTGATGGTGCTTCACTGTTGTTCATATTTTCTCCTATAAGTAGTTATTGTCAATAAGAGTTTGTGCATTGCTTTCAAAGAGCTCCTGTGCACGTCTCAAACCATAGTCTTTTACAATTTTCTTATATGCTTCTTGCATAAAAGGTGGACGCTTGGTTAGGTTGTGCATGTCACTAGCTACACAGTGCACTAAATCTGCATCTAAGAAATATTTAGCTCGCTTTTTAAATACCTTTAAAGGATCTCCAAAAAGCTTGGCCTTTAACACATGCACACTATTAATTTGTGTATAGCAACCCATATCAATGATTTCTTGAACCCGCTCTGCCTTAAAGGCAAGAGCATCATAACGTTCGATATGGGCAAGAATGGGTGTAATACCCAACATGAGAATCTGTGATAGGGCTAGATGGATTTCCTTCCAAGGTGTTGCCATCGAAAACTCAATTAAAGCAAAACGACTATTATTCATGGTTGGTATCAGTTTATGTTCCAAATTCTCCAAGGTATCTCTTGTAAAATAAAGTTCACCACCATAGAGAATAGAAAGACCTTCAAATTGTTTTTCTGCTTCTCTTTTTACATGATTAAATTTATTTAAGATATCATCTTCGGGCGTTTCAAACATGCCTTTTCGGCGATGGGAGGTGGAAACGATTGTTCGCACACCTTGTCGGTAGCTTTCTTCAATCAATAATAAACTTTCCTCGATTGTCAGTGGACCATCATCCACATCAAAAACAATGTGGGAATGAATATCAATCATTTATGTTCCTCCATAGTTGTATTTATTTTTTGCTTGGCTTGTTCAAGACTGAAATCATCTAATTTGTACATGTAAAGGCTTGATGCCGGCATAGCATATGAAGGCAATTGGCCGGTTGATCCAGTACCTAAGACATCTTGAGATTCAATATTATAGGAATCTTTATTTCCTAGTTCTGCATTTGCAATAGACATCATTTGATTTAAACTTAAGTTTGTTTGGATTGAATTTTGTAATCCATTTACAATTGAAGAAAACTGAGCAGGTGATTTAATGGTTGTTAACTTATTAATAATTGCAGCAATTACCTTTTCTTGATTTTTACCACGATCATTATCCCCACCTTCTAAAGATTTACGTTCCCTGACAAATCTCAAAGCTTGTTCTGAGTTGAGTGTAATGGAACCTTTAGCGAAATCATAGTCCCCTGCAGAGAAGGCATGATCATTTTGAACCTCAATTCCTCCTAATAAATCAATAAGTGTGATAAAGGATGTGAAGTTAATTCTCGCATAGTAATTAATGTCAATATTATAAAGATTTTCCAAGGTCTTCATTGAGGTTTCGACCCCATAAATGCCCGCATGTGTTAATTTATCATATTGATCTCCCCCGCCGTCTGGGATTTTAACATAGGAGTCACGTGGAGTTGTTGTTAGTAAGACCTTATGAGTATTCATATTCACTGTCATAATGATATTAACATCTGACCTTGATACTGTCGAAATCGGACCATAGGTGTCAATCCCGCTAATATAAACATTAAAAACACCAGACTTGTTAGCTTTTGATGACTTGGTTTTAATTTCTTTTTTTATTTTATAACTATAGAGGGTCTTTACTTTTTCTTTATAGTCACTGTGATTTTGCTCAATTAGGGAAATGTAAGCTTGATTCATAACCATTGCCTGAGAACTTCCCTCTAACAAATTCTCATAGGCCTTTTGATAGGATGCAACTTCTGTTTTTTCGATAGCAACTTGCTTATCCTTTTTAATTTGCTCTAGCAAGCTATCAATATTACTGCTATCGCTAGAAGTTGGCGCTTCAAGACTTTTGACATCTGAAATAGAATGTAAGGGACTATCCTTAGGAACCACCACTGACATTTCAACCTCTGAAAAAGAAGCTGTTTTATTTAATTTGGCAGTGAAATCAATAGTGGATTTAAAGGTAAATAACATCGCCACTAAGATGAGGTTACTTATTATCAGACTAAGCATGGTAAAAAGCTTAGCCTTTTTTAGAATAATAAGAATTAAAGAGAGTAAGAAAAGAACTAAGATTAAAAAACCTACAATACTATTGAGATGCCGAAAAGCTAAAAAGTTATAGCTGTACATCATAAAAATAACAATGACTGACAAAATAGTATAAAGACTTAATAAAACTAAATTAATCATTGAAAAGCTATTGCTTGGTTCACTTGTGGAGCTTTGTGTGTGTCTAGATTGTCTTGTCATTCTTACTCTCCAAATTCTAATTTACACATAGAAATTTAGATAATTATAGCATCTTGTTAAAAAAATTGCAATTTGAAACAATTTAATTAACTTATAATTTTTAAAATATTTGTTAATTTATTAAAAGCCAATGAATTATAACTTGACATTATTTTCTTGTCATAAGCCTTATATTTAGCTATTATGATTGCTTCAGGAGACGTTTTCTTCTTTCTAACTTGCAAGAATATTTTTTTTAAGATAGACTGTTTTTATGAGATTACAACAATTACACTACATTATTAAAATTGTAGAATGTGGCTCCATGAATGAGGCCGCCAAGCAATTATTTATTACTCAGCCGAGTTTATCAAATGCTGTTAAAGATCTAGAAAAGGAAATGAGAATTAAGATTTTTAATCGTCATCCTAAAGGAATTACTCTGACCAAGGATGGTGTAGAGTTTCTTTCCTATGCTAGACAGATTATTGAACAGACTTCCTTGTTAGAAGACCGTTATAAAAATTATAATAGCAATCGAGAACTATTTAGTGTTTCCTCCCAACACTATGCCTTTGTTGTGAATGCTTTTGTTTCCTTGCTGAGAGAAACAGATATGACCCAATATGAACTGTTTTTAAGGGAAACAAGAACCTGGGAAATTATTGATGATGTCAAAAACTTTCGTTCTGAGATAGGTGTCCTCTTTCTTAATGACTATAACAAGGATGTCCTAACAAAACTTTTTGAGGATAACCATCTTGTTTCCAAGCCTCTCTTTACTACTCACCCTCATATATTTGTCAGTGAGAGTCATCCACTAGCTGATCGGGACTATTTAGAATTGGCTGACTTAGAAGCCTTTCCTTATCTCAGCTATGATCAAGGCTTACATAACTCCTTCTACTTTTCAGAAGAAATGATGGCTCATCTGACACATCGTAAATCAATAGTAGTAAGTGATCGTGCTACTTTATTTAATCTTATGATTGGTTTAGATGGCTATACAGTAGCAAGTGGGATATTAAACAGTCAACTTAATGGTAACCATATCGTAGCTATACCTTTAAATGTCCCTGAGATTATTGAGATTGTTTATATTAAACACGGAAAAGCCAACCTATCCCATATGGGTGAAAAATTTATTGACTATTTAATCAAAGAAACCAAGTTTACCAAAAAAACTCCCTAAAGAAGTTGAACAAAGTTTATTTTATTAACATCAAAAAAACTGAAGACTAATTATTTGGTCCCTTAAATTAGACAGAGAATCTAACTTTGAGATCACTAGATAGTTACTTCAGTTTTTTATCTTATTTTTTAATTACTTGACCTTCAATAATCCTATTAATCTGGTCAAAATAAAATGGCTGTCTTTGATAGTTGACTCCTGAAAAGCTTGCTAAGGCAATAATCTTATCCAAAAATGTCTGGGAAGAAAACCGTGTGGTCCGATATAATTCCTCCTCATCAAAGGCTTTGATAAGATGAGCAAGGGGATTACGAACAGATTTTTCAAATTTTCGTAACTCTTTAACAGTCTCTTTTATCTCTTGAGGCAGTTGAGAAAATTGTAGAATATCAGCTAAACTCTTGCTAGTAATATTACGGCTTTGTTTCTGGCTGAGATACTTCTCAAAAATAGGATTGTGAGCTTCTTGCATTGCCTTAAAATTCCAAGTATCGTATTGGTCACTTTTAGAGTCGATGATATAAAGATCAAATTGAGCAATTTCTTTTCTGGCTAATCGTAAGAAGAGTCGATAAAGAATAGGGGAAACAGACCGAACAAAGTCAATGATATCTCCATTTTTAACCTTAACTTCTAAATCTAAAATATAGTTGGCAATCTGCTCATCCTCAATCTCAGTGTTTAAAAGCAAGTCAATTCCCCACTTCTCTTCAATGACTTGATTTTCTTTTGCATGCTCATACAAAAAATTCAGGTTTAATTCTCTTCTTTCCTTTAGAAGTTCTATTAAATATAAAGACTCTGAAGAAAAATCGGGAATTTGCTTGGCTATTTTAAAGACATGATTATAAGCATAGACATCCAAGAGGATGTCTATTGTTTTTTCAAGTTCAGTCATTAGCAATAAGTGTTTCCAAGCCCACCTTCATCATATCTGTAAAGGTTGTTTGGCGTTCTTCGGCACTAGTGTCTTCAGATGAGTCATTGAGATTATCAGAAATAGTCATGATACCAAGTGCCTGTACCTTGTGTTGTGTGGCAAGATAGTAAAGGGCTGCTGCTTCCATTTCGATAGCTTTAACACCTAATTTACCCAGTTCCATAGCTCTTTCTGGCTTATTAGAATAGAAGACATCAGTAGATAAGACATTTCCCACATGAGTTGTCATACCATACTTTTTGGCAATATGATATGCCTTGTCTAATAATTCAAAGTCTGCAATTTGTGGGAAATCAAATTCTGGAAAGTCATTACGAATCATATTTGAATTTGTTGCCGCAGCTTGAGCTAAAACTAAATCTCTTACATGTACATCAGGGTCGATAGCACCTGCTGTACCAACACGAATTAACTTTTTGACACCGTAATCTACAATAAGTTCACGGGCGTAAATATGGATGGATGGCATACCCATTCCTGTACCCATAACCGATACCTTGTGTCCCTTATAGGTTCCAGTATAGCCAAACATATTACGGATTTCATTAAAGCAGACAGAATCTTCTAGGAAGTTTTCAGCAATGAATTTTGCTCTTAGAGGATCACCTGGTAGTAAGATTTTATCTGCAATTTGACCTTTTTCTGCGGAAATGTGAATTGACATAATAGTGATATAGGAGCTGACAAACGTGGATTTTGACGAATATTTAAAGATTAGCTTTGGTCCATCATTTGCTTAAGTTTATTTATTAAACCAGCTCCCACTCCTTTCTTTATTTTTAATTTTTTATAAACATAAAAATACTTGCTACTTTTTCTAAATTATAGTTCTTTAAGAATTGCCTTGATTAGGCCTTTAAAGTTCTCTTTGATTTTCTCAGTCACTTCAACCACTTCAGCATGATTTAATTCAGATTGGAAACCTGCTGCAAAGTTAGTAATAGCTGAAATTCCTAATACCTTCATACCAGAATGGACAGCTACGATAACTTCTGGTACCGTTGACATTCCAACAGCATCTGCTCCCATTGTTTTAAAGGCCCGTATTTCTGCAGGTGTTTCATAAGTTGGACCAGAAACTCCTAAATAGACACCACCTTCAAGTTTAATTCCTAGTTGGTCAGCTACCTTATTTGCTACTTGACGGTATGATGTGGTATAAGCATCTGACATATCAGGAAAACGGGGGCCAAATTCTTCAAGGTTTTCACCAATAAGAGGATTATTACCTGTAAGATTAATATGATCAGTAATCGCCATTAGGGTTCCTGGGCCATAACCAATACCACCAGCAGCATTGGTTACAATAAGACCAGTAGCTCCTAAGGCCTTCATTACACGGACTGGGAAGGTTACTGTTTCAATAGGATTTCCTTCATAATAATGAAAGCGTCCTTGTAAGGCTAAAACCTTACGACCAGATAATTCCCCATAAACTAGCTTACCTGCATGGCCAACAACTGTTGATTGGCCCCAATTGGGAATATCTGCGTAGTCAATTACAATAGAATTTTCAACTTCTTCTGCCAATTCACCAAGGCCTGATCCTAGAATAAGACCAAAGTCAGGTTTTTCAATCCCTTTTGACTGTAAATAAGCTTTTGTTTCATTAATTTTACTTAGCAATGACATCTCTCATCTCTCCTTTATTTGTTAAGATTAATTATAATAGTTTAGTTAATAAGAATTAGTAATCTGGGACTTATTTGTTAGTGGGAGCTTCTAGAACCTTGACACCATCTCTTCCAGCCACAATCACCTTATCAACCATTTGATTAAATAAGCCATGCTCAACAACACCGACTGTCTTATCAAGCATTTCTCCAAATGCTAGTGGATCTTTTATGCATTTTAAGTTTAGATCGATGATAAAATTTTGCATATCTGTTAGCAGTCGCTTATTATCTTTCATTCTAAAGGATGGTTCATAGCCCTGCTTTTCAAAAACACGATAGAGTCGCTCTGCGCCATATTGAACAACCTCTACTGGTAATTTAAAGGCCCCAAGATAATCAACCATTTTAGATTCATCAACAACCCAAATATAGTCTTTAGTAGGAGTCGCTACAATCTTTTCCATTAGTAAGGCCGCGCCGCCGCCTTTAATCCCATTAAAACATTTATCAACTTCATCAGCACCATCTACAGTCACGTCAATTGAGTCAATGTCATCTACAGATTTTAAAGGAATGCCTAATTCTTGAGCCTGCTTAGTGGTTGCACTGGATGTTGTTACACCAATCACTTGCAAACCTTCTTCTTTTACACGTCGTCCAATTTCCTCTACAAAGAAATAAGCAGTTGATCCAGTTCCTAGACCAATGGTCATTCCATCTTCTACATATTGCGCAGCTTTGACACCAGCAATTTTTTTGAGCGCTTCCATGGTTCCTCCTTAAACAAATGTCTTCTAGCACTTTATTATAACATGAAAGCGCCAACTTGTTAATGGGAATTCTGAAACTGTTTGTAAAATTAAGATTAGAGGGCTTCATTTTGCAAGTGAAAACCTTGCTTTATAGTCAGACTTATTCTAAAATAAAAGACATGACTATAACTAAAGAATTTGATACAATTACTGCTATTTCAACACCTCTAGGGGAGGGGGCAATTGGTATTGTGCGTCTATCAGGAACAGATGCCCTAACAATTGCTCAAAAAGTATTTAAGGGAAAAGACCTAAGAACAGTTTCTTCTCATACAATCAACTATGGGCATATTATTGACCCTCAAAAAAATGAAATTCTTGATGAGGTTATGCTTACAGTGATGTTAGCACCTAAAACCTTCACTCGAGAAAATGTTGTGGAAATTAATACCCACGGTGGTATCGCTGTTACCAATGAAATTTTACAACTCCTAATTAAGCATGGTGCACGCATGGCAGAGCCAGGAGAATTCACTAAGCGTGCTTTCTTAAATGGACGTGTCGACTTGACCCAGGCTGAGGCTGTCATGGATATTATAAGAGCTAAAACTGATAAGGCTATGAATATTGCCGTCAAACAACTAGACGGTTCCTTATCACAGCTCATAAGCAAGACACGCCAAGAAATCCTCAATACCTTAGCTCAGGTTGAAGTTAATATTGACTACCCTGAATATGATGATGTTGAGGAAATGACAACTGCCCTCCTAAAAGAAAAAACAAGTGAATTCCAAAGTCTCTTAGAAAATCTCTTACGTACAGCTAAACGAGGAAAAATCTTAAGAGAAGGACTTTCTACAGCAATCATTGGTCGCCCAAATGTTGGAAAATCAAGCTTACTCAATAACCTTTTACGTGAAGAAAAAGCTATTGTCACTGATATTGCAGGTACTACTCGTGATGTTATTGAAGAATATGTCAATATCAAGGGTGTTCCTTTAAAACTAGTTGATACAGCTGGAATACGTGAAACTGAAGATTTTGTCGAAAAAATCGGAGTGGAACGTTCTAAAAAAGCATTAAATGAAGCTGATTTAGTCCTACTTGTCCTAAATGCTTCTGAAGAACTGACCTCAGAAGATAAAATGCTCTTAGATCTAAGTAAGGATGCAAATCGAATTATTCTACTTAATAAAACAGATTTACCTGAAAAAATCGAACGAGACCTACTACCAAAGGATAGTATTCCTATTTCTGTTATTAATAATGAAAATATTAATCTTATCGAAGATAGAATTAATCACATCTTCTTTGATAATGCTGGTCTAGTAGAACAAGATGCTACTTATCTTTCTAACGCAAGACATATTTCCTTGATTGAAAAGGCTGTTGCTAGCTTACAGGCTGTTAATGAAGGATTAGCAATGGACATGCCAGTTGATCTCCTCCAAGTTGACCTCACCAGAACCTGGGAAATCCTTGGTGAAATTACTGGGGAAGCTGCTCCTGATGAACTTATCACACAACTTTTTAGTCAATTTTGTTTAGGAAAATAGTAAGAATTGTCTAGAATTTCTACAAATAATTTCTTATACTTAGAAAGCAAAAACTGGAAGCTCAAATGAACTTCCAGTTTTTCTATTCTTATTTAATTAACTCGTAGATAGCTTCTGCATAAATAGCTGCTGATCTAAAGATATTGTCTAATGGCATATATTCATTAGCCTGGTGCATAGTATTTTCATCACCTGGGAACATTGCTCCAAAGGCAACACCACGTTCTAACAAACGACCAAAGGTTCCCCCACCAATAACTTGTTCATAGCCTTTCAAACCTGTTTGCTTTTCATAGACACTTAACAAGGTTGAAACCAAGTCATCATCTATTGGCACATAATGTGGTTTATGCTCATGTTCTGATAGACTTACGCCACTAATACCTTCTAGTTTTTCTAAGCCCGCTTTGAGAGTAGCTGCATCTGTTCCTTTAGGGTAACGGAAATTTAAGGCGATGGTATTATCATTTGAATCTTTGTCAAAGTTAAAGACACCAGCATTCATGCTAAGAGCACCCATCTTATCATCACTATAGGCTAAACCAAGTTTTTGAGCATCAAAATCCTCATGCAGAGTATCACCTGCGATGCTTAGAAAGGCTTTTGCAGGGCCTTGGAAATCAAATTGGTTTAGATATTTTGCTAGTAAGGTTGCACCATTTATACCAAGTTCTGGTGTTGATCCATGGGCAGACTTACCAATAATTGTTACTTCAATATCGGAACCATTTGCTTCAATAGAACCATCAACCTTATGTTCTGATAAAAATTGTTCTAAAGAAGCTTGAAGCACATTAAGAGGATGTACAGAACTGATTACTGCCTTTGCAGATTCTGGGACCATATTTTCGCGAAGTCCACCCTTAAAGGAATGAAGGACAAAGGCTCCCTGATTCTGACCATTAAAATGAAGATACTCTGTGATATTACCTTTTTCCCCATTGATAATTGGAAACTCTGCATCAGGTGAAAAACCAAAATCAGGATTCTTTAAGCCATTGTGAGCAAAATAATAGTCCATATCGCCCCAACCAGATTCTTCATCTGTACCAACTACAAAACGAACCTTTTTAGAAACTGGTAAGCCTAACTCCTTAATAATTTTAAGAGCATAATAACACGCTAAGGTAGGGCCTTTATCATCAGATGAGCCACGCGCATAAATCTTATTGTCTTTAATTACTGGTTCATAGGGGGCTGTATCCCAGCCACTTCCTGCAGGAACAACATCTAAGTGTCCAAAAATACCAAGCACTTGATCTCCCTGACCAAACTCAAAATCACCAGCGTAATTATCAATATTACGTGTCTTGTAACCATCTCGCTCTGCCATGGCTAAAAAATGCTCCAAAGCCTTAACAGGTCCTGGTCCAAAAGGATGCTTTTCATCTGCTTGGGAATCATCACGTTCTGAATTAATGCGTAGCATGTTCATAAGGTCTTCGAGCATGGCTTCTTTTCGTTTATCAACTTCTGCTTTAAAATCAATCATCACATTTCTCCTTTATTTTTTAATTGCCTTTATTTATCAATTTTTAACTTAGAATAAGTTCTCTACTAATTACTTCGCCTGAGTCTCTTAACGCTTTTCAATAAGTTCATCCACAGGCAAACGGTAGCTTGGTTCTACAACCTGATCACTATAGCCGACTGTTATGAGAATTTCTGGGCGGAAACGTTTATCGACGTCTAAAATGGCATTGGTTTGGCTCTTGTCAAAGCCTAAGATCATGTTTGAAGCTATCTTTTGGTCAGTGAGAGCTAGGACCAAATTCATTGCAACTAAGCCAGAATTAAAAGCTAAATACTCACCTTTAGTAATATCATCATAGGCAGCATAACGCGGAGGCAGAGTTTCCATATAGTAGCCAATTAAATCATCTGGGAGCGACTTAACCCCAATACGGGCAATTTTACGAGACCTTTGTACTAAATCTGTATCTGAGAAAATAGCTACTACATACTGAGCTTCTTCAATTTGCTTTTTATTACCTAAGACCATATCCTTAGCTAACTCAGCCTTTTTTTCTTTAACAATGACAAATTTCCATGGTTGAATGTTATTTGCACTTGGAGCCAAGGTAGCAATTTCAATGGCAGTTCGCAAATCTTTGTAATCAACTGGCTGATTATTAAAAGATTTAACAGCATGGCGTTTTTTATTTAACTCAAGAAATTTCATATGGAACTTCCTATCTATTCTGAATTTTTAGTTTTTACTATTTTACCATAAAATAGCTTTAACTTCTTCTATAAAAAATAGGGAACGTTGTGCATTTCACTTATAATACTAATTAGCTCTATTTTCTTGCTACTTTTCTAACCCCTTATTATACCAAGTAGAAGAAAATGAAGATGCCCCTAAAATCACATCATAAAAACCAATACATGATTACATGTGCTGGTTTTTTTTATGGTATCAGTTAATGTCTATAGCCTCATTTACAGGAAATCATTACCTCTTTAAACATATTTGTAACTTATTAATACTTAATGCTTAGAAAATTTTTCCTTAAGCTCTTCTGCTACTTTTCTAGGAATCCCTATGGCTATAATATCTTCTAAGCTTGCTTTTTCAATATTAGGTAGACTTTTAAATACTTTCAATAATAATTGTTTTCTTTTCGGACCAAGTCCAGCAATAGCATCCAATTTTGATGAAAAAGAGTTTTTACTTCTAACCTGCCTATGGAAGGTAATAGCAAAGCGGTGCACCTCATCTTGAATGCGATGAAGCAAGAAAAATTCTTCTGAATTTCGTGGAAGATTAATAACGGTCAAAGGATCTCCAAAAAGTAACTCTTGAGTTTGATGCTTATCGTTTTTTTGTAGGCCAGCAACAGGAATAGTCAAACCAAGCTGATTCCTAATAACATCCTTAGCTACATTAACTTGGCCTTGACCACCATCAATAATAATCAAATCCGGAGCCTGCAAATCATCCTTGAGAACACGACTGTAGCGACGGTAAATTACCTCTCTCATACTTGCGTAATCATCAGGGCCTTGGACAGTTTTTATTTTAAACTTACGATAGTCTTTTTTACTTGGTTTACCATCTACAAAAACAACCATGGCAGCAACAGGACTGGTCCCTTGAATATTAGAATTATCAAAGGCTTCAATCCTTCTTGGCACCTTAATAGCTAGGAGATTGGCCAAATTTTCAACAGCACCCTGTGTTTTTTTCAAATCTTTTTCCAAAAGATCAAACTTTTGCTGGAGACTGACTCTGGCATTTTTAGTTGCTAAAGCTACTAATTGTTTCTTTTCTCCTTTTTGTGGCTTAATAATTTTAGTAGGAACAACTGCCTCTACCAATTCTTGGTCAATATTAGAAGGAATAAAGACCTCCTTAGGTAGAAAATGCTTTTTATCTTGATAAAACTGCCCTATATAGGTTAAAAAATCTTCTTCTGCTTCATTATAATATGGAAAAAGGTTGACATCCCGTTGGATTAATTTACCTTGTCTAACAAAGAAAACTTGTACACACATCCAGCCCTTATCGACATAATAACCAAAGATATCCCTATCTTGGAGGTCTTTACTCATGACCCTTTGCTTAGTTCTCATAGTAGCAATGCCAGAAATCAAGTCTCTGTACTCTGCTGCTCTTTCAAATTCCATAGCTTGAGAAGCTGTTAACATCTTATCTTTCAAGGAATTAAGAATCTTATCATCCTTACCATTTAAGAACTGTTTAACGTCATCCACTAGGCTGTCCCAATATGCCTTATCTGTATGGCAAATGGTATGGGCATTGCATTGCCCTAAGTGATAATAAAAGCATACCTTGTTAACGGGATTCTTACATTTCTTAAAGGGAAAAATCCTATCTAAGAGCTTTTTGACTTCGTTGGCAGTATAGGAATCTGGGTAGGGGCCAAAATAGAGGCCATCATTTTTTTTAATCTGTCTGGTAATTAATAAGCGAGGGAAAACATCACTGGTAATCTTAATAAAGGGGTAAGACTTATCATCCTTAAGTTTGATATTATACTTGGGCATATTTTCTTGGATAAGATTAATCTCCAAGAGCAGAGCTTCTGTATTAGAACTTGTAACAATAAATTCAAAGTCTTCAATTTCAGAAACCAGGATTTCTGTTTTGGTATCATGGCTTCCTCGAAAATAAGACCTTACCCTATTACGTAAATTTTTAGCCTTACCAACATAAATAATGGTGCCATTCTTATCTTTATGCAGATAACAACCTGGACTATCTGGTAATAATTCTAACTTGTGCTTAATCAGTTCATTCATGACCCTATTTTATCAAAATTTATGTCTTTTGGCCTAAAAAAGAACTAGCTTACTCTAATCCCCACGGTGTGTTCCACTCCTGAATAAATCTAAAAAGATTATTCCCCACATATAATGAGATTTTAGGCCAGAAAAAAGACCTAACAGACTAATAGCTGCTAAGTCTTTTGAATAGGATAGAGCCTATTTTTTTGGAGTATAGATTAAATGCTCATTGACAAAAGCATCAAAGCCGAGTTCACTTAATTCGCGTCCGTAA
The DNA here is from genome assembly GCF_000380005.1 of Streptococcus didelphis DSM 15616. GTDB lineage: Bacteria > Bacillota > Bacilli > Lactobacillales > Streptococcaceae > Streptococcus > Streptococcus didelphis. Next base: position 621,299 of record NZ_KB904188.1, read on the forward strand.
CCAGAATTCTTAATACCACCAAATGGAAGTTCAGGAAGACTAGCCCAACCAGAATTAATAAAGGTCATACCGGTTTCAATTTTAGCTGCAACTTCTTGTGCATGTTTTGCATCACTACTAAAGACAGTACTACCTAAACCATATTTAGAATCATTAGCAAGTTCTATAGCTTCTTCTTCAGAAGCAACTTTATAAACAGAAGCTACTGGTCCAAATATTTCTTGATGGAAAATTGGGTTTTCTTTAGTAATTCCAGTAATGATTGTTGGCATAACAAAGTTACCTGGATGATCAATTGCTTCATTACCATATACTAATTCAGCCCCATTATCCAAAGCAAGTTTGATTTGTTTTAAAGTATCTTCTTTGGCAGCTTGAGAAGACAGAGGTGCTAGGCTAGTTTCTGGGTCCATAGGGTCACCCCATTTAGCAGTTTTAAAGACTTTTGTAATCAAGTCAAGGAAACGTTCATGATCTTTTTCCATGACAATAAAGCGTTTAGATGAGGTACATACTTGACCAGCATTATAAAGGCGAGCAAAGAAGAGGATTTTTTCCAGTTCATCCCAATCTGCATCATCTAAGACAATAAAGGCATCATTACCACCAAGTTCTAGGGTAGATTTTTTCAAATTCTTACCAGCTGCCTCAGCAATGGAAGCTCCACCACGTTCAGAACCTGTCAAGCAGGCTCCTGCTACACGCTTGTCAGCAATAATAGATGACACTTGATCATAAGTAACAAATAAGTTTGTAAAGGCTCCCTTTTCAATACCAGCTTCAAGAACTAATTCTTCAAAAGCCTTTGCAGAGCGTGGACAAATTGAAGCATGTTTTAATAGCATTGGGTTACCAACAATAAAGTTTGGTGCAAAGACACGCATGATTTGATAGTAAGGGAAATTCCAAGGTTCAACAGCCATTAAGACACCTGTAGCTTGTTTGAGATAGTAGGCATCCCCTGAATCCGTTTCTACTGGTACTGGAGCTAAAAAGTCATCAGCCTTATCTGCATAATAGTCAGCAATATCTGCACATAGGTCAACTTCCCCTTGTGCTTCGCTAAACAATTTTCCCATATCCTTGGTCATGATTTCAGCATACTTATCACGATCACGACGTAAAATTGTTGCAACTTGATGTAACTGTGTCTTCCTATCTTCTAAACTGTCTTCTTTACGCCATTTTTTATAAAGAAGATGAGCCGATTCTAGGATATCTTCCAATTCCTGATTGGTCATATTATCGTATTCATGAAGAACTTCATTAGTGTAAGGATAAATAGTTTTATAAGCCATAATAATGCCTCCTTCTGTATTACCCTCAGTTTAGCAGAATTTGGAATCGATTTCAAAAATCTGCTACGGAATATTTTAAGATGGTTGAGGTAACAGCAGTTGCCCAAGTTCCTTAAAGCTACTAATTTCAAAGGTAGTTTGAGCATTACTATTATTTTGTAAGTGGTTTGGATTATACCAAACAGTATCGATACCTGCATTATTTCCTCCCTGAATATCAGCAGTGAGACTATCACCAATCATTAAGGTTTTATGTCTCTGATAATGAGGAATCCTCTGGCCAATCCAATCAAAGAAATACTTATCTGGTTTTTGACTAGCAGCCTGTTCAGAAATGAAAATATCGGAAAAATAGTGCTTAATATCAGATGCCTGCAAACACCCCATTTGAATATCCGTAATACCGTTAGTTACTGCAAAAAGCTGATAGCCTACTGTAGACAAAGCCTTGAGAAGCTCTGCTGCTCCTGAATAGGTTTGCCCTTGCTTTTGTAAATGAGTCTGGTAAGTCTGAGCTAAGCTTACGCCATCTACCTCAATATTAAAATGGGCAAAAAGTTTGGCAAAACGTGTATTCACTAATTCCGACTTAGTCATTTCTTTTAATTCCAAAGCACGCCACATAGCTTTATTCATAGGACGATAATAATTTTTATAGGCTGCAATATCCTTAACGTTGTATTCCTTTAATAATTCTGTTAAGGCTACTTCCTCGGCTAAATCAAAATCTAATAAGGTATGATCTAGATCGAAAAGAATCAGAAAAAACTCCAACTTAGGCTTTACACTTACATTTTAGCGATTTTAAGATAAAATAGGTATGAGAAACCTCATAGTTTGGAGAAAAATAAAAAATGTATACTGAAAGCTTAGCCTGTTTAACTCAATCAGTCCTTGAAAAATCCCAAGACTTAGAACTTAAAAACAAGGAGTGTCTTAACCATTGTGGACAAAAGCTCACTCATCTTTACTACATTATCAATGGTAAATTAAAAATTTCCTATCTTTCAGAAAATAGTAAGACAGTCCTACCCCATTTTTTAAAAAAGGGGATTGGATAGGAGAACTAAGCTTTTTAGGTATTGAAGATGAGATAAAAGATCTTGTTGCTATTGGTAATAGTCAGTTACTAGCTATTCCTGCAAATTTGGTAGTATCAGAACTTCTCACTCATTCTGATTTTCTTCTTACAATGAGTCAATTTATTGGGAAAAAATTATTAGAGAGAAGCGAACACTTTTCCAAAAATTAAAGCTACCAACTTAAATACCGTTTAGCTACTTTTATCCTAGATGCCTCCTATAACAACACTTATAGCGAAAAGCATACTATTGCTTGTGATTATTTGGGAGTCAGTTACCGTCATCTTTTAGAAATCTTTAAGGAATTCCGTCAAGAAGGTCTAATCATCAAAAATAAAAAAGGGACTTTTACCATTAACTCTTCAAAATTAGAAGAGTATCGTATTAAATAGATACCTTTGTCAACAAAACTTCTTTTTTTCACACACTAGTCATATAAAAAGACACTCATGTTAGTAAACTAGGCCTAATTGTTAGTTTTTTAGCTAACTTTTCTAGGGTAGTTCATACAACTTAAGTGTCTTTTGACTTTAAAAACATTAAGAGGACTTAGCTTGATTATCTATTAAGAAAATAGCAATCATATCATAAATCAACCAATTTTGTCTCGGGTAAGCAATATATTTAGATTGCCAAATAGGGTTGAATTTTTGCTTATACTGTCTCAAACCAGCAAAAGAGTAAAAACGAGAAGATAGGGAATAAATAAGATATGCTAATTTTTCTTGTAGGAAACTATCTTCCATATTACCGACATTAGAAAGGGGAGCCATTCCTAAATCAAAGTAATCAACACCTGCTTCTTTAAAATAAAGGAACAGATTAACAAATAAATAGTCCATTATACCATTAGGTGCTAACTCCAGATGATAACGCATCAAATCAATGCTAGCAACTTTATTATTATTAGTAGGTAAGAAATTAACAAATGCCACAATTTGTCCTGAACTATCTTTCACCACTGCTAATGGCGCCAATTGAAGATAATCTACTTTAAAAAAACCAAGGGAAAAACCCTTTTCTTTTCTACCATTTAACCAACTAGTAGAGACAGCTCTTAAGTCTTCTAGCAATTCCTGGCTATGAGGGGCTTTTAACACTTGAAAATAATACCCTTTTGCTTCTATTTTATTAATTGCAGAGCGATATTTCTTATGCTGCTTGCCTTCTAAAGAAAAGGTTCTTAAATCAAGTCGGGCACTTTCACCAAACTTCATAAATTCATATCCAAAATCATGCAACAGTATGGTGGTTTCATGACTTACTTCATAGAAAATCAAGGTCATGTTTTGTCTTTTAGCATGTCTGATAAAGTCAGCTATCGCTTCTCTTACGTAAGTCAAATCACCAATAGGGTCTGACATAACAATACATTTATTATTTTTGATAGAGAATTGAAAAACAATACGGTCTTCTTCTTGAACCTGATACCAATACAATAATTTATCACCAAGATAAGCTAGACTAGCTTCACTATCAGTGGGATATCTATCTACTAATTGCGTGAAACGTTCCGAATCAAGTACACTTCCAATCTCTGGCTTATGTCTGCTAGCTAAACTAATAACCACATAGTAAACCAAAAGACTAATGATTGCTAGAATAAAAATATGACTCCAGGAAATTACATAATGCGTAAAACTAACTTTATGACTTTGATGACTGATGGCTAAAATATGATAACCCCCTGAAATCAAAAATACCAGTAAAGTAGTGGCAAAAAGGAGAACATCTTTACTTAAACTTTCCCAAGTATAAATAAAGACTTTTCGGTTCAAACCTTTTCTGATACTAAAAATCATTAGATAAGCTAGTATGAGAAAGAAACTCGTTGGAATAGATAGATCATTTAAATTAATATAAATAATAGTTATGAAAAAGAGAAAATGACTAAAAGATATGGAAAAACTTAGACGACTTCTTACAAAACGTGCTAAGATAAAAAACAAGCCACCAAGTAGAATACTTGGAAACTGCCAGATTAACTGTGCTTGAATGGGGTCTAGCTTGCCAATCAAAGGTAAGTGCCCAACCTTATCAGGAATTAAAGCAGATAAAATCATAAAAAAGCCAAATAGCCTTAGAAAGAGGATTTCACCATTTTCAATCAGTAATTGTGTTAATTTATCTGGTAAACCTAGATATTTTTCATTTAAACGGCCACCCATATGTTTTATAAAGAAAAAGATTCCTATAAAAAAAGGAAGAATGTAATAAAAGAGTCGGAAAAGTAAAATCCAAGCAATTACTTGAGTACTCTGAAGACCAAGTCCTGTTAAACCTGTCATCATCATAAGGTCAAAACTTCCAATTCCACCGGGAATCATTGATAAAATCCCTACAGAATGAGCAATTACCAAAATAGGAAAAACACTTAAAATAGGTAGATGGATCCCCATCAGACTGCCAATACTAACAAAAACAATCCAAACTCCTAACCATTCCAAAAAAGAACTTGCTAGTAAAGTTACAATTGAAGATTTCCCTAATTGCCCAAAATAAGGCAATTTCTTTTGACTGGAAATTATTAAGATAAAAGGTAAATAAGAGGCGATTGCTAACAGAAGGGGCCAATATTGCACAATACTCTCATCCGTAGGAAGAAAGGTAACAATCCCTAAGGCAAATAAAGCAAAGAGAGAAAAACCTGTCATAAAATAAGGTATGACACGTGAAATCCCCTGCATACTTTGTTCCGTATTTTCTTCATTAGAGTAAAAAGAATAGCGTAAGCCAATATCAACAAGTCCTGCAAAACCAATAAGATTATTAAAGGAATTAATAGTCCAACTGGTTTCTAAAATATATTTCAAAGGAAATTGACTCTTGATTTCCTTATTTAAGATAATATCATAGGCTAACATAGGAAGGAGGGCAAAGAGGCCTAACAATCCCATAGTAGCAATTGCAAGAGGAGATAACTGTGCAAATATATGGCTAAGCTCTGATATGGATATGGTCTTTGATAACCTTATGATTTCATTTATAACCAATACCAAAACCGATATAAAAAATATGAGTTTAATGGTAAATTCCCATTTTTTGATAAACTGAATAAATTTCTTCATTAATTTTTTCCTTTCTGGATTTGGAGGATCAGTTGCTTGATATAGTCATTAAATAACTTTGGATTCTTATTAGCAATGTTATGTCCCATGCCCTCAACAATTTCTAACTTACCCTTAGGAAAAAAATTAGCCATTTCTTGTGAATGACTATAGTCAATCATATCCTTTTCCCCAACAAGAACTAAGGTTGGTTTGCAAAAGCTGTTTAATCTATCCCTATTAACCGAAACATCTTCTGCTAATAACGTGGCTACGGCTAATTTATCTTTGAAATAGCTAGAAAATTGAGCTAAGAACTTTAGTAGGGCAATTTCTATTTTGACCCCTAATTTTACCAGCGACCCTAGTCCAAAAAACCTAAAATTACTACCATTTAACAAAAGGCCCGCAACTCGATCTGGATATGTTTGCACATAAGTTAAAGCAACATTCCCTCCATCACTATGGCCTACAATAAGGCAAGAAGAAATCGATAAATTGTCCAGAACTGTTTCAATGTCATTTGCTAATTGTGGGAAGGTTAAGGGCCTTCTTCTGTTTCGTATGGAATAGCCATGGCCACGGCTATCAATAAAAATCAAGCGAAATTCCTTGGATAGTTCCTTTTGACGTTTGAAATAACGGCTATTTTTATTATTACCATGTAAAAATAAAATAGGAAATCCCTCACCTATATCTTCTACATATACCTGACTCTGATCTGCCATTTTCATCCATTGTTTCATAAGAGGACACTTTCTCTACTTTAGCTAATACTATATCTAAAGTAAGTATTTTTATAAAATTATAACACATTGCTGGCAAATAGGTTGTGCTCTTACCTTAGTAGGAACTGCTAAAAAATAAAAAGCATGTACAAATGAGCTTTTCAGTCCTTGCACAAACTTTTTTTAAACTATGGGATAACTCTAATTAAGCTATAAACAGAATAACTGACTAATAAATACCTCTAATAACCTCAACTCTGGTAATAAGGTCTCCATGCATTTTTTCAATTCTAAGGGCTACATTGGTCAAGTATAAAACAGAGCCAACAGAGATAGTTCTATCTTCTTCATTTAACTTACGTGTGATAAATGTTCGTAAGCTTTCTTCCTTATCTCCTTTGATATTAACATGGGCAATAATATTTACCATCTTAAGTTTCAAACTCCCTCTGACAATAACACTTGTTGAATTGTCAAATTGGATAAAGAGATACCTTCTAATAGCAAATAAGAGAGCTACTGCTACAATTCCTATTAAAAAATTAAGCATGCTGGCATGTTCAACTATTAATTGACGCGTTAAAGCAAATAATAAAACTTCAATAACAGTACTGGGCGAAGGCTTTGACAACATTTTTATTAACTCCACCCCAACTGCTATAGTCATGGATCTTGCTAAAAAGAGTTGAAACATAGCATCAATATCTGGTTGTTGGTTAAGAAAACCTGATAAATCTGTAATTAAAGAGTAGGAAAAAAAGATAAGGGCTAACGTTAAGATGGTAGACAGTAAAATCTCCAAATAATAGGCTGCCTCAGTAACCAAGTCTTGTAAATATTTTCTCACAGATTCTCCTTTTTCCCTATCCCATCTTAGATAAAATGAAATAGTTTGATAACTTTATTTAATTAATAGTATCATAAATTTTAAAAATCAAATAGTCCTAAACACAATATTAAAGTAAATATTGTAAAAAGGAGCTTTAAGCTATTTAAAACATTAGCATCTAAAGGCATGTAAAACTAGTTGGACATATATTCCTTGAACCAGTCCTTACTTAAATTCAAATAGGCCTGACTGCCTAAGTTCCCATCAATTCTGTCAAAGGCATGATTTGTATAAGGAAAGATAACTAATTTGTTGGGAATATTCCTTTTCTTCAAATCAGCTGCTAAATCATAGGTTGCTTCTTGGGGAACTAAAGTATCTCTTTGCCCAGCTAAAAAAAGTGTTGGGGGAGTCTTATCAGAAATGGCATTCTTAGGAGTGAGATCAGCATAGGCCTTAGGTAATTGATCCGGTCTGCCACCTAGATAGGCCATGACCATTCGTTTAGCAATATCACCTTTTGCCAAATCATTGTTATCATAAAAACTTTTTGGACTAGCAACAGGGTAAGAAACAGAGACTGCTTTTACCTTAGGTAATTTTGTGCCATCTACTTGCTCATAAGTTCCATTATTAATCTTATATGCTAGTTCTAGGGCCAAGTTACCTCCTGCTGAAACCCCTGTCACAAATAAATGATCCGTTGAACCACCATAATCTTGAATATTATTTTCAATCCAGGCAAAGGCCTGTGTTAATTGTTTTTCGGTGAGACTTGACAAATGGCGATGACGACTTGATAAATCATAGTCTAAACTCACAACGACATAATTATCTTTGGCAAAAGACTTCCAATAGTAAGAATGAGAAGACCTATGTCCTGCCACCCAGCCACCTCCATGGATGTAGACTAGTACAGGCTTATTTTTAAGACGATCATCAGTATGATAGATATTTAATTTGACATCCCCATGTGGTGATCTTGTATAAGTTTCAGTAGCCACCTCTACTCCTGATATATCTTCTAGCTGATAGGATTTTAGAAAGTTAGCTTCAGCACCTAAGTGATTAATAGTTGTTTGGACATCTATCACAATATAAAATCCAATCAATAAACTGATAAAAGCTGTAATAGCATTTAGGCTATGCCATTTACTTTTTTTATAATTCAAGGAAATCCATAAGCTGACTAGGAATAAAAGAAATAAAAGAGGTAGCCAAACCCTGACATAAGGAACTGTGTAGTGGTTAGCAAGAGATCCTAGGTAGGGAATAGGAAAAAGAGTTGCTAGATTAAAGACCAAGATAGTTACTATAATGCACTCCAAAATAAAAAAAAGAAACTTCTTAAAAACTCTCATAACACCTCCAAAAAAGCTCTCTTTTATTAGATTATCAAAACTTATTATGACTTGCAAACAACTAATGCCAAAAGAAAAACTAAAACAGAAACTGTTAACAGTTTTAGGCAACCATTACTTAATTCCTATTTTAGTTTTTATAAAAATCCTAATAAAGTAAATTGACTTCCTACCAAGTTCCTAACAAGATCTGCATCAAAAGACTCATACATGAGATAAAAAACCAACATACAGCACCTAAGACAATTGCTTGACCACCTCTTTTAAGAAGCTTAGGAAGATTGGTGTTTAAGCCTATAGCTGCCATAGCCATAACAATAAAGAATTTTGACAGAGTTTTTAAATAAGCAAAAAAAGACATTTCAAAGCCCACAATTCCTGCAAGTGTTGTTAAGAGCGAAGCTATTAAGAAAAATAAAATAAAGGTCGGAAATGTTTTTGTTAACTTAAAAGTTCCCTCACTTTTTTGAAGTTGATCTTGTTTTGACCTGTATAAAGCTAAGCCTATGGTTATGGGGATAATAGCAAGTGTTCGAGTTAATTTTACAATGGTGGCTGCTTCAAGTGTATTAGACTGATGAATAGCATCCCATGAGGCGGCTGTTGCTGTTACAGAAGAGGTATCATTAACAGCTGTCCCTGCAAAAAGAGCAAAGCCATGATTAGAAAGTCCAATGAGTTGGCCAAGACTAGGAAAAATAAGGGCAGCTAGGATATTAAATAAAAAAATTACAGATATAGCTGTAGCGATTTCCTCATCTTTAGCATCAATAACGGGTGCAGTCGCAGCAATTGCTGAACCACCACAAATAGAGGAACCAACTCCAATTAAAGTGGCTATTTTAAGGTCCAGATGTAAGTATTTTTGCAACAAATAGGCTACTACTAAAGAGGTAACAATAGTTGTTACAATAATAGGTAGTGATTGCATACCAACTTGCATGACCTGACTTAAATTAAGTCCAAACCCCAACAAAACAACAGCTATTTGTAGAATGTATTTTGAAGTAAATGAAATCCCTACTTGTGTCATATTGCCTATGGGATAACTAAGAGTGACTAGCATTCCTAGTAAAATAGCAAATACAGCTGCTCCAATTAAAGGTATTAGCTGTCCTAAAAACCAGGCAACTGTGGCAATTAGTAAACAAAGTAGAATCCCAGGTAGTTTTTTTATAACGCTTATCATCAGGGGCTCCTTTTCTCAATCTCTATTATAAAACTTTTAAAATGTCTTGTAAAATTCGCTAAACTTTCCAAATGGAGCACTTTTTAATATAAAAAGATGACCCTATTTAGCGCAGCCATCTTCTTATATTATTTACCACTAAAGACTGGAAAATTGGCATATTCTCCATAATCTACAAACTTAACTGATTTTAAAAGAGCCATATCCTCACGAGAAATTGTAAAATCTAAGGTCATGTTACTTAGCATATGTTCTGGGTTTTCTGCCTTAGGAAGGGCAACCATGCCTAGTTGTAAAATATATTGAATGCTTAATTGTACACTAGAAACATTGTATTTAGAAGCTACTTTTTTCAAAATGTCATTTTTCAGAGCTTGTCCATGAGCAATAGGAGAATAGGCTTCTACTACTATGTTATGTTCTTTACAATAATCAATTAAGGCAAAAGGTGTATTGCCGATATGGCTTAATATTTGGTTAACAGCTGGTTTTTTATTACTATTTTTTAGAATATTTTCAACATCTTTAATGAGAAAATTTGAAAGTCCTATTGATTTTACTTTGCCAGCTTTTTGAGCATCTTCCAAAGCCCGCCAAGCTTCTAAATTTCCCTGATCAAAGTTTTTATCACTTGAGCGCCATTCAGACCAAGGCTGAGGGCTATGAATAATCATCAAATCAAGGTAATCTAATCCTAGATCTCTAAGTGATAGGTCAATTGATTGAGAGGCATCTTGATAATTTTTATGCTCAGCTGCTACCTTACTGGTTACAAAGATTTCTTCTCTAGGAATGCCTGATAGAAAAATACCTTTACCCACTCCAACTTCATTTTTATATGCTTGAGCAGTATCAATATGACGGTATCCAAGTTTCAGAGCTTGTGATACAACACGTTCAGCCTTATCATTCTCAACCAGCCAAGTTCCCAAACCTAGGATAGGAATAGCTGTTTTGTCATTCATCTTAAGAACTTCTCTCATAAGTTTATGTCCTCCTTATACCTAGCTTCATTATAGCATTGATCATAGACCTTGGGTCAAGTAGAAAACTTAGGATAAAAGAAGTGATAAATCAATAAGAGAATTGTAAAAAAATGAGAATAAATCTATTTTAAAAAAGCTAATTTAACTCTTTTTAGAATGCTTTTTCCTGCTACTTCTATGTAAAATTTCCGTCACTTTTTCTTGTACTTTGAGATTTACTCCCCTTCTGCGATAACCAGTATAATTATGAATAAGTTGCCTGATAGATTTTACCATAATCGCTTTTTTGAAATGGTCAATTGATCTGAGACTCGCTAGAACTTTAAAAAAAGTATGGAAAACATGTTCATCCAATGTAAAGGCATTAAGGCTTGTAATACCACTTAAAAATAAGGCATCAAAAAAACTGTCACAAACTAGCTTTAGATCTTCTTTAGACAATTGATTTGTCCAAGCCTTAAATGTTAATTCTAGGCTAAGACTTAAACTTGAGGGCTTATCTACGCTAATAAATTCTCCATCAAGTCTGACCTGCCAATTAGAGGTTTTATGCTGTAAAAGCCCAAAAGAATTACTTTTAACAATTTTAGGTTTGACATCACTATAGAGCATAACACCGACAATCGATTCCTGGGGCCTGATAAGTATTAGTCGCTCTCTTACTCGCTTATAAGCCTCTGTTTCAAGCATTTCTTTTGAAAGGCCTGGAGAATCAAGTAAATAGGCTTTTTTTACTCGTTTTTGTAAGCTGTTTAATAATGAAGTAAAAGCATACAAGGCTAAATGCCCCCCCTTAGAATGACCTGTCAAAATGACCTGCTCGTCTGGGTTCTTTTCCAGGTAACTCGATAAATAAAGAAGAGCTGATTTTTGTGAAGCAATGGCATTCATATATGTCAGCTTAAAATCTTCTTTCCAGCCAATCAAGCTATCATCTGTTCCTCGAAATACGATCTGGGTATGACAAATCGAAGGAATCTTAAAAACCATGGCTGCAAATTGCTTCTCACTCTCAGGATCAATGTCATTAACATAATGAGATAAGCTTAATTCTTTAAACCGTTTAGAATCTCTTAAGGATCTAAACAGGGCTACCCTTTCTTTACTAATCAGAAAGTTATAGACTGTATTTTGACTGTCTTGCCCCTCATCCACTAAGATAGATGATAAATCAATCAGGCTATCTTCTTTAATAACATCAGTGACTAGAACATCAAAAGACAAATAACCAATTTCATTAATAGCTACAATGTCTAATTCATTTAAGGGCAACTCTTGAAAACTCTTATCTTGATTCCATTTAATATAGTCTATTAAGGTAGACAAACTATCACCAACTTTCTTTATAAAGTCATCTTATGATTTCAAGAAATGACTAATTTAAAATTGTCTAGAAAAGATTGGTTTTTGAGTTTACTTTTCTTCAAAGAGACTTAAATACTTACCATAACCTTCTTTTTCCATATCAGCATAAGGGACAAAACGCAGAGCCGCAGAGTTAATACAATAACGGAGGCCTCCTTCTTCCTTTGGGCCATCAGTAAAAACATGACCCAGATGGGATTGTGCCTGTCTACTTTTTACTTCAACACGACGCATGCCATGAGAAGAATCTTCATGATTAGTTACTTTTCTATTGTCTACGGGTTTTGTAAAAGCAGGCCAACCACAACCTGAATTAAATTTATCCAAGGACGAAAAAAGGACCTCTCCACTTACAATATCAACATAGATACCTTTTTCAAAAAAGTCATCATAGTCCCCTGTAAATGCTCTTTCTGTTGCAGCTTCCTGAGTTACTTTATAAGATAAATCTCCAATACGTTGACGTAGTTCTTCTTTTGATTCCATAATAATACACTCCTCTTTTTTATAAATCTATTGTAACAAATTATCCCAAAAAATCATTTTTTAATAGTAAAAAAGAAGGCCCACCCGTGATGGTGAGACCTTGCTTATTTTTTAGAATCGTCATCCATAGACAGAACACTTAGGAAGGCTTCTTGTGGGACTTCGACAGAACCAATAGCCTTCATCCGTTTCTTACCAGCCTTTTGCTTTTCAAGTAACTTACGTTTACGAGAAACGTCACCACCATAACATTTGGCAAGGACATTTTTACGTAAGGCTTTAATATCAGACCGAGCAACAATTTTTTGACCAATTGCTGCTTGGATAGGCACTTCAAACTGCTGACGGGGAATAATTTTTTTCAATTTCTCAACAATTAATTTTCCACGTTCATAGGCAAATTCACGATGGACAATAAAGCTAAGAGCATCTACTTTTTCAGCATTTAAAAGGATATCCATCTTAACTAATTGTGACTTACGGTATTCTGAAATCTCATAATCAAAGCTCGCATAGCCACGAGTGGATGATTTCAGCTTATCAAAGAAGTCAAAAACGATTTCTGCCAGAGGAATCTGATAGATAACATTGACGCGGTTATCATCAATATAGTCCATGGTCACAAAATCTCCGCGCTTGCGCTGAGCTAATTCCATAACAGCCCCAACGAACTCTTGTGGCACCATAATCTGCGCCTTCACATAAGGTTCTTCAATACTCTCAACCTTAGTTGGATCAGGAAACTCAGAGGGATTTGAGACTTCAACCATATCCCCATCAGTTGTGTTAATATGATAGACAACAGACGGCGCTGTCATGATTAAGTCAATATTAAACTCACGTTCCAGACGTTCTTGAATAACATCCATATGAAGGAGCCCCAAGAAACCACAACGAAAACCAAAACCTAAGGCCTGTGACGTCTCAGGCTCAAACTGTAAACTAGCATCATTCAGTTGTAGTTTTTCAAGAGCCTCACGAAGGTCATTATATTTATTTGATTCAATAGGATATATCCCAGCAAAAACCATAGGATTCATTTGCTTATAGCCGTGCAGAGCTTGGCTTGCAGGGTTGCTAGCAAGGGTTACGGTATCACCTACGCGAGTATCTGCCACCGTCTTAATAGATGCAGCAATATAACCCACATCTCCAGTTGCCAAGAATTCACGACCTTCTGTTTTGGGTGTAAAAATACCTACTTCAGTGACATCAAAAGTTTTACCATTGGACATCATTTGAATCTTATCACCAGGCTTAACAATACCATTAATGATACGAACCTGTAAAATAACACCACGATAAGCATCATAGGCGGAATCAAAAATAAGAGCCTGTAATGGAGCGTCCACATCTCCACTTGGGGCAGGTACTTTTTCAACAATCTGCTCTAGAATTTCTTCGATACCAATCCCTGCCTTAGCAGATGCCAAAACTGCTTCTGAAGCATCTAAGCCTATAACATCTTCAATTTCTTGTCTGACCCGTTCTGGATCGGCAGCTGGCAGGTCAATTTTATTGATGACTGGCATAATTTCCAAGTCATTATCAAGAGCTAAGTAAACATTCGCTAAGGTTTGTGCTTCAATACCTTGGGCAGCATCAACGACCAAGACTGCTCCTTCACAAGCTGCTAAAGAACGTGACACTTCATAGGTGAAATCCACATGTCCTGGGGTGTCAATTAAATGAAAAATATAAATTTTACCATCTTTTGCTTTATAATTAAGCTCAATAGCATTTAATTTAATAGTGATACCACGTTCACGCTCAAGGTCCATCGAATCCAAGAGCTGGGCCTGCATTTCACGGCTAGATACTGTTTCTGTTTTTTCTAAAATCCGATCTGCCAGCGTAGACTTACCATGATCAATATGGGCAATAATAGAGAAATTACGAATCATCTCTTGACGTTTTTTAAGTTCTTGACTGTTCATTTTTGTTTCCTATACACATTTTTCGTTTCCTTTTATTATATCAAAAAACTAAACAAGTAGCTAGGGCATTAGCTATAATCAGCATGATTATAGTTATACAAACCACTTAATTTAAAAAGAAAAAGACAATGACAGCATTAAGAAAGAAAGCTTTCAATTACTAACTTTATTAACATAATCATTATCTTTTCTTTGTTAGATTAAGGCCTAGCATTCTGATCTGAACCAAACCATAAATCTATTTCTCTTTTTGCAGAATCAGTAGAATCTGATCCATGAACGACATTAAAGATACCACCATCATCTCCAGGGGCTTGAGCAAAATCACCTCGAATAGTACCTGGCTGTGCATCCTTGGGATTGGTTACTCCCATCATCATCCGCCACGAAGAAACAACGCGGTTACCGCTAAGCACTCCAATGACAATTGGGTCACTAGTCATATAGGTTTCAATTTCAGAGAAAAAGGGCTTATCCACCAAGGCTTCATAGTGTTTTCTAAGAATAGTTGTATCAGCCCTACGCATTTCTAACTGCTCAATTATAAAACCTCTTTGCTCAATACGACTAAGAACCTGCCCCACTAAACCTCGCTTAACCCCATCTGGCTTAATCATAAAAAATGTCTTTTCCATAAGCACCTCTTCCTAACTTTTCAATCATTATAACATAGAAGCTTGCTAGTACACTATTTAAAATAGCACAGCTCTTAAACTACTGTAATCATACTTTCTTGAGACTGACAGTGTAACAAGTCATATCAAAAGTCTATTTATCCATAATTGCTTTATGCCTTGATAGATAATAAAGCATCAGCATAATTCCCTCATAGATAAATCCAAATCCTATGAAGCAGTGCATAAAGAAATCTTCTGGTAAAATCCAGATAACAGGATCAGTTAAGGGATCAAACATCCAATTGCTTTTGCCTGCAAAAAGAAGGTTGTGAAAGAAAATGAAAAAGTTTTCAAATCCTATCATAAGAGCAAAAAGAGCCACTATTAAAGGTAATACTGCTGCTACTAAAAAATATCGATGATAGTCTAGGAGCGTCTTTTCTTTCAAATTTTTTCTTAGAAAAATCAGCGATGGGATAGCTAAAATAAAACAAATGAACTGACTAAAATGAAAGAGATATTTGACATCTTTAAAGTGGGCTAAGCCTTCTTGGGATGCTGCAAAACTTGCAAAGTTCAGTTTGTGATTAAAGGGATTGGTAAGGTAGTCCATTAAGCCATTAAAATTATGTAAAATAGAGGCTTTAGACAGATAGACAACTTTTTCTATATTTAAAAAATCTATTTCAAGAGGGTAAAATAGCCAAGCCCCATAGATTGTTAGTAAGACTGATATAGCAAGTAGCCATAAAAAAAGTATTCCAAAATAAATGTTCTTTTTAATCATAGTCCCCATTCATCCAAGCTAGAAATGACATAATTAGGCTGTACTTTTAGACTTGCTACTTCTTCTGGTCTGGTAAAACCAGTTGTTACCAGTAAGCTAGCAATATCACTTTGAATTCCAGCCATAATATCTGTGAGATAGTTATCGCCAACCATAATCGCTTTTTCACGTTTAACACCCAAAATATCTAGTGCCTTGTTCATAATGATAGCATTTGGTTTACCAATAAAGACTGGTTTGACACGTGTTGAGGATTCTAATAGTGCAACTAAAGAGCCTGCACCTGGTAAGAGTCCTCTTTCTGTAGGAATATTTAAATCAGGGTTAGTTCCGATAAATAAAGCCCCTTTTTCAATGGCAAGAGTAGCTACTGCTAACTTTTCATAGGACAATTGTTTATCTAAACCGACTACTACATAGTCTGGGTTTTCACTATCTTCTACATAACCTGCTTCTTGCATAGCAGATTTCAGTCCTGTCTCACCGATAACATAGACCTTTTTGCCACGGTTCATATCCTTCATGTAATCAAGTGTTGCCATGGTTGCTGTATAAATTGATTCTAAGCTAGTTGTGATAGCAAAGTCTTCTGCTAACATCTTCTGAATCATTTGCGGTGTTCTAGTGGTATTATTTGTGACTAATAGATAAGGAATTTCTTTTTCTTGTAATCTTTCTATAAACCGTTTGCCTGCAGGAATGGGATCTTTCCCCTTATAGATTGTTCCATCTAAGTCAATTAAATAACCTTTATAGTGCACTTTCTTCTCCTTACTTCTTAATTTTTTGCCACTCAATAAGGGCTTGAGCATTGATATGTCCATCAGATTTTATTTCATGATAGGATATGAGATTTTCTAATGTGTAATTTGAGCTAATCTGACCACCTGGTGCAACTTCTTTGATATATTTTAGCTGTAAACGAATAGGTCTATGCGTTTTTAAAAATTCATAACCTAGGACATCATACATCCAATCCAAATATTTACTATTATTAACATGACCATTCATATCAATATCAAAATAACGGACATGGTATTTTTTCTCTTGGGCGTCTGTTAAGCTTTGCATCTTTGGAGCTCTTCGCATGGTTTTAACAAATTCAGCTTGATAGGGTTGCACAACTTCCTTAGGAATTGGTGATACCTTCCTGGTTTCAGGATTCATTAAGGCAAAATAGGTTAGAATATCAGCCAAGAGCTGGCCCTTTTCGTCATAAATATGGAAGGTGCGATAACAGAAGAATTTATTATAAGAAATGGCTTGAGTTTCAACAGTAATAAGCTCATTAAAGACTGGCAAACGATGAATACTTGCCTCATAATCTGTAATAATCCATACCAGCTGATAATTTTTCAAGAGATAATCATCTCCTCGATCAACTTTTAGAGACTGTCTCATAGAAACAGACAAGCAGTATGCTAACAAAAGTGGTAATTTGACATCTAATTTGACATCACATAAATCAAATGGAATCTTTAAACTTTCTCTATGTTTTAAACCCATATCTTACCTCTATTCTAAAATAAACTTTTCTGCTACAGAATCCCCTAAAAAAAGACCCTTCTTTGTCATTCTAATAACTGCTTCATCATTTACTAGTAAGCCTTTTTCTCTTAGTTCTGCAACAATTGCCCCATAACGTTGATTAAAAGACCTGCCAAATTTCTTTTCAAATTTAGCAATTGAAACACCTGATTTCTTACGAAGTCCCAAAAAAAGTTCTTCTTCCATCATTTCATTAAGACTTAGCTTTTCTTCACTTAAACGAGCATTTCCTTCTTCTACAGCTTTTAAATAATGTTGAATAGGAACTCGATTACGATATCTAATCCCATTTAAATAGCCAGATGCTCCTGCTCCACAGCCATAATATTCATCATTATTCCAATACATAAGATTGTGCTGACTGTAATAACCAGGCTTTGAAAAGTTAGAGATTTCATAATGTTCAAAGCCATTTGCTTCCATCTCCTCAATGATATAGTCAAACATTTCTGCTTCTAAATCTTCAGTTGGAAGGTTCAGTTTTCCACGTCTCATCTTATTCATAAAAACGGTATGATGCTCTAAAATCAAACTATAAAGACTTAGGTGAGGAATATCTAGTGCCAAAGCCTTGGCCACATTTTCTTTAACCTCTTCTAAAGTTTGGCCTGGTAAAGCATAAATTAAATCAATAGAAATATTATAAAATCCAGCTTCTTTTAAACTATTAATTGTTGAATAGATTTGAGCCTGATTATGACTTCTACCAATTTGCTTGAGGTGTTTATCGTTAAAGGTTTGTACACCAAGTGATACCCGATTAACAGCTGATTTTTTCAAAACTTGGATTTTTTCAGCATCTAAATCTCCTGGATTTGCTTCAATTGTGAACTCTTCAAGATAACTTAAATCTAGATCCTTTACAAGTTGGCTTAGGAGATAGTCTAACTGGCTGGCTGTGATAGACGTTGGAGTACCGCCCCCAATGTATAGGGTACGGAGCTTTTTAATCTCATAGGACTGAAATTCCTTAATAAGAGCTTCTAGATAAGCATCTACCGGCTGATTTTTTATAAAAACTTTTGAGAAGTCACAGTAATAACATATTTGGGTGCAAAAGGGAATATGCACATAAGCAGAATTTGGTTTATTTAACATGTTCTTATTTTAACATTTTGACAATAAAATAACACCTTTATCCACCTACTTTTATCATGTTAATAAACTAAATCCAATTACTTAAGTACCTATATTTACTTGTTCGTTTAACTCATTACCAACCTAAATTGCAAAAAAGTGAGAAAGATAGTTCTTTCCCACTTCTTTATCTATTAATCAAGGCCAATTTCAGCTCTCACTACCTTAGCAATGGTATCGACATAATAGTCGACTTCTTCATCTGTTGGAGCTTCAGCCATCACCCGAAGAAGGGGTTCTGTACCACTTGGTCTCACTAATATGCGACCATTGCCTTGCATTTCAGTTTCCATTTTGTGAATGATATCAGCAATGGCTGGAACCTGCATAGCCTTATCTTTCATCCTATTTTCTACACGAATATTAACCAATTTTTGGGGGTAGATAGTCACTTCAGAGGCTAGTTCAGATAAGCTTTTACCTGTATCTTGCATTACCTTGGTTAACTGAATGGCAGTAAGCTGACCATCACCAGTCGTATTATAATTCATGATGATAAGGTGTCCTGATTGTTCACCACCGAGGTTAAAATCAGACTTACGCATTTCTTCAACAACATAGCGATCCCCAACAGCAGTGACAACCTTATTTATCCCATGCTCATCAAGAGCTTTGTGAAAACCAAGATTTGACATAACAGTGGTAACAATAGTATTTTTAGCAAGCATCCCTTTTTCCGACAGATACTTACCTAAAATAAACATAATTTTATCGCCATCAACGATTTGTCCCTTTTCATCAACTGCTATTAGTCTGTCACTATCACCATCAAAGGCTAACCCAACCTGTGATTGAGTCTCAATTACTAATTCTTGTAATTTTTCTGGATGGGTTGACCCAATCCCATCATTAATGTTTAAACCATCTGGATTTTCACCAATAACTGTAATTTCAGCATTTAAATCTAAAAAGACATCACGTGCTGAAACTGAGGCCGCACCATTTGCAGTATCAAGAGCTATCTTCATCCCTTGCAAATCAAGACCTGTTGAGACTAGAAACTTTTCATATTTACGAAGGCCTTCTGGATAATCAACTAAAGTGCCTAATCCCTCTGCACTTGGTCTTGGTAATTTATCTCCTTGGGCATCTAGGAGAGCTTCGATTTCTAGTTCCTGCTCATCAGCTAGCTTAAAGCCATCATTACCAAAGAATTTTATTCCATTATCTAAAGCAGGGTTATGGCTGGCAGAAATCATAACACCAGCACTTGCATTTTCAGTTCTTACTAAGTAAGAGACACCAGGTGTTGCCAGAACACCTAACTTATAAACTTCAATTCCAACAGAGAGAAGTCCAGCTATTAAAGCTGATTCTAACATCTCACCAGAAATACGGGTATCACGCGCAACAAATACTCGAGGTCTTTCAGATTCGTGTTGACTTAAAACATAGCCTCCACAACGGCCTAATTTAAATGCTAACTCTGGTGTAAGCTCCACATTGGCTTCTCCACGCACACCATCTGTTCCAAAATATTTTCCCATAATCTAATAAGCGATAAACGCTTCCTCCATTCCATATACTTTGATATTATCTATTATTTCTTTTTTGTTGTCAACTGAACAGTAACAGACGATGGTTCAATAGTAACAAGATCAGATTTTAAACTCACTGTCTTAGCAGTATTTTTAGTAACATCTGAAATATTAACTTCAGCAATAACTTGATTTATTGTATCAAGTACATCTCTCGGGCCTGAGATAACAGCTACTTCTTTTGATAATTTAGGAGTAATTTCTGTAATATTATCCTTTAAGCTTCCTGTTAAAATAACTCTTATAGGGACTGATTTAGTAATCTTTTTAACAGCAACAGATAATTCTGTTTTAGCTGGGCTGATAGAACTTGCTAAGATAGTTCCATCTGCTGATACAGCTTGTAGCGTAACTTCATCTTTATAATCCGAAGTTAACTTAACTTCCTCTGGTAATTTTGCAACCACATGATCTATTAAATCAATTTTGGATTCATCACTAGTTACTTCAACTTTATGGTCCTTTGTTTCAATGTTACTTATTTCATAACCATCAGCAATCTGTTTAGCATCGATACTACCAGTTATTGAAAATACTTTTGTTTTCTTCTTGCCAATTGTAACGGACATTTGGTCAGGAGTAATTTTTGCTGCTACTCCAGAAGGAAGATTGGTTATCTTTAAGGGAACTGTTACCTTACCAGGTTTACTTTGTGATAAATCAGCTACAATTTTGAATTTTCGAGTATCTGCATTGGCTTCAGAATCTAATTTTACACGATTAGTAGAAGTTAAATAAACCTGTACACCATATGAATACTCACTAATAAAGTACTTATCACTATCATATTTTATATCAATAGGAACATCTGACAAGCTATGAGTATAGGTTTCGATAGGACTATAAATTTGCGAATTAGTGTTGTAAGAATGACTAGCTGTAGCCGTTAGAAACAATAAAATAGCAAAAAATAGCGAAACCAAGGCTAACCAGAAGCGACTCACAAAAAATTTTTTCATTCTTATTTGCCTCCAACTATTTTTCTAAACCACTTATCTTTCTGGATTGGTTCACTGATAAGATATGAGCGGATTACTGATTCAAAGTCACTCTTGCTCAGGTCATGAAGAAATTGGCCTTTTCTAGTTATAGAAATACCACCAGTCTCTTCTGAAACAACAATTGTAATAGCATCAGAATTTTCAGATAGCCCAATAGCGGCCCTATGCCTAGTCCCAAATTCTTTGGAAATCGACATTGATTCTGTTAGAGGTAAGTAAGAACTTGCTGATCTAACCTTATTATCCCCTATAATTACTGCACCATCGTGCAAAGGGGTATTGGGAATAAAAATATTAATCAATAATTGGTTCGAGATATCAGCATTCAAAGGAATGCCTGTATTAATGTATTCTTGTAGGGTTTGTGTCTGTTCAATTACGATAAGGGCTCCAATTTTTCTGGGACTCATATAAGCAACTGATTTTATCAAAGCATCTACTAAGGTTTCTTCATCATTTTTAGTTTCTTTCTGTAGAAAGAGTTGTGTTGTACGACCAAATTTCTCGAGACCAGTTCTGATTTCAGGAGCAAAAATAACAACAGCCGCAATTACCCCATAGGTAATAACTTGATTCATTAAATAGGTGATGGTTGTAAAACCAATCCATTCCGCAACAAATCTTAAGGCTATAAATAAAATGACTCCTTGAACTAGAGACATGATTTTTGTACCAACTAGAGCTCGAATAAAACGATAGATAGCAAAAGCAACAATTAATACATCAAAAATATGAATAGCTAAAAGCCATGGGTTATCCAGTAAGCTTAAAAAAAATTTCATATCGATATTACTTAAATTACTCATACAACTCTCTTTCTATGTGAAATTTCTACTTATTCCATTATAACATTTTTCCATAGGATTTTCTGTATCAAAATTTGATGAAACTATGATAAAATATAAACATGAAAATGAAGACAATCTTAGGCATCAGTGCCGGAAAAACTGCTCAAACAGTTCTTAAAAAAATGGGGAGAGGTTCAACCTACCCTGGTAAACTTGCTCTCAAATACGATAAAGACATCCTGGACACCCTTGCTAAAGATTATGAAATTGTAGTCATTACAGGGACTAATGGTAAAACCCTAACTACAGCACTTACAGTTGGTATCCTACAAGAAGCCTTTGGTCAAGTTCTTACTAATCCAAGTGGAGCAAATATGATTACTGGTATTGTAACTACCTTCTTAACAGCCAAAAGAGGAAAAAGTGGGAAAAAAATTGCTGTTTTAGAAATTGACGAAGCTAGTCTTCCAAGGATTACAAGCTAC
Organism: Streptococcus didelphis DSM 15616; assembly: GCF_000380005.1. GTDB lineage: Bacteria > Bacillota > Bacilli > Lactobacillales > Streptococcaceae > Streptococcus > Streptococcus didelphis. Next base: position 643,508 of record NZ_KB904188.1, read on the forward strand.
ATTAAACCTAGTTTATTTGTTTTTACTAATATTTTCCGAGATCAAATGGATCGTTATGGAGAAATTTATACTACCTATAACATGATTCAAGAAGGAGCTAGTAATGCGCCTGAAGCTACTATCCTTGCTAATGGTGACAGCCCCTTATTTGCCTCAAAAGAACTAGTTAATCCTGTGCAATATTATGGCTTTAATACTGAATCTCATACACCAAAATTAGCACATTATAACACTGAAGGCATTGTCTGTCCTAAATGTCAGCATATTTTACAATATAAACTTAATACCTATGCTAATCTAGGAAATTACATCTGTCTGAACTGCCACTTTGAAAGACCTCAATTAAGCTATCAGCTAACAGAACTCACTCGAATAACGAATTCCAGTTCTGAATTTATAATAGATGGTCAGGCTTATAAAATAAACGTTGGTGGACTCTACAATATTTATAATGCCCTAGCTGCTGTTGCTGTGGCTGAATATTTTGGTGTCGTTCCAGAAAAAATAAAGGCTGGTTTTAATAAGAGTAAGGCTGTTTTTGGCCGTCAAGAAAGTTTTTCAATTGGTGATAAGTCTTGTACTCTAATCCTCATTAAAAATCCAGTTGGTGCTAGCCAGGCCCTTGAAATGATTAAATTAGCAAATTATCCTTTTAGCTTATCTGTTCTTTTAAATGCTAATTATGCTGATGGCATTGATACCTCTTGGATTTGGGATGCTAATTTTGAACTTATTAACCAGATGGATATTACCGAAATCAATACTGGTGGTCTTAGACATTCTGAAATTGCTAGACGTTTACGTGTTACCGGCTATGATAGTAACCATATTACAGAAAAAGAAAGCTTAGAAGAGATTATCACAGCTATTGAACAGCAAGAGACTAAACACGCTTATATCCTTGCCACCTATACTGCCATGCTAGAATTTCGTGATATTTTAGCTCATAAAGGTTTTATTAGAAAGGAGATCCAATAATGACTTATATATCACTACAATCTCCTGACCAAGGTAATTTTAATTATGATATCCATATTGCACATCTCTATGGTAACCTTTTGAACACCTATGGTGACAATGGAAATGTCCTCATGCTCAAATATGTTGCTGAGAAATTAGGAGCACATGTTACTGTTGATATTGTCTCTGTAGGAGATGACTTTAATGAAAATAAGTATGATATTATTTTTTTCGGTGGAGGCCAAGACTACGAGCAAACTATTGTAGCCAAGGATTTACCTGCCAAAAAAGAAGCTATTGCAAATTTTATTAACCAAGATAAGGTTATCTTGGCTATCTGTGGTGGCTTTCAGCTTTTAGGTCAATATTATATTCAAGCTAATGGGCTTAAAATAGATGGCATTGGAGTCATGGGACATTACACACTTAACCAAAATAACAACCGTTTTATTGGGGACATAAAAATTTATAACAAGGAATTTAAGGAAACCTACTATGGTTTTGAAAACCACCAGGGACGTACCTTTCTCTCCCCAGACGAAAAACCTTTAGGGGATATTGTTTATGGACATGGAAATAATAATGAAGATCAGACTGAAGGTGTCCACTATAAAAATGTCTTTGGTTCTTATTTCCACGGTCCTATTTTATCTCGAAATGTCAATCTCGCTTACCGACTAGTAGCAACAGCTTTAAAAAACAAATATGGGCAAGGTATCACATTAACAGACTATCAAGATATTCTTGCTAAGGAAATAGCTGAAGAATATACGGATGTCAAAAGTAAAGCTAAATTCAAGGACTGAGAAAGCCTAGAATGCTAGTTTTATAAATAATTTTCTTAATCCTAAAAAAACATAAAAACTTTAAAATCTTTTAATATATTGATTTTAAAGTTTTTTTAATTCAAAAAGGCTCTTAAAAATTCTATATGATTTTTAAGAGCCTTTTATATTATAAATTAAAGAGTAAACTTATTCTTAAGCAACAATTGCCTTAGCAACTTCTTCTACTGTCATACGTGAGAAATACTGATTAATATCGACAGTTTGTAATTTATCATAAACATCTTTGTACTCATATTTTAAACCAATGAGAAGTTCTTCGATATCTTTAACATCTTTTATTCCAAAGAAGTCTCCGTAAATCTTAATATTTTTAATAATAGAATTTTCAACATTTGCAAATGTATTGATTTTACCTGCTGCATAACGTACATTGCGTTCAATAGTATATTCTGGGGCTTTGCCATAAGTCCAATCCCAGCTACCAAATTGCTGATCTGCAGATTCTTGAATTTTAGCTAATTCATCTTCTGATAAAACATATTCTCTCATATCAGGATAGGTTTCTTTCATCTTGTCCAAAAGTTTGTTTGAAAATTCATTAACTGTAATTTTCTCAGGTAGTTCATCTAAGATGTTAGTTACACGAGCACGTACAGATTTAATCCCTTTAGATTCAATTTTATCTTTACTTACTTTAAGGGCATCGCCTAGGACTGTCATATCAACATTAAACAAAAGGCAACCATGGTGCATCATGCGTCCTTTATAATAAGCTTGAGCATTTCCACAGAACTTTTTCCCATTAATTTCCAAATCATTACGGCCTGTAAACTCAGCCTTAACCCCTAAATCTGCCAAGGTTTCAATAACAGGTTGTGAGAAAGTTTTAAAGTCGAAAGCACCTTCTTCTGACTTATTTGAAATAATAGTATAGTTAAGGTTATTTAGATCATGATAAACAGCTCCGCCTCCTGATAGACGACGAACAATATGGATACCATGTTCTTCAATATATTCCTTATTGATTTCTTGAATAGTATTTTGATGTTTACCAATAATAATAGCAGGTTCATTAATCCAGAGGATAAAGATTTCATCTTCATCAACCAATTCTTTAAAAGCATAGGCTTCTAGGGCAATATTGTAGGCTGGATTATTACTTTTATTAACAATATATTTCATTTTTTTCTCCTGTATTTTTCTTTATTACAGTTACTATTTTAATGCAATGGGGGCTAAAATACAAGATAATTAGCTTTATTTCAAGCTAGGACTTAATTCACTACTACTTTTTCTCACATACATTTAGCTTAGCTTGAACTTGCAAAAAGCAAGAACATCTTTGTCCTTGCTCTTGCCTAATCTTATCACTCACTGCATTTAATAATAAGTGACTAATATTATTTTTGTCCTATCACATAGGTTAACATACTTGCTTGTTCTGCTGTAAAGGTTCTGTAAGAAATTGTTCCTAGTCCCATACAATTTGATTCTGAAATAAGGATAGAACCATCTTCTTTAACCTCTTCAACAATAGCAACGTGTCCATAGGTTAAGTCTGCACCTGCTTGACCAGGGCTAAAAGATACTGCATAGCCTACTTGTGGGGTATCACTGGTTTCATAGCCACTCTTATGTTTCCAAGTACCACCATTCCCCATAAATGGATCAAAGTGGTAGCCTAATTCCTGAGCTCTATTGTAAACATACCAGGTACACTGTCCCCAAGGATAGGTTTCTGCTGTATAATTAATAATATTATGTAACTTAGTCAGCTTATAACCTTTAGGAACCGTCTCTACACTAGAAGAAGATTGCATTTGTAAGTGATCTGGAATTGCCGGTGTCCCACCATGTTGGTCAATCCATTGATCCAGCTTTTCCATAAGTTCTGCACGCTTCTTACCAGTACCACTAGTATCTGTGTAATAGACACCACCTTCTAAGGCAAGATTTAAAAGACCCATGGATAACTTTTGCGCTTTCTTATCTTGAATAGCAAAGCTAGTATTTTTATTTTCCATAATTGTCTCTTTGGCCATCTTGATAACAGCACGTTCATCACTGTAGGCTGTCGCAGACTGGGGAGCATAATCAAATGCACCATAACCAAACATATTAGCGCCAGCTTCTCTAGCCACACCCTGTGTTCCTAGTGAGCTTTCAGCAATGGCAATGGCAACTATAGCACGCACATCCAAGCCGCTAAACCTTTCCCACTTCAAGAGTTTACTTCCATTAACACGATTTCTGTCATAATTAATACCAGTAGACTCTAAAAAACTATCCAATTGATGAGCAGTAATTCCATAACGATGAGACATTAAGTTATGGGTGTAAGCATCATCTCCTGACCAATGTTCCACATAACCAGCCTCTGCAATTGCCGAAGGCATTTCTGGCATCTGGTTAAATGGACTTGTCTGAGTCTTGTTAGTCACTGCAGGCATGCTTGGAACAAGAGGAATACTTGCTGAACTAGCCTGAGGCTGACTTGGAGTTGGCTGAGGCTGAGCATTAGGAGTCGGTATCTGCTTGTTACTGCTATTTGGCGTAACAGGATTCTCTTCTTTAGGTGTCCCACTTGGGGGAGTTGGGGAAGGAGTTTCCTTATTATCCTGATCAGGTTTGGTACTTGTTCCACCAGCGGACTGATCATTGTTTGTCTGAGGAGGCTTAGGACTATCTATTGACCCCTTATCAGAAGAACTATCTAAATCGGAACCCATATTAGGAGTGTTCTCACTAGGCTTAGCTAAGTCAAAATTCTTATTGTCTATGGTCGGAGTAGTCTCCACTACTGGACTAGAAGATACTGAAGCCTCTATCTCTTCTGCAAAAACACTAATTGTCTGAAGACTAGGCAATAACAAACTGAGTAATAAAAATTTAGTAATATATTTTTCTTTTTTCAACATGTAATCTCTTTCTTATTTATAAACAACTTGTATTATAGCACGTTTCTAAACAAAGCAACAGCCTAATCATTAAAATATTCAATTTTTTAGATAACTATGAGATTGTGGAAAAGGTATTTCATTTCTTCTACTTGTTATATAAGATAGAGCTTAAGCATGGATAATTTTTATCTTAATTCTAGCTTTTAATAAGTGAACTTTTGGGATACTAATAAGTAAAGTCAGAAAAATTAAATTAGAATTTTAGTAAACAGGGACTAGATTAAATCATTCTTTTTTTCTACACTATCATTTTAACAATAAATTCTATTAAGTCAGGAACTTATTCAACTTTATTTATAAGTAATGCTGCCATATGGGTTTAAGGTTGTTCCTGAGAGTTTTACTTCAATTTCTTTAGCTAATTTAACATCTCTTTCATCTATTACCTTTCGCCACCATTCCCAAGCTAATCCTGTACATTCTCTTGCCATTATACGGATATTTCGTGTATTTGCTCCTAGAGGAATGACAGTATTAAAGGGTGCTGTCCTGCTATGCCAGTTACTCTCCCAATATCTTGGTGTAAGGACTTCTTTTCCTTTGTCATCATAGCTGATTTCATCCCAAAGGATTTCATATTGTGCCACAAATCCACCACCATGAGATAAACTAATCTTACCACTAGTATACTCTGTTGATGTAGTTTGAACATATTCACTTCTATTATTTACACCAGCAATCTTATTATCTTTAAGGAAGACACTGGTATAGGAAATAGGATAAGCAGGATTTTTCCTACCAAATGCTGCATTGTCTTTGATAACATTTCTGATGACATCAAAATCTTTGGTCACCACCTTGTTGTGTTCTGAAGCATCTCCTCCTAAAACAACTGCTGTAAAGGAACTATTATCTAAAATATCAGAATACTTGCCTTTGCTTTTGAGATCTTTTTCTTTTAGTGCTGCACTGAAAGCCGCCTCAACATCATTGCTCTTAGAATTAGTCTCTAACTTAACAAAAACGGTTCTTCCGTAAGCCACGTTGCTAACAAAGAGTGGCGGAGCCTCGTTGCTGACACCCTTTTGTTTTAATTCATTAAATGTAACTGATTTATCAAAGACATCTGAAGGATCATTTGGAAGATCTGCTGAGACAGTGTAGAAAATTTGTTTATAAGCAGCAATCATAACTTTCTTCTCTCCTTTGGAAATGGAGTTAAAGTCAATTCCTAAAGTACCATCGAGGACTTTACTATTAACATTTAAGGCTGCCTCAATCTGAGATTTTGAATAAACCATAGATTCAGTATATTGGGTTCTTGCTGGGAGGGTATTTCCACCTGAAAAATTATCATGCCATTTATTAGTAAGTTCATCAATAGCTGATGCAATGTTGGCATAAGTTGGGTCTTTAACCTCTACAGATGCACTTTCTCCCATACCTGGTAAATCAATATGGATCTTTTGAGGTCTACGCTTAGTTACAATTGCATCTGGCTTATTTTCTGTAAAATTCTTATTAGCCAATTGAAGTGCTGCAGGGTATGTTCTATCTGTAACGGAATCAATTATTGAGATATCTACAGGTGTGGTATTAATATCTTTTTTCTTTCTTTCGATAACAATAAACTTATCGGCTTTCTTAAGTCCTTCTTTAGGAATAAAATTCTCGATAGGTTCACCGTTTCTAGCCAATACTTCAAGGATATTATAGTTTAAGCCATAGATACCTTTACTGAGCTCCTTAGAGTTGTCGACCTCATCTACCTTTTCTCGATTTTTTTTCTGATCATCTTTTTCTGTATCTTCTAATGGCATCTCTTTAGGAGTAAGCTTAATCATCTTATCTGTTTTAAGCATCTTATCTGCTTCAGGATGAGTACCATCAGTAGCCTTGGTCTTATCATTGATAGTGACATCATTAGTTTTGGTTTTTGGATTATTTGCTTCGGCATTTGCTGTAGCAAGGTTACAAGCAATAAGAGCTACTGACAATAATGCAGCGATGCGACTGTATTTTTTAAATGTATTTTTATTAGACATATCTTTCATACCTTTTCATCATTCTAAAACGTGTCTATGGTTCTTTCTACCATATCAAGCATGCTATCTTTATAATGAGCAAATTCTCCCGATTTATACTCTTTCATGTCTTGTCTAATATGCTCATTTGCCATAGCTATTTTAATATTGGATAGTATTTCTTCTCGATTCAAGTAAAATGGTAAACTTTCATAATAATTTAAAAGCATGTTTTCACCATTTAAAAATTGAACAACTTGATAAAGTGCTAGTGCTTGATGACTCTTTGACATCTCTAATAAAGCTTTTTCAAGCTTATCTTTTACTTGGACTTTACCTTGCACAAAAACAGGGTAAATACCATATTCTAAAATAACTTCTGGATCAGAAATATCTCCCATATAAGAGTCTCTACTAGTGATACGATAGTCTTTATCGGTACCTATAAAAAATTTAATTAAGTCTTTAAGTGGCAATTCTTTTTGAAAGATTTCTTGATAATGTTCTAAACCTTTTGGTATCTTGTACATTTGCCCCTACTTTCTATCCTGCATTTTCTTAACTTTAAAGCGTCCCGTAACTTTTTTATGTTCACCGTCTGGTCCTATTAGGGTTGGATCTATGATTTCAAAGTAACCTTTGGCATCAATTTCTGCTAAGACAGTTTTAGATTTAATTCCTTTTACATCAATAGATGGGAAAATCAATTCGCTTTCTGAGTTTTCGATATGTTCTCCTGCCCAAGTTTGGCAACCAGGTATATTAAGTGAATTTGCTCCAGGTGTATCAGCGCTAGCAGTTCTAATATAACCTAATTTATCAATATTTTTTGTTAACTCGGCATCAAACTCATATTGATAAACTCCATCACTGTATTTGCCTTTTTCTACACCTTTAACTTCTTCAATTTTATTGGCAGGTTGTAGTTTTCCCTTTTCATTGAAAAGCAATGCCATATCTTCTGCAGAGCTTGTAACAAAAAGACCGTTTTCTTGTCTTCCGATAGTTGATTTTCTCTTTGCATCATCAAATGCCAAAATCAAGTCTTTCTTACTTGTTACATGAGAAGCGCCACTTTCTTTATAAATTTGTTTTAATTGTTCTACAAAATCTTTACTATAAGTGTATTTTCGATTCACATACATTCGATAGTATTCTGCCCGTGAAGCAACAGCATTCATCTGAATAGCTTTGTCAGCGTATTTGTCAGCAGTTTTAATAAACTCTTCTGCTAACTTATCAGTTACCCAGTTTTCACGACGCTTTTTAAAGGCTTTTTCAAAAGCATCTCTTTCCAAATTGCCAAAAGTGACTTCTGATACAGCAAGAACTTCATTGTTTTCACCTTGGTGGACTTCTGTAATCTCGATATCAATACGATCAACATCAAGTTTTTTATCAATGTCAATGTGATGAGGTTTCTTTGTATAAGTATCTCGTAATTCAACTTTTTGGAAGAGAACTAATTTATCACCATTGTAGTATTTGACATCAGCTTTGGCAATTCTGTTTTTCTTGTAAAAATTTTTCTCACTAGAGGTATCACCATTAACAATTAATACCCTACCAATATGCATTGGCGAGTGAAATTTATAAGAAAGGACTTCTCCGACACCGCCACCAGGTGCATTTTCTTCCCAAGTTGTATGCATTGATCCATCTAAAGTATGAATAATATGTTTATCCTCTTTGTTAGAAGTGGCATTAGCTTCCATAACCTTAGTCGCTTCATACTTGACGGCACTTTTCTTATCATCTTTTCCGCTGACGGCATATGTTGTATTATTAATCAATACACCGCTACCTATAATCCCGGTTACAACAATGGCAGCACTAGCTTTTAAAAGAATACTCTTTAATGATACTTTTTTATTCCTCATATAAACCACCTTATATTATATTTTGATTAGAATATAATATAACATGATACTTTTGTCAACCTTAAACTTTAATTTGTTATTCAGTTTTAAAAATAATAGTGAAAAATAATCATTAAATTAGATTTCCTGAATTAATAATCTTCTTTTCTGCAGTTTAAATTCTAAATTTGACATAAAAAAAGACCTTTCGGTCTTTTTAAATACTTATTATTTACGTTTTGGTGGGTTATGAATAGCTTCACCAAGTACGTCAGCAAATGCTTCATACATTACTTCTGAGAATGTTGGGTGTCCATGAATTGAAAGTAATAATTCATCAACTGTTAATTCAGCTTCCATAATAGTTGCAGCTTCATTAATCATTTCAGCGGCAGCTGGTCCAATGATATGTACCCCTAAAATTTCATGGAATTTAGCATCTGCAATAACTTTTACAAAACCATGGGCTTCATTTGAAGCAATTGCACGGCCATTTCCTGTAAAGCTATTACGTCCAACAAGGATATCGCCATGTTGTTTACGTGCTTCTTCTTCTGTAATACCAACCATAGCCACTTCTGGATGTGTATAAACAGCAGCTGGTGTATATTCAAGGTTAGCTTTACGAACATTACCATGCATTGCATTTTCAGCAGCAACTTCTCCCATACGGTAAGCAGCATGTGCTAACATCTTAGTTCCGTTAACATCACCAGGTGCATAGATACCTGGAATAGATGTTTCTTGATAAGCATTAACCTTGATACGGTTGCGGTCCATTTCTAAATCAAGATTTTCAAGCCCATTCATTTGTGGAACACGTCCAATAGATAGCAAGGCTTTTTCAGCAACTACTTCTTCACCGTTATTTAATTTCAATTTTAATTGATTATTTTCTTCAACGATTTCAGAAACACCAACTGATGTTTTAATAGTCATCCCTTTCTTAGATAGGATTTTTTGAAGTTCAGTTGAAACTTCCTTATCCATAGCAGGGATAATACGATCAGCCATTTCAATAACAGTAACATCAACACCGTATGATGCCCATACAAGACCAAGTTCGATACCAACAACGCCACCACCCATAACAGCAAGTGATTTTGGCATTTCACGTAGGTCTAAGATATCATCAGAAGTCAAGACACGTTTAGAGTCAATTCCTGGGATATTGATACGTGAAACTTTTGAACCTGTAGCAAGAATAATGTTACGTCCTTTAATTGTTTCAGATCCAATAGTAACTGTTTTATCTGGGTTAACTTGACCTAAACCATTGAAAAGAGTAACCTTGTTTGCTTTAAGGAGGCCTTTAACACCACCTGTAAGAGTTTTTACAACAGTATTTTTAAATTCAACTGTTTTATCCATATCGATAGTATAATTTGTTGAAGCAAGATTAATACCACGTCCTGCTGCAATTTTCAAACCATCAAGGATTTCAGCATTTTTAAGATATGTTTTAGTTGGAATACATCCCACATTTAAACATGTACCACCAAATTCTGATTTCTCAACGATAGCAATTTTACCACCAAGTTGAGCACCACGAATAGCAGCATAGTAACCAGCAGGTCCACCACCAACAACAATGATGTCGTATTCGTTATTAGCAAGTGGAGTCTTGTCAGCTTTTGCAGCAGGAGCTGTTCCTTGTTCAGGTGCTTTTGGTACTTCAAGTCCAGCAGCTTCCAAGTCTTCAGTAGTACGAGCTACTTCTACATCTGATGCTGCTTTTGTACCTTCTTCAATAGCTTCACCTTCAGCTCCGATATAACCAATAACTTCTGTTACAGGTACAGTTTCACCATCTTTACGAACAATCTTTAATAGAACACCAGCATCTTCTGCTTCGATTTCCATATTTGTTTTGTCTGACATGATTTCTAGAAGGATGTCACCTTCATTAACCGTATCACCTTCTTGTTTTTTCCACTCGATGATTTCGCCTTCTTGCATATCAACACCGAGCTTTGGCATAATAATTTCAACAGCCATTATTTTCTCCTTTTATATCCAATAAATCAGTTGGTTCAGAATCTTTTACAAGGTTTGGGTAATTCCCTCATAGCTTGTATATTAAGAAATACTCAAAACATTCTACCTTAAATTAGTAATCCAAATGGATTTTCCATGAGGTTTTTAAGATCTACCATGAATTTTGCACCATTCATACCATCAACTAAGCGGTGGTCAATTGTTAAACACATAGCCATAATTGGGCGAGCTACAATTTCACCATCAACAACTGTTGGAGTTGGAATAGTTGCACCAACACCTAAGATTGCTGAGTTAGGTTGGTTGATGATTGGATTAAATGTTTTAGTTCCAAACATACCTAAGTTAGTAATTGAGAATGTTGAACCTGACATTTCTGCTGATTTTAATTTACCAGCTTGGGCTTTTTTAATAACATCTTTTGATGCTACAACAAAGTCTGCAAGTGTCATCTTATCTGCATTATGAACAACTGGTACGATAAGTCCTTCATCTAAACCAACAGCTATACCAATGTTAACAAATTTATGTAATTCAATTTCTTGTGCATCGTTGATTAGTGATGCATTCATGTAGCTATGCTCAGGTTTCATCAAGGTTTTAACGACAGCCATACCAATTAAATCAGTGAAAGAAACTTTCAAACCAGTTTTTTCCATAATTGGATCAATAAGTTTCTTACGTAGAGCCATCATTTCCGTCATATCAATATCATAGTTAAGCGTAAACGTTGGAGCAGTTAGGTATGAGTTGGTCATACCTTTTGAAATTGCCTTACGCATAGCTGACATCTTAATGACTTCAACACCTTCTGGTAATTCAGCCTTAGGTTTATCTTCTTTAGGCTCAGTTGCTTTAGCTGGTTCTTGGACAGCTTTGTTAGCATTCATTACAAGAAGAATATCTTCTTTCATTACCTTGCCATTAAATCCTGTACCCTTGATAGAAGCCAAATCAATTCCTTCTACTTCTGCCATCTTACGAGCAAGTGGTGAAGCTTTAGGTTGAGCATTGTTAAAGTTTTCAATATCTTCTTTATGTACGCGGCCTTTTGGTCCTGTACCAGCTACTTGACTCAAATCAAGCCCTTGTTCCTTAGCTAATTTACGAGCTGCAGGAGTAGCGCGTACCTTTGAACCATCGCCACTTGGGATTGCTGTGTGAGCTACTGCTACTTGTGGTCTTTCAACTACTTCTTTAGGTGCTACAGTTGGTGCTGCATCTGCAGAATTTGGAGCAGGAATTTCTGTTGTCTTCTCACTTGAAGCAATTGTATCAACAGATTCGCCTTCAGCTCCGATATAACCAATAACTTCTGTTACTGGTACAGTATCACCTGCAGGACGAATGATTTTCAAGAGAACCCCAGCATCTTCTGCTTCAATTTCCATATTGGTTTTATCTGACATGATTTCAAGAAGAACATCGCCTTCTTGGACAGTATCACCTTCTTGTTTTTTCCACTCGATGATTTCGCCTTCTTGCATGTCAACACCGAGCTTTGGCATAATTATTTCAACAGCCATAATCTTCCTTTCATACTATCACAGTAACATAATCTCATTGTTAGAGGATATCCTTTAATAATGAGATATACCGATATACATGGAAGGAAGTCTCACTGATGAGACTTCGTTCTAGTGTATATTAATTACCATTTTTTGCCATTTTTACAATAGCTGCTTTTATTTTCTCTACATCTGGTAAGATAGCTTGTTCTAAAACACGTGCATATGGAACTGGAACATCTTCGCTGGCTAAACGTACAATTGGGTGATCCAAATAATCAAAGGCTTCACTTTCAGTAATCATTGTTGCAATTTCTCCAGTGTAACCACCAGTTTTGTATGCGTCATTAACCAACATTACTTTACCAGTTTTCTTAACAGATTCAACAATTAATTCTTTGTCAAGCGGAACTAGGGTACGTGGGTCAAGAACTTCAACGTTAATGCCTTCTTCAGCTACTTCTTCAGCTGCTTGGAGAACACGTTCAAGCATACGTCCATAAGAAATAATTGTGAGGTCAGTTCCTTCACGTTTGATTTCTCCTTTTCCTAATGGAATGTAGAAATCAGGGTCTTGGTTAACTTCTTCTTTTTTACCATAAAGAGCTTTTGGTTCCATGAAGATAACAATATTGTTATCTTGAATAGCTGATTTTAAAAGTCCTTTAGCATCGTTAGCATTTCCTGGTGCTACAACTTTAATACCTGGAATATGTGTCATCCATGCTTCTAAAGATTGTGAGTGCTGTGCAGCAGAACCAATACCTGAACCTGAAGCTACCCTAAATGTAACTGGAGTTTTCAAACCTCCACCAAACATGTAGTTATTTTTAGCACCATTGTTAACAATAGCATCCATCATAATAGTTAAAAAGTCCATGAAGGTTACGTCAACGATTGGACGAAGTCCTGTAATCGCAGATCCAATAGCAGCACCAGAGATAGCTGCCTCGGAAATTGGTGTATCCTTAACGCGTTTTGAACCAAACTCTTCAATCATGCCTACAGAAGTACCAAAGTCCCCTCCATAAACACCAACATCTTCACCCATAAGGTAGATATTTTCATCCTTGCGCATTTCTTCTGTCATGGCAAGGTTTACGGCTTCACGTAAAGCCATTAATTTTGTTTCACTCATTATTTACTCCTAGTTTTAATCGTATTTTTCTTAGTCTATTAAACTATAACGGCTAAATCCGAATTTAGTCTACCCAAATATCTTCAAAGGCAACAGAAAGTTCTGGGTCTGGACTGTTTTGAGCATATTCATAAGCATCATCAATTTCTTGTTTAACTTGTGCTTGAATAGCATCCAATTCTTCATCAGTAGCAATACCTTCTTTTGTAAGATATGCTCTGTATTTAAGCATTGGATCTTTTTCTTTCCAAGAAGCAACTTCTTCTTTAGAACGATATTTTCCAGCATCAGCTGTAGAGTGACCAAACCAACGGTATGATTCTACTTCAACAATTGCAGGGCCATTGCCACCACGAACATGTTTAACAGCTTCATCCATTGTTTCATATACTGCCATCAAGTCATTACCGTCTTGACAATAAAAACCAGGAATACCATATGCTTCTGCACGAGTATATAAATGTGGTGTATTTGTAGCATTATTAATACTCATTGAAATACCATAACGGTTATTAATAATGAAGAAAATAACAGGTAATTTCCAAGTTGCAGCCATATTTACTGATTCATGGAATGAACCTTCGTTAGTAGCTCCATCTCCAGAAAAGGCTACAACGATATTATTAGTTTCTTTGTATTGTTGGGTAAGAGCAGCGCCAACAGCAAGTGCATAGCCACCACCTACGATACCATTAGTACCATAGTTCCCTTTTTCAAAGTCAGCCAAGTGCATAGAACCACCACGACCTTTTGATACACCTGTAGCTTTACCTGCAAGCTCAGCCATCATTTTGTTAAGATCCATGTCTTTAGCAATTGATTGACCATGTCCACGGTGATTTGAAAAGATAATATCATCATAAGTTAAATGAGCAACTGCACCTACGTTTGCTGCTTCTTCACCTACTGAGAAGTGAGTCATCCCTTGTACAAATCCTCTGCGGACAAGTTTATTAATACGTGAATCAAATTCACGAATACGTTCCATTTTTAGAAACATATCTAAATGTTGTTCTTTAGAAACTGTTACCATTTTGGCCTCCATATTTTCATTTTACTTATTAATAGTATCTCATTCCTTCACAATTTGCAAGAAATAAAATCCTAGAATTTCTTTTAAAATAAGCCTTTTTTCGATAAATTGATATTGTGAATTTACTAACAAGAGCTGTATTACAAACACCTCAACTTATATATAACAGATTGTGATCAAAATCTGTCTGAAATATTCTTTTAAGAATTTTCTTTTTCTTTAAAGCTCTAATTGTACACCAATTTCTTCCCATTCTACTAATAAGTTTTCTTGTTCTAGTTCAAGTCTATCAACCTGCTTTTGCTTAGCAAAAAGCTCACTAGGATCATTAATTTGTGACATGTGATCTAAGATTTCTGCCAGATCTTTTTCAATAGTTTCAAGCCTATCTTCTACTTCAGCTAAACGCCTTTGTAATTTACGAACTTCCTTTTGACTTTCCTTTTGCTTGAGATAGTCATTTGTTTGTAAATCAGCTGACTTAGAATTGTCTTGGGTCTCTAATTGTTTCAGTCTTGCTAATTCTTCTAGCTCAGCTTTTTTCTCAAGATAATAGTCATAATCACCTAAATAAAGCTGTGAGCCTTCTTGGCTAATTTCAAGCACCTTAGTTGCCAAACGATTAATAAAATACCGATCATGGCTTACAAAAAGTAAGGTTCCGTCAAAATCAATGAGGGCATTCTCTAGAACTTCTTTGCTGTCAATGTCCAAGTGATTAGTTGGCTCATCTAGAACTAAAAAATTATTATTTTCCATAGAAAGTTTAGCTAAAAGTAGCCTTGCTCTTTCTCCTCCTGATAACATCCCAACTGTTTTTTTGACATCATCACCAGAGAATAAAAAGGCACCTAAACGATTTCTAATCTCTAATTCAGGCTTAGTGGAAAAGTCCTGCCATAATTCCTCAAGTACAGTATTTTGGGCTGTTAAACGTGATTGGCTCTGATCATAATAGCCCATATCAAGATTTGCACCATATTTAATATCTCCTTTAATAAAAGGAATATAGTCCATAATAGATTTGATAAGGGTAGTTTTACCAACACCATTTGGGCCAACAATAGCTACCGCATCTAATTTTTTAATTTCTAAATTGATAGGCTGAGATAAAACTAAATCCTCATAGCCAATAGCCCCATCTTGAATGGTTAATACAAGGTTTCCTGAGGGGTTTTCAGAATGAAAAGTCATATGAGCTTGTTTATTAGATAAACTAGGCTTATCTAAACGTTGGATTTTTTCTAATTGTTTACGACGAGCCTGAGCTCTTTTTGTTGTTGAAGCCCTGACAATATTTTTTTGAACAAATTCTTCTAACTTTGCAATCTCTTTTTGTTGTTTTTCAAAATTCTTTTCTTGGCTAGCTAATTTTTCTGCCTTCAAGTCCACAAATTGGGAATAATTCCCTTGATAGCGATCTAAAGAAGTTTTATTTAGGTCAAGAGTAATAGTGGCCACTTTATCAAGAAAATAACGGTCATGGCTTACTATGATTAAGGCACCCTTATAATTTGATAAATAGTTTTCCAGCCAGGCAATCGTTTCAATATCTAAATGGTTAGTAGGTTCATCAAGAATCAATAAGTTAGGATTTTCTAAGAGCATTTTAGCTAAGGCCAAACGTGTATTTTGCCCACCTGACAGCTCTGAAATTTTCATTTTCCACATACTTTCATCAAACTTAAAACCATTAAGAATAGCTTTTATATCTGACTCATAAGAAAAACCATTACGATAACGGAAACTCTCTGTTAAAAGATCATAGTCCTTCATCAGTTTTTCAAGTTTATCACCTGATAAGGAAGCCATCTCTGTCTCCATCTGGCGCAGGCGATCTTCATCTTTACGTAGATTAGAAAATACTTTTAGCATTTCCTGATAAATAGTCTTATCAGATTCAAATCTACTATCTTGCGCCAAATAAGAGATTGTTGTTTCTTTCTTTTTAAGAATCTCACCACTTGTTGGTTCTTCCTCTCCAACCAATAGTTTTAATAGAGTTGACTTGCCTGCTCCATTAGGGCCGACAAGAGCTATTCTATCACGGTCATCAACTTGTAAATTAATATTTTTAAACAGAATATCACCTGAAAAGGAACGTTTTAATTTGTTTGCTTGTAATATAATCATAAGTCTATTGTAGCAAAAAATGCCCCTTTTGAGGCATTTTTTTAGTAATTTACCCTATTGTCTATAGAGTTTATTTAAAGCTGAAATATCACTTTTTTGTCTATCATAAAAGGAGCCAGCTGACTGCATAACGGAGTTTTCTTGATTATTATGGTCCAGCCCAATAGCATGTCCTAACTCGTGCTCTGCCGTATGAACAATTCTTTCTGATTATAATCATAGTTCTCATTTAGTAAATAATAAGCATTTAGATAAACATTTGCGTGTTGAATTGTTTTATCAGTATCTTGACTTACTAGCTTAGCTAAGCCTGCTGCATCAAGAGTTTTGTCATTAATCTCATCAGCAATAATATCAGCTTCATGCTCATTATCAATTAAAGTTAATTGAAAAACCTGTGTTTGGTTCCAATTATTAATAGCTGCTTGATAGGCATTTATAAAAATAGGATTGCTTGTTTTGATATAAACACTAGCCTGGTTCTTTTTCCATCGGACTCCTGCTAAGTGTTTGTAGTTATCTGGTTTTATAGCTTTTTAGTGATAGGTGGCTTGTCAGACTCTGTTTTTCCCCAAGTATTATAAATAAGTTCTACCTTATGTCTAAGATTAGCAATATCATTTGCCAATTTTGAATCACTATGGTCTGAATAATAAATTAAAGCAAAAGCAATAATCGCTACTACCAGTATGGTTTGAATGATGTTCCAGATAATTCTCCAAATAATCTGTAAAACCTTAATGGGGAGCCATAAAATAATCTTTATCAGTTTTTTCATTTTTTAATTTATGATAATCTCTCTTCTTTAACATAGTGGATGGGCAAGAACTCAAGGAGAACTTCTAGTTGTTTATTCCAATAATACCAGTCGTGGGTTCCATGATCGTTTTTATAAACCAAATCAAGGCCTAATTGCCTAAATTCTTTAACAGCCTCTTCATTTACTTGGTATAAAAAGTCCTCATAGCCACACCAGGCATAAAATTTTGTTTTCAGATCAGATTGCTTAACCATATTGCTTAAATAATGTTCTTCCAGATGAGTAGAGTCTAAGGAACCAAAAATGCCCATCCAGTATTTTTGCTCTTTCTTATCTAAATCCTTGAAACCCTTTTCAGTTTTGGTTAAAGCACCAGAAAATGAGGCAGCATAAGAAAATTTATTTGTTTTTAAAGCTAACTTAAAAGCTCCATAGCCACCCATTGAGGCCCCTGCGATAAAAGTCTTTCCTCTTTTTTTGGTCATATTAGGGAAAAAATTAGCCAAGACTTGCGGTAGCTCCTCAGCAATAGCTTGATAATATGACATGCCATAGGCTGTGTCTGTATACCAAGCTAAATCTGTAGAGGGCATTACAACAATCAGATTAGTATGACGTATTAAACGTTCAATATCTGTACGTTTTTGCCAAGAATTCTCATTGCCTCCCATCCCATGTAATAAATAAAGGACTGGAATATCATGATCATTTTGTTCTTCTTTAGTTAGACTAGATTGATCTGGATAGATAACATTGACCTGTCTTTCCATAGCCAAGGCCTCTGAACGGTATTCAATTTTTATAGTAGCCATAATAACTCCTTATTTATCCATAAAAAGATAATTCTAGATGTGAAAGAGACTTGGTAAGCAAGCCTCTTTATTATATTATTGACGAACTTCCATGACCACAGGAAGAATCGCTGGGCGACGTTTGGTTTGATCAAACAAGAACTTAGATAATTCTTCTCGGACAGATCCTTTTAGTTCACCCCAATCAAAATTATCCTTTTGTAAGTAATTTTCAACTGTAGTATTAACTAACTCAGCACTTTCGCGAAGAATGTCTCGACTCTTTTTAACATACACAAAGCCACGAGTATTTACTTTAGCTTTTGAAACAATCTTTTTATCCCGTTTATTAACAGTAATAACAACGATGAAAATACCATCTTCTGATAAGACTTTTCTATCACGTAAAACAATATTTCCTACATCACCAATAGCATTACCATCAATCATGATATCACTAGCAGGCACACCACCTTCATGTAGGAAGCCCTGATCATTTAAGACCATGACATCACCACGTTTCATGATATGAATATTTTCTGGGAAAATCCCCACTTCTTCAGCCAAGGCTGCATGGGCAGCTAAATCACGATATTCCCCCTGAACGGGAAAGAGATACTTAGGTTTCATAAGGTTTATCATCAGTTGCAAGTCTCTGCCATTTGCATGTCCTGATACCTGTAGATTTTGGGTAATAAGAATCACACTACCACCAGCCTTATAAACCAAATTTTCAACCCGAGCTACCATTGCCTCTTTTGAAACATTTGGCGTTGTAACGATATAAACAAGGTCTCCTTTTTTAATTTCCACGTAACGGTGACGACCAGTTGCCATCTTTTGTAGATTATTAATAGGTTCACCCATCTTACCAGCTTCTAGAATAATCAGTTCATGATCTTCATACTTAGCCATGTCTTTAGGTTTGATTAATAATTTCTCATCAACAATGGTCAATTTTTTGAGACGCATAGCTGTTCTAACAATATTTTCCACATCTGTTCCTGTTAAAACCACTCTACGACCGTAAATGGCTGCTGAGTCAAAGACTTGCTGAATACGAATAAGGTTTGAAGCAACTGCCGCTACAATCACACGACCTGAGGCATCTCCAATGACATTATTCATTTCATCACCAACTTCTGACTCACTCGCAATTTGAGTATTGCTAGTAGCATTTGCTGAAGCTGAAAGCAGAGCTAAAACGCCATCTTTACCAATTTCTGCTAATCTTAAGAAATCTGTTTGATAAAATTCACGCGCTGCCTGATCAAATTTAAAATCACCTGTGTGAACAATATTTCCTTGATCAGTTTTGATTACTACTCCTAAACTTTCTGGAATAGAATGGGTTGTTTTAAAGAACGAAATCAGTCCATCTTTGAATTCAATTTCAGTTTCACTATCAACAATATGAAAATTATTGAACTTCTTAGTACTGTTATTATTTTTGACAAATAATTTAGCTAACTCAATAGTTAATTCTGACCCAAAGACTGGAACTGGTACTTCTGCTAAAAGATAGGGCAAAGCACCAATAGCATCTGCATGCCCATGGCTTAAGAAAACACCCTGAACCTTATCCTTATTTTCAATAACATATTCCAGATTAGGAATGACCAAATCTACCCCAAGTTGTTCATTTTCAGGGTATTTTAAACCTGCATCTAATATAAAGATAGAATTATTGACTTCAACCAAGTAGAAGTTCTTTCCATATTCACGAACTCCTCCCAAGGCAATTATTTTTATATCACTCATGATACTCCTCTAATATATTTTTTTATTACAAACGGTCCTTACAAACTTTTGTAAGTCGAATTACTGCTTTGTAGCACTGCTACAATCCTTATTAGTATACCATAAAAGAGAATATTTTTCCTAGATAGAGTTAGTGTAAGCCACATAAAATTACAAAAACCCTCAAATTACTTTGAGGGCTCCTTAGCCAGAATTGGTTCAATCAAAAAGCTGATAGTAATCTGAAAGGGTGAGTTTTGCCTTAGCCACCTTGTCCAAATCACTTACTACTTTGCCATCTTTCATAACCAATAAACGGTTACCATAAGTTAAAGCATCTTCCATATGATGGGTTATCATTAAAGCTGTTAATTGATCTTGTGTCACAAAATTATTAGTAAGTTCCATTAAGGAATGACTCGTTTTAGGATCAAGCGCAGCTGTATGTTCATCTAATAGTAGCAAATCTGGTTTTTTCAAGGTAGCCATTAATAGACTTAGAGCCTGCCTTTGCCCTCCTGATAAGAAGCCTGTTGGGGTTGCTAAATGATTTTCTAAACCATTACCAGTCTTGGCTAAAACCTGTTTAAACTGATTACTTGTATCACTCGTAACGCTTTTTATCAAGCTTCTTTTTTGACCTCGTTTCTCAGCAATAAGTAAATTCTCAAGTACTGTCATTCTAGGGGCTGTTCCCATCTTAGGGTCTTGGAAAACACGTGATAGATACCGTGCCCTTTTTTCTGCACCTAAAGAAGTAACATCATGCCCTAATATTTTTATTTGCCCTGAGCTAAGTAACATAGTTCCTGCAATCACATTAAATAAGGTGGATTTTCCAGCACCATTTCCTCCCAGTATGGTAATAAAATCATGCTCATAAATTGTTAAGGTCAACTTTTCCAAAATTGTTTTAAGTTCACTCATGCCATTGTCAACTAAAACAGTAGCATCTATTAATTCAATTACTTTTTTCATCGTCTTAATGTGACCCCCTTAAAAATTTTGTGTCTTAAAACAGGGATTGCTAAACAAATAGCTAATATAATAGCACTAAAGAGCTTGAGATAGTTAGTATTAAAACCAAGACTGATAACTGATGAAATTAGAAATTGGTAAAAAATAGAACCAAGAACTATCGCAATTAATCTTTCCAACAAGGTAAGATTTGTAGCATAGATAACCTCTCCAATGATAATACTGGCTAAGCCTATGACAATCACCCCAATACCTTTAGAAACATCTGCATAGCCATCTTGTTGACTAACTAAGGCACCAGATAGAGCAATCAAGGCATTAGAAATAATAAGTCCCATAAGTTCCATGCGATTTGTAGCAATCCCAAAACTTTTTGCCATCACAGGATTATCCCCTGTAGCAATATAAGCCTGACCTAGATCTGTGTAAAGAAAAAATATCAATAAACTAATAAGCAGAACAATCACTACTAATCCCAGCAACAAAATATTAAGCTTAGAATCAAAGGGAAGATAGTCTTGTAATCTCTTAATATTATGTAAGCCCACATTGGCTCTTCCCATAATCATAAGCATAATTGAGTTACAAGATGTCATTACTAAAATCCCAGCTAATATGGTCGGAATCTTCCCCTTGGTATAAAGTAAGCCCGTTAAAAAGCCTGCTAATACCCCTGCAAACATTCCCAAAATAGTGGCTAATAGAGGATTTACACCTGCATTCATACTAGTAATAGTGACAGCTCCTCCTAAAGGAAAGGAGCCTTCGGCAGTCATGTCGGGAAAATTGAGAATTCTAAATGTAAGATAAATCCCTAACCCTAATATCCCCCATAAAAGTCCTTGTGAGACTGATGAAATAATCATAATTAATACCTTTCTAATGACCCTTTATAATATCAGACTGTGATCTTAATCTTTCTGGGATAGTAATTCCTAGCTCTTCTGCTCTTTTTTGGTTGATAATGGGTTTTCCACTATCAATTATTTTGACAGGAACTTGAGATATTTTTTCCCCTCTGATGATTTTCTTGACTTGTTTAGCTGTTTCTACTCCTAATTGGTATTGACTTTGGGCAATAGAAGCTAGTCCTCCTTCTTTAACCATAGTATCTACACTAACGTATAGAGGTAGTTTATTTTCCTTGCTTAAATTTAAGACTGTTGAAAAAGCGGAAGCAATCGTATTATCTTGAGGTAAAAAGATAGCATCAACTTTTTGGGACATGATAGTCATTGTTGATGAAACTTCATTAGTTGATGGAACAGAGTAGGAAATGATCTTAAAGCCTCTTTTTTCAGCATGAGACTTAAAATCCTTTACCTGAGAAACCGAATTATCTTCTCCACTTGCGTATAAAATACCAATTGTTTTCACATTTGGAGTTAATTCCTCAATCATGTCAAGGGTTTGTGTGACAGGGACTTTATTTGACAAGCCACTTATATTAGCTTCTGGTCTTAGCAGATTTTTTACCAGTCTAGCTCCTTTGGGGTCTGAAACTGCTGACATCATCACAGGAATATCCTTAGTAGCTGATGCTAGAGCTTGGGCTGCGGGAGTTGCAATACCGATAAGGATATTATTCTTACTAGCAACAAGTTGCTGACTCATTGTTTGTAATTTACTTTGATCCCCTTGAGCATTAAACAAAGTGATATCAATAGTTTTATCTCTTCTTCCCTTAACTAATTCATCTTCAATCCCTCTTTCAATGTCATCCAGTGCTTGATGACTTACAAATTGTAGAATTCCAACTTTAATTCTTTTTTGAGAAACTAGCTTATCTTGAGGGTTCCTTTTTTCCATGACAAGTGACCCTATTACTAAAAATATGATAACTAGCAAACTCATCCTTAACCCTTTGTTTTTCATCATTACTCCTATCTACCTCAATTGTCTCTTTTAATTTTGTTTAAGCAAAACATGAAAAAAGCACTTAGTAAACCATACTAGGCGCTTTTAAATGTTAGGATTTAAGCGCATAGATACTTTTAGAAATGCTCTAAAAGTCGTATCTATGTCTCTCCATAAACACAACTTTATCTATGCCAGCTTTGCCATTTTGTCAGATTCTCTGTGTGTGTCATTATGGATTCCCCTCTTGTTTTTTTGTTTAATTATATCTTAATTTGAGAAAAAAGCAAGTTATTAAGATATTCTTTTATGTCTCTTGCTAGCTTATGTTATAATAAAGAAATTAGTAAACAGAAAGGAGAAACCATGTCATTTGACGGCTGTTTCTTACATTATTTAACTCAGGAACTAGAAGAAAACATTTTATATGGTCGCATTCAAAAGGTTAACCAACCCTACCAAAGAGAACTAGTGCTAACAATTCGTAACAATCGTAAAAATATAAAACTACTACTTTCCGCCCACCCTGTGTTTGGAAGAATACAATTAACTGAAACCGACTTTCAAAATCCACAATTCCCCAATACCTTTACCATGATTATGCGTAAATACCTGCAAGGTGCTGTTATCGAACATATCAAGCAAATCGAAAATGACAGAATCCTTGAAATTACCGTTTCCAATAAAAATGAAATCGGTGATAATATAAAGGCTACCTTGATCATTGAAATAATGGGAAAACATAGTAATATTATCTTAGTTGACCGCAATGAAAACAAAATTATTGAGTCAATCAAACATGTCGGTTTTTCCCAAAATTCCTATCGAACCATTTTACCAGGCTCTGCCTATATTGCTCCTCCTCAAAAACAGGCTAGAAATCCTTTTGCTATTGCAGATGAAAAATTGTTTGAAATATTGCATACCCAAGACCTAAGCCCTAAAAATTTACAACACGTTTTTCAAGGTCTAGGCACAGATACTGCTCAAGAATTATCCAGACAGCTAGTTCAAGATAAATTTAAACAGTTTAGAAGCTTTTTTCAGAGGGAATTAGAGCCTGCTGTAACTGACAAATCTTTTTCAGCCGTAGCCTTTAGCGACTCAGGTATTGCTTTTGATAGCTTATCTCAACTATTAGACTATTATTACCATGAAAAAGCTGAGAAAGACCGTATTAATCAGCAAGCTAGCGATCTGATTCATCGTGTACAAAATGAACTAGAAAAAAATATCAAAAAATTAGCTAAACAAGAAACTGAATTAAGAGATACGGAAAAAGCTGAAATCTTCCGTCAAAAAGGGGAGCTTCTTACTACCTATCTCAGTCAGATTCCTAATAATGAAGAGCTTGTTAGATTGGATAATTACTATACTGGTGAAAAAATTGATATTAGCTTAGATATCGCTTTAAGCCCCAATCAAAATGCTCAACGCTATTTTAAAAAATATCATAAACTTAAAGAAGCTGTTAAACATTTAAAGGGACTAATTGAGGAAACCAACCATAGTATTACCTATTTGGAAAGTGTTGAATATAACTTGAGTCAGGCTTCAAGGGAGGATATCGAAGATATTCGTGAAGAACTTGTCGAAGCTGGATTGATCAAACATCGTTCAAAAGATAAGCGACATAAACGTAAAAAACCAGAAAAATATTTAGCAAGCGATGGAAAAACAATCATCATGGTTGGTCATAACAATCTACAAAATGAAGAGCTGAGCTTCAAGATGGCTAAAAAAGGTGAACTTTGGTTCCATGCTAAAGATATTCCCGGTAGTCATGTTGTTATTAAAGATAATTTAGATCCTAGTGATGAGGTCAAAACAGATGCTGCCGAACTGGCTGCCTTTTATTCCAAAGGACGCTTATCTAATTTGTTACCAGTAGATATGATTGAAGCTAAAAAATTACATAAACCAAGTGGGGCAAAACCTGGTTTTGTCACTTATACTGGTCAAAAAACCCTACGTGTAACACCAGATAAAGAAAAAATCCAAGCCATGAAAATTATAGACTAAAAAGCTGAGAATATTCTCAGCTTTTTTATTAGTATTTTTGATATAAATCTCGAAATTTTTCTGGATTTTTAATAAGCTATTTCGATATGTATTTCTAGTAACTTGCTAAAAACCTTCTAAGAGTTAGTCTAATTCATCTATGAAAGTTTGCATATTGATATCATCTGGTACCAGTTGTAGGTATTTTTCAGCTACTACTTTTACTTTATCCATTTGCCCAAACTCCTTAAGAATATAAGCATAATCATATAAGAATTCTGGATTTTCTCCTAAATCACTCTTAATAGCTTGATAAATACTAAAGGCTTTATCCTCTTGATCCAATGCCTGATAGGCCTTAGCAATATTCCATTGAGTTAAGAGGTTATCATTATCCTCATTATCTAAAGCAATAACTTTTTCATAGCTATTAGTATTTAAATAGAGGGTAGACAACCTCATATTAACAGTATCACTATCTTCAGCAATAGCTTTGGCCTTCAAGAGATAAGCTTCTGAACTATTAATATCATGCAATTCATATGCTAATTGGGAAGCCAATAAAAGAAGTTGGCTATCAAATTCATTCTTTCTTAATGCCTGCTGCACAAGTCGCAAGGCTTCCTTGGTTTTATGCTCCTTGTGTAAACTTTGAGCATAGATATACTCATAACCTGGGTAATCCTCATTCATTGTTTCCAATTGTTTAAAGTAGAAATTAGCCTTTTGATAATTATCTTGATCATATAAAATAGTTGCTAGTTCATAAACAGTATCATCTTCATAATTAATAGAAATTGATTTCTCTAAGAATTCTATAGCAACTTCAAATTTACCAAGACTAGCATAAGCTCGGCCAATCCTTTGATAGGTAGAAACCCCTGTTAAGGTTAAAATTTCCCTATTATCCAAGCTAGCATAAATTGAGATAGCTTCTTTAAAATGATCCAAATCTAATTCAATCTCAGCTAAGCCAAAGAGGATTAAGGGATCTTGATTGAGTTGGCTAGCTTCAACTAGTTTTTCTCTAGCAACATCTGTTAATCCTTCTAGATCATATAAATCAGCCATAACCAGTAAGGCATTAACATAATAAGGACTAGTCTTTGGAATCTGATCTAGGTATAAAAACGCTTCTTCTATCAGATTATCTTCTGCTACGATTTGTGCTAGGTTAAGCACGACTTCAGGATAAAAGTCTTTTAGCTGTAAGTAGATTTCCTTAGCGTGCGTCAAAAAACCAATACTTTCCAAATATTCTGCTAGGGATAAGAGAGCCTCATTATCATCATATTTTAAAGCTTTTTTAAAGTATTTTTCTGCTCTTTGTAGATCTTTCTGATCTAGAGATGCAATCATTTTTTCACTATTTGACACCTTGGTCTTTCTCCTCAACAATAATTTTATTATCAATGTATAAATTACTAATTGACTTATACCAATTAAATACTTCTTTAACAATAACTTTTATAGAAGCATAGATAGGGATAATCAAGAAGACACCCCAGACACCAAACATTGAACCTGCCGTTAATAATAAGAACATAATGGTAATGGGATGGATGCTTAGCTTATTACCTAAAACAAGCGGAGTAACAAAACGTCCTTCTACTGTTTGCTCGACAGTAAACACAATTAAAACCTTAACGAGCATCAAGGGTCCCTGTACTGAAGCCATAATAAGGACTGGAATCATAGCTAAAAAGCTACCTAAGTAAGGTACCATATTGAGAACTCCGGCCACGATAGCAAAGGTGATGGCATACTTTAAATTAATAAGGCTAAAGAAGATAGCAAACATAAAACCAACAATAATCGCTACAGTCACTTGACCTTGGACATAGCCAGAAAGTTGTTTGTTAATATCTCCTAAGACTCTTGAAATAGGAATTCGTAAACCATTTGGCAAGACATTGACTAGACCATCTTTCATTTTTCCACTATCTCGTAAGAAGTAAAAAAGAATGAAGGGAGAGACAATAATGGAAACTGCTATTCTAGCAATGGCACTGGCAAATGAGCCCGCCCAATTAATAGCATTTTTTGAGATGCTCTCAGAATAATCAAGGGCTTTTTTACTAATATTTGTCAGCATATCTTTTAATTCTGACTGATAGCTGATAAGCCATTGACTATCTAACAACTTATTCATTTCTTTATTAACGATTCCCACATACCTTGGTAAATCTGATAAGAAGGTGGTAAGTTGTTTACTGATCATAGGAAATAGACCAGAAAAAACCCAGACCAAGAGGCAAATAATTAAGGCAAAGACTATAAAAATAGAACTTGTTCGATTTGGACCTAATTTTTCAATAAAATCAACTAAGGGTTTAGTTAAATAATATAGAATTGTTGAAATCACTAAAGGCAACATTAATATAGTTAAAAATGCAAGAACAGGCTCTAAAAGAAAGGCTATCTTTGAAAAGACAAGAATCGTTAAAAATAGCAGTAATAAAACCATCACTATAACCACTGATTTATTGTTTAAAATCCATTTGTAAAATAAACTTTGTGAATGTTGCTTGTCATTGTTTTTTATTATCATTAAAAATTATTCCTCACTTAAGCCTTGTCTGTAATTAGTTATTCGTAAAATATATGGTCTTTTTCTAGCAACTTACCATTTTTATCATAAGAAAATTTAGCTGAGAAAAAAGGAGTTTTATCTAATATCCACCTTAAAATATCATAATCACCTTCCCAGGTAGGCTTGTTTAAAACCTCTTGATAAGGGACCCATTCCAGGCTGCCCTCTCTTGAGTCCAGATCACTGATTAATTGTCCTGAAAACTCTGTAACCCTAAAAACATAGGTATACCAGTCATGACCTGGTGTGAATTCAGGAAAGCTAATAATCCCTTTCATCTCCATCTTATGAACTTTTAAATGGGTTTCTTCATAAATTTCTCGAATAGCACATTCTTCGGGACTTTCACCTTTTTCAAGTTTTCCTCCCACGGCAATCCATTTACCTTGGTGAACATCATTTTCTTTTTTATTGCGGTGGAGTAAGAGGAGTGCCTTACCATCATCTATATAACATATAGTAGCTAATTTAGTCATACTTATACTTCCTTTTCTTTATTTATTTCTATTATACCAATCTTATTTAAATAAGCTATCATTTTATAGCTTGAAATTCTTGTATAAATTTATAATAAGGTAATTAGCCTTCGCTTTCTTATAAAGACTATTTCTTAAGACCATTTGTTACAAAAATAAAATCCTAATATTAAAAGGATTTAGCTCTATCAGTGACTTAGCTAAATCCTTTATTCATATTTTTAACAAGTTATCTCATTATAAGATTACAAAGTATATAAAATTGTTACTTTTTAATAACTTCTTGTGTCTTGGCATATTTTGCCTCAACAGCTTCTTTTTCGGCTTTCCACCAGTCTTCATGGTCTGTGTACCATTTGATAGTATCTTCTAAACCAGCCTCAAAGTCTGTAAACTCTGGTGTCCAACCTAATTCTTCATGAAGTTTAGTTGAATCAATAGCATAACGAAGATCATGTCCTGCTCTATCAGTCACATGGTCATAAGCATCTTTAGCCTGACCCATTTTTTCAAGAATCAGTTCAAGAACTTCTTTGTTATTTTTTTCTCCATCAGCACCAATCAAATAGGTTTCACCAATACGGCCTTTTGTCAAGATAGCCCAAACACCTGTTGAATGGTCATTGGTATGAATCCAATCCCGAACATTCTTGCCTTCACCATAAAGTTTTGGTTTAATACCAGATAAGATATTGGTAATTTGACGTGGAATGAATTTTTCAATGTGTTGGTAGGGACCATAATTATTTGAACAATTAGAAATTGTTGCTTGTACTCCAAATGAACGTACCCAGGCTTTAACAATTAAGTCTGAGGCAGCTTTGGTTGATGAATAAGGTGATGAAGGATTGTATTTTGTTTCTGCTGTGAATTTTTCACCTTCACCTTCGCCATGTCCTGGTAAATCCTCACGTAAAGGAAGATCTCCATACACTTCATCTGTAGAAACATGGTGGAAACGGATATCATATTTGCGAGCTGCTTCTAATAAGGTATATGTTCCAATAAAGTTGGTATGGATAAAAGGACTTGGATCAGTAAGTGAATTATCGTTGTGGCTTTCTGCAGCATAGTGAACGATAGCATCTGCTTTTGCCGCCAATTTGTTTACTAACTCAGCGTCAGCAATATCTCCAACAACAAGTTCAACACGGTCTCCTAAAATTTCCTCAATATTTGCTTTGTTCCCAGCGTAAGTAAGCTTGTCAAGAACAGTTACATGAACATCTGGGTGATTATTGTAAACGTAGTGGACAAAGTTTGAACCAATAAAACCAGCTCCACCAGTGACGATAATATTTTTAAATTCAGACATGAATTATTATTCTCCTAAAACCTGTTTTAAGTAATTATTTTTATCCTTATATATTCTAATAACTTAGGGATTCTTTGACATATGATAAGGCTTCTTATCTCCTAGACAATTACGTCTAAAGGTCTTTTTTAGATAAGGGCTTAACATCCTTTAACATAGGATGATTTTTATCTGCTTCAGAAACTTCTGCTTGATTTAAGTTTTCCCATTTAAGACCAAGGCTCTCATCAGCATAGTTCACAAAGGCATATTTAGGTTTTAATTCTAGTGCCCAATAGTCGTTCACTAAATAGCTATATGAAACAAATTCTGATAAAACCTGAAAACCATTAGCAACACCACGAGGTACAAAGATTCCCTTACTTGCATCAATAACAGTTTGATAGATATTTCCAAAACTGTCACCTTCTCTAAGATCAACCCATGATCCTAGAACTTTTCCTCTATCGGCTACTGAGATATATTTATCCCAAGGCTCTGCATGAAGGCCCCGTAAGACATGCTTACGAGAAAAAGAGACATTGTTTTGTAATTTTCCTTCTGCAAAAAAACTTTCCGGAAAACCCAGTGGCAGCATTTTTTCTTTCTGGAAATTTTCTTTAAACCAGCCACGATTATCTCCGTGAACTGGAATATCAAATTCAATTAAACCAGGAATAGCATCAATTGGACGAGCAGCTAATTCTTTACCAAAAAATTGTTCTGACATTAGGCTTCTCCAATTAATCTCAATAAGTATTGACCATACTCATTTTTTTTCAATGATTGGGCAAGTTTATAGACATCATCTTTTGTAATATAGCCCATGCGATAAGCAATTTCTTCAAGGTTAGCAACCTGGGCATTTTGCAAACGCTGAACCGTTTCAATGTATTGAGCTGCTTCTAAAAGGCTTTCGTGTGTCCCTGTATCTAACCAAGCAAAGCCACGTCCCATTAGTTCAACAGATAAATCACCACGCTCTAAATAAGCCTTATTAACATCGGTGATTTCTAATTCTCCACGTTCGCTAGGTTTAATATTTTTGGCAATTTCAACAACATCATTATCATAGAAATAAAGACCTGTTACCGCAAAGTTTGATTTTGGTAAGCTAGGTTTTTCCTCTATAGAAATAGCATTCATATTGTCATCAAATTCGACAACTCCAAAACGTTCAGGATCCTTAACTTGATAGCCAAAGACAGTTGCTCCCTTTTCTTTGGAAGCTGCTTTTTGAAGCATCTGTGTTAAGCCGTTACCATGGTAGATATTATCTCCCAAAATAAGTGCCACATTATCGTCTCCAATAAATTCTTCACCAATAATAAAGGCTTGTGCTAGTCCATCAGGACTAGGCTGCTCAGCATAAGATAAGTTAATTCCAAATTCAGAACCATCACCTAATAGCTCACTAAAGCGAGGAAGATCCTGTGGTGTTGAAATAACTAAAATGTCTTTTATGCCTGCCAACATAAGAGTGGATAATGGATAATAAATCATTGGCTTGTCATAAATGGGCATCAATTGTTTAGAGGCAGCTCGAGTTAATGGATACAAGCGTGTTCCAGAACCTCCAGCAAGAATAATACCTTTCATAGATAATCTCCTATTCTGTTATATCTTGTTTATTTTATCACTTTTTACTTATGATGTCACTTCTTACTCTGTTTAATATAGTCTTGCACAGGATAATCTTTGGGATCCATCTGCAAGTCTTGGTTTAAAAGTAAAGACACCAACTCAAACCCAATCAAGGGACCTACCGTCAAACCAGATGAACCCAAGCCACTTGCTGTATAACAATTTGCTAAATCTGGTACTTGCCCATAAAAGGGAGAAAAATCCTTAGTATAAGCCCTTGTTCCAATTCGGCAACTCCTCTTTTGAGCCTCTTTTAGTCTTGGAAAATAGGTACTAGCTGTAGCTTGTAATTGATTTAAAATATCAGAATCTGCACTTAGATCAAACCCCATATCATTTTCATGGCTTGCTCCTACTGAAATACGACCATCTTCAAAAGGAATAATATCAAGTTCACCTTCTGGCATCAGAACAGGAAAATTCTCTGATTGAAGGCCATCTATGGTCAAATCAATTAGTTGCCCCTTTTGAGGTCTGATATCAACATCATAGTCTAAAGGATCTAAAATATCCTTTAACCAAGCACCACTTGCCAGAATAAGGGTATCAAAATCTTGATTGTCAATTCTAAAGAAATTCTTATTTAAGGTAAGGTCGACCCATTTATTTATCAAGGGATAATTTGCTGCTGCTAATAAGGTTTGACAGAGCTTCTTGCCATCTACACAAGCAGCACCTGAAGCATATAAACTTTCTGAAAAACCTTCGATTCCTGCAAATGAAAGATTTGCTTCTTGCTTATCTATCCTTTTTAAATGTCCAATCATAGGTGATATGTGTCTTCGTTGATGGGCTAATTCATAGAGCTCTGATAATTTATTTTCATCTTTTTTCAGTAAAAAGACACCATTTTGACGATAAAAAGAGGTATCAAATCCATCTTCTGATAAATTTAAGATTAATTTCTGATAAAAGTCAGCTCCTTGACTGGCTAAGCGATACCAGGCTTTATTTCTTCTCTTTGAAAACCAGGGACAAATAATTCCTGCAGCAGCCTTTGTAGCCTGACCCTTACCATAATCAAAAATGGTAACATCTTCTATTTCATTTTTTCGTAAATAATAGGCGGCTGTTGAACCAACAATGCCTGCCCCTATAATCGCAACTTTCATCTTCTTGTTTGGCCTTTCTTAACCGAGTGGTACATTCATAACCATCATCAAAACAAATCCTAGCATAAGTCCTGAGGTTGCTAAATCTGTATTACCATTTGTTTGTGATTCCAGTATTAATTCTTCTACAACAACAAATATCATTGCTCCAGCGGCAAAAGATAGGGCATAAGGAAGAATGGGTAACATACTTAAAACTAATGCGGCTCCTAAAACTGCACCTATTGGCTCAACTATAGCAGGCATAGCTCCCCAATAAAAACCTTTTAAGCATAACTTACCATCTGCTCTTATCGGAATGGATAAGGCAGCACCTTCTGGGATATTTTGCAAACCAATTCCTAGGGCTAGACTCATTACTCCAAGAAATGCCAGCCTTGAAAAACCACTATGTGAAAGTGCTCCAAAGGTTACACCCACTGCTAATCCCTCAGGGATATTATGAATGGTTATTGCTAAAAATAGCAAAGCTGTTTTGGATAATTTCTTTTGGGGCTGGATACCTTCAGTTTCATCAATATCCTTATCTAAATGCAAGTGTGGCACAATAGCATCAATAAGCCGTAAAAACAAGCCACCAAATAAAAATCCCACTAGTGCTGGTACCCATGACCACTTGCCATAAGTCACCTTAGCATAATCAAAGGAAGGAGCTAGAAGTGACCAAAAGGAAGCCGCAATCATTACTCCTGCGGCAAAACCCATCATAATATCCAATAACTTTCGGCTAATTTCTTTAAAAAAGAAAACTATGGCTGCTCCTCAAATAGTACAAAACCAAGTGAAAATACCTGCAAAAAATGCTAGGAGAACAACATTCTGACTAAATAACCACTCATTCATAATTTAGTCTCCTTAAAGGTGACTAAAAGGATTGGTTGAAGCCTGACTTGCAATAATATCAATTTCCCAGTGATTTGCAAGCTTCCAATCATGTAACTTTTGACTAAGTTTTTCAATAAATAATGCCTCGATATGGTGACCAGGATCAATTGCTAAAAGACCTTCTGTCAGCATTTCCTGAGCAGTATGATAATAAATATCACCTGTAATATAAAGCTGAGCTCCTTTTGCTAGTGCATCCTTGTAAAATTCTCCCCCACTGCCACCACAAATAGCTACTTGCGAGATTTCCGGATTGTCAGACTGATATCGTACTAAACGAATAG
The DNA here is from genome assembly GCF_000380005.1 of Streptococcus didelphis DSM 15616. GTDB lineage: Bacteria > Bacillota > Bacilli > Lactobacillales > Streptococcaceae > Streptococcus > Streptococcus didelphis. The sequence goes on from NZ_KB904188.1 coordinate 676,264, forward strand.
CATCTAGCTTAAAGCTTTCTTTTATTTTTAAAGCAAAGCTTTCTAAGCTTTGTTTAGGAATAGTTCCTATTCGGCCTATGCCAAAACCTTCTTGTGTTTCACTTAAGTAGCTTGTGTCAGTGATTCCTAATTCTTGGCAAAACCAATCATTGAGGCCATTAGGTAGGACATCAATATTAGTATGGCTAACATAAACAGCAATATCATGTTTGACCAGTTCAAGGAGAATGTCTCTTTGAGGACTTGAAACTAAATCTTTTATTCCCTTAAAAATTGGGGCATGTTTTGTGATAATGAGATCTACTTTTTTGGCAATAGCTTCTTGAACAGTTTGTTCACGAACATCTAAGGTAACCATAACCCTTTTAATGTCCTTATCCAAAGTTCCCACTTGCAGACCAACAACATCTCCTTTCATGGACAACTCTGGAGGACAGTAGTTTTCATATGCTTGAATGACTTGACTTGCTTTCATTTCCTAAAATCTCCTTGATTTTCTCTATTTTTTGTTTTATGGTAGCGCTATCTGAAGTATTAGTAGCTGGTATACAAGAAAGAGCATAGTCTAGCTTAGCTAGCTCTCTTTGCCATTTACCTACAAAGTCAGGTGATTTTTCTCTAAGTAAAAAGGGACCAAAACGCAAAGCTTCCTTACTTAAGCTAGCTTGTCCATGTTCAGCAACAATAATTTCATAATATTTATTGTTTTCAGTGATTATCTTTTCAGCCACAAGACAAAACTGATTTTTTACTAGCCAATTTCTCAAATCATCTTCTCTATTATTAGCTTGTAAAATCAATCGTTTAACTCCTGATAGCTTGTCCTTGCCAGCTTCTAAAATCTCAGCAATTAATCGGCCACCCATACCACAGATGGTAATTACATCAATCTTATCTTCAAGATCAAAAGCAGCTAAGCCATTTGCGAGTCGTACCTCTATATTACCTTCTAAAGAGGCTTCCTTAACATTTTTTTGAGCTGATTCATAAGGGCCTCTTACAACCTCTCCAGCAATCGCTCTTTGTATTTTTTTATTTTCTACCAAAAAAATAGGTAAGTAAGCATGGTCACTACCCACATCTAAAAGCTTACTATTTTGGGGAACAAAATCAGCAACATTTCTTAAACGGTTTGATATATTAATTTCCATTATCTAATCTTTCTATACATTCCTTGTTACATTATAACAAAAGTAAGGCTATAAAAAAAGAAAGCTTATTTAGCTTTCTGAGGTGCAATAGTGTCTTTATAATATTTGCAATATTTCTGAAGAGGACATATAGAACATTTAGGATTTTTGGCTAAGCAATGATATCTCCCAAAAAATATTAATCTGTGATGGGTTATTATCCAGTCTTTTTTAGGAATTTTAGCCATTAAATCTCTTTCAATCTCAGCTACATCTGCATCTGGAGCCGAAATATTTAACCTTTTAGAGACCCGAGAAACATGGGTGTCAACAGCAATTGATGGAATGCCATAAACTTCTGCTAAAACGACATTGGCTGTTTTTCGTCCAACTCCTGGCAAACTTTCTAATTCTGCATGGGTTTTTGGAACCTGCCCATTAAATTTATCCAAAATAAGATTAGCTGTTTTTAAGATGTTTTTAGCCTTGTTTTTATACAAGCCTATAGTCCTTAAAGAATTTTCCAAATCGACAAGATTAGCCTGAGCTAAATCTTCAATCTGGGGATATTTTGCCCAAAGCATAGGTGTTATTTTATTAACAGCCTTATCTGTTGTCTGAGCAGATAGAATGACTGCAATCAGAAGATGAAAAGGAGTATCCCACTCAAGCTCCCCCTTAGCTTCTGGAAACATTTGTCCAATGATGGTCAGGACTTTTGCTAGTCTTTGCTTACCTATTCTCATTAGTCACTCCAAAGATCCATGGCTGCCAAAAAGTCATCTGAAAGGGTCACTTGTGATTGACTAGCCTCTTTATGTGCTTGTCTTCTTTCTTCAATTTGATAACTATTGGTAATACCTTCTTTACGCCAGTTTCTGAGAATAGCCTGAATATATTTCCAATTGGTTTTGCCATTAAAAACAGCTTCTTTCAGAGCTTCTCTGATTAGTTCAACATCTGTATGGTCTTCATTTAGTGTTTTTTCTAAATCTTCTAATTCAAAAGGACTAAGGAAACGTCCCAATTCACGTTCAAATTCATCAACGATTTTTTTGAATTGATTAGGCTGGCTAGCCTCATCACTCTCAGCTTGCTGAGAACGAGCTAATAAGAGATCTAACTTTTCCAAAACTGGACTTGCATCAATGATTGTTTCAATCTCATCAGCTACCTTGATTGTTTTCATATCAAGTAATTCTTGACTAGTTAAATTAGATATGGATCGGTTAACTTCAGCTACCGTTTTTCCTAGTGCACTGGCAATCTGACTGGGAGCCAATTCATCACTTCTTGTTGTATTTTGCAAATAAAAAAACTGCCAGACCAAAAAATCATCTGTATTTGAAAAAATATCCTTAAAATGAAAAAGTAAGGCACTGGGATAAACCAAGTTGCCTGACTTATAATGTTCTAAAAAGCTCATAATCCCTCTTATCATAGCTGATAAAAAAGTAAATCCTCTTTTTATATCAGTTTCTTTTCTTGTATTATCCTGGGAAATGCATCAAAACCTTATAGTCAATACCACCCAGAGCCTCACGACCATTTAGTCCATCTAATTCAATGAGAAATGCACAGCCTGCAACTATTCCACCTAGTTTTTCAACCATTTCAATTGTAGCTTTAACAGTTCCACCTGTGGCTAGTAAGTCATCTACAATGAGCACACGTTGACCTGGCTTAATAGCATCAGAATGCATGGTTAAAGTATCTAAACCATATTCTTTTTCATAATCAGCTGATACCACTTCACGTGGTAATTTCCCTGGCTTACGAACTGGTGCAAACCCTATCCCAAGTTCTACAGCTACTGGACAGCCAATAATAAAACCACGCGCTTCAGGCCCTACTATCATATCAATTTCTTTATCCCAAGCGTAGTGTGCAATTTCACGAATAGCATAATTGTAAGCTTTTCCATCAGCCATTAAAGGTGAAATATCACGAAAGGTTACGCCTGCTTTGGGATAATCCTCAATTGATGCAATATAATTTGTTAAATCCATAATAAAATTAAAATCTTTCTAGTGGCAAAGGCCAAAATTAAAATACTCTTCATTATATCACGAAAAAATAGTTTCGTAAATTAAAGTCCTCTTAATCCTTGCTCTTACCACATCGTTTTTTAAGTAAAAGAAAGTGTCTTGCATTCTTCTACAAATGACATAAATAGTTATAAATTTCTTGAGGGGTAGCTAAAGCCATAATTTCTTGTACTTTTATCAAGGCTTTTAGATCTTGATAGATAGTACTCTCAGAAATATCTCTCTTGGCTGCCTCTTTATTAACCGTCACGAGACCATTCGATATTGTCACAAAATGTAATTCCTCAAAAATTTGAATCATCTTAATGAGGAGTATTTTTTCTATCTTCAAATAATCACTTAATTCTTCCAACTTAAAACGAATATCAAATTCTGGAAACTGATAGATGGTTTTGTAGAGTCTTGCAAACTGCTCCTTACTACCATAACCAGATAAGTAATAAGGGTTTTCAATCCTATTTTTAAAATAAATAGCTTTTAGATCTCGGGAGATTAACTGGTCTTTTAAGTCCTGGATATTTTCTGGAATCTTATCAATAAGAACTTCGCTACTTGTCTGATCTTCAAAAATATCTGGGAGGCCCTCAGGTATTTGAGCATTTCTAGCTCTCATATCAAAGAGTTGAAGACCTTCAACTCTTGCATCGACCAACATTAATTGCAGGCTTATTTTTCCATTCCAAGAATTAAGAGACAAGGTAACGGCTAATTCTAATCCCTTAGCCTGTTGAAATTCTTGGAAAAGGTAACCCTTGTTAAAAGCAAGTACATCTGTTTCAAAGCCATCTTTTGTAATTCTAAATTTTAAATGCTTTTTATCTTGGCCTAGTAACCGAGCTTGAACAAGCTTGAATTCTTTAATACGAAAAACCGGTTTCTTATTATCCATACCAAATGGCGATAAGAAGTCAAGATTTTTGAGAGTTTCTAGCTTTAATTGGTCAAGCCTTAAGTCATCATCAATCTGCAAGCTATTTTTTTGACTAAGATCAATACCACTATCTATTAAGTATTGACATAAATTATCAGAAAGCTTTTCAAGATTCTCTCTAGGCAAGGTCATTCCAGCTGCACCAGCATGTCCTCCAAAGGCACTTAATAATGCTTTTTGACTGGTCAAGGCCTTAAAAATATTAACAGCATCAATACTTCTTGCAGACCCTTTAGCATAATCTTTTTCAATAGCTAAGACAATGACTGGTTGACTAAGCTCTTCCATGATACGACCAGCTACTATTCCTAAAACTCCTGGATGCCAACCTTCTTTTGCTAGGATCTGAATGGGTTTTTGAGGATCTACCATTTTTATGGCTTGATCAAAAATATTTTGAACCAGGTTCTTGCGTTCTTCATTTTTTTCATTAATAAATTGAGCAATATTAGCAGCTTCTTCTTCATCAAAGCCTGTTAATAATTCTATAGCAGGATTTGGATCATCTAAACGGCCAAGGGCATTCAATTGAGGGGCTAGTTTAAAGCCAACTACATCCTCATTAAATTGGTCATAATCAACCTGTCCAAGTCCCATTAGCTCTTGTAAACCTAGTCGTTCTGTATTTTTCAACACCTGTAAGCCATTTTTAACAAGGATTCGATTTTCATCCTGTAAGCTGACCATATCAGCAATTGTCCCAATAGAGACTAAATCTAAAAATTCAGTGGGAATACCTTCTAGTAAGGCACAAGCTAGTTTAAAGGCCACACCACAACCTGCTAGGTGTTTAAAGGGATAATTAGCGTCAGGATGTTCTGGATGAATAATGGCATAAGCTTCTGGTAAATATTCAGGTAAGCTATGATGATCTGTGACAATAACATCTACTCCCACACTCTGAGCATAAGCAATTGCTTCATGGCCAGAAACACCGTTATCAACAGTTATAATTAAGGAAACGTTATTTTGTTCAATAAAATATTTATAAACACTTAGATTAGGACCATAGCCATCTGTAAAACGATTAGGTAAATAAACCAAAGCTTCTGCACCTATCATTTCAAGGGTCTCTTTGACAATACTAGCAGCTGTCATACCATCAGCATCATAATCACCATAGATGAGGATTTGCTCCCCATTTTCAATGGCTTGACGTATTCTGCCAACTGATTTTTCCATATCATTTAACAAATAAGGATCATGCAAAGTTGATAAATCAGTGGTTAAAAAATCATCTAGATGCTTTTCATCTCTTATATTACGGGCAAATAAGAGTTCTGCTGTTAGGTGATCTAGTCCTTTTTTCTCAGCTAGCTTAAAGAAGCCATCATCTGGCTTCTTGTCATTTATTTTCCATTCATATTTAGGCTTTATCATTTATAATTAAAAACCTTTCTTGCAAGATAATCAGAAATTCTAGGAAAAAGTATGTAACATTTATGAGCACAGGCTAGAGCCAACGGCATATTTAAATCACGCTTATTTTTACCAAGGATAGCTATGATTCTCTTTGCTACTTCTTCTGGCTTTAAGCTAAATTTTTCAACACTTTTAAGGTAAGCACCAGATGGATCTGCTTGGTCAAAGAAATGAGTGTCTATAGGACCAGGGTTTACTGTTGTCACAAAGACCTGGCTATCAGCTAATTCTAAACGTAGGGCATTTGAAAAGCCAATGACCGCAAATTTAGTAGCAGAATAAATACTTGATTTTGCTGATGCGATTAATCCAGCCATGGAAACAATATTAATAATATGCCCCTTACCAATAGTCGCCATTTTTTGTCCTAGTAAACGAGCAAAGTGAATGCTGGCAAGACTGTTGACTTGAAACATTTCTTCAATCTCAGTGTTGGAAAATTCATGGGCATTTTTAAAGGTACCAAAGCCTGCATTATTAATTAAAATATCAATTTTCCCATAAGTTTGCCAAAGTTTTTCAACAAGTTCTTGGATAGCCTGACTATCTTTTATATCTATTGCCAAACAGACTTTTTTCTGATGAAAGCTATAAAGTTTTTCTAACTTTTCTTTGTTTCTCCCAAGGAGGATTAAGAAATCTTCCTGAGGTAATTGTTTTATCATAGCCTCCGCTAATCCACCAGAGGCTCCTGTAATTAGGATATTACGTTGTGACATTAAATACTCACTTCCTCGAAATCTCTAACAATTTTAACATTACTAAATATAGTTGAAGCATCTTTTTCCATTTGTCTACAGTCACGTCCCAAAAAGCGTGCTGAAACATGGTTAAGTAACAAGCATTTAACATTCGCATCTCGAGCAATTTGTGCTGCCTGCATGTTTGTTGAATGCCCATGATTTTTTGCTATCCGCTCATCACCCTTGCCGTAGGTCGATTCATGCACTAAGACATCAGCATCTTGTGCTAATTTTTGACTAGCCATTGTCTTTCGTGTATCGCCAATAATTGTAATAATTTTTCCTTTTTTAGGTGCTGAAATAAAATCTTTTGCAATAATCTTACGGCCATCAGCTAATTCAACATCTTGACCATTTTTCACCTTACCAAAAAGAGGGCCAAAAGGAAGTCCTACTGCCCTAAGGGCTTCTGCATCTAAAGTTCCTTCAAGGTCTTTTTGAACAACCCTATAACCAATACAAAATATAGTATGGGCTAGTTTTTGACCATAGACTGTAAACTTGTCTGTCTCCATAATTTTACCAAGACTATTTTCATCGAATTCAAAATAATGAATGTGATAAGGTATCTTGGAGCCTGAGACCTTTAAGCTAGTCTCTACGAAAGTTTTTATACCTACTGGTCCATAAATTTCCAAGTCCGTTTGTTCATCACTAGCCTGAAAAGAGCGGCTAGATAAAAAACCAGGTAAACCAAAAATATGATCCCCATGTAAATGGGTAATAAAAATCTTTTTAATTTTACGTGGTTTAATGGTTGTTTCCAGTATCTGTCTTTGCGTTCCTTCACCACAGTCAAAGAGCCAAACCTCATTGATTTCATCTAAGAGTTTTAAGGCCAAACTTGAAACATTTCTCTGTTTAGCTGGCTGTCCAGCTCCAGTTCCTAAAAATTGTATTTCCATACATCCTGTACTTTCTAATTGTTTATATATAATTTGAATTCTCTTTGCTCAAAACCATAATATTTCTCTCCTGAAAAGCTTTGTCCAAGCTCTAAGACTTCTTCTGCATTGTAGCCACTTATTACTGTCCATCCATTATCCAGTTGAAAGGCTTTTGTTAATAAGCTTCCTTCTAAAACGACTTCTTCTGCATTAGAACTATCTAGTAAATGAGCTTGCATTTTAAGTTTACCATCTTCAAGCCAAGCAAGATAATGAGGGAAAATTTTTACTAATTCAAATAAAAATAATTCTGTAAAACCTTCTTCCTTCTCAGAAAATACAAGAGCAAGCTCTTTTTTTCCTTCATAAGCAAAACCATATGACTTGCCAGCAATATTAAGTCTTATAAAGGGTTTTTCTTCCTTCTTGAAATCAGGTTCTTTCACAGTCAGTTCCAAGGCCTGAGATAAATTGAAAAAATAATCTGTTGCAGCTTTTGGGGATTGTTTTTGATAGATTTCTGCAAAATAAGCATTGATAACACTTGGAGGTGGGGTAATTACTTTAAGTTTTTGACTGTGATCTAAACCTTGTAAACAAGTCTTTAAATAGTTTGCATCAAGGCTTGTAAAACCCCCATACTCTAGAGCTAAATCGATATAATTAGTCATATAATTCTTCTAATCTCCACTTATTCTTACTAGCAATATAGCCTGAAACTTCTTCAATTTCTTGATCAAAGGTATACGTATCAAGTAAGGCCACCTTATTTAAGTCATATAATTTATAAATCTTATCTTGACTCACTTTAACTGAAAAAGGTTGATAAATATCCCGAATACAATCAATAATAAGGCGTCGCAATAAAGCAGCACTATCCTTACTTTTAGCAGAGATTCTGACATTAGGAAAGGCAGTAGCTTTAAGGTTAGGACTAAGATCCATTTTATTATAAATAGATAAGCGAGGGATATCTAACATATCTAATTCTTTTAAGATGTCTAAAACTACCTTTTCATGTTCCAAATGATTGGGGTCACTAGCATCTATAACATGCAAAAGAAGATCAACATGGCGACTTTCTTCCAAAGTTGATTTAAAGGCTGCTACTAATTCTGTTGGTAAATCCTGTATAAAACCAACTGTATCTGTTAAAGTGGCCTGAAATTGATTTTGTAAATAAATTTGTTTGGTAGTGGCATCTAAGGTGGCAAAAAGCTCATCAGCTTCATACTGGCTTTTATCTGTTAAGACATTCATAATAGTTGACTTGCCAGCATTTGTATAGCCTATTAAGCCTATTTTGAAGGTGTCAGAATCAACCCTTTTATTTCTTAGCGTTTGTCTATTTTTTTCCACAAGAGCTATCTGTTTTTCAATATCTGTAATTTGATTTCTAATTGAACGTCTATTTAACTCGAGCTGACTTTCCCCAGGACCTCTACTTCCAATCCCACCTGCTTGACGACTAAGCATTACCCCTTGTCCAACTAATCTTGGCAACATGTATTTTAATTGGGCCAGATGGACCTGTAATTTTCCTTCGTGACTTCTTGCACGCATAGCAAAGATATCAAGGATTAATTGCATTCTATCAATTACTTTTATTCCTAATTCTGCTTCTAAATTCGTATTTTGACGTGCTGTTAATCTATTATTAACAATAACAGTATCGACTTCTTGACTATCAATAATAGCCTTTAATTCTTCAAGTTTCCCAGAACCAATGAAGGTTTTACTATCAACTTTTTCTCGCTTTTGGCTAAAACTTTCTAAAACATTGGCACCTGCTGTCTTGGCTAGACTTGCCAATTCCTGCATAGACATGTCGAAATTTTCGGTGTTTTGTAGAGCTACTCCAACTAAAACAACACGTTCTTGATTCTCTTTAACATCTATCATTGACATATTCTACCCCCAGATTCCGTAACACTCATTATATCACAAAAATACTTTTTTCACTTGAGCACAAAAAATCCTTCTTAGGCTTTCTCTAAAAATTTTTTAACCTCTTGCAGTATATTATTTGGGTAAGCTGGATCACTAATCGTATAAAAATCTAGAGCCATCCTATTTTTAAACCATGTTAACTGCCTTTTAGCAAATCTTCTTGTGTTTTGTTTTAATTTTTCCCTAGCTTCTTCAAGCGAAGCTTCTCTTTTAAAATAAGGGAACAATTCTTTGTAGCCAATTCCCCTACTTGCTTGTGCATCAGGATAATTTTCAAAGAGCCATTTTGCCTCGTCCAGCAAGCCCTCTTCTAACATCTTGTCTACCCTTTGATTAATACGATAGTAGATGATTGGCCTGTCATCATTAAGGCCAATAACAAGACTCTGGTAGGGAAAGTCTCTATTCTCCAAATCCTTACCAAAACGAGCTAATTCTAGAGCCCTAATAGCACGACGTCTATTTACTTGCTTTACTTGAAGCTCCTTGTCCAGGAGTTTGGCATACAATTCTTGGTCAGTAAGTTTATCTAATTTTTTTCGATAATCAAGCAGAGCTTCTTGATCAAGATTACCACCTAGATGATAGCCTTCTAAAAGACTTTGCAAGTAAAGACCAGTTCCTCCCACAATAATGGGCACCTTGCCTTTTGCAAGAATCTCCTCAATAGCCCTTGTGGCATCTTGGACAAAATCATAAACAGAATAGGTTTCAGTGACCTGTCTGATATCAATTAAATAATGTTTTGCTGCAGCCTGTTCCTGCTCATTTGCCTTAGCTGTCCCTATATCTAAATCCTTATATACCTGCTGACTATCACCAGAAATGATTTCTCCATTAAGCTCTTGAGCCAATTTAATACCAAGCGATGTTTTTCCAACTGCTGTTGGACCCACAATGACAACAATTTTATTTTTTACATTCATTACTAAGTTTTATTAACTTTCTATATGAAAAATCGTTAAAAAACACCTTTTCCTTGAAATTTCACTTCATTTTCGTTACCATATATTATAACATAAGAAGTGATAACACTTAATAATGTCACTATAGAAACGGAGAAATGTTATGTCTAAGAAGTATCCATTTGCTAAAGGATTAGCTACTGGTGTATTTGCAACTGCTGCTACTCTTGCTGGCGCTTTATTTGCTGTTAAAAAAACCATTATCGAACCTGAAGAAGAAAAAGAAGCCTTCATTGAAGAAAATCGTAAAAAAGCTGCTCGTCGTCGCGTAGCACGTTAAATTTAACTATAGTATATTAGATAAAAACGAGAGACATTATTCTTTCGCTTTTTTTCTTATCAAAAAAGTGCCATATAAATAAGTCACATAAACAACTAATAAGGTAGCCACTAGTATTTCAAAAATCAGTAATAGAACAAATCCCTTACTTAAGCCTAGATAAGTTAAAGCTCCCTTCAAAGAAGTTGCACTGATGACAAAGGGAAAAGTGAAAGCCGCAAATCCAGGATTAAAATCTCTTTTAATCAAAACAGGTAGTTGAAAGAGCACAAAAAAATACAATAATTGTGACGTTAGGGTCAAAAAGATGACTAGTCTAGAATCTGGTGCAGGGAAGGCTGCTAAATAAGAAGCTAACAATAAGGATAAGGGGGCGCAAAAAGTTGATATATTAGGTTTAAGTGAGGATTCTAAGCCTATAAAATAAGCTTTATAGGTCATAAATGGTAGAACAAGGAAGGTCAAAATAAGGCAGGCAAAAAAGATAAATTGGCCTATTTTAACATGTTGACTAAAGGGCGCTGTCAATGCTGCTACTGCTATTCCCACAAAAAGTACTGACCAGGAAGGAAAAACATGATTCCAAGAAAAAGGAATAAGAAACCTAATCAGGTAGTATAAAATAAGACAGCAATTTCCCAGAAAGAAGATTAGCCATAAGAAATGCCCTAACTCAAATGACAGATCCTTAATAAGGCGTGCTGAAAAGAGCATTCCTGCCATAAAAAAGGTTGGAAAGACTGATGCTACTAGAGGAGACTTTAATTCTTCCAGTACCTGGTAGGGGTGCCTTACCATACCTGCTAATAAGTAGACATAGAAAAGACTAGCTACTATGAGTAAAATATTATTAAGCAATAAACTGTAGTTTCCTAGTAAATTCCCCAAAGAAAGAATCCCAAGAACCAAGCCCGACATAACAAGTGGAGGTCTTTTAAAATAAAAAGTCATCATCTTAATCCCCTAAATTGAAGCTAGAATGTTTTATTATTTTCTACATTATATAATAAGTTCTAACATTAGCCAATATCTTTTAAGGAGTTCTGAACCACCCTAAAGCTAAGAGTTTCCTTCTTATAAAGTAAAAAAGATCCGAAATCGAATCTTTTAAACTGTATGATATTCAGGAAGTTTTTCCCCGATTGCTTCTAGACGTTCTGCCCATTCTTGATAAGAGAGTTTATGTTCTTCTACATATCTATTACGTTCATGAGCACGACATTCTGGTGAACAGCCACGGACATATTTGGCTTCATTTTCTTCAGAGGCAAAAATTTGTTTATTACAAAATGGGTTAGCACAGTTGACATAACGTTCACATGGCTCACCATCAAAATAATCTCTTGCAATTACGGTAGGTTCAACCTGGTTAATAGGCACTGCTATTCTTTCGTCAAAGACATACATAGCACCATCCCAGAGTTCTCCTTTGACTTCAGGATCCTTGCCATAAGTTGCGATACCTCCATGAAGCTGTCCTACATCTTTGAAGCCTTCTTTGACCATCCAACCAGAGAATTTTTCACAGCGAACGCCACCAGTACAGTAGACAACAACACGTTTTTCCATAAATTTATCTTTGTTATCACGTACCCATTGAGGAAGATCTCGGAAATTACGGATGTCAGGACGAATAGCACCACGGAAGTGTCCTAGGTCATATTCATAATCATTTCTAGTATCTAATACAACTGTATCTTCATCAAGTAGCGCTTCTTTAAATTCTTTTGGTGATAGGTATTGTCCTGTAAGTTCCAATGGATTAACATCATTATCAAAATCATTATCTTCAAGACCTAAATGGACGATTTCTTTTTTATAACGTACAAACATTTTTTTGAAAGCTTGTTCATCCTCTTCATCCATCTTAAACCAAAGATCAGCAAAGCGCTCATCACTATGAACCCAGTCCATGTATTTTTGAGTGGTTTCATAATCACCTGAAACAGTACCATTAATACCTTCATCAGCAATTAAGATCCGTCCTTTGAGGCCAATTGATTTACAAAAGGCTAAATGTTTAGCCGTATATTCCTCAGCATTTTCAATGGGAACATATTTATAATAGAGTAAAACTCTTATTTTTTTAGACATAAAAACTCCTATTTTATCAGATTTTCTTTTTATTATATCTTCTCTCTTTACCTTTAAGCAAAATATTAGCTTGTGCATCTTTTTACAATATCTCAAATAATTGACGTTCCTTTTTATTTGTGAAAGAATAAAGAAAGAATGGAGGTTTCAATGATGAAAATTGGTATTCCTAAAGAGATTAAAAACAATGAAAATCGCGTAGCTATAACTCCTGCTGGTGTACTGGCCCTAGTAGAGAATAAGCATGAAGTCTTAATTGAAACAGGGGCGGGGCTTGGATCAGGCTTTACTGATCAAGATTATGAAGAGCAAGGGGCTATGATTAAACAAGAAGCTAAAGAGGTCTGGCAAGCTGACCTAGTAGTAAAAGTTAAAGAACCCTTACCATCAGAATATAAGTATTTTAGACCTGACCTCATACTCTTTACTTATTTACATCTTGCTCCGGCACCAGAGCTAACCCAAGCCTTACTAGAGTCCAAAATAAGTGGTTTAGCTTATGAAACTTTGGTGGATCAAGGAACCTTACCTTTATTAAACCCTATGAGTGAAGTTGCAGGTCGTATGGCTGTGCAAGTAGGAGCCCAATACCTCACTAAAATAGAAGGTGGGTCTGGTATTCTACTTGGTGGAGTTCCAGGTGTTAAAAAAGGCCATGTTGTTATTATTGGTGGAGGTAATGTTGGTGTGAATGCTGCCCAAATGGCTCTAGGACTAGGTGCACGTGTCACTATTTTAGATATTAATCCTCAACGTCTTGTGGAATTAGATAATCAATTCTCAGGCAGAATCCAAACTCTCATGTCCAACACTCTTAATATTGCTAAGAGTGTCAAGGAGGCTGACTTGGTTATTGGTGCTGTTCTTATCCCTGGAGCACGAGCTCCTAAACTTGTTACCAAAGAAATGATTGCAACCATGGCTAAAGGTTCTGTTGTCATCGACGTAGCTGTGGATCAGGGTGGAACTATTGAAACAGCAAACAAGGTTACAAGCCATGATAATCCTACTTATTTAGTTGATGGTGTCATTCATTATGCAGTAGCAAATATGCCTGGTGCTGTAGCTAGAACGTCAACACTAGCTCTGACAAATGCAAGTCTCAAGTATATTTTATCACTAGCAAATAATACTTTTGAAGATGCCCTAGCAAAAGGCTCTCCTCTACGCACTGCCTTAAATACCTATCAAGGCAAGATTACTAATCAAGCAGTGGCTGATTCTCTCCAACTCCAATACTACAATCCTAAATTTTAAAAAACCAGCCTATAAGATGACTAAAGGAGATTGAAATGACCTATGAACTTTGTTTAGAATATGGGACCTACCCCTTAACAGTCCCTGATGCGCAGCTAGGAGAAGACAATCAATTACCAGCTTTTATTCAAGATGACCAATGGCTATTGGATAAATTAGAGGAAGTAAATGGTCTCTTTCATCAATTGTTTTTAATTATTGAGAGTCAGTTCCATTATGTTGGTCATGAATTTCCAGAAAAACGTGCTAGAATTAATGAACTCTATGATGCTATCATCTCTCATTTACAAAAAAACTACCCCAATGAGGATATTACAATTACTAAACTCTTAATCTCATAAACTTGTTTAAAAAAGTTTATTATAAAAAAGCTGGAACATTTTCCAGCTTTTTTAATGTGCTATTTTTCAGTTGAATGCCAAATGTCTTGGTTATATTGTTCAATAGTTCTATCAGATGAGAAGAATCCTGCTTTAGCAATATTGTGAACTACTTTTGTCATCCACAACTCTTGATCCTCATAGTCTGCAAGCATTTTTTCTTTAACCTTAATATAGTCTGCAAGGTCTATTAAGGTCATAAACCAATCTTTAGTAATAAGTTCTTTATAAAGGCGGTTCAAGCACTCACCATTCCCAATGGCAAGCATTTGGGGACTAATAATAAAATCAACAGCAGCTTTAATAGCTGAATCTGACTCATAATAGTCTTTAGAAACATAAGTAGCATCTTCATAAAGTTTGATAATAGTATCAGAATCCTTACCAAAAGTATAAATGTTGTCATGACCTGCTAGATCAGCAATCTCTACATTGGCACCATCCATAGTTCCAAGAGTTAGGGCACCATTTAACATAAATTTCATATTCCCTGTGCCAGATGCTTCTTTTGAAGCCAAAGAAATCTGTTCAGAAATATCACTGGCTGGGATAAGGTGCTCTGCAACTGTCACGTTATAGTTTTCTACTAGATGGACATTCAAATAAGGATTTACATCTGGATCATTGTTAATCATTTCTGATAAACATAAGATAAGATGAATAATATCTTGTGCAATGACATAAGCTGGTGCAGCCTTACCACCAAAGATGACTGTAATTTTCCGTTTTGGAAGCTTGCCTTGTTTTATTTCCAAGTATTTATGGATAACGTATAAAGCATTCATTTGTTGGCGCTTGTATTCATGGAAACGCTTGATTTGAGTATCAATAATTGAATTTTCATCCAAATCAATGCCCTTATTTTCTTTTAGATAACGTTTTAAGGCCAACTTATTATTCTTTTTGATTTCAGCTAGTCTAGCATGCACAGCTTTATCCTCTGCAAAGGCTAATAATTTTTCTAGCTTGCTTGCATCTTTTAGATAATCATCTCCAATCAATTCCTTAATGTAGGCTGACAAGTCTTGGTTGGCAAATTCTAACCAGCGGCGGAAGGTAATTCCATTTGTCTTATTATTGAATTTTTCAGGATATAATTGATAAAATTCTTTTAATTCACTAGTTTTTAAGATTTCAGTATGTAGGGCAGCAACACCATTGACACTTGTTGCAAAATGAATATCCATGTGTGCCATATGAACACGTTTTTCATCATCAATAATTTGTAAACCTGGTGCTGAAACCTCTGCTGCTATTAGATCATTTAATTGTTGAATAATTGTTACCAGATGAGGAACAACTTCATTTAGGTATTCTAAAGGCCATTTTTCAAGTGCTTCAGCTAGAATGGTATGATTGGTATAGCCGACCATATGTTTAACAATGGATACTGCTTCTTGGAAATCAATACCATGCTTATCAGTCAATAAACGTATCAGTTCTGGAATAACCATTGATGGATGGGTATCATTAATTTGAACATAAGCATAGTCAGCTAAGTCATGGAGATTTGACCCACGTTCTAAAGCCTCATCAATTACTAATTGAGCAGCATTAGAGACCATGAAATATTGTTGATAGATGCGAAGGAGTTCCCCATTTTTATCAGAATCATCAGGATAAAGAAATAGCGTTAAATTCTTTTTAATTTCTGATTTATCAAATGAAATCCCATCTTTGATAAGTCCATAATCAACTCCTTCTATATCAAACAAATTGAGGTAATTTTTACTATCTCGCTTGTAACCCAAAACATCGATTCTATCTAAACGAGACTTTAAGGTAAAGTTTTTAAAGGGGATATCATAGGAAATATCAGTTGGTAGAAGCCAAGAATTATCTTCGATCCAATAATTAGGCTCTGCTTTTTGTAGATTGTCTTTGAAAACCTGTTTGAAGAGTCCACAATGATAGTTTAAACCAACTCCTTCGCCATTAATGCCCAAAGTAGACATGGAATCAATAAAGCAAGAAGCTAGGCGACCAAGTCCTCCGTTACCTAAAGATGGCTCTAATTCCACATCCTCAATTTGAGCAATTGATTTCCCTGCAAGTGCTAGCTCTTGCTTAATATCATTATAAATACCAAGATTAATGAGGTTATTAGAAAGTAATTTCCCTATTAGAAATTCTGCTGAAATATAATATACTTTACATTTTGCAGTATTCTTTGCTTTTTGACTAGCCTCTCTTTTAAGGAAACTTAATAATGATAAGTAAATTTCTTGATTTGTAGCTTCTGTAAGCTTTTTACCAAGCTGCTGCTCAGTAAAAGTTGTAAAAGTTGTCATACTATCCTCTTTTCAATAAATGTATCCGTTACATATCTAGTTCTTATTTGCTCGACCATATAATTCTGTTAAATGAATCAAGTACTCTTTATGGCTATCTTTTATCTCATCTGATAGCATTCGCCATTGCCAGTTTCCACCTACTGTATTTGGCATGTTCATGCGACTATCAGCATCTTTATCTAGTAGGTCTTGCATACATAAAATAGCAATGTCACCAACAGAAGCAAAGATGGTTCTTAGCATAGCCTTTGTAATCGTCTCTTCGGTAGAACGATGAATGTAGCTGTCAACAAAACGTGCCTGTTTAACAGTTAAATTTTCATACCAGCCATTAACCACCTCATTATCATGAGTACCTGTGTAAACTACACAATTCTTATGGTAGCGATGTGGCAAGTCAAGGCTCTGACTTGTTTGATCATATAAACCAAATTCTAAAATTTTCATGCCAGGAAATCCAGTAGCTGCTAAAAGCTTTTCTGCTCTTTCATCAACGTAGCCTAAATTTTCAGCTATAATTGGCAATTCACCTAATTCCTCACGTACAGTAGCAAATAGGTCAAAGCCGGGAGCAGATGACCAGCGACCATTTTTAGCAGTTGTATCGCCACCAGGAATTTCCCAGAAATCAGAAAATCCTTTAAAGTGATCAATTCTGACCTTGTCATAAAGTTTAAAGCTTTCTTTAATACGTTCTATCCACCAAGCAAAGCCAGTCTTTTGATGATTTTCCCAGTTATAGATAGGATTTCCCCATAGCTGACCATCCTCACTGAAGCCATCTGCTGGAACACCAGCTATGTATAAAGGTTTCTTATCAGCATCAACCTTAAATAATTCCGGCATCGTCCAGACTTCAACACTATCAGCAGAAATATAAATTGGCATGTCACCAATAATTTGAATCCCATTTGCATTAGCATAAAGTTTTAATTCAAGCCATTGTTGATAAAAGAAATATTGACATACCTTATGATATAGGATTTTATCAGCTAACTTAGCTCTGTAGGCTTCTAGGGCAGCTGCTTCTCTTTTTACAATTGAAAGGTCATCCCATTCTTGCAAAGCTTTATTTCCGAAGTATTCCTTAATCGCCATAAACTCAGCAAAATCACTTAACCAAGTGGCATTTTTTTCAAAAGCTTCTAGCTCATTTTTACCATCTGGATTGACTAAGAAATTCTGCACAGCCTTTTCCAAAATTGGACGTCTACTTTTAAAAATCTGTGCGTAATCAACAGATTGAGGATTAGCACCAAAGTTAATACCTTGAAAATCCTCTTTTTCTAAATAACCCGTCTTAAGTAGCAAGTCAAAATCTATAAAGTGTGTATTACCTGCTATTGCAGAAAAGGACTGATAGGGTGAATCGCCAAAACTTGTTGTTGAGAGTGGTAAAATCTGCCAATAGGTTTGTTTACATTCTCTTAAAAAATCAATAAAATCATAAGCAGACTTACCAAAAGTTCCAATGCCAAAATCACCAGGAAGGGAACTAATATGCATTAGTATACCGCTTGCTCGGTTATTCATAATATACTCCTTGTCTATTGTGACTATGAAAAAATTATAGCGCAAGCGTTTGCGTAAGTCAATACTAAAAAGTAACATTCTTGAAAATGCTACCTTTTCATTATTTACTAATATCCCTGACACTTTCTCTCACTTTTAAGGTGAAGGGGACTATTATTTTCTGACTCAAAGCATGATCTTTACTATTAATAATTTCTAAGAGTTGCTTAAAACTGGTCTTACCTAAATTGTCAACATTAATATCAAAGGTTGTAAGGTAAGGATGGATTAATTTTGAATAAGTTGAATTATTAAATGTTATCAAAGAAATATCATCTGGAATAGACAA
This sequence comes from Streptococcus didelphis DSM 15616, assembly GCF_000380005.1. Lineage (GTDB taxonomy): Bacteria > Bacillota > Bacilli > Lactobacillales > Streptococcaceae > Streptococcus > Streptococcus didelphis. The sequence goes on from NZ_KB904188.1 coordinate 694,506, forward strand.
ACCATAATAAGAAAGAAGCTGCATTATTCTTACAGAAATGATATCACCTATCACAATTAAGGCACTTGCCTTAAAGTTTAAAATCGTTTTTATTAATTCTTCCACTCCAACTGGATCACTACGATCAAAAAGCAACATGGGCTTTGTCTCTAAACCAAGTTTAAAAGAGCCTTTCAAGTAACCAATGTAGCGTTCTGAAGCGACTTCTGATTCCAAATCATCTGTAATGAATAAGATTTTCTGGTGGCTTTTTTCATATAAATAATTGACAGCTGTCTTTGCCATTAATTGATTATCATTATCGATATAAGTAATCTGATTTTCATCCCCTTCTGGGGCACCCACAATGACAAAGGGGATTTTATTGGTCAATAGGTATTTTCTAACGGGATCATTTTGTTCTGAATAAAGAATAATAAAACCATCTACTCGCTTTTGCAGATGCATTAACTTTACTTGTTCTTCTAAGTCATCTACTGTCATAGCTGTGGCTATTGAAACTGTAAAATGTTGCGACTTGGCTTCATTAGTAATGGTTGATAAGATCTGCATAAAGAAGGGTTCACTAAGCCTGTCTTTAAAAGTAATTGGTGGGAATACTAGACCTATATTTTGTGTTAAGCCACTAGCCAACATTTGAGCTGCTACATTGGGGACATAACCTAGCTCTTGCATAGCTCTTCTAACTTTTTCTTTAGTTTTCTGAGAAATAGAATGATTATCTTTTAATACCCTACTAACAGTAGAGGGATTTACACCAGCTTTAGAAGCCACATCTTTTATTGTTACCATTATTAACTCCGTTTTTAAGAAAATTTGTTCTCTATCAAACTTTTCTTTATTCCTTTTTATTATACAATTATCTTTTTAAAAAGCAATGTTTTCTTTGATAGCGGTTCCTATTTATATTTCTAAGCGATTTAAATAAAAAAATCAAAAAACTATTGACTTTTTCTGCAAACGGTTGCATAATAGAGGTATAAAATATTTCTTAGGAGGAAATAGCTATGAAATCATGGCAAAAAATTATCGTTGGTGGAGCAAGTTTAACTCTTGCTAGTACACTTTTAGTAGGATGTGCTTCCGGTTCAAAAGAAAAAACTGAATCTGCTGCTTCTGACTCTAAAACTATTAAATTATGGGTTCCAACTGGAGCAAAAAAATCTTATGCTGATACAGTAGCTAAGTTTGAAAAAGATTCTGGTTATAAGGTTAAAGTCGTTGAATCAGAAGATCCTAAAGCACAGGAAAAAATTAAAAAAGATGCAAGTACTGCTGCTGACGTATTCTCACTTCCTCATGACCAATTAGGACAACTTGTAGAATCAGGTACTATCCAAGAAGTTCCTGAACAATACTCAAAAGATATTGCTAAAACAGCTACAGAACAAGCCATTGTTGGTGCGCAATACAAGGGTAAAACCTATGCCTTCCCATTTGGTATTGAATCACAAGTTCTTTACTATAATAAAGAAAAATTAAGTCCTGAAGACCTTACTTCATATGAAACTATTACAGAAAAAGCAAGCTTTGGTGGAACATTTAAACAAGCTAACTCCTATGTGACAGGTCCATTATTTATGTCTGTTGGCAATACCCTATTTGGTGAAAATGGTGAAGACGCTAAAGGAACTAACTGGGGAAATGAAAAAGGTGTTGCTGTTCTCAAATGGATTGCAGACCAAAAAAATAATAAAGGTTTTGTTAGCTTAGATGCAAACAATGTTATGTCTAAATTTGGTGATGGCTCAGTTGCTTCATTTGAATCAGGGCCATGGGATTATGCTGCTGCACAAGAAGCCATTGGTAAAGATAAACTTGGGGTTGCTGTTTATCCAAAAGTAACTATTGGTGGCGAAACTGTCCAACAAAAAGCCTTCTTAGGTGTTAAACTCTATGCTGTTAACCAAGCACCAGCAAATGGTGATACAAAACGTATTGCTGCAAGTTACAAATTAGCATCTTATTTAACTGATGCTGAAAGCCAAGAAAAACAATTCAAAGCACGTAACATTGTTCCATCTAACAAAGACGTTCAAGCTTCAGAAGCTGTTCAATCAAATGAACTTGCTAAAACTGTTATCACAATGGGTTCATCTAAAGACTACACTGTAGTTATGCCAAAACTTAGCCAAATGGCAACATTCTGGACTGAAAGTGCTGCTATCTTAAGTGATGCTTACAATGGTAAAATCAAAGAAAGCGACTACTTGAACAAATTGAAACAATTTGATAAAGATATTGCCAACGCAAAATAAATTTAAACTTAAAAGCAAGTTACTGGTGAGAATTAATGGCTCCATAGGATGATTCTCTTCCTTAAGGGAGTGGAACTAAGGTTCCTTACTTTTAGGATTTAGTTCCACTCCTACTTGTTTTTCTTATATGTAGCATAGTGCTACTTAAACCTTTAAAAGCTTAAAGGTTTAGGTAACACATTTCTATATTACTACTCATTAATTTTTTGAGATAATTAATGAATCCTAGACAAAGGAGATTTTTTATGACTCACACAAACTTGAAGCAACAAGTAACTGTGTCAGAAGCCCTTAAAAAAGGAGGGATAGATATCAAGCTATCAGCTCTGATTATGGGTTTTGCAAATCTTGCAAATAAACAGTTTGTTAAGGGCTTACTTTTCTTATTAAGTGAAATTGTTTTCGTAATTTCCTTTTTTTCACAGATTATTCCTGCTATCGCAGGTTTATTTACCCTAGGTAGCCAGACACAAGGAATGACAACAAAAGTCATTGACGGTATTAAAATCCAGGTGGCGGTAGATGGTGATAATTCCATGCTAATGCTTATCTTTGGACTAGCATCACTGATTTTTTGCGCTATCTTCTGCTATATCTACTGGTGTAACCTGAAAAGTGCTCGTAATCTTTATATTATTAAAAATTCTGGAGAAAAGATTCCAACTTTCAAAGAAGATTTTCAAACACTAGCAAATGGTCGCTTCCATATTACCTTAATGATTATTCCTTTAATTGGGGTCTTACTCTTTACAGTCTTACCTCTTATCTATATGATTTGTCTGGCCTTTACTAACTTCGACCATAATCATTTACCACCAAAATCCTTATTTGATTGGGTTGGATTTGCTAACTTTAGAAATATTTTTACTGGTCGTATGGCTGGAACATTCTTTCCTGTCCTATCCTGGACCTTAATTTGGGCTGTTTTTGCAACAGTAACCAACTTCTTCTTTGGGATTATTCTAGCTTTATTGATTAACACCAAGGGATTAAAATTCAAAAAAATGTGGCGTACAATCTTTGTCATTACAATTGCTGTCCCATTGTTTATCTCACTTCTAATCATGAGAAATCTGCTAAATGATCAAGGACCTTTAAATGCCTTACTCATGAATATTGGTTTAATCCATCATCCCCTACCCTTCTTGTCTGATCCACTATGGGCTAAGTTTTCTATTATCTTTGTAAACATGTGGGTGGGAATTCCTTTCACTATGTTAATTGCAACTGGGATTATTATGAACTTACCAAGGGAACAAATTGAAGCTGCTGAAATTGATGGGGCAAGCAAATTCCAGATTTTTACCTCAATTACCTTCCCGCAAATTCTTATTATTATGACACCTACCCTCATCCAACAATTTATTGGTAATATTAATAACTTTAATGTTATCTACTTGTTAACTGGTGGAGGTCCTACTAACTCACATTACTATCAAGCTGGAACAACTGACCTACTGGTTACCTGGCTCTATAAATTAACTGTTACAGCTGCAGACTACAACATTGCCTCTGTTATTGGTATTTTAATCTTTGCAGTATCAGCTATCTTTAGTCTCTTGGCTTATACAAGAACCGCATCTTATAAGGAAGGGGTTGCTAAATAATGAAAAACAAACATCGCTTTCAATTAGGTGTAGTTTACCTAATACTTATCCTTCTTTCCATCCTTTGGCTCTTCCCAATTGTTTGGGTTATCCTAACAAGTCTACGTGGAGAAGGTGCAGCCTATGTCAACTACTTCATACCTAAGACACTGACACTAGATAACTATATTAAACTCTTTAGCAATGAATCCTTCCCATTTGCTCGCTGGTTTATGAATACTTTTATTGTTGCCACCTTTACTTGTATCATCTCTACCTTTATCACGGTAGCAATGGCTTACGCATTAAGTCGGATTAAGTTTAAACACCGTAATGGCTTTCTTAAAATAGCCTTGGTCTTAAATATGTTTCCTGGTTTTATGAGCATGATTGCAGTTTATTACATCTTAAAAGCCCTAGGCTTAACACAAACATTAACAGCACTAGTATTTGTATACTCAGCAGGAGCTGCTTTGACCTTCTATATTGCTAAAGGCTTCTTTGATACTATTCCTTATTCCTTAGATGAATCAGCTATGATTGATGGGGCTTCCCGTTTAGATATTTTTCTAAAAATTACCCTACCACTCTCTAAGCCTATTATCGTCTACACAGCCCTTCTAGCATTCATGGGTCCGTGGATTGATTTCATCTTTGCTCAGGTTATCTTAGGGGATGCTACCAGCAAATACACTGTAGCCATTGGTTTATTCTCAATGCTTCAACCAGATACAATTAATTACTGGTTTAAAGCCTTTACTGCTGGATCTATTCTAATAGCGATACCAATTACGCTACTCTTTATGGTTATGCAAAAATACTATGTAGAAGGTATCACTGGAGGATCTGTAAAATAAGAGTCTAGAAGTGGAACTTCTAATGATTAAGATACTAAAAAATTAAGAAGACAAGAAAACCCCAATCATTCTGGAATCTAGAATGATTGGGGTTTTTTAGCTTTTAAAATAAATTTTATTAAAAACATTATTTTCCTGAGAAAAAGATATTTGCTAAGCCTTAATAATGAGTATATGTACAGAAAAAATAAACAAAAAACGGGCTCTGTCTAGAACAGAACCAAGTTTTTTAGTAATCATAATATAGAATTTCGAGTCCATCAAAAACTCTAAACTCCAGCTTTATTCTTATTTAATCACTGAGAATAAAGTCTGCAATTTTCTTACGGGCTGCTTTCGCCTCTCTGATTGGAAAGATAGCATAGGCGTGAATCATCTTATCTGCCACTATTAATTGATTTTCACAAGCTTCTCTTGTTAATCGTTTATGTAAATTAATAATATCTGGATAAAAAATTTCTCTCGTTCCAACAAAACTTATAATCTTAGGTAAATCATGATAGGAACCATAGAGAGGACTAACATAGGGTGATAAGATTTCTTCTTTACTGCCTGCCCATAATTCTCCAATATCTTTTAAGCGACCTGCATCCAAGTAAGCTTCTGATGCTTCAAATGTTTTATAGTCTTGATTGGCCAAACTAACATCTAACCATGGTGATAAAAGAATAAGTTGCTTGGGCTGTGGTGCACTTTGGTGATCTCTAATATATTGTGCAAAAGCTAAAGCCATACCACCACCTGAGGAATCACCAACCACACTAACTTTATTTGCTTTACCTGATAAAGAAAACTGCTTATAAGCCTTAACTAGTTTAGGATAAACATCTTTGTAAGTGGCATAGGGAGCTCTTTCAAAATTAGGAAAGACAAGTTTAGCATTTGTTAATTGAATGAGATGCTTGATTGTGTTAAAGTGTAACTTTTCTGGCCTTCTTAAATACACACTTCCATATAGGTAAAAAATAAGTGGCTGATTCTCATCTTTTTGATCATTGATAATAAAAACCTGCATTCCATCAATATCATATTCTTGAGTTGAAAATCCAACCAAGCTTTCGGGATTATCCAAGCGATAAGGAATATTTCGACGTCGTTGGGTTTCAATACCCTGATAATCATCTACTTTCTTAGACAGTTTATATTTACGATAATCAAACATTTTCTCAATCAGCCAACTTGATAAAGAACGCTTTTGACCATACTCAATAACTAAAATAAAAGATACTAAACTCAACAAGAGGACGATAGCAACTAACAATTCTAACCTTCTTTCCTAAATTATTTTTTAAAATCCATCCCTTGCAAGGGCCCAGCCTTTTGTATAAAAATAAGGATCTAAATCATAATGGTCTACCTGATCATTACCTTCTAAAAATAGCTGTACCTTTTTATCAAACTCTAACCAGCCATTCCAACCTATATGGATGGTATCTTGCATAAAGTAAGGATCTCCACCCCTTTCAGAAAAATCAACAATATTGGTAAATCCTTGACTCTCTAATTGGTACTTGATCTTTTTTACAGCCTGCTGATATTTTTTTTGATTTAAACCAGTATAGTTAGCCCACTTTTTATTAACAGGGGGAATAACAAACAGAACTTGAACATTTTTTTGTTCAAACTGAGATAAGAGTAATTGAAAATCATTATATTCCGGAGAAACTACATAAGAATACTTCATTTGAAGATTTTTATATAGTTGGAATTGCGGAGCGATACGCTTAGAAAAGAAGAAATTCTGAATCCCAAACTTATTATTACTTGTTCCTTCCTTACCTCTTCTAGAAGCAAGTTCATGCAAGCGACTGTACGAAAAGTTTTTGGGTAATCCTTGAGTTCTTGGAATAATTCTTGTCTGATAATTATCAGATTTATTGAAATGGCTAAATAAAGACTCTTCCCTTAAGGAAACTTTCTCTAAGAAATATAGGACTTTTTTGTCAAAAGCACTTAAGGCCTTTCCTTGACTAACCTTTCTTAAATAACTTGATAAAACAACACTAGGATTAACTGAAAGCAGTCTTTTAGCTGCATACTCATATTCAGCATCTTTGTTATTTGCTTGAAGTAAGAAAGCAATGATTTGTGAATTAGATAAGTATTTTTGGACAGCTGTTGCTTCTGTACCTTTTTGAGTAAACCATTGTGGTGAAATTACAAAAATAGCTTTTTTTCCACTAATATCTTGGTTAAATTGTTGTAACCCAAAATATTGTGATAGGGATTGTGTGCCACGTTTACCAATTAAAAAGGGTCTATATGATCTATCATATTTTTCAGCTAAAACAGAAGGGTGCATACTATCCATCCTGCTCCATTCACTAGAACCAAAGAAAGGTACAAAGAGAATATTCTTATCTGAAAAAGCCTGTTTCTTAATCAATCCATTTTTAAAAGAGGTATCTGTTAAGGAAACCGCATTTACCTTTTCTTCCTTAATATCATGTTTAAGATGAGATGGGAAGGAAAAAATAGTGATTATTACCAAGCCTAGAGCAAGTAAAACTGGTCCAAAAATTAGCCACAGCTTTTTAAGCATTTTTTAATTCCTCAACACCTTGAATAATTTTGTTAACGGTATTCCAATCTTCACGACCAAATTCTGAGATAGGAACTTTAATATTAAAGATTGACTCTAATTCCACAATTAATTCAACTGTTCCTAAACTATCTAAAACACCTGCATCAAATAAATCTTCATCTAAAATATCAGAGACATCTTCCATAAATAAACGATCAAATAATTCAATAATAATTTCTTCTGTTGTCATAACTTTCTTCTTTCTATTATTTTTGTATATTGTTAAACCAAAGAACATTCAAGAAACCGGAGAAAAGTAGTAAGGAGAACATAACCACATGGAATGTAAGCACTACTGAGAAGAGATAAAAGGCTTTGCTTTCAAATCTTGGTGCCAAGCCCTGCTTCTTCCGCTCTCGGTTAATGGCTTTTTTCTTTCTTGTCCAAGCGTCATTTATAATTAAGCCTATGGCATGAAATAGTCCATAAGCAATATAGTACCAGGTCAAACCATGCCAAAAGCCCATCAATGTCATGTTAACAATATAAGCAAATCCTGAAGTTACATTTCTATTCTTAAAGGTTTTATGCTTAATAAGAGCATGTACCAACCTCATGTATACGTAATCTCTAAACCAAAAGGAGAGACTCATATGCCATCTATTCCAAAATTCTTTTAAATTAACAGATAAAAAAGGTTTATTGAAATTTTGTGGGGTCTTAATTCCCATAAGGTATGAAATTGCAATAGCAAACATGGAGTAGCCTGCAAAGTCAAAGAAGAGATTTAAACCATAGACATACATCACTAACAAGGTTTCTCGGTTAAATAAACCACCAATACCTAGAGCCTTTGCTTCAATCAGAGGCAACAATAAGCTACCTAATACATAGGAAATGATAAATTTATACAAGAATCCAAGCATAATATACATAACTGCTGTTTCAATCATTTTCAGATAGTTATCTCGACTTGGTATAGTCTTGTAATCCTCTTCAAATCTACGGTAGCGATCGATAGGTCCACTTGAGAATGTTGGTAAAAAAATCATAAAGCGTATGAAGGTAAATAAGTTAAAATCCGTCATTACGCCATCACGCATCTCAATAATCATACCAACAGTTTTAAAGGTAAGATAAGAAATCCCCATAAAAGCAAATAAAGATTGTGTTGGATTCACAGCAGTCAAGGGAATTATCTTAACTAGCAGCAAGGGAAAAATACTTGCAAAAACAGTCAGATAAAAAATAATTGATTGATTGTGACTTCGACGATAATTTTTATAGCCAAAGACACAAATAATTTGCCATACAATATAAAATAAGAAGGCTCCTAACTGATGGTAATTATCACCGCCAAACATAAATAAAATGAAGAGAATACTAACTATAAATTCATATTTTTTAAGTTTTTTCCCATTAAGTAAGGATATAACAATAGGAACTAAGGCTAGTAGTAAATAGAAGAAATAGATCGGATTGCCGTAAGGTTCCATATAAGGAATTGAATTAAATAGTGAACTCATCTTTGATTTACCTCATTTATCAAAGATTTTATATCAATCTTACCATTAGCAGTTAAAGGGAGTACATCTTTAAAAATAAATTTTTGAGGCATCATGTAAGACATCATTTTATCTTTAACAGACTCTTTAATCGCTTTGGTGATTTCCCGTTCATTCTTAAATTCATTTGTAAGGCCATCTTTTAAAACGATGATAGCTAAAAGGTTCTGAACCTTATGACTGTCATTATACCTTGGAACAGCTACTGCTGATTCTACGTACGGAGATTGATTAAGTTGCTGAGACACATCCTCTAGTTCAATACGATAGCCAGCATATTTTATTTGAAAATCAAGTCGGCCGCCATAAATCAATAACTGATTATCGGCATAAGAGCCAACATCACCTGTATGATAGGCCTTTTGCCCATTAAAGGTAAAGAAAGCTTCTGCAGTCTTATTAGGATTATTAATATAACCTTTTGACACAGCAGGCCCTGTCACAACGATCTCTCCTTGTTGCCCAGGGGGTAGAATGTTAAGGTCTTCATCTAAAATATAGGTTGGTGAATCTGCTTTAGGATAACCAATTGGTAAGCGCTTATAATTTTCAGTCATCTCCTTTGTAATAGCAATGGCTGAAAGGGCAACAGTTGCTTCAGTAGGTCCATAAGCATTAACAATATGAGCATCTGGGAATCGTTCAAATAATTTTTTAGCGGTTGAGACTGTTAACTCTTCTCCATCAAAATAAAAATGTGTCAACAGAGGCATTTTCTCATGACAGAAATCTTCACTTAATAAAGCCATATCAACAAAGGAAGGGGTAGAAGTCCAAATACCTATAGGAAGATTAATAATTGTTTTAAACAAGACCTTGTAGTCTGAGACAATTTCTTTAGGAAGAGCAAATAAGGTTCCTCCTAAAGCCAAGGTTGGTGCCCAATACATAACTGATAAGTCAAATGAATAGGGAGGCTGAGCTAGCATTTGAGGAAAGCTAGGAAGTTTAAACTCTGGACTCTCAATCATCCAATTGGTAAAACTAAGAAGGTTATCATGTGAAATCTGAACCCCTTTTGGTTGACCAGTTGTACCAGAAGTAAAAATAATATAGTAGTTATCATCACCCTTGACAGAATGTGACATGTGATAGTTTGATTTAGCTAATTTAGCTTTTTCAATATCTTGATAAGCATAGACAGGAACTGAGCTGACTTCAATAGGTAATTCCTCAATAGCAAAAACAGCTGCTGGCTTAGCAATATCAATAATTGACTTAATCCTCTCTGGTGCAGAGTGGACATCAACAGGTATATAAGCATGTCCTGCTTTGTTTAAAGCAATAAAGGTTACAAGCATATCATAAGACTGAGCTCCAAACACTAGGACAGGACTCTTAGCTTGTAATTGTAATTGATCAATAAAAAAAGCAAGGCTGTCAGAATCTATTTTCAGTTCCTTATAACTATGACAATCTCCCATACAATCATAAACAATTGTATCAGGATTAGTTAGGGCATAAGAATCAATTGTTTCAAGCATATCATAAATCATGGGCATACTCCTTAAAATTCATTATAGATAAAATTACCTTGACCATAGCCAGTGTAGCCAAAGAAATAAACAAGAAGCATAAATATGATATAAAATAAGATAATTTTACCAATAAAAACTGCAATAGTTTTTACTTTAGATTCTTCTAACATTTACTTGTTACCTCTTGTATTAGTTTATTAATGCACTAGAAAATTTTACATTATTTTACATGTTTGAGCAAGGAAAATATGAATTTATGAGAAAAAACATTTATTAGAATGATATTAATAATTTTACTCACTTATCCTCTTTGCTTAACAGGTAAAGTGTACCATTTTATGAACATAAAAATATATTTTTTGTCTTAAACTTATCTTAATCTTAAAGACAGATAAGTGTTGACTTATAGCTAGACAAGCTATTACTACATGGTTTTTAGTTCCAAAACCATATCCCGAATTTCTGCGGCTAATTCAAAGTCTAACATCTCTGCTGCTTCATGCATTTGTTTCTGTAATTTTTTAATAGCTTCTTGTCTTTCGGACTTAGTCATAGCATTATAATCAACAACTTCTTCTTCAACAGACTCCCCACCTTTAGTGATTGAAATCAGATCGCGAATATCTTTTTTGATTGTTTTTGGTATAATGCCGTGTTCTTCATTATATGCTATTTGGGTTTGACGACGGCGAGCCGTTTCAGCTATAGCCTTCTTCATAGAATCTGTCATCTTATCAGCATACATGATAACATGACCTTCTGAGTTTCTTGCAGCTCTCCCTATCGTTTGGATGAGGCCTCTTGTATTTCTTAAGAAACCTTCCTTATCAGCATCCAGTATCGCAACAAGGCTAACCTCAGGAACATCTATTCCTTCTCTAAGCAAGTTAATACCGATTAAAACATCAAATACGCCTAAACGTAAATCTCGGATGATTTCAGTTCTTTCAAGAGTCTTAATATCACTATGCATGTATTTAACTTTAACACCCATTTCTTTTAGGTAATCTGTTAAATCTTCAGCCATTTTCTTGGTAAGAGTTGTAATAAAGGTTCTTTCCCCCTTATTCACACGATCATTGATTTCACCAAGTAAATCATCCATTTGCCCCATGCTTGGACGGACTTCTACCTCGGGATCTAAGAGGCCTGTAGGTCTAATAATCTGCTCTATGACAGTATCTGTCTGTTCCATTTCATAATCACCTGGTGTAGCAGAGACGTAAACTATTTGATGGACATGACTTTCAAATTCTTCTCTTCTTAAAGGCCGATTATCTAAAGCTGATGGTAGTCTAAAACCATAGTCAACCAGCATTTTTTTCCTTGCCTGGTCACCATTATACATTCCCTTGATTTGCCCCATGGTCATATGGCTTTCATCAATCATGATTAAAAAATCTTCAGGAAAGAAGTCTAGCAAGGTATAGGGAGGTTCTCCAGCAGAGCGCCCATCCATATGACGCGAGTAATTTTCAACACCGTTGGTATAACCCATTTCACGGAGCATTTCAATATCATACTCTGTTCTTTGTTTTAATCGCTGAGCTTCTAAGAGCTTTCCTTCCGATTCAAAGAGTTTCAATTGTTCTTCAAGCTCTGCCTGAATCTTAGCAATGGATGCTTCCATATGCTCATCATTAGTTACAAAGTGGGTAGCAGGAAAAAGAACTAAATGCTCAGCTTCGCCTAAAACCTTACCCGTGAGACTTTCAATTTCACGAATACGATCAATTTCATCCCCAAAGAATTCAATCCTAAAGGCATGTTCATCACGCGAAGCAGGAAAGACTTCAACCACATCCCCTCTTACCCTAAAACGACCACGCTGAAAATCAATATCATTACGTTCAAATTGAATATCAACTAATTGGTTTAAGAGTTGGTCTCTAGAAATTTCTTGACCTGGTCTTAAACTAACTGCTGAATCAGCATATTCTTTAGGAGAACCAAGTCCATAAATACAAGAAACTGATGCAACAACAATAACATCATTTCTTTCTAGTAAAGAGGAAGTGGCTGAATGCCTTAATTTATCAATCTCATCATTTACAGAACTATCTTTTTCAATGTAGGTATCACTTGAAGGCACATAGGCTTCTGGCTGATAATAATCATAGTAAGAAACAAAATATTCCACAGCATTATCAGGAAAAAATTCTTTAAATTCCCCATAAAGCTGGCCTGCTAAGGTTTTATTATGGGCAATAACTAAGGTTGGCTTATTAATTTTACTTATTACCTGACTCATGGTATAAGTTTTCCCAGTACCTGTGGCACCCAGTAGTATTTGAGCTTTTTCTCCACCTTCTATGTTGTCCACTAATTCTTCAATGGCCTGAGGTTGATCTCCAGATGGCTGGTATTTTGAGACTAAATGAAAAGGTTTTTCTTCACGTTTATCTATCATATTTAATCCTCTAAAACTTCCTTATATCTATTTTACCACAGCCGCTTCCATTTTATTGAAATTAAAAGTCGAAAATCCATGTCAGGTTTTATGACATGAAACAAAAATAAAGATTGCTTATCCTAGGACTTTCTGATATAATAAAGCATATTTTTAAAGGAGAATACTATGAAAAAGAAAATAAAAGTCCTTCTCCTTGCTTTACTATCGTTATTTTTTCTAACATTAACTAGTAATGCAAGTGCAGAAACTATCACAATTGTATCAGATACTGCCTATGCTCCCTTTGAGTATAAGGATTCTGATCAAGTTTATAAAGGTATAGACGTTGATATTATTGATGAAGTAGCTAAACGTAAAAATTGGGATTACAAAATGACTTTCCCAGGTTTTGATGCTGCGGTAAATGCTATCCAATCTGGACAAGCTAAGGCCTTGATGGCTGGGACAACCATTACTGATGAAAGAAAAAAAGTATTCTCTTTTTCAGATCCTTATTACGATACTAAAATTGTTATTGCTACTAAAGCAGCTAGTCCCATTAAAAAATATAGCGCCCTAAAAGGTAAAACGGTTGGTGTTAAAAATGGAACTGCTGCTCAGGCTTTTCTAAATAAAAATAAAACAAAGTATAAATTCAAGGTTAAAACCTTTGATACGGGCGACCTAATGTACAATAGCTTATCTGCTGGTTCTATTGAAGCCGTTATGGATGACGAGCCTGTTATTCAATTTGCTATCAATCAAAAACAAGACTTAGCTATCAATATGAAGGGCGAAGCTATTGGTAGTTTTGGTTTTGCTGTTAAAAAAGGTAGTGGTTACGATTATTTAATTGATGATTTCAACCAAGCCCTACAGGAAATGAAAGCTGATGGAACTTACCAAGCTATCATGTCAAAATGGCTTGGTCAGTCATCTCAGGTTCCAGACTTAACTTCTACAGGAGATGCTTCCAAAAAAGCTACTCCTGTAAAAGAAAAGTATAAAATTGTAGCCGATTCTTCCTTTGCTCCTTTTGAATTCCAAAACGAAAAAGGAAAGTATGTCGGAATCGATATGGAGCTGATTAAGGCTATTGCTAAAGATCAAAATTTTTCTATTGAAGTTGCAAACCCTGGATTTGATGCCGCTTTAAATGCTGTTCAGTCTGGCCAAGCTGACGCTGCTATTGCTGGTATGTCAATAACAGATGAACGGAAACAAATTTTTGACTTCTCCGATTCTTATTACACCTCTAATATCTTACTTGGTGTAAAATCTGGTAGTCCCATAAAATCTTACCATGATTTAAATGGTAAAACGGTTGGTGCTAAAAAAGGAACTGCTTCTTATAATTTCCTAGAAGCTAACAAAGCAAAATATCATTACAACTTAAAAGCATTTGATGAAGCCTCATCAATGTACGATAGTTTAAACTCTGGCTCTATAGTAGCTATTATGGACGATGAAGCTATTTTGAAATATTCTATCCAACAAGGACGACGTTTTGAAACCCCTATTAAAGGAGAACCTTCTGGTCAATATGGCTTTGCTGTTAAAAAGGGCTCTAACCCAGAGCTGGTTGAAATGTTTAACAACGGCTTAGCTGCCTTGAAAAAATCTGGTGAATATGATCATATTATCAACAAATATTTAAAATCAGAAGATGACAAAAATAAAAACCACAAGGTTATTGATGAATCAAATGTTTTAGGATTAGTGTCAAATAACTATAAGCAACTCCTATCAGGTTTAGGAACAACCTTAAGCCTTACACTTATTTCCTTTGCTATTGCCTTGGTAATTGGGATTATCTTTGGTATTATGGCTGTTTCACCAAGCAAAGGGTTACGAATAACATCGTCACTCTTTGTGGATATTATCCGTGGTATTCCACTAATGATTGTCGCTGCCTTTATCTTCTGGGGGCTCCCAAATCTCATTGAAAGTTTAACCGGTCGCCAATCACCTATTAATGACTTTTTAGCAGCAACTATTGCCTTATCCCTCAATGGAGGTGCCTATATTGCTGAGATTGTTCGTGGTGGGATTGAAGCTATTCCTTCTGGGCAAATGGAAGCTAGCCGCAGCTTAGGGATTCCTTATAAAATAACCATGAGAAAGGTTATTCTCCCTCAAGCAGTTAAAGTTATGTTACCAAACTTTATTAACCAATTTGTTATTTCACTAAAAGATACAACTATTGTTTCAGCAATTGGTTTGGTAGAGTTATTCCAGACCGGAAAAATTATCATTGCTAGGAACTATCAATCTTTCCGTATGTATGCAATTTTGGCAATCATTTACTTAGTAATGATTACGCTCTTAACAAAACTAGCTAAACGTTTAGAAAAGAGGCTTAACTAATGGCAGAATTAAAAATAGACGTCCAAAATCTTCATAAATCTTTTGGTAATAATGAAGTGTTAAAAGGCATTGATGCTAAATTCTATGAAGGTGATGTTGTTTGTATCATTGGACCTTCAGGTTCTGGAAAGTCTACCTTTCTTCGTACTTTAAATTTATTAGAATCTATTACAAGTGGTAAAGTAGTCGTGGATGGATTTGAATTATCAGATCCTAAAACAAATATTGATAAGGCACGTGAAAATATTGGTATGGTTTTTCAACATTTTAATCTTTTCCCACATATGACAGTTTTGGAAAATATCATGTTTGGTCCTATCGAATTAGGCAAAGAAACTAAGGCTGTTGCTAAAGAACACGGACTTGAGCTTCTAAAAAAGGTTGGTCTCTATGACAAAGCAGACGCTTACCCAGCTAGCCTCTCAGGTGGACAAAAACAAAGGGTAGCTATTGCTAGAAGCTTAGCAATGAACCCTGATATCATGCTATTTGATGAACCAACTTCTGCACTTGACCCTGAAATGGTTGGTGATGTTTTAAATGTTATGCGTGATCTAGCTAACCAAGGCATGACCATGTTAATCGTCACACATGAAATGGGCTTTGCACGACAAGTTGCAAATAGAGTTATTTTTACTGATGGTGGTCAATTCTTAGAAGATGGGACACCTGAACAAATCTTTGACCATCCAAAACATCCTCGCTTAATTGAATTTTTAGACAAAGTTCTTAATGTTTAAGAAAAGCAAAAAGATAAAGACTAGGAAAAACTCCTGTCTTTATTTTTTTGACATAAAAAGTATAATATGTTAAGATAAACTTGTCACTAACTCGGAGGTAAGGGAGCAATGAACAACTAAAAAACTAATAGAAGAGATAACCTTTTCAAGTTTAGTTTTTTAGTATGCTCTCATATAAGAAATCCAGTATTTAGTAAAATACTGTCTATTTTAGCATCTATCAACTTTCTACTTGTCAAGGTAGGAAGTTTTTTTCTTGAATAATCTCTTCTTTTTTAATAGCCAAGCTAACAGACTACTTCTAAAGCTATTCTCAAGCTAGAAAAGGAGAACCCTATGCTACAATGTCACAACCTAACCTTGTTTCATGAAAAAGACTTCCACACCTTAGTAGATCAGCTCAATATCACTTTACATGAAGTAGAAAAATTAGCCATTATTGGTGAAGAAGGCACTGGGAAGTCAACCCTCATACAGTACATTAATAATCCTCTTTCCATTTCAACTTATGCAAAAGCTCAGGGAGAATATAGCCATTCTTTTCAAAATCCTTTTTATATCCCACAAGCATTAAGTGAAGAACAATTAGAAGAAAAACTCTATACTTATATTTTTGATTCAGATAAAAGTGATTATTTTGATTATAATACGTTTTTCCAACTTGCCAATGAATGGCACTTTAAATGTGAACTCTTAGAAGATGAAGCTTTGACTTTAAAGGATTTGTCAGGAGGAGAAAAGCTAAAAATTCAGCTACTAAGAGCTCTAGCCCTGCAACCTGACTTACTCTTATTAGATGAGCCAACTAGTGACCTTGATTTACAATCCCTAGAATGGCTAGAAAGATTTATTCAAAATTCTCCCCTAACTATTCTCTTTATATCTCATGACGAGACCTTTCTCAGTCATACTGCTACTGCTATTCTTCATTTAGAACTTCCTAAAAAACGAAAAAAGGCTACTTATACTTATTTTCAAGGGACTTATCAAGATTACCTTACGAATCGTAAGAGACAATATGAAAAGCTAACACAAGTAGCCAAGAAAGAAAAAGAAGCCTTTGAACACAAACAAGCCAATTTAAGAAAACTTCATTCTCAGGTTGAAAATCAACTAAGAGCTACTAAAGATTCTACGGCAGGGAGACTTCTAGCTAAAAAAATGAAAAATATAAAATCCCAAGAAAAGAAACTTTCTGGAGAAAAAGAAAAGCTAACACAGCTTCCTGACACAATGGAGACTATCAACCTTTTTTTCTCGAAAATTCAAAAACTAGCTAAGCAAAAAATTATCCTAAAACTAGAAGATTTCTCTTTAAATACGGGACAGGTTATTAATCTTACCCTAAAGGGACAGGATAAACTTATAATAAGTGGTAAGAATGGCATTGGAAAGACAAGTTTACTAAGGATAATCTATGAGCATTTAAAAAGACAAACTCACACTAAGATAACCTATATGCCACAAAACTATGAGGATTTTCTAGATGAAAAAGCAAATGTAATCGACTTTTTAAGCCCTCATAATATTCAAGATATCAAACCTATTTTAGCTAGTTTACAATTTACGCATGAGGAAATCTATCATCCAACTTCTCAATTATCGGGCGGTCAAAAAGCAAAGCTCTTTTTAGCACATATAGTCCTTAACAAAAGTCAATTCCTTATTTTAGATGAACCAACTAGACATTTTTCCCCCACTAATCAACCATTAATAAAAGAGTTACTTGAAGATTTCCCGGGGGCAATTATCTGTGTCTCACATGATAGAGCATTAACTAATAACCCTCATTTCTTGCATTATGAACTTACTCAAGAACTTCTCAAAGAAGCCACTATTGACAGATAGAGCTAGCTATGTTTGAATAATAGCATGACCATACTAAGATATTTTTCAAAAATTGAGTGGCTTTTATGGATAGGTTCACTTCTGACTATTTTAATTACTAACCTAGCTTTTGCTAATTCCAATCTTCTAGCTTTAACAGCTTCACTAATTGGTGCCACCTCCCTTATTTTTTCTGCTAAAGGAAATCCTATTGGACCTGGTTTAACCATCTTATTTTCTGTTATTTATGCTTACCTTTCTTTAACAAATCATTATTATGGGGAAGTTATTACCTACTTTTGTATGACCCTACCTATGGCTCTACTTTCCTTATTTTCTTGGTTAAACCACCCCTTCCAAGGCCAGAAATCTGAAGTTATTATAAATCATTTAAACATAAAAGACATCTTTTTAATTACCCTATCGACATTTCTTGTGACTCTGATCTTTTATTTTATCTTAAGTTCTCTTCATACAGCATTTTTAATGGTTTCAACCTTATCTGTTTCAACCTCTTTCATGGCAACCTTTTTAAGTTATAAAAGAAGTCCCTACTTTGCTGTTGCCTTTACTTTAAATGATATTATATTAATTATCTTATGGTTATCAGAATCACAAAAAGATCCAAGCCATTATTCCATAGTTACTTGCTTTATTATTTTCTTAATTAATGACATTTATACTTTCTTTAATTGGCTTCACATTCAAAATAAACAAGAACAGGCTCTCAAAAAGGACAAGATTTAATTACTCTTGTCCTTTTTTGTTTAATTTTTCTCGTTCAAGTCTGAGACGTCTATTGGGATTAAGTTGGTTAAAGAGTTCCTCTAATTTTTTAGCATTCCATACATCTGCAGCAGAAATGAAATTACCATCTTTATCCCTAAAAGATATTGGTTTATCTCCCATAATATATGCTCCAATAAAATCTGTATTAGCTTATGAATACTCTATCTATCAATCGACAAATTCAAACTCAAAATTGCCAATGCGAACAATATCACCATCTTTTGCTCCGCGTTCACGTAGGGCTTCATCAACTCCCATACCACGAAGTTGTCTTGCAAATTTCATAACAGATTCATCACGTTCCATATTTGTCATGACAAATAGATGTTCTAGTTTTTCACCCGTTAAAATCCAAGAAGCATCATCAGCACGGCTAATGTCAAATTCTTTTTCATGACCACTAAAGCCATAGTAGACTTCTTCATCTTGGAAATCATTTTCATCATATAGCAAGAATTCATCCGTTTTTACTAACAGTTCAGCTGTTGCATCTAATAAATTGTCTAAACCTTGCTGAGCTAAGGTAGACACAGGAAATACCATTGGTAAGTCCTCAAATTCGTCATACTGCTCTGCTAATTTCTCTTTAAAAATCTTTAAATTTTCCTGAGCTTCGGGCATGTCCATCTTGTTAGCAACAATAAGCTGAGGACGTTCCATAAG
Organism: Streptococcus didelphis DSM 15616; assembly: GCF_000380005.1. Lineage (GTDB taxonomy): Bacteria > Bacillota > Bacilli > Lactobacillales > Streptococcaceae > Streptococcus > Streptococcus didelphis. The sequence goes on from NZ_KB904188.1 coordinate 713,552, forward strand.
GCGAAGGTTATAGGTTTCTAATTCATTATTGATAGCTTGATAGTCTTCAAAGGGATCACGTCCTTCTGAGGCAGACATGTCGATAACATGTAAGATAACACGTGTTCTTTCAATATGACGTAAAAACTGGGTTCCTAGCCCTACACCCTGGCTTGCACCTTCAATTAATCCTGGAAGGTCAGCCATAGCAAAGCTGTCACCTGATTTTGTTCTAACCATTCCAAGATTAGGAACAATAGTTGTAAAATGATAGGCACCAATTTTAGGTTTAGCTGCTGAAACCACACTAAGTAAGGTTGATTTACCAACTGAAGGAAAGCCGACTAAGCCAACATCAGCTAATATTTTTAATTCTAATTCCAGTTCACGTTCTTCACCTGGTTCACCATTTTCAGCGATTTCTGGTGCTGGGTTACGTGGTGTGGCAAAACGGATATTTCCACGTCCTCCACGTCCTCCATGGGCAATAACATACTCTTGACCATTTTCAACAAGGTCAATAATAACCCTTCCTGTTTCTAAATCTTTAACTGTCGTTCCTTGAGGGACATGAACAATGAGGTCTTCTGATCCTCGTCCATGCATTCCCTTGGTCATCCCTTTTTCGCCAGCCTTAGCTTTAAATTTTCTATTATAACGAAAATCCATCAAGGTACGTAGGCCCTCGTCGACTTTAAAAATGACTGAGCCACCTTTTCCGCCATCGCCTCCCCATGGGCCCCCGTTTGGAACATATTTTTCTCGCCTAAAGGCGACCATTCCATCACCACCTCGACCAGCCTGTACACTAATTTTAGCAGTATCTAAAAACATACTCATTCTTTTAAATCTCTATCTTTCACTTATTTCAAAAAAACGCCTTTCAGCGTTTTTTACATCAATACTGATAGTGCACCCGCAATTAGTCCACCTACAGTAACAAGAACCATTAAGATAACCACAAACATTGTTATTTTTTCAAACAGTGTTTTTTTACGTGGTCCATTTTCGCCAAATGCCACTTTTCATTACCTCGATTATAAATTTTTCTTTATCTATCTTAACATGAATAGGATGAATAAGCAAATGACAGATAAGGACTGGTGCTAAAGTCTATTACTTGGGTCCTATCTTGAGCTTTTCTTTAAAATATGCTACATTTAAACTCACTAAATATAAGAAATTGAGGATTATCTGATGGTTTTACCAAATTTTCAAGAGCACTTAGAAAAATATGCAGACCTTCTTATTAAAAAAGGAGTAAATGTTCAAAAGGGTCACACCATAATTATTTCAATTGCCGTTGAACATCATCTTTTAGCACGCTTATTAACCAAAAAAGCCTATGAAAATGGGGCTGTAGAAGTTATTGTAGAATATATGGATGACACCATCACACGTGAGAAGTTACTTCATGCTGATCAAGAACGCCTAGTAAATATCCCTAGCTATGTCCTTGAAAAATCACATTATCTTCTAGAAAAAAAAGCAAGCAGACTTGTTGTAAGGTCAGCTGACCCTAATGCCTTTGCCAGTGTTGATCCTAAGCGTCTTTCAGCAGCAACTAAAGCAAGCTCTATTGCTTTATCAGAACAAAGAGCTGCTACACAAGCTAATAAGGTTAGCTGGAACTTGGTTGCCGCTGCTAGTCCTGAATGGGCAGCAATGGTCTTTCCTAATCTTTCTAGTCAAGAAGAGCAGGTTGATGCTTTATGGGATGCTATTTTTAAAATGAATCGTATTTATGAAGAAGATCCTATTAAGGCTTGGCAAGAGCATCAGGAACGTTTAGTCGCAAAAGCTAATCTTTTAAATGGGTATCAATTTGACTTGCTTCACTATAGAGCACCAGGAACTGATTTGAAACTAGGTATGCCTAAAAACCATCTCTGGGAAGCTGCTGGAAGTATTAATGCTCAAGGAGAAGAGTTTATTGCAAATATGCCAACAGAAGAAGTTTTCTCTGCCCCAGATTATCGTCGAGCAGATGGCTATGTAAGCTCGACAAAACCTTTGTCCTACGCAGGAGTTGTTATTGAAGATATGACCTTTACCTTCAAAAATGGCCAAATCACTGATGTTAAAGCTAAAAAAGGTGAGGAGACAATCAAACGTTTAATTGAGGAAAACGAAGGAGCACGCGCCTTAGGAGAAGTCGCCCTAGTTCCCCATAAAACTCCTATTTCTCTATCTGGTTTAACTTTCTTTAATACCTTATTTGATGAAAATGCCTCAAACCATCTAGCTATTGGTTCTGCTTATGCTTTTAATATTCAAGGTGGTACCGAAATGTCTGAGAATCAATTAGCCGAGGCTGGCTTAAACCGTTCAACAAGCCATGTGGATTTTATGATAGGATCAGAAAAAATGGATATTGATGGGATTACAGCAGATGGAAAAATTGTTCCAATCTTCCGTGGTGGAGAATGGGCTATATAAAACAAAAAGTCAGCTTGAAACTGGCTTTTTTCTCATAATGGGATTATAATGTGTTTATGTATTATCAATTATCAGAAACATTAAAAACAGCAACTTTTGACACTTGTATGACAGAAAATAAACCCTTTGTTGCTGTATTGAAACCAGAAGAATGGCTATCTTTACAAAATGTTATTGAGATGGGGATTGATATTGATTTTAATTTTCAATCACCAAGATCAACAAAAGCTGAAACCAATTTAGATTCTTTAACGGCTACTTTTCTCATTCCAAACCGCAAGGATCTTTTAGAATCAACCGTTTCTTTTTCCTTTGCTTTAAATAAAAAAGGAATCTTTTTTATCGATTCCAAACAGCATGTCGAAAAATTACTTAATAAAATTCAAAAAAGTAAAAAATGGAAACAAGCCAGCTTAGAACGCTTTTTGTATGATTTTCTTGAACTTATCATTGATGGGGATTTAGAACTCCTTGAAGGCTATGACAAGGAACTAGATGCTATGGAAGAACTTTTTCTGGAAGGAAAGAGTGATCGAAACAGTGAACAGTACCTCAATCAACTCCGGCGTAAATTGACTAAATTGAATCTCCATTATAGTCAACTCATTGATCTTGCTCAAGAATTATCTGAGAATGAAAATAATTTTTTCAAGGAAGAAAATTTACGATTCTTTCGCCTCTTTTCTGCACGTGTTTCTCGTCTACAAACCATCGTAATCAGCTTACGTGAAACCATTCTACGTATTCGAGAATTATCAAACTCTCAATTAGAAATGAGACAAAATAAAATAATGGCAACTCTAACCATTGTTACCACCTGCTGCATGCCTCTAACCATTTTAGTAGGCTGGTATGGAATGAATTTTAAGTACATGCCTGAACTTAACAGCCCTTGGGGCTATCCTAGCCTCATTATTATTGCTATAACCTTACTTACTTCCTCTATTCTCTATGTCAAATTCAAAAAATGGTTATAAGTAAAACCTCTCCACTTACTATTTATGGAGAGGTCTTTTTAGCTTATTTTACTTGTGATAGATTTAGGAGGGCTTCTATTTCTTTTTCACTTAAGAAACGGTATTGGCCAACTTGTAAATCTGGGTCTAAGGATAAGGGTCCCATGGAAATGCGCTGCAAATCTGTGACGGTTTTCCCACAAGCAGAAACCATACGTTTTACCTGATGAAATTTACCTTCTTTGATTGTGATTTTAACTGTAGATTCAGCCCTTTCAAGGTTAGTATCTAAAATATCAAGCTGAGCTGGTAAACACTCATGATCTGATAAGGGAATACCAGCTTGAAAGCTCAATTTATCTTCGTCTGTCATAAGCCCTGAAACCTGGGCTAAATAAACCTTATCAACATGTTTTTTGGGGGACAAGAGTTCATGGGCCAACTGTCCATTATTGGTTAATAATAACAGACCATGCGTATCCTTATCTAATCTTCCGACTGGAAATACTTTTTTCTGAATTGCTTGGGCATCTAACAAATCAAGAACTGTCTGACTATTTTTATCCTGAGTTGCAGACAGGTAACCCTTGGGTTTATTAAGTATATAATAGACAAATTCTTCATAAACTAAAGTGTGTTCCTGATAGCTAATCTGATCTAAATTCTCATTAATATGAACTTTTGGGGAACTGGTAACCACTCCATTTACTTTGATTTCTTTTCCCTTAAGTAGGGATTTTACCTGACTGCGACTGCCTAAACCTACTGCAACTAAAAACTTATCTAGTCTCATATAATCAATTATTTTATCCTAACATTTAATCTTTCAATCAGTATACCATAAATTACAGTTTAGACAGGACTGATAGCGCTTAATATATTATAATAAAGCTAAAAGGAGAAAATATATGGCTATCTATTCTAAAGTTTTTGAAACTACCTCAGAACATTCTGCAAAACATATGGGGTCAGGCAATCTCAATGTGCTATCAAGTCCTTCTTTAGTGGCTTTTATGGAAAATGCTGCCTATTTATTTGCTCAACAATCCATTGAAGAGCCTGATTTAACAACTGTTGGTTCAGAATTTGCTCTTCAACATCTAAAGGCTTCTCACATAGGCCAAGCTGTTACAGTGGTAATTACTGCTTTGAAAGAAGAGGGACGTAAATATGATTTCCGCCTTGAGGCTTTTGTTGGTGAGGAGCTTATTGCTAAGGCTTGTCATACCAGAGTCCGAGTTGAAATTAAAGCCTTTATAGATAAAATTAACAACTGAAAAGATTTGCTCATTTAACTATATAAAAAACTTCTAAAGACCTGATACAGGATTAGAAGTTTTTTAGAGCAAAAATTAAGAGGGAAATCTATGGGATTATACTTTTATTTTTAGTTTATTTTAGCTAATTAACCAGTTCTTTATAGACATCCGCTTTTAAATTCTTAATTGTCCACATAGCAACAAAGCTAATGAGGTAAAGTACAGACAAGAAAATCATTACCATAGGAACACCTGATATATCTAAAATCTTACCAATAATAACAGATGAGAAGCCACCCACAGCACGCCCTACATTTAAAATAAGATTATTAGCAGTAGAACGAATACGATGGGGATAAAGTCGCGTAATCATCGCACCATAGCCAGCAAACATTCCATTAACAAAGAAACCTACAATCGCTCCTCCTATAACCATACTTGACATAGAATTTGCAAACTGGAAAAGATAGACACAGGCTGCTGAAGCCAGTAAAAAAACAGAATAAACTAGTCTAGGGCCAAACCTATCCAAAATCTGTCCAAAGCTTAACATTCCTAGACACATGCCTAAAATAGTTGCTACCATCCATAATGATGAATCTTTGACTGAAATAGTTAAACTTGTTTGAATAATTGTTGGTAGCCAATTCATCATTCCAAAATAACCAGCAATTTGTACTGTTGTCATTACCATTAATGCCAAGGTTTGGGCTGTTAAAGCTGGTGTTTTAAAGAGTTGATTAATCTTAACAGGCTGACTGGTCTCTTCATCAGGATAACTTCCTCTATCCCAGATTTTGTCATCGTCAATCTTTATTACCATCCAAAGAACTAATAAAATAGGTAATAAACCAAATAAGAAGAGGCCTCTCCAGCCTAAAGCTGGTGCTAGCCAACCGGCTAAGAGAGCCGAGCTAATGGAACCAACTTGCCCTGCAATACCATTGAGAGAAGAGATCCGTCCCATCTTATTAGCTGGTATAATTCCTGCCATAATAGCAATAGCTACACCATATTCTCCCCCTACTCCCACGCCAGCTAGGAAGCGCATGAAGTAAAGGTAATAAATATTTTGGGTAAAATAAATGAGTCCCGTTGCAACTGAAAAAAGTAAGATTGTCCATTTGAAAACCTTAAATTTATGATGACGATCAGCTAAAAGACCAAAGAAAAGTCCTCCTACCAGCATCCCTAAATTAGTAATACTTGCTATCCAACCTCCCTGGGCCCCTGTTATTCCCAGCTCACTAATAATTGAAGACATGGAAAAAGCTAGAAACATCACATTTAAATCGTCAGTTCCTGAAGCCACAATTGCCGCCACCAAGGCACGCTTATTATTCTTGTCTAAAGTCATCTTTGACATAAATCTCTCCTTTAATAGTAGCTCACTGACTACCTTAATTAAATTAATACCCTTTACAAGTCAAAAAACTCAGAACCTATGCCCTGAGTTTTCTAAAATCTACAACAAATGAGAGTACAGCAAAAATCTGTCTCTTTTTCTTGAAGCTTTTATGTCTCACGGGACATAGTTAAAGCAGTATTTAATTTATATCAGTATAAAACAGGACTCTAAAATTGTCAAGCCAGCTTTTAAGAGTACTGTTTTTAAGTACTTCTATGCTTTGTAGGACATTCTTAAAAAAATTCACTTCTTTTCTTATCTTTGATATAATGGTGGATAAAGGGGAAAATACATGAAAAAAATTGCTTTTGATTCCGAAAGATACCTAAAATTACAACGTGATCATATTCTAGAAAGAATTGGTCAGTTTGATGGGAAACTCTATATGGAGTTTGGTGGCAAGATGCTTGAAGATTATCATGCTGCTCGCGTTTTACCAGGCTATGAACCAGATAATAAAATCAAACTGCTCCAAGAATTAAAAGAACAGGTTGAAATTGTTATCGCTATTAATGCTAATAATATTGAGCATTCTAAATCACGTGGAGATTTGGAAATTTCTTACGATCAGGAAGTTTTTCGCTTAATTGATACCTTTAATGCACTAGGAATTTATGTTGGTTCCGTCGTTATTACCCAATATAATAATCAAGCTGCTGCAGATGCCTTTCGTAAACAGTTGGATAAAAATGGGATTACATCTTATTTACATTATCCTATTAAGGGTTACCCAACAGATATCAATCATATTATCTCTGCTCAAGGAATGGGGAAAAATGACTATATCAAGACCAGCCGAAATCTGGTTGTAGTTACTGCACCTGGACCTGGTTCTGGAAAGTTGGCTACCTGCATGTCCCAAATGTACCATGATCAAATTAATGGTATTTCATCAGGTTATGCTAAGTTTGAAACCTTCCCTGTTTGGAATTTACCTTTACATCATCCTGTTAATCTAGCCTATGAGGCTGCTACTGCTGATTTAGATGATGTCAATATGATTGACCCTTTCCATCTGGAAAAATACGGCAAAACAGCTGTTAACTACAATAGAGATATTGAAGTCTTTCCTGTCTTAAACCGTACTTTTGAGCGGATCTTAACCAAGTCTCCTTATGCTTCACCAACTGATATGGGTGTGAATATGGTCGGCTTTTCGATTATTGATGAAGAGGCTGCTATTGAGGCTTCCAAGCAAGAAATCATTCGTCGTTACTATCAAACCTTAGTTGATTTTAAGGCAGAACGCCTTTCTGAAACAGCTGTTAAAAAAATAGAACTTTTAATGAATGATATTGGAGTTTGTCCCGAAGATCGTCAGGTGACAATGATTGCTCGTGCTAAAGCCGAAGCAACTGGCTTTCCAGCCCTTGCACTTGAGTTACCAAATGGTGACATTGTAACTGGTAAAACCTCTGATCTCTTTGGACCAAGTGCTGCTGTCATTATCAATGCCATTAAAAAGTTAGCCAATATTGATAAGGCTACCAAGCTTATTGAACCAGAATATGTCAAACCTATTCAAGGCCTTAAAGTTAATCATCTGGGTAGCCAAAATCCTCGTTTACACTCTAATGAAATTCTTATAGCGCTAGCTATTACTGCCATGAATAATAGTCAAGCTGACCTAGCCATGAAAGAATTAGGTAAGCTCAAAGGTAGTGAAGCCCATTCAACAGTAACCCTAACCAACGAAGATAAAAATGTCCTGCGCAAATTAGGAGTCAATCTTACTTTTGACCCTGTCTACCAGCATAATAAGCTTTACCACAAGTAAAAAAATCTATATTAATAAAACACCTATTTCAAACTCATCAGCCAGATTAAAGAAGGTGTTTTTTAGGTGCCATTATTTTTTTATCACCAGTTGCTTTTTAGGATTAAAGAATCTTTTATAGGCAAGATAGCTAGCAAGAAAAGAAGAAATAGAGGTCGTTGCTAACAGCATGAAGGTGACCATCATTTGATATTTAACAGCTTGAACAGGATTTACCCCTGCTAGAATTAATCCCGTCATCATACCAGGTAGGGAGACAATGCCTAAGGTTTTAGCCGAATCAATAGTAGGTACCATACCTATTTTAATAACATTTCTAATAATATCACTAGAAGCTGGTAAGATATCCGCCCCTAAAGCTAGCTTCGTTTCAACTTCTTCTTGTTTATTCTGAAAATCAGCCAGCATTTGCTTAAAGCAAAGTCCAATAGCTATCATCGAATTGCTAATAATCATACCTCCTACAGGTATCATTTGATTGGGAATAAATTTTAAAATCCCAGAAAAAATAAGAACTGACAAGGTAACTGAAAGCCCTGATAAGATAGCTATAAATGAAATTTTAAAGCCATCTGCCATTCCTTGAGCTCTTTTGGAAGCATTATAGGCAGCATTAAGAATCATAAAAAGTAATAAGAAGCCTGTAAACAATGGGTTATGGTAACCAAAAATAGCATCCAAAACAAAGCCTATTAGTAATAATTGAATAACTGCCCGAATAGCACTGATTAAAATTTCCTTTTCCAAACCTAATTTTTGCCAATAGGAAAAAAATAAGGTTATTAACACCAAGGATGATGCCAAAAGTAAAGATAAGGTAGAAATATGATTTGCACCTGTCATTTAATAAGCTCCAGTCTATCTAATTTTCCATCAATGATGGTCATTATTTTGTTAGCATATTTACGGCTTTGCTCTAAGTCATGAGTGACCCATAAGATAGTTACGCCATTCTCATGCAGGTTAGTAATAACTGTTTCGACAATTTCTTTATTGACCGCATCTAAGGCAGATGTAACCTCATCAAGCAGTAATAACTTAGGAGGAAAAAGGAGCTGTCTTATAAGGGCTATTCTTTGCTTTTCACCACCTGAGAGTTTTTTGACATCTTCTTTTAAATAAGCTATATCCATTTTAAAAAGTGCAAAAAGTTCCTTAACCCTCTTTTGGTCTACTTCTTTATTTCTAATGGTAAAGGGAAAATCAATATTATCCTCAACACTTTCTCCAAATAAATATGGCGTTTGAAAACAATAGGACACTTCCTTGCGAAAGGCTATTAGATCTAAGTCTTCTAAAGAATTGTCGTAGAATAAAATATCTCCTTTACTTGGACTGATCAAGGAGCTAGCAAGTTTTAGTAAGGAACTCTTGCCACTTCCTGAAGGACCAACTATTGACATAAAATCCCCTTCTTCAACAGTAAAGCTTATTTGGTCCAGAATTCTTTTTTGTGCTACCTCAAAACTGACATTATCAAAGCTTAATAGGGACATTGGCAAAATTCCTTTCATAATCTCTTTGCTTATTTATAATCATTCTTATTTAATAGTTTATCATGACTTATCACGCTTGTCAGCTCTTATGAAAGAAAGTTTAAATTAAAAAATACCATCCATCTCGTAAATCAAGATGGATAGCACTTTTTAATTATTATCTTTTCTTTTACCAACTATAAACATGGTAAAGCTTGCTTTTGTGACTAATTGTCCTTTTTGATTTCTTATAGTAACTTCATTTACCTTAGATGTCCTACCATCATGAATACAGGTTCCTTCTATAGTAAGCACATCTCCTTTTACTGCTGCTTTGAGATAATTAATATTAGATTGCTGAGTAACTGCATCATAACCTGTAGAGACACAGACAGCACCTGCAATTTGGTCACTTAAAGCAAACAAATAACCACCATGAGCTGTTGCATGGTAATTTAAAGAGGATTCTACTACCTGTGTGCTAACAATAACTTTCCCATATTCAAACAGCTGGGTTTCATAGTTTTCAAAAATTCTAATTTCTTTTGTTACAAATTCCTTCATCTTGTTACTATAACTACTTTCATTTTATTTAGGGTCTAGTACTTTTACTAAAATCTGATTTAAACGTCCAAAAACGTCATTTTTTTCATCTATTTTTTGATATCCTAATTTTTCATAAAGTCCTATATGACGTGTGACAATATAAAGTTTCTAAATATTTTGAGTCCCTGCAAAGTCTTCTGCCAGACTAACAATCCTTAAACTTAATCCCTGTCCTCTGTAATCTGGATTAACATACACAGAGCTCACAAAGGGTGAATAATCAACCTCTTTAACAATATCCTCATGTTCTATGGAACAAAAACCAACTAATTTCCCCTCATCATGAAGGTAAACTACGGCTTCATCTTGGGACCAGGAATCATTTTCCATTCGTTTGGCTAAGGCTGGGCCTGCTGGCCATTCTACCTGAGCAATTTTCTGAGCTGCCTGAGACCACAATGTGTTATCTGTTTTTAGTAAGAGTGATTCTATATGATTTTTCATAATGCTCCTCCTTCTTATAATAATGCTACCACAAAATAAGTAACATATCATAAATAAAGCTTGAAAGATAAGGCTAGAGCTTTTTAGACTGAAAGAAAAGTCTGTCTCTTACCTTATTTATGACCCAGCACTTTCATAGGCCTCTAAGCCTTTATGCCAAAGTAGTAAGGAAAGGCCAAAAAAGACTAAGGAAATCAGAATAAGGCCTCCAATATTAAATAAAGGATTTTTACCTTGTAAAAAGTAGCTTGCAGGATAGTAAGCCGTAAAAGCAAAAGGAATAATAAAACTAATCAACCAACGAAGAAAGCTATTATAAATAGATATAGGATATTTAGCAAAATCATTGAACATATAAAAAATGTAAGTAAGAGCTCCTGATTGCTTGCTCCAAAAGGCAACACTGGCAGTCACAATCTTAAGAAAGGTATAAATTAAGCTTGTAAAAGGAATACTGATTATAAAAAGAAGTATCTTTGGCAGAGAACAGGAGAAAGATGACATAGCACTTGATAAGTTAAGCGTGAGAGAGTATGAAGATCGGTTTTCTGATGGCGGGTTTCGAACAAGATAAAGTCCGTTTTCATGGGTGGTTTATGACTTTAGAGGAAATACTCAATTGATTACGCATAATTAATTTGAACAATACAAGTCCTACTTTGTTAAATGATCAATCATAAATTAAAATGTAAGATTTAAAGTTTTCTTCATCGATAGTGTATATAAAATACAAATACTCAAAATAGAAATTATATATTGACTAACCTCCATGATATTTGAACCTGCATAAATTGGTAAAAAATACATTGGAATTTTTTCAAATAAATTATTTAACAATTCATTTTGCGTAGAGTATAAAATATTTGAAATTATATTCGGAATAAACAATAGTAATAAAGTTAGAAATGAAAAAACAACATTAGATTTTATAAAAAAAGAAAATAATAGGTAGCTAAATAAATAATAGAAAACTATCGTAATAGTTAAATTACAAAAGAATCCAATTATGAAATTAATGGTCAAATCACCCGTAACGCCGAGATAATTTGCTAGCAGTACTGTAGCTACTCCAATTGATGAGTAAAATAAAGAGAGAGAGAAAGAAAGCAAGTAATACATTGGCATTTAAATAAGCGATTCTATTTTCTTTAGTATTACAAACTAATGTAATAGTATCCATTGAAAAATCTCTATTTATAAAATAAAGTGGGCTTAAAACACCAATATATAGTCCAAAAATGCAGAAAAAATTTGAAATATGTTTGATGTAGAAGGAATGACTTCCATAATTTATAATATAATACATTAAAATTACAGGTGGAATTAAGGCAACAATTACTCCAATTATTATAATACCAGAGGTTACTAATTCTTTGAGACAACTCTTAATATATAATCGTTTGTTGAATTTCATAGTATCAATCTCCCTTGATAATTTTGTCTATATAGATATCTCGTAAAGTTTTTTGTTCATAGGAATAATCTAACAAACTAATATTTAATTTATTAATTAAGTCCATTAATTCACTATATGAGTAGCTTGTCTCAATTTTAACAAAATCATCTTGACTTTCAGTTATTATCCCTATGTTTTGATTTTTTAGAAATAAATCAACATCATTTTTATCTCTAAATATCAATTTATGTATAATCCTATTTTTATACTCCCTACTATTTAATTTTTCTAATTTTCCATTATTCAAGAAAACAATTCTATCACATATCAGTTCTATATCTTCTAATTTGTGACTAGAAATAAAAACCCCTATATTCTTCTCCTTTACAATGTTTTTTAACTCTTGTAAAAAGACAATACTAGAATCAATATCCATACCATTTGTAGGTTCATCTAATATAACATAATCTGGATTGTTTAATAATGCTATTAGAACTCCTAACTTCTGTTTCATTCCCAAAGAATATTTTTTTACTTTCTGTTTAAGGAAATCTATTATTTCTATAGATTGATAAAAATCAAAATAATCTTCAATTAAGAACTTATTCCCAAAAATATACGAAAAATATTTTAAATTCCACAATCCAGTTCTATTGGTGACTAATTTTGGCGATTCAATGAAGTACCCCAAGCGACCTACTTCATCTATTTTTCCTTCGAAATTAGTATCTAACTTTGAAATAATCTTCATCAGCGTACTCTTTCCAGCACCGTTCTTTCCAACTAAACCAACAATCTCTCCTTTATTTATCTCAAAAGAAATATCATTCAATACAGCATGATTCTTAAATTTTTTAACAATATTATATAATTTCATAGAATCTTCCCTTTACTTTTTTTCAAAATGATAAATTAGAATACTGCATATTCCGACAACTAAACAAGCAATTAATCTTGCAATCCAGACATTCATACCAAAACTTTCCAATATTGTCAAAACAACATTCCCCACAATGATACAAATTATTATGCCAAAAAATCTATTAAACATATGTAACACCCTCCTTACTATAATCAATTACACATTTCCCTAATTTATTTTTATCAAAAAAACTTCTTGTCAAGAACTCTTCCAATTGACCTAAATTATATTCTGAATCAATAGTCGGCGACATGTTAGAACTATAGATTTCAATTACTTTATTTAAGTCCTCTTGGCTTCCTAAACAATTTCCAATTAGAGAAATATTTTTTACAATAACTAATTTTAACGAATTGAATATTTCTTCTGTATTCAACGTTTTATCGTTTTCTTTTGATAAAACAGGATGTTGATTCAGAAAGCCACAAAAAACATACTTTCCTCCATTATCTAAAAAGCTTACAGCTCTACTGAAATTTGGATGTATACTATAAAAGTAGACAAAACTTTGTGTGTTATAATCTGTTTTAAAAGACACAAAAACGAAAGGACAACCTATGTCAACATTTAAACGCTACGATGAAGAATTTAAACAATCCCTTGTCAACCTTTATCAAACTGGAAAAACTCAGTCTGAACTCTGTAAAGACTATGGGGTATCCGCTTCTGCGCTTGCAAAATGGGTCAAACAGTATTCTCAAGTCAGACTCGAAGATAATTCTGTACTTACTGCCAAGCAAATACAAGAGTTACAAAAACGTAATGCACAGCTTGAAGAGGAGAACCTTATCTTAAAAAAAGCAAGTGCCATATTCATGCAAAACTTAAAGTAAGACTCCTCGCTGTCTATCGGTTACGCTTTGAACACGCCACAACAACCTTGTGTCGTGTTTTACGTGTCAATCGCTCCACTTACTATAAATTTCTAAAACATAAGCCCTCAAAAAGAGAATTGGATAATCAAATTTATAGAAAACAAATACTTGAGATTTATACCAAAGCAAACAAAAGACTTGGTGTGAAGGCTATCAAGGTCATTCTTCAAAGAGACTATGACACTAAAATCTCTGAAGGAAGAATTTACCGTCTTATGAAGAATATGGCGCTCCCTAAAATGGCAACAGTTAAGCCAAAACGAGCTCTTAAAGAAGCTCAAAGAAACTCCCCTCAAAATTTACTCAAGCAAAAATTTAATCCTGACAAACCAAATCAAGTCTGGACAACAGACTTCACCTATATTTCTATCGGATATAAGAAATATGTCTATCTCTGCGCAATACTTGATCTCTATTCTAGAAAATGTATTGCTTGGAAACTGAGTCATCGTATGGATGCAAAGTTAGCATGTGACACTCTAGAATTAGCTCTTAATAAAAGAAAGGTTGAAGGAACACTTCTCTTTCATTCCGACCAAGGTTCACAATTTAAGGCCAGCGAATTTAGAAAAATTATTGATGACAACAATATCATGCATTCTTTTTCTAATCCTAGATATCCTTATGATAATGCCGTAACTGAAGCATTTTTCAAGTATTTAAAGCATAGACAAATCAACCGAAAACATTATCAAAATATCAAACAGGTTCAATTAGATTGCTTTGAATACATTGAGAATTTTTATAACAATTACAACCCACATACGGCTAATCTAGGACTAACTCCTAATCAGAAAGAAGAAAATTATTTTAACGCAATAAAATAACACGGTTTTCTGTCTACTTATTTGACATTAGTCCATGATAAACCTTGGTTAAATCTTTGTTCACTTCCTGCAACAAGTTTTCCTTTGCGGTTAAGGCCACAAAGTTTTTAGATACATCAAAAGTCACTTCGTAGTCTCCGTTTTCAGCCTGTGTTTTTTCCAAATCAAAGAGATAGCCAGCAGGCAAGTAGTCCTCAAACATGAGACTAGTCGTCTTAGCACGATTAGGAGAGAGAGCATCGACCGTTAAGGGATAGATAACCGTTGAATCTTTTGCGACTGTTTTCTCATGTACATTGGCTTGGTCCGTATTCACCACTTCTTTCATAATTTCTGGAGTTGTGGTCAAACGATAAGCATGGTAATGGACAGTCAGTACTTGAGGGGGCGTTGGTAGTTCTTTTGGAATAGGTTTGACAGGTAGCGTTACCTTGGTCAACGTCAGATTAGGCTGCACCACTTCTTCCAAAGGCTTGGGCGTGAAACTCACAGGCTTTTCTGGTGTAAAGTTTTTTGGAACATAGACATCTGGAGTTACCGTAATAGGTTCTGGAACAGGTTCAAGCTCTACCGTTACACGAGGTTTGGGACTATAAGGTGTTACTGTCCGTGCAACTCAACTGGTAGGGTATTTAAAGCAAACCAGTAAGACAAGCCAACATTTTGTGGCATATCGCCTTGGCCAAAGGTGACTGTATAGGTATTGCCTGATGTGACCGTTGAGACAATGGCACCCTTATAGGCATAAAGGCTAGATGTCGTATCCCATTCTTCAGGTAAATTTAAATCGCTTGCACGGTTGGAACCCAAAGAACGAGCCAGACCTTCATCGGTCACTTGGATAGTTGAACCATTAATGGATACAAATTTCCCAGAAGTATCTTTGACATATTCCAGACCAATATCATTATGATTGAGGGAAGAATGCGTGAAAACACCTGGCTTTTCATTGGAGAAGGTGACTTGCGACCCATCTTCCAAGAAATACTTGGCAGTCACACGAAACTCCATCTTGTCTGTTCGCCAGCCCCCATTTCCATCATTTCGATAGGCAATAAAGCCTTCGGTAGGATCGTTTGGCATAACCAATTTTACGGAATTGGTTCCAGCTGGTGACACAAGGTTGGTAATATCGTAACTCACACGACTAATCTTTTTCCCATCAAATTGTGCATTTTGAAGATGTTGATAGTTAAAACTGAGGGTCTCACCTGTCCTAAAATTGTCATAAACAAAGAATCCTGTTGAATCCAAAATTCTTGAGTAGCCCCCCAGCATGGCATCGCCAGTTGAAATGATCTGATCAGGATTTCGGGTAATGGTCCCATGTTGTGCTTGTGGTTCACCATTATTGAGATTGAGTGCTTGAGCAAGGGCTTCTGAGATGTAGCCTTCTTCACCTTTTGAAATTTCAGCCAAGTCACGTTGGTAGCGTTCCGATTCTTTCGCATTGTAGGTATCAATCGCTTCATTTTCTTTTCTTGCGACTTCTTCTTTTTCTTGATTGCGTTTGGTTATAGCTTCAATCTCAGCTGCACGATCTGAAACTAATTTCTGTTTCTCTTGGTTAGCTTTATCCACCGCAGCTTGGCCTGCACGGTTTTCAGCATCAACTGCCGTTTGACCAGCCTGATTCCGCCCTTCAATGGCTTCATTATCCGCCTTTGCCTTAGCAAGTCCAGCTTCATTTTCTTTTTGAATGGCCTGATTTTTCGCAATAATTTCATCAGCCTTTGTTTTCTTCGTTAGATAATCCTCTAAAGCTTGTTCGTTAGTTGATTGAATGGTTTCAACAGCTTTGCCATAGTTTGTATAGTCAAGTACAGATGTCCCATTTCCTGATGAAACCACTTGTTCATTGACGGTCACTTCAGCATCTGAATACTGGGATTTTAGGTCATTGACTTTGGTATCAACCCAAGCATTTGTCTCTTTACCAGGTTGGTTAGCCTCTTCGTAGGTCTGTGACAGCTCCTTATTTTCCTGTTCAATGCGGGCTTTATTCGATTCGTAAGTCGCTTTATCAGCTTTGTAGGTTTCAGTAACTTCATTGATAGCGTCCACTTGTTTTTGCGCATCTACTTCTGCTTTTGAAATTTGTTGGCTGGTCTCTGTTGCAGAGCTTGTATTTCCCAAATCCATTGGACTATCTTCAACCGTAGAAACACCTTCAGCCTTTGCCTCTTCAACTGCTTGTGTTACGGTATCATGCGGTACGGTGACAGCAATAGCACCATTAGATTGACCAGTTGACGTTATACTTTCAGTTTGTTCAGATACAGGGTTTGGTTGTGCTTCTGGTAAATTCGTGGCTGGATTTTCCGTTCGTTGAATGGTGGTGTCAACTGATGTTGTAACTTCATCAGCATATGCAACATTCCCTCCCCAAGCAACAACAGCCGTCACCATTGTTCCAAGTGCAACCGAACATAACGTTCGATATCTTTTACTCTTGCGAAAGACGTGTTTCTCGCCTTTTTCCTGATTGACAAGAAAGTGATGATTACATGTTTTGGTCATAAAGTGTCCTTCTTTTCTTTTATTCTCTAGCAACAATTTGTCACTCTTTCCTCATCATAAAAAAGAAGGCTTGATTTTGTTATCACAATAAGTTCAGGGAAAAGAAAATGTTGCTTTTACACTACAAATATTGTAAAATTGTAGTGTGAAAGAAACATAGAAAGGAGTAAGCATGTCAAATAAAGAGATTCTACTTGAATTAATAGAAAACCAAAATGGCATTATCACCTATAAAGATTGTAAAGCACTAAATATTCCAACAATATATTTGACAAGACTAGAAAAAGAAGGAATTCTATACCGCGTCGAGAAGGGAATTTTTCTAACCCAAAATGGAGACTACGATGAACACTACTTCTTTCAGTACCGATATCCCAAAGCTGTCTTCTCTTATATCTCAGCACTTTACCTACAACAGTTTACAGATGAAATTCCACAATACTTTGATGTAACCGTTCCAAGAGGCTACCGTTTTAATACGCCTCCAGCTAATCTGAACATATATTCCGTATCAAAAGAATACAGCGAACTAGGAATTACTATTGTAAAAACTCCTATGGGAAACGAAGTAAGAGTATATGATTTTGAACGTATTATCTGTGATTTTGTGATTCATCGAGAAAAAATAGATACTGAGCTTTTTGTCAAAACACTTCAACATTATGGAAATTATCCTAAAAAAAATCTTGCAAAACTCTATGAATATGCTTCAAAAATGAACACCTTGGACAAAGTCAAACAAACTCTGGAGGTCCTTGTATGAACAAAGCTAAATTAACAGCACTCTGTCATAAAATATCAAAGAATACTGGCTTAACCTTTAATTCAATTATGACCTATTACTTTCTTGAAGTGATATTGAAAAAATTAAGTCAAAGTACTTATTCAGATCACTATATTTTCAAGGGAGGATTCCTTCTTTCAAATGTTATTGGAGTTGAATCTCGTAGTACTGTTGATATTGATTTTTTGTTCCACCAAATAACACTCTCAGAAGAAACTGTGATGCAACAACTTGAGGAAATTTTAGTAAACTCAGAAGAAGGAATTTCTTTTAAGATTCAATCGATTACAGCTATTAAAGAAAGTGATGAATACGGTGGCTATCGTGCAACTATTTTATGTCAACTCGAAAATATTAAACAAATTATCCATTTGGATATTGCAACAGGTGATGTTGTAACTCCTCAGCCGATTACATACAATTATAAAGCTATTTTTGATAATGAGAATTTTCCAATAATTGCTTATACCATTGAAACAATCCTAGCTGAAAAACTCCAGACCATCTATTCACGCAACTTCTTGAATAGCCGAAGCAGAGATTTTTATGATATTTATATTCTTTCAAAATTGAAGAAAAAAGATATTGATTTCATTCAGTTAAAAAATGCTTGTCAAAGAACCTTTTCCTATCGCGAAACTGACCTCGATTTTGATAAAATGATTGAACTACTTGAGAGATTCAAAGCTGACCCTATTCAGAATCAACAATGGCAAAATTATTCAAAAAAATATAGCTATACAAAGGGTATTCCACTTGCAGACGTTCTTGATGAGATGATTCGTCTCATAACAATTCTCATTTCTAGAAATCCTGATTAATCGTGACCCAAAAAATAAAAAGATATGCTAACAAATCTAATTATTGTTAGCATATCCTTTTTTATTTCGTCGTATACGCAAAACTCAAGCTACTATCCACTCCAGATAATTTTCGAAAGGTGTAGTTAGGATTGCCATTATAGTTGGTTTCGGAGTTTGTGAACCCAAGTCTACAAAATTAGTAGTTCTAGACTTTCGGAATATACTTTTTTAACAACTCTATACGATTAAATTATGGCAAAATACTTCATTTATGATTTTTTTAGTTTCTACTTCATCTATTCCAAAACATTGGAGTTGCATAGCTAGGACAATTTGTTCAAGGAACACCACATCTAGCAAAGACTCATTTATAAATTCCTTATCTAAATTCCCATGAGCGAAATTATTTCTTTGTTTGCCTATTCGCTCTGCAATTTCAGAGTGATTATAAGAAATATTGTTTAATTTATATATGGATTGTCCAAATAAATCCAATAAAGATGCGCCATATTCTTCAAAAATTTGACTAATTTTTTGAGAAAGAGATAGATAAGAAACAACTGATTTTTTCAAATCTTTATATATCTGTTTCAGTTTACCTGTTGAGTTTTCAATCAAACGCTCTAATTCCTTACTAGCTTCTTCCTCTAATTTTTTTCTTTGTTCACTTTTCCACTTATCTCCTGAAAATAGTCTACTAAACTCCCATTCAAAAGCAGCAGTCCTTAATACAAAACTAGCAGCATCAATTATCCGACTATCCCTAAAACTCTTACCTAGATGTCTGAGATATAGATTATTTTCAGCTATGTCATCTAATATCTTTCCCTCATAACCAGCAATATATTTTTGTTGAATATATCTTCCATCTTTCAATGGCTTCATCTCAATCTCAATACTTTCTTCAATCACATTGAATTCCCCAACCTTTCCTTGATTATTTGACAATCGAATATCAGTAAAACTAACATTTCTTCGATTACAAAGAAATTGGATAAACTCCTTTGCGATACGATATAACTCTCGTACAAAAGAATAATCTTGAGTTTCTTCAAAATGAAAAACCATTGACGATGCTAACGCTAGTGGTGGCTTTTCGATAGATAAACTTGTTGTTCTAGTGACGCCGAAATAAACTTGAACTTCTTTTCCAAAAACGTTAAACTTCTGTTCTTCTGTCGTTGTTGAATCAAAATCATAGGTACTAATATTGATTTTTCCATCGTGTTCTTCAGGTTTATACGAAATTTCAAAGGTACGATTAATTGGATGAATATAGTTTAGCTCTAGCCCACTAAATGATATTCGACTAATCCTAGGTCTGTCAGAATAACTAAAAAAATAGGCCAAAATCGGCACTGTAATGATACCGTTATTTTCCTGAAGTTGCGTGTGTTTATTTGTTAGAAATGTAATAACTTGATTTGTTTCATTTGCCCGTCCATAAAGAAAGTCTTCTTCTACAAATTTAGGCTTCCCTGGCCAAGAAAAGATTCCTATTCCTAATTTAGTATAGAACCAAGAATACCTAATCTCATCTTTTTCCCCTTCTTTGGGAATCAAGGATAATCTTTCTTCATCGAACGTAAAGAAAAATTCATACCCCATCATCTGTAAAGTTCCTGTCAGCATACAATACTAAACCTCCAAATGATTTAAAATAATTGCTACTATGTCCACAGATTCCTCAAAACTCGTTTCACTGGCATATCTGAATGATTTTTGATAACGAGACCAAAGCTGTTTCTGATAGTCAGAGCTACGTAGTGTCTCTAATTGCTCTTCCCAATTTATCAAAATATCTAAACTTTCTCTTTTTTTAGCAGTATTGTGCAAAGCTGCATTCAATATGGGTACATCAATCTCATCTTTTCGAAGGTGGTACAATGTATAGAGATCATAGCGGTCACGAGGTCTAGTTGAAGCAGCTCCTCGACTTATAATGGTTTCTAATTTTTCAGCAAGAACTGTTTCTAAATTATAAGTCCAAACTTCTAGCTTATCCTCTGAGAAAACGGATTGTAATTGGTATGTAATTTCTCGTGGCGTAATATGGTCACCTGTCGTTATATCAATAAAGACAATTTCACGTAAGATGTCAAATGTCGCATTTAGTTTAAGGGAAAAACCACCATATTCGTCATCTTGTCGAATTGGCTCTAACTTATCAATTTCAAATTGGAAACCTTCAGAAGGTCGATTGATTATTTCTTTGAAGATTGATTGAATATTTTCTTCGTTAAGAGGTTGACCTTTCAGGGTAACATCTAAATCCATTGTTGTCCGTTTATCTAAGCCAATCATCTGTCCGATAAGAAATCCACCTTTCACAATGAAAGAATCTTTATACTTGCTCTCTGAGATGAGTTTTAAGACTTGTTCAATCAGAAAATTTTGCTGAACTTGTTGAGCAGGTATCCCTTTTTCTCTTGCAATATTCTTGACTTTGGCTTTGAAACTATTAGCATTTGAAAATTTCACGACAAGACCTCCACATATGATTGTAGTTTTTCAGTTACTTTAAATAGTTGTGCATAGTGATACAACTTAGTGTAATCTACAGCTCCTTTTTTGAAGTAAGCTTGAAAAGCTGGAGCAATAACTTGAATATCGACATGGTAAGCTGTTCTCAAACACTCCACTAATGTTCGTTCCATATCATATACTGAGATAAACTGTCCAGCTTGTCGCTCCAGTTTAATCATACCGATTTCATGATACTTTCTAGCAACAATCGGCCTGACACTAGCTTCTTTCATTGGCCTCGTATTTGTCCCAAAAGGAAAAGTCATCACAGGCTCAAATGGAATGGTAAGGGACAGACCATGTAACCAAAGTGCTGTTTCTAAGGAATAAATTCCTTTTGGAAAACGGTACTGTAAACTAAAATAGTCATCGATATAGGTATCTGGCAGATGATAGATACCTCTTTCAATTGATTCCACTTTCCCTTTAGAGACTAATTGATTCAGTTGTTGATAAGAAAAGTTAAGCTCTTCCATATCACGAAAAGTTATTACTCCATGATTATTTTTAATATAATTATAAACGGGTTTCTCTAACAAATCCATATCACCACCTCCAAAACAATATGCTAACACTTTAAAACAATATTAGCACATTGTTTTAAAATAATCAACGATAAACGAAATAATATGCTAACAAATCAAGTTATTGTTAGCATATCATTTTCTTATTTCGTCGTATATGCAAAACTCAAGCTACTATCCACTCCAGATATTCTACGGAAGGTGTAGTTGGGATTGCCATTATAGTTGGTTTCGGAGATAAGGAATGAGCAATCTGGGTAGACTTTTTCCACGAAAGCCACATGCCCGTATTCTGCTGGTATGCCATGTCCTCCTCCCGCAAAGGAAATAATAGCTCCTGCTTGTGGAGTTGTGCCTGTTTCACCACCAAGGCTTGCCGCTGTACGCACCCAGTCTTGGCCATTTCCCATAGTACTGATAATAGAAATCTTCTCCCCATTTTTACCTTTGAGTTTCAGACCCAGTTGGTTGATACGGGCTGCAACTCCTCAAGTACATTGACCGTAAGCATAACCCATACCGTCACCACCTCCTGGAATAGAGTTCTCAAAGAGGTCTCCTCGAACAGCTTCAAGTGCTTGTAGATCACTTTGTGCCGTTCCACCATTTGGCTGACTGAAGCCCTTTTCAATTTGATAGAACCACTCAGCCGCTCTTGTTTGTCGCTCTAATAGCTTATCTCCTGAGTTACCTTCCCAGTAAATCAGAAAGAGTTGGGCAAGACTGGCTGGACTTCCTGAATTGTTAAAGAACTCTTTCAACCAACTTGTGTAGTAAGGACTATCCCCATACAACATGAAGTCCAGTTGTAACCCCAAATCATACCACTTCTGATGTTTTCTTTTGGCATATTCTAGCAATAAGGTATGTCTGCGTGACCCATCTGCGGTATCTGTCCATTGTCCTAGACCCAAACCACGTTTAAGAATATTTGGGTAACGTCCATTGTATATAGTTGGACCATTGAGTGAGAGCCAGCCCTCATCATCCCACGAACTGTCTGTAGCACCAATAGGGGGAGATAGATAGTCGCCCTCCGCACGCTTGGGATTAATAGAGGATTCTACCGACCAATTTCCTAAAATGGCTGCGATAGCTTGATTGGTCGCACCTTTGCTTTTGAGATAGTCATAAATAACCTTTGCTCTCTCGAACTCATCACCGCCAAACTGACCGATAGTTGGAAGAATGGTGGTCTGAACCTGAATCACATTCGGAAAGTAGAAAGCTGGATTGACATAGACCAACTTATCCTAGATATACCTCAAGCATAGGATCCTCCTTATAGGGTTAGGCTATTTTCAACTGTTGGTTCAGGTGTTGAGAAATAGCGACTCATGTCAATAGGCATCCGTCCTTCACCGTAGCACTTAACAGTTATCAATGTTGTCAGTATGCCATCTTTGCCTTCTGCAGTATAGTGTTGACCAAAGGCACGAAAGGCCAGATGATTGGCTTCAGTCAACAGGGTATCCACACCATTTTTAATATCCCTAGTTTCCATAAAATCCGAAATCCGATGAAGATTGGATTCGTAGAATAGTGGGTAGTTCATCTTTTTATGGTAATCATCTTCAAAAGTCACCTCAAAGTCACAATCAAAATTGGGGAGCGACAGCAACTTTTCCAGTAGCTGATTGGTTTCAGCTTGGTGAATACGTTCTTCTAATTCCGTACAATCTAGGATACTTTTCTTATGTAGTAGGTTCATGTTTATCTTCCTCTTCCATTCTTCTAAATTCTCTCGCAATGGCTTCAATAACTGTGACAGTTACACTATTACCTGCTTGCTTATATAATTGACTTTTACTAGAGACTGCTTCTGCTTTTTCATAAGCCCAATCAGGAAAGCCTTGAAGCCTGAAACACTCTCTTGGTGTCAGTCGTCTTATTCTCAGGCGATAAAGTTTCCCCTCTAAGACAATGCCAGTGACTTCATACCACTTATCCTGTCGATATTCCAGCGCAGCGACCACCACTCCCATATTGTCTGAAGTCGTTAGTGTATTTGATATTCCCTTTCCCACTCGCCCTCTCCGTTTGGTTGAGTCTGGATAAGCAAGATTAACGGAATCTCCTAGCGTCGCCTTTGCGAATCCCGCTTTTGTGGCTTCCTTGATTTTCAGATACGGCAATTCTTCTCTCAATAAAATCTTTGGCACCTTATCTCCACCCTGCATGGTTGTCAATGTTGGTGACAAGCCAGAAATGTCAAATACTCTTCCAGTCTGATCAAAGCTAGTCGGAAGGTTTCCAGCGACAACAACCCCGTGTCTATCTTGACTGGTCAAAGTAAACATAGGGTCTTGATTTTCTTTAAATCGTCGTCCATGTTGGCGTTTTTCTAATCTATCTGGTGTTAAGACTGGAATGGCGATTTTTGCCCCCTCTCCTTTACCTCTCGTTAGTGTAGGAGCAAGTCCACTTGTCAGATAGACTTCACCATTCAAACCACGCTTAGAGAGATTAACATTCCCTAGCCTTTCAAGATGAGCTGGGCTGTTTTCTCCTCTGAGAGGAAATAGGAATCTGGGACGGTATCTTCTAGAATGTCCGATAATAAAAATTCTTTCACGGTTTTGCGGCACTTGGAAATCTTTACTGTTAAGCACCTGCCATTCGACATCATACCCCAACTCATCCAATGTGGTGAGGATTGTTCGAAATGTCTCTCCCTTGTCGTGACTGAGTAAGCTCTTGACGTTTTCCAAGAATAAAAAACGTGGTTGGATCTGTTTGGCCGCTCGAGCAATCTCGAAGAACAGAGTACCTCGAGTATCCTCAAATCCCAGTCGTCTGCCTGCGAGTGAAAATGCTTGGCAAGGGAATCCCCCACAGATGATGTCCACCTGCCCTCTAAGTTGTCTAAAGTCTTGGTCTGTGACTTGTCTAATGTCATGGTATTCTATTTCTCCTTCTGTGTTAAACATGGCTTTGTAAGATGTTCTAGCGAATTTATCAATTTCACAAAAGCCCAAGCACTCATGCCCCTGATTAGTTAAACGCAATCGAAAGCCTCCAATTCCTGCAAACAAATCTAAAAACTTCATGTCTCTCATTCCTTTCTGGCAAAAATAAAAGGACATTACTTCTTCCGTAACACCCTTGCTTAATAATGATCATCCATTTCTGGTGCACGAATGATTTCAACAATCAAAATGATAAGCGAAACCAAATAGATTCCACCTAGTATCCACCAAATCATTTTAATCACCTCCCTTTTCTTCTTGTCGTCTGAGTTGCTTGGTCCATTCTGACAGTACTCCATTAAACACGTATTCAGCTATCACTTCCGCTGATCGAGCAAATCGCATATGTTCCAAAGCGTACTGATAACGGTCACTAAAAAATCATGGCATAGTCACTAGCTGCCTGTGATAAGCCAACCTGTCCCAACTGGTCATGAACCAGTCCCCAAATGTAATCTCTGTCATATCTTGTGACTTGCTCCACCTTACGATGAAAATGTTCATTGTCGCTTTTCTTACTTGTTAGATTTTCTATCTCCTCTTCATCCTCAATAAGGAAATCACTCCCTTCAGTTTCACTATAATTAGTCTCACTTCCTTCAGTCTCACTAGGGGCTGAATTTAAGACTGGCCCCGGCTGATTTTGAGACCCCCCTAGTATTTTTTTAACACTAGCCCCGGCTGTTTTTAAGACTGGGGTAGGTTCATGTTCTAATTCTCCTAAATAAATCTTGTTGGCCATTCGACCTTTTTCACTGGAGGACTGTTGGACTTCATCCATTAAGCCATATTCACGTAAGGTTTTCTTGATAGAGAGTAATTTTGACTTTGAACAGCCTAAAAGTGCCATCAGATTTGAATTAGAATATATCAAATAAATAGCCCCATCCTCATCAATCCAGCCTTTGCTCAAAGACAACTCTAACCGATCTTTTAAGACAGCGTAAGCCACCTTGACCTCTAATTTCATATCCTTATAGCGTTCACTCTCAAACAATAGTTTAGGTAGCTTATAATAACGCTCTGATATCTGATACTAATTTGCGGTAATACGTTTCATGATTGTCCCTCCAACACCAATAAACCAACATTTTCTAACTCATCAAATTGAATTAGCCCTGACTCTTCCATTTCATCAACTAGTTGTGTGGCCTTCTCATTATCAATTCCCATAATAGTTGTGAGATGACATATCACGATTTGACGTGATGATTGTTCATTCTTTTGCATGAATGCCTCCTGAAAATAAAAAAAGCGAGAACACTTATTAACATGTTCTCGCTTAACTAAAATATTTTACGACGTATCTATTTTTTGTCTACGCAGTCGACATCGATACAGACGTTCACTTCAATTTCATTTTTTAAGATCTTTTTTATATCAAATTCAGCCTCTTCAATAAAGACGAAATGCTTGAAAAAGTGCTTAAAATAAAGGATTTTTACCCTTTGCTTCGTTGTAGCAACACTACACACTCCACATGATGTGTTTGTGGGAATAGATCGACTGGTTGTACTTTGGTGAGTTTGTAGCCTAATTCTTTGTAAAGCTTTATATCACGTGCTAGGCTTGCTGGGTTACATGAAATATAGGTAATTTTTTTGGGATTCATTTGGACGCTAGCTTTTATAAAGGTTTCTGTTAGGCCTTTGCGAGGGGGATCTACGAGGATTACATCAGGTTTAATTCCTTCTTTGGACCATTTTTCCATAGCTGCTTCAGCTGAGTCAGTCACAAAGCTGATATTTTTAATACCATTTCTCCCGGCATTTCTCTCGGCATCTTTTACAGCTTTTTCAACAATTTCAACTCCATAAACTTTTTTTACATTGTTAGCAAAGGAAAGGCCAATTGTTCCAATTCCTGCATAGGCATCAATTACAATATCATTTTTTGATAAATCTGAAAAGTCAATGGCCGTTTGATAGAGCTTTTCAGCCATTTCTGTATTAATTTGATAAAAGGATTGGGCAGAAATCTCATACTCATTACCAAGCATACTATCCATAATATGGTCTTTGCCATAAAGGATTCTGAATTCATCTCCAAAAATAGTATTTCCTTTATGATCATTAATGTTTTGCATAATGGAGACTACCTTTGGAAATGCCTCTGTAATCTTTTGGATCATTTGATCAACCCTAAAGACCTTAGGACGAGTGGTCACAAAAATCAACATCATTTGTCCTGAATAATGGCCTCGACGAACAACTAGATTTTTAATTAAACCTGTCTTTTCTTCTTCATTATAAGGACTAACCTCAAATTGAATCAATAAATCTCTTGTAAAATTAATGAGCTTATCAATCTCTTTATCTTGAATATAGTAGTCCGAAATAGGTAGCAAATCATGAGAATTCTTTCTGAAGAAGCCAGTTTCTAACTTTCCATCAACACGTCTTACAGGTATTTGAGCCTTATTCCTATAAGCTAGGGGCTCTGCCATTCCAATAGTGTCAAAAACTTCTACATCTGATATGCCTGCTATTTTGTATAGGTTATCAGCAACTTGCTTTGTCTTAAAATGCAATTGTTGTGCATAATCTAAGTGACCAAAGTCAGCAATTCCAGTTCGTAAATAATCCATATCAAGGTTTTCATTACGATAGGGTGATTTTACTAAAAATTCTTCTACTTTACCAAAGCCAATTTTTTTATTTATTTTTAAAACACGCATGAGGATTTTCTCAGTAGGTAGGGCATTTTCGACAAAGAAAACAAAGCCTTCGTGCTTCACTACTCCTGAGCCATCATGACTCAAATCTAAAACGTCTACTTCAACAACATCATTTTTCTTTAACATATATGTTTCCTTTTCTTAAACCAAATATTACCCTAAAAAAGAAGAGCAACTCCAGTTACTCTTCATTATAACATATTTTAGCGAAGACCTAATTTACTTAATTTCTCCTGATATTTATCAAAATCAACATAGAGGGCTTGACCTCCATACATATCATACTCATCAATCCAGTCCCCATTTTGAGGAATAGTGATGTGTTCAACACCTTTACCAGCTGTTAGAGTCGTTAGACCCT
This sequence comes from Streptococcus didelphis DSM 15616, assembly GCF_000380005.1. GTDB lineage: Bacteria > Bacillota > Bacilli > Lactobacillales > Streptococcaceae > Streptococcus > Streptococcus didelphis. The sequence goes on from NZ_KB904188.1 coordinate 741,079, forward strand.
TTTGTGCCACAAATGGGAAGGAAAGATTTGTGGATGTCAGAGCATAAATTTTTCCTATAGCTGCTGAGCCTGTAAAGAGTTTGCTTGGGTCCTTAATCTGTGACATAACTGCACTCATAACCTGTTGCTGTCTGACAGTACGTCCATAATCACCTTCATCATCTTTACGGAATCTAGCATAATTCAATAAGGTCCTACCATCCATTCGTTGCTTACCAACCTTGATAGTCTGATCAGGTACTATACCATCTTTCATCCTTAAGTCATCGGGTACCTCAACTGAATCAACAGCCTCTCCACCGATAGTCGCAAACTTAGCATCCATTTCTACCCCATTTGGAAAGAGGGTATCAATAGCTTCAGAGAAGGTTTCAAAATCCACCATAACATAATATTTAATATCAATATCATAATTATGTTTAAGCGTCTTTCTAACCAGCTCTGCTCCTTGATTATTGGCTTGTTCTCCGAGGTTAAACGAAGCATTAAGCTTTAAGTCATAGCTAGAATTATTAGCACTATAGCCAGGAATATTGACAAGAGTGTCTCTCATAAAACTAACCATCTTAACTTTCTTATCCTTATTTCCCATATTCACAACCATAATAGTGTCTGTCCTAGCTTCGTTTGAGCCTTGTGTAACCCGTTTATCAGAACCTAGAACCAAGATATTGGTTCCATCCTTAGTATCCTGCCCCTTAAAGGTTTCCGATACAGCTGGCTTATAATTTTTAGCATTATGAGAAACATCAAAAAAGCCCTTGAAGAACATGATTAAGATACCAACTAAAAGCAAGAAGAGTAAAAAGCCTACTATTTTCAAATAAAAGGATAAACCTCTTTTTTTCCTTGGAGCTTTCTTAGCCTTCTTATCATAAAAGTCTTCTTCATAAAAATCTTGAGACTGTTCATATTCTTGCTGTCTCTTTTTTCTTGAACGTCTTTCTTTTCTGGAAAGATGCTCTTCTTGGGGATACAAGGGAAGGTCATCAGGGTTTGAGCCCTCATAGAGGTTTTCTGAATAGCCGGGCTGATAGACTTGATAATTTGAACCATAGCTAGAGCTCTTATAATCCCGGTCTTGTTCAAAACCAGCCTGATAATCAGAAGTAACGGCATCCATCTTTGCTTTAAGATAACGATACTCTATCTTTTCATTATCACTTAGATAACTAAGATTTCTCAATAAATAAAAATACCTTAGCTCTTCATGGTGGCTAAGTCCACCTTTTTTATCTCTTGTCATCTACTTAACCAACTTTTTGTATTCTAATACTATCTATTCTTATAATTCTTTACATTTCTATTATAGCTTATCTTTAAAAACTTGTCTTAAATTATCTTAATTTTTCTATAAAAATAGCAGTCGAAGTAAAAGCGTTCTAATTGCCTATCCCATTACCTGCGGTTAATAATAGCGGCAATCTCTTGAGGTGTTTTATTATCTACATTAATAATAGTATCTGCCAAGCCTTGATAGAGTACCATTCGTTTATCAAAAATAGCTTGAAAAGCTGCTTTTGAATTGTTTAAAAAAAGTGGGCGCTGACAGACCTTATCTTTTTTGATCCTCTCATATAAAACTTCAAAAGAGGCTGAAAAAAGAATATTATTTTTTTTATTACGACAAATAAGCTCTCTATTTTTTGCGCTAATAACCACACCACCACCAGTGGAAATAATCCTATCTTCTTGGCTTAGGAGTAATTCTTCCAAGAGATTAGACTCTATCTTTCTAAAGGCCTCTTCACCTTCTTTAGCAAAAAAATCTGATATTGACATCTGAATCCGTTCTTCAATTAGAGTATCCATATCAAGAACATTTTCAGATAAAAGAGCTCCAATGGTTGTTTTTCCTGCTCCCATAAATCCCAGTAATAGCTTAGTCATGATATAACCTTTCTAAATCCTTGAAAAAATTAGGATAACTTGTTTCAATAGCTGCTTGACCTTTTAGCTCCATATGTCCTTTTTTAACTACTAAGGCAGCAATAGCTGTCATCATAGCTATTCTATGGTCCAGCTGAGCATCTGCATTATAAGCTTGCAGTTGACTTTTTCCTTTAATAATCATACCGTCAGAAGTCGCTTGAATGTCGGCTCCCATAGCCTGTAAAATACTAGTGACAGCTGCTATTCGGTCTGTTTCTTTTAGTCTTAATTCTGCAGCATCTCTAATAATTGTCTGTCCCTGTGCTTGAGTTGCAAGTAAGGCAATAATAGGAAGTTCATCTATTAGCCGAGGAATGAGCTCCCCCCCAATTTCAATTCCTTTTAGCTTTGCATAGGAAACCTTTATAGTAGCTGACATTTTTTGAGCATCAAAGGATTCGATAGTTAGCTTACCTCCCATTTGTTTAAGCACGTCAATAATACCCGTTCGACTAGGATTAATCCCTACATTTTCAAGTTTTATTTGAGAACCCGCTACAATAGAGGCTGCTACCATCCAAAAGGCAGCACTTGAAATATCTCCTGGAATTTCAACTTTTTGCCCTTGCAATTCCTGTGGCCCCTTGATAAGGATATTTTTTCCTTTTTGGACTAAGTGTCCTCCAAAGGCTTGAATCATCTCTTCTGTATGACTTCTGGTCAGTTCCTTTTCAATGACCTGCGTTTCACCTTCTGTTTGAAGAGCTGCTAAGAGAATGGCTGATTTAACTTGAGCTGATGCTACTGGTAACTGATAACTAACTGGCCTTAGTTTTTTGGTCCCTCTAATTGTTAAGGGAGGAACTTGCTTATCTCCTTGCCCTTCAATCAGAGCTCCCATTTGCTTTAAGGGAATAGCAATGCGGTCCATAGGTCTTCTAGATAAACTAGCATCCCCTTTTAAGGTAGTTGTGAAGTTCTGACCTGCTAAGAGACCAGAAATTAACCTCATAGAGGTACCTGAATTTCCCATATCCAAATCCTGATGAGGAGCCTGCAAAGCTTCATAGCCTTTACCATAAATAAAAAGACAATCTGCTTTTTCTACAATTCCAACTCCCATGTGACTAAAAGCTGCAATAGTGGCTTTGACGTCTTGACTCTTTAAGATTCCTCTTATTTCTGTTAAGCCATGGGCCATTGCACCAAAAATAACAGCTCTATGGCTAATGGATTTATCACCTGGGACCTTAAGACTTCCCTTTAAAGCAGGGGCATTTATTTTAAGCTGCATAGTATCTCCTTGTTAACTTAATCATTTTATCACAAGATATATGCAAGTTCTAGATACAAAAAAACTTTATCCGGCAAGATAAAGTTATTCTTTTTCTGAATGGTTATTTCCTAAGGTCTTTTTTATCAGAGAGGCTACATCTCCCCTGCGTCCTTCTAGTTTTCCTAAATCTATTTCTTGGTAGGTTGCATTACAAACGGCTCCCAAAATAAGAATTCTGGCTAAGAAGATAAACCAAAGCATTAAAATAAATACCATAATAGAACCAAAGGCCTTAATATCCACCATGCGCTCTACATTATGCATAACATAATTAGCAATGACATTACTCATAAAAGTCATGACAAAGGCTGTTAAAAAGGTTCCTGGCAAGATATATCTGATTTTATGAATCTTAACATTTGGCAGGATAAAATAAAGCAACATAATCCCTAAAAAGATAATGACAGCTGTCGCTGGTTGGATCAAGAGTAAAAACAAGGAAGTAATATTATCACTCAAGTTATAGTGTTTGTCCAAGAGCTGAATAGCTGCTTTTGAAAATGTTGAGAATAAAAGTACAAATGTTAACAAAAAGAGGATAAAAACACTGATAAACAGGCCAACAATATGACTGACTAAAAAATCCCTATGTTGTGAAGCCCCATAAGCTTTATTGATGGCTTTTTGCAGGGAGGTCAAACTTCGAGACATAGTCCAAAGTCCTGCAACAGTCGCCATTCCTAGAATTCCTCCAGCTGGTTTAGAAAAGATATTGACAACTACAGCTGAAGCTGGCCTGTAAATATCAGCTGGCAAGTTTTGTTTCATTAGCGTTAGTAAGTCTGAAATATCAATATTTAAATAAGGGAAAATATTGGCTGCAATGATGATTAAGGGAAAAACAGTGATCATTAAATAATAAGCAACCGCAACAGATGACAGATCCATCTCTGCACTATTAAGATGTTTCATAAAGGCTTGTACAGGTTCATATTGCCATTTTTCAACTAATCTACTAATAAAACTCTTCTTTTCCATCCTAATAAGTTCTTTCTTCTCCTTGGCTTGTTAAAATAACAGGCCCATTTTTTGTAATGACAAATTGATGTTCATACTGACAAGAAAGGCCTCCATCAAGGGTTTTATGTGCCCATCCTGTTTTTATATCTGTATCAATTTCCCATGTTCCAGTGTTGAGCATTGGTTCAATGGTTAAGACCATTCCCTCTTTTAGGCGTAAACCTCGCCCTGCAATTCCATAGTTTGGAACCATAGGTTCTTCATGCATGGTTGGACCTACCCCATGTCCTACCAAGTCTCTTACGACACCATAACCACGACTTTCTGCATATTCTTGAATAGCTGCGCCAATGTCTCCAATGCGGTTTCCAACTTGGGCTTTTTCGATACCAATATACATCGCTTCTTTGGTCACATTCATCAAATCAGTAACTTGATCTGAAACCTTTCCCACAGCATACGCCCAACAAGAATCCGCCAAGCCACCAGCATAGCTTTCTGTGTATTTTTTCATCTCTGCTATTTTGTTAAAGTCTAATTTGGAAACATCTAGGACTGACTTGTCTAAGGGTTCACTTAAAACCATATCCACCTTTAACAAGTCGCCTTCTTTAAGAATATAATGTCTTGGAAAGGCATGGGCAACCTCATCATTTAAGGCACAACAAGTTGCATAAGGATAGTCCATGACTTGACCATCAACACCAATTTGGAGAGGAAGGACATTATCTTCTTTACAACGTCTACGAACATACTCTTCGACTTCCCACATATCAACACCAGGTTTAATGATCTGACGTAGCCCAATATGGATTCCTGCTAAAAAATCCCCAGCCCTATCCATGGCTTCTATTTCTCGGTCAGATTTTAATGTAATCATTTATTCATATCTCCTTTTTTATTTAATTTAGTTTGCTTGTAATAATTGATTTTGCTATGACTTGATTTTCTACGTAAATTTCAAAATCAAGGATACCACTTCGTCTTGTCTCTGTGATGATTTTAGGATAAATTTTTAATTGATCATCAATTTGTGCAGCATGTAAAAAGTATATCATCATTTGTTCAATTATGATATTTTTTTGATACTTTCTGTTAAATACTTTATAGGTAATTTCTTTTAAGATTTCTGAGATAACCCCTTGTGCAAGGTTTCCAGTAGCATCTATCATGCTGGGTTCTACTAATATTTGATAGTAATCATTATATTCATATAATTCTGATAAAATATGCTCACTGTAAGTATTTTTAGTGACCTTTTGGTTATTTTGAAGATTTTCCATGGCCAATCTTCTTGTGACAACTCCTAATATAATCCCTTCTTGGTCAACGACAGGTAACATATTCAGATCTTCAAATATCATTTTTTGACTGATATTAGCAAGACTAGTATTAGGATTAGCTGTAATTGGTGTTTTAGTCATAACTTGAGATAATTTAGTATCCCTACTTTTATTAAGAACATCTCGCATACTAACAATACCAATCACTCGTTTATCAGCTGTCACAACTGGAAACCTAACTTCCTTGGATTTTTTGATGAGATGGTTAAAATCTTCGATGCTATTGTGCTCAAAAAGATAACCATAATCATCAATAGGTATTAAGACCTTCTCTACTGTTTTTAAATCAGTTTTAATTCTAAAATTTAAAAGGGCGTGATTAATCATAGTAGCTACAGTAAAGGTATCATACTGGGTAATCATCACAGGAATACCAAGATCATTAGCAGTCTTTATGACTTTATTAGATATGGGAAAACCACCTGTCACCAAAATAGCATTGTGTTTTTCCAAGGCTAGGAGTTGAATTTCTTCACGATCACCTACTATTAATAAGCCACCCTTAACCAAATAACGAAGAATATTCTCCTCAGTCATTGCCCCGATGGAAAATTTACTAAATTCACGTCCTAGACCGGCTTTTCCTGCCACAACTTCTGAATCACTAATTCTAGCAATCTCTGTATAGGTTAATTTATCAATACGGACACGACTTTTTCTTTCCACTCGAACTGTACCACTGCGAGGTTTGGTTTCAACAATTCCTCTATTTTCAGCTTCTTTAATTGCTCGATAAGCAGTCCCATCACTGACATTTAAATGGTTTGAGATACTTCTAACACTTACTCTTTTTCCAATTGCTAGATTTTCTAAGTAGTCTAAAATTTCTTGATGTTTACTCATTATAATCACCTATATTTATTTGATATTCTTTGTATCGCCTCATTTTATGGGTGTAACGATCACTACCTTTAAACTCTCTTATGAAAGAAAAGCCAGATTTTTCAGCTACTCTTTGACTAGCTCTATTTTCAGCATGTGTAATAATTGTGATGTGTTTCATCTGAAATTCTCGGAAAGAAAAGTAAAGAATCGTTTTAAGGGCTTCTGTCATATAGCCCTTTTCTCGAAAGGTCTTATTTAAAAAATAACCTAATTCACCACTTAAAAGCTTGCTATCCATTTTATCAAAGCTGATAATGCCTATCATTTTCTGATCTGATTTGACTTGAATTGCCCATTTTCCCAAGGGATTCTTTAAAAAGGCATGAGTTAGGAGATAATCACTTTCAGCTTTAGTCATTAAACTTGGAAATATAAAATCAACTTGCTCTGGATTTCCCGAAATATCAAAAAAAGAAGGCGCATCTTTGAAGCTAGGTGGTCTTAAAATCAATCTCTCTGTTTCAATATAAGAACAAGCTGCAATTTTTGTCCAAATGTCCATTTGATACCTTTTCTAACGTCTAATTTGAATTTATTATAACAAAATTTTCCCTAATTTACTATAACAGTTTCTAAAATCACTGAAACTGTATTATTTCCAAAAAAAGCCTTGAAAAAGGGCTTTCTAGAATCTCAAATACTAGATATACAATCTAATCTTCAAGTCTCTATCCTTTTCCTAAGGCTTTTTAATAATGTTTATAATTTAGCCTGCCATTTATTGGCCCAGACTAAGTCATTTGGTTGACCATTGAATCTTTCTTTTCCTTCTAAACAGTCTAGTAATACTTCGATAGTGTTATCGTTATGATGGTAAGCATTAATAGCTGTTTTAACCATGGTTGCATCATGAAGATGGGTAGTATAGTTTAAGGAAACAAAAACTGTTGGTACTTCATGAACATACCATGGAACTTCGTTTGACATGGCTGTTTTCCATTGAATGCGATAATTATTTTGGGCACCATAACCTACAACATTGGCAACCGTCAAGGCTAAATCCACATTTTCTCGATAGGCTACTGTTGAACCTTTGACACGGGTTGTTCCATCGTTAATATCGACTTGATAACCTCGTTTTTCTAAGGCTTTTTTAAGATTTTCAACTACCTTATCATTAGCAGTATTTAAGCCACCCACTTCACCTTCTAAATAGTAAAGTCGAATGCGTCTATGGGTCTTGGGACTTATTGGCAAATTAGCCTGTGTATCCTTAAGTAAGGTCATGCTTCTTTTTGCGGCCTCTTTTTGCCATTGTAAATGTTCTTTGCAACCAATAATTTCAAGTTCTTCAGGAGATTTAAGAAGTGTACCACTTGATTTTTTGATGTGAAGATTTAGTTTAGCTTTCAATCCCAAGATACGACGCACGGCATCATCAAGCCGCTCTTGACTAATAATGCCTTTATGATACCCCTCTAACATGAAATGGAAGTCTTCTTCCATATTATTAAAGAATAAGAACATGTCACAACCTGCTGCAATAGCTTGGGGGACATAGTCTTCCCGTCTCATGGCAGAAGTCATACCTAACATATGAGAGGCATCTGTAATGACTAGACCATTAAAATCTAAATGGCTCTTTAATAAACCATTAATTAATTCTGGTGCTAGAGTAGCTGGTAGAATATCCTTATCTTCCAAGTCTGGATTTAATTTTTTTTGATAGAATGGCAGAGCAATATGACCAGCCATAATCATTTCTACCCCACGATCAATGTGGTTACGATAAACTTTTCCAAAAGTCTTGTCCCATTCTTCCGGCTGGCTTTCATTGACACCTAAGACCAAATGTTGGTCACGTTCTTCTGTACCATCCCCTGGAAAATGCTTAATACATTGAATAATATTTCTTTCTGAAGTTAGCCCATCCAAGTAAGCATTAGTATAGGTAATGACATCTTCGGCATTTGTTCCATAGGCGCGTGTATTGACAATGGTGTTACGCCAGTTTTCTAGAATATCCACACATGGGTCAAAATTGACATTAACTCCCATAGCACTTGCTTCTCTAGCTGAAACCAAGCCAGCATGGTAAGGCACCCAGCTATCACGACTTGCTTCTGACTGAGCTCCTGAGGCAATATAGGTTCCACCTTTTACCGCTCCATCACCACCAGAATCACAATTAGCAGCAATCAGTAAGGGAATCTTAGCATTTTCTTGCAAATCATTTAGAAGGCCCTGTACTTGTTCTTTACTACCATTCATGTAGCGAGCCCCACCAATATGGTATTTTTCTAGTATTTCTTTATTAGTAAGATTATTTCCAGAAAAAGCATCTTCTCCAAAGAAAAATAAATTAACAAAGAGCTGTCCTATTTTTTCTTCATCTGTCAAAGAAGACAAGGTTTCTTCAACCCATTTTAGTTGGGTATCTTTTAGATAATATGGTTTTTTCTTTAAATCAACTTGTTTAGGCACTTTCCACCTCTTTCTAAGTTAGCAAATGGCTTATTTTTAGTTTATCCTTTAAAATTCACGCCATAAATGTGTGTCAATAAGTCCACAGTAAGCATCCACCGGTGATACGCCTGTAAATTCAGATTCTCCTGCCAGTTTTCTGACCAATGCTTCCATGGTATTTGGTAGACCATCATAGGCATTAATATAGGTTCCTACCTGTGGCATATCAGCTAAGGCAAAAGCATGTTGAACTGATACAACGATTGTAGGGACTTCATGGACATAGAAAGGTTGATCTGGCGTTCCTTTGGCTGCTGGCCAAACAATTCGTTGCACTGTACCGCCTGAATTGACATCAACCAGATTAATAATCAAATCATACTTGTCAGTTAAGTTAGCAATAGGCTGTTTTTGAGCATAGACATTAGCTAAGGCAGCAGGACGTTGATCTTCTGGCAATTTCATAATCCGCTCTTCTGTTGACTCCCAAACTGTAACCTCATGGCCACGTGCTTGCAAGAGTTCTTTCAGATAATCAGAAGCTCGCATTTTATTGCCTGCAATCATTGCCCCAAAGCCACCCTTATGACCTTCTACATTAACAATAAGCACACGTTGATAGCGTTTCGGAGTTACTGGGAAAATATTTTTTTGCTTATCTTTTACTAGGGTAATAGCCTTATCAGCTACTTGGTCTACAATAGACTTTGCCTCAGCTGTATTAATTAAAGCCATAGCTTCTTCTTTTAGCATAAATAATTCTTCACGGCGCCCTTCATAATGGTGCAGTCCTAATTTTGCCTTCAATCCCAAGGTACGACGTAAAGCATCATGTAAACGCTGGTCTGAAAGAATACCATTTTCATATCCTTCTTTCATCCATTGTAGATCTTCGTCAGGATCATTAAAGAACAAGAATAAGTCACAGCCAGCCTCGATAGCTGTTGGTAATAAAATATGACGAGGCATAGATGCTGTCATGGCAACCATATGGGAAGCATCAGTAACAATTGCGCCATTATAACCTAATTCACCACGCAATAGTTCATCTAGCAAGGTTTTATTAAGTGATGCTGGAAGCATCTCATCTAATTCACGCTCTGGATGCATTTCTTTTTCTACATTTGGTAGATGAATATGGCCTGCCATAATTCCAGGTAAGCCAGCTTCAGCTAATTCCCCGTAAATACGGCCAAAGGTAGACATCCACTCTGCTTTGGTCATTGGATTAGAAGCATAGGATAAATGATGGTCACGCTCATCAATGCCATCACCTGGGAAATGTTTGGCAAAGGGCATAATATTATAATCCATAATGCCTCTCATATACTCTTTTGAAAGAGTAATAATTTGGTCAACATTAGAGCCCCAGTTCCGATTAGCAATAATGGGATTTCTCCAATTACGTGTTAAATCTACAATAGGGGCAAAGGAAGCATTACAGCCAACAGCTGACGCTTCAATACCTGCAATGCGTCCCATTTCATAGGCATATTTAGGATCATTGGTAGCAGCTACCTTGATTTCATCACCTACTTTAGTACCATCAGTTACAGCGCCATCACCACCAGCTTCAGTATTGGCCGCAATTAGCATAGGAAGCTTTGATTTTGTTTGTAAGATAAAATTCTGATCGTAAATCTCACTTGCTGGACCTTTATTATAGCGGACTGCCGCAATATGGTAATTTTCTAAAACTTCTGTTAGATAGTCTTCTGAACGGCTAGCCCCCATATTGAAAAATAATTGTCCTATTTTTTCTTCAAGAGTCATCTCACTAATTGTTGTTTCAATCCAATCAATGGCTTCTTGATCTAGATTAAAGGGGGTTTTTCTTAAATCAACTAAGTGTGTCATCTTACTTCTTACTTCCTTTCTTATTATGTTAGTTATCTAAATTATGCCAGAAACCTTCCACAAGGCTTTCTTGCTCTTTCTTAGTAAATTTTCCTTGAATAAAGTCCTGACTTATCTTTTGGGCAAGTTCTTCCCATGAATCCGCTTCATGACCCACTAATATTGGATAAAAGGCAACCCCATTTTCCTGAGCTGCTGCTAAGTCTCCTGGTGAATCACCAACCATCATTAACTTGTCTTTATCAAAACCTTCTTTAATTAAAGCAGCTATGACATCTTCTTTTTTACCCTTATCTTGGCAATATAAATCATCCACATGACGCATTAAACCTTGATCCTGCCATTCTTCTTCAACAGCTTCTTTATTGGCAGAGCTAACAACAAATACCTTGCCCAGTTTATGCAAGGTTTCTAAACCACCCAGAGCCCCTGGAAAAGCTAGTGCATCTCCTTGATAGTTCTTGATTTGTTTATTCACTTCATTAGACCAATCCAAGGCTTTTTGTAAGTCTTGACTAGGATTTTTTTCAATTTCTGCCTCTAAGGAAGCATTAGAAAGTGATGTTGTTGTATTCACCCAGTTTTTTAAATGATCAATATTAGCAAGACCTGCAAATTCTAATCCCATTACCAGTCCTACAAAACGGTTAACACCCCTAGTACGTGAGAAGAGATTAACCTTATCCCACTCTTTTAAAAATGCCTGTCTCTCTGCAACCTCAAAGATATCTGCTGCAATTGGTCCAAAAAAAAGTTGATGTTTGTATGTCATTGTATCCATTGCGCAGCCATCTGAATCCACACAGAACACAAATTCTTGTTTTTTACTTGTCATTTTATCCTCCAAAGTCTGATAAATCATCTGATGAATTAATTGTATCATAAGTAGAAAACGCTGTCAAATTAAAAACAGGCCTCATTTCAAAGAAAAATCATCTGACTAATTATAATTTCTAGACCTAAAAAAGCCTAACAAGATTTGTTAGGCCTAATCATTTTAAAAATGCAAGAAAACTATTAAAACTGCTTTTTGATAAGATAAGTTGTCAGACTAGCTATCAGCATAATGCCCAAAATAGCTACATAAGAACTTCTCTCACCACTTTTAGGAAGTTGATTTTGAGCCTTTTCCTTCTGTTTAGCGTCAGATTTTTTAGCATCTGGCTTTTGAGTTTTCTCAACTTCTTCAGCTTTCTCTTTAGGAGCATCAGCTTGCTTAGGAGAGTCTTCTTCTGTGGTTTGTATGCCTTCATTGTGACCCGACATGCCAGTCTGGCTGTCGCTAGTAGAATCAACGACATTTCCATGTTCAATGATTTCTACAGTACCCGGATTTGTACCAGACATTCCTGGCTGACTGTCTTCTTCATATTCAATCAAATCACTACTTCCCCCAACTTGTCCACCTGTAGAAGGTTGATCAGTTGAAAGGTCTGGGCCATGTTCAGTAATAGTATCAGCTTCATCCACAACACTTAAGTGGTTCTTACTTGCTTTAGCTTGAACACTATTAGTATCCTTAGTGACAGTTAGGTGACCATTGTCATCAACCACAAAAGTAATATCTGTGACTTTTAAATAACCCTTTGGTGCAGCCTCTTCATGGAAAATATAGGTTCCAGCTTCTAATGCTATCTGCTGTCCTTGATTAGTCGATGTCCAGCTATAAAGCTTGCTGCCATCAGCTTTAGTAATAAGAATGCTTGCTCCTGCTAATTCTTGTCCACCAAGGTCTGTCTTACTGATTAAAATATCATGCTTAGGCGCAGCCACTACTTGTAATTTATCAAGGACTTTTAATTGTTTTCCATCAACAACTGCAAGCTCATTACCGTTCACATTTGTGACGGTAATCGTGCCATCAGCATTAACTGTAAAGCCTATGTCTGTAACGACTTGATAGCCTGCAGGCGCAGCATTTTCTCGGAAAATATAAGAACCTTCTAAGAGTTGACTTTGATGAGCAGAAGTCGTAGAAGTCCAATGATCAACCACTGTCTGGTCTGAAGCTTTTAAGATACTAATATCTGCTCCGACTAGTTCTTCACCATTTAAATGGGCAACCTTACTAAAGGAAATATCCTTAGTTAGCTTTTGTGCAGTATTTGTGATGGTAAAATCTTTACCTTGGGTGGAATCATTAGAGGTAATTGCAACTTTAAAAGCTGTGTTTGCAAGGTTAATTGTGTCACCATCTTTGTAAGCTTGTCCTCTTGCATCAAGTTCAACCACACTGTAATGTTCTAATTGACTTTTATCGACAGTCCAGCTAGCAACTTCTTCAGCTGTAATGGTTTGATCTTTTTGCATACTTAAATCTTGGTTATTGTCTGAAACAAGACGGAAGGTTACTTGTGTGTTTTTTCCGTCAAAACCTGACCAAAGCTTCTTAGCTGTAATGGTAGCTGTTTCAAGTTTTTGGTAGGTATTGGTAATGGTTACAGCCATCTTATCTGAACCTTCTACCACTTGACTAGTTGGTGCTAGATAGTCTTTATTAGACCAAGGATTGCCATCTTTATCGACTTCTTCAACAGAGTAGGATACACTTGCCGTTTTTGGCAACTGCAAGCCTTCCCAGCTAAGATTATTTTTAGTTAAATCTAATTTTTTTATATTTTCAAATTGACTTTGATATTCAGCTGGAATTTGCGCATCAGCAGCAGTAACTCTTGTTTTTACACCATCTACAGTTTTAAAAATAGCAAAGTAGACATCTGGTTTAGCAGCTGGGGCATTCACCCAAGTCTTATTAGCAGTAATCTTAGTTAAGATTTTACTTGTAATTTTTTCGTTGATAATCACAAATGGATCCTCTTGATTACCTATTGTTAATTTATCATTTGGAATTTGTCTATAACCAGCTGGAACATCAGTTTCTACTACTCTATAATCACTATTAATTCCATCTAGATTATCCCATTGAACTGTAGATTCATTTGAATCACTTGCAGTTGCCACCGTTTTTACTTCAACCTTAGTCCAGCTACCATTTACTTTTTTCTGCAATTCAAGGTTTACATTTGGCTTAGGTTCATTTGCTTGAGTCCCTTGCCAAACTTTTTTAGCAAAAATACTTGTTTTAATGTCATGTTTTGAACCATCACTATTTAAAATAGTAGCTGATAATAAATTTTGGTACTGCTTTTCATTATGTTTATCACTAGTTGTGAAAAGATTTAATTTTATATTATCTGGTAATGTTTTTGAATTAACATCAATTAGATAATCATAAGCAGCTTTAGCATCATTTTGAAGACCATTTCCATCGCCTTTATCCGTAAAATGCCAGATAGCTTTTTGAGTCACATCATGAAATTGAACTTCTGATAAAGAAAACTGTTTCATAATTCCATCCTTATCATTAGGATGACCATAGTAAATGACTTTTAGGATAGCAGTCCTTAAGTCTTCATTTGATAACCTTTCATTAACTGCTATACTAGTCATCTTATCAGCAGTTCCTTCTTCCTTTTTATATTGAGGATTAGGATCTGTTCCACCTTGTGTAGGAGGATATTCATAACTAAGGTTAAAACAGTATACAAGTTCATCTTGTTCACCATTATTTGGTTTTACATAAATAAAGGGTACTGATGCACCAGAGCTATCTAATTTATTAATCTTAAAACCTTGATAGCTTACTCCTGCATCGGCAGCAAATACTGTTTGAGTCAACACAGCCAAACTAAAAAAGAAACCCATTAAAAGGAGCCCCATAAATGTCATCCATTTTTTCATCATTTTCTCTCTTTTCCCTACTTGCTAAAAACAAGCCCCACTTTATATTCCCTAATAATTAGTAGGATATAAGCATTCACATTATAACATTTAGAATTTTTAAAAACAATATTATTTTTAGTTTTTTTAACTTTTTCTGTTTTACCTTTAATAGTTAAGTAATCATTCCATAAAAATGATCATTTCATAAATTAATTATTCTCTCTTACGAATAAATAAAAAAGAACCAAAACAAATGTTTTGATCCTTTGATTATTAAACACCTGAGTAAGCTGCAAAGCCTCCATCAATTGGTAAAACAACACCATTTACAAAGCTTGCTGATTTTTCATCAGCTAGGAAGAAGAGCCCTCCAATTAATTCTTCAGCTTCGCCAAAGCGTCCCATTGGTGTATTATTAAGAATTTTTTCTGCACGCGCAGTTGGTTCACCATTCTCATTAAATAAGAGACCACGATTTTGATTTGTAACTAAAAATCCTGGTGCAATAGCATTGCAACGAATACCAATTTTTGAGAAATGAACTGCTAACCACTGGGTAAAATTAGAAATGGCTGCTTTAGCTCCTGAGTAGGCAGGAATTTTTGTAAGTGGTGTGAAAGCATTCATTGAAGAAATATTAATAATATTTGCACCTTCACGTCCAATCATGTCTTGGGCAAATACTTGAGTAGGTAGGAGAGTTCCCAAGTAATTTAAATTAAAGACAAAACTAATGCCAGCTTCATCTAGGTCAAAGAAGGTCTTAGTTTCTTCTGGGAGATTTAATTCGTGGAACTCATTATCTGTAGTTGCCTTTGGACTATTACCACCAGCTCCATTAACAAGAATATCTGGTGCTCCCAAGTCTTTAAGGAGTTCTTGACGAACTTCTTCTAGATTTTCTTTTGATAGAACATTAGCCTTATAAGCTTTAGCTATTCCACCAGCTTCAACAATTTCATCTGCAAATTTTTGGGCTGCTTCTTGATTTAAATCTAATAAGGCAACTTTAGCGCCAGCTTTGGCAAATTCTTTTGCCATATAGCCACATAACACACCACCAGCACCAGTTACAATAACGACTTTATCTTTAAAATCAATTACTTTTGACATCTTCTTTTCCTCCATTTACTCCCTTATCAAGGGACTTGCATTTAATGAGAACTTATCGCAATCTTACCAGTAAAATAGGTAAGTCCTTATAATCATTTGAAATTATTTTCGGTTATTTTTTTGAACGGCTTCATATAAGCCAGATAGATACGTTGCTCCTAAGGCACGATCATACAGACCATAACCTGGGCGTCCAGTTTCTCCCCAAATCATACGACCATGGTCAGGACGAATGGCTCCTTGGAAATTAAATTCATGGCACATTTTAACTACTTCATACATATCAATAGAACCATATTCTGATGGATGGGCTGATTCCTTAAAGGATTTACCTTCTTCTAGCTTAATATTACGAGCATGCACAAAATTAACACGATCAAGTTCAAAAGCACGACGAGAAATAGCTAATACATCATTTTTAGGGTCTGAAGCATATGAGCCCACACAAAGTGTAATCCCATTGCTCTTACTATCATAAAGTTTAACAAAACGTTCCACTGAATCAAGTCCAGTAATAATACGTGGGAGACCAAATATTGAGTATGGAGGATCATCTGGGTGAATAGCCATTTTAACACCAACTGCTTCTGCTTCTGGAATAATACGTTTAATAAAGTATTCAAGATGTTCCCACAATTTTTCTTCATCAACTTCAGCATAAGCATCCATGATGGCTTTCATTTCATCTTTAGTATAACTTGAGTCCCAACCTGGTAGGGATAATTCACCATTGACAGGGTCCATTTTTTTAGAAACTTCTTCATCAAAAATCAGAGCATTAGAACCATCAGGATATTCATATGCTAAATCTGTACGTGTCCAATCAAAGACAGGCATAAAGTTATAACAAATAGTATCAATTCCTTCAGCAGCAAGGTTTTTAATTGTTTGAATATAGTTATCTATTAATCTGTCACGTGTCGGACGCCCCAATTTAATATCTTCATGAACTGGAACCGATTCGATAACTGAAATTTTTAAGCCAGCATTTTCCACCTGTGCTTTTAATTCTTGAATTCTTTCGCGAGACCAGACTTCTCCCACTGGTACATCGTAGATTGCTGTTACAATCCCTTTCATTGTCGGAATTTGACGAATATTTTCTAAAGTAACAGGATCATCTTCCCCGTACCATCTAAATGACATTTCCATGTGTGTCTACCTCTTTTTATTATTTTTTGAAATAAGCTTGCGCATTGTTGTAGGCGATATCTTTAGCCATTTGGCCAAGTGCTTCATAGTCTTCAGGAACTTCTCCTTCTTCAATCCATTGTCCTAAATAAGAAGCAAGGATTCGTCTGAAGTAGTCATGACGTTGATAGGATAAAAAGCTTCTGGAATCTGTTAACATCCCTACAAAATTTGCCAAAATACCTTGCTCTGCTAAAGCATCCATCTGACTAATCATCCCTAGTTTAGTATCAGCAAACCACCAACCAGCTCCAAATTGAAGGTAAGACTTAATCCCATCTTGATTTGCTTGGAAGTTTGCTAGGGTATTTGCCACAGCGATATTATAGCTTGGGTTTAGGTTATACCAGATCATCTTAGGTAAGCTGTCCTTTTGCACCAGATTATCTAGTAAAAGATTCATATTTTTAGTTAACTGGGTTTGGTCTCCTAGGGAATCAACCCCTACATCGGCACCTAATTTTTTATAAAGACCAGAATGATTATTACGAAGAGCTCCAAAATGGACTTGGGTAACAAAACTATACTCTTTATATAAACGACAAAGTTCTGCAAAGACTGCTGTTTGCCATTGTTTAATTTCTAATGAACTAGCCTGGTGACCAGCTAAAACTTTTGCAAAAAGGCTATCTAGTTCGCTTGTTTCAACTTCTTCATAAACAATTTCAGTAAAACTAATATCACTTGCCTGACAGCCATTCTCTGCAAAGTATGCAACCCTCTTTTCCATTGCATCCACAAAAGACGCAAAGTCCTTGATCTCAATCTTGGTCTTTTCAGACAGATTAGCTACAAATTGGCTAAAGCCTACATGTTCAACAAAGGCTTCATCTGGTCTAAAGGTTGGGGCAACAGTTGTTCTAAAATCTTTGTCTTCTTTTAGAGCCTTATGCCATTCTAAATCATCTAAAGGATGGTCTGTAGTCCCTATAAAGGTTACTTTGCTGTCGGCAATTAGTTTACGGGGACTAACCTTATTGTCTTTTAAAAATTGATTTAATTGATTATAAATCTCTTCCGCATTTTTTTGAGTTAAGACTTCTTCAATACCAAAGACATTTTTAAGTTCTAAGGCTGACCAATGATAAACAGGATTCCCAAAAGATCTTTCAAGAGTCTTAGCAAAAGCCTTAAATTTATCTAATTTTGAAGCGGAGCCTGTGATTTCTTCTTCTGGAATACCATTTGCACGCATAAGACGCCATTTGTAATGGTCTCCTCCTAGCCACAAATCAACAATATTGTCATAGACCTTATCTTGGAAAATTTCTTTAGGATCTAGATGACAATGGTAATCAAAGATTGGCTGATCCTTGATTTGTTGATAAAGTAGCTTAGCAGGCTCATTTTTTAACATAAAATTCTGATTATTAAATGCCATTTCCAAACCTCTACTTTCTTTATTGCACAGCTTTAACAAATGCTTTGGCAATCTCTGTGACACTATCATAGCCTTCTACTTCAACCTTACTTGATAGGGCTGAACCAACACCTACAGCTACAGCACCGGCTTTTTTCCAGTCAGCCACGTTATCAATTGAAACACCACCTGATGGCATTAAATCAACTTCTGGAATTGGACCATGAATGTCTTTGATAAATCCAGGACCAAGAATACCACCTGGGAATAATTTAATAATAGGACAAGAACTCTTCATTGCTGTTACCACTTCTGTAGCTGTTGCACATCCTGGGAAGTAATAAACTTGCTCTTGATTAGCAAGGTCAGCAATTTCCTTATCAAAGTGAGGACTAACTAGAAAACTAGCACCTGCTTGAATGGCTTCTTTAGCTAGTTCAAGAGACATAACTGTTCCTGCTCCAATGATGACTTCTTGATTTTCTTTAAAATCATCAGATAACTTTTTAATAACATCTGATGCATTTGGTGTCGTATAGGTAATTTCAATATTGCGAATCCCGCCTAGAATGGCATGTTTTGTAATCTCAATGGCATCTTCAGCTGATTTTCCTCGAATAACTGCGAAGAAAAAGTTCTCTTTTAAGCGATTTAACATATGAACCTCCTTGGTATGAAACCGTTATCTTAAATACATTATACAAATCATCAGATGATTTGTCAAGAATAAGGCATGAAAAAATAGTAACTTTCATTACTATTTTTAACTATTCATGATTTTTTAAGGCTGAATTTCTAACTGTCATGGTATGTAGTAACATGGCATCATGTGCTGCTACAGGGTTTCGATCTTTGATAGCATTTAAAATATCTCTGTGCGCCTGTAAGCTATCTGATTTCATCTGATGATTACTATACTTGGCATTGATAAGATGTATGGACTGATTAATCACTGGAATAAGACTATCCATAGCTATGTTTCCGCTATAATTTGCTAGCATAGAATGAAATTTCACATCCAAGAGAAGGTGTTTGGGATCACTAGCTTTTACAGCTTCTTCAATCTCAATAACAATTTTTTCTAGAGCCTCAGCTTCCTCATCAGTTATCCTTTGTGCTGCCAGCTCAGCAATTCTAGGCTCTAACAAGAGTCTTAGTTCAAAGAGATCAGAAGCCAACCTATCTGTATCTTTTATCAAGGAAAAACCTAAAGGATCTTCTGAGACTCCTTTTTTAGAACTAATATAGGTTCCTGATCCCTGTCTTACTTCTAAAATGTTTCGTGTCGCCAAACTTCTGACGGCTTCTCTAATAGTACTACGTCCAACTTCTAAATCTTGGGCTAGCTCATATTCATTTGGAAGCTTGGCACCTACTTCATAATTTCTCTTTAAGATAAGTTTTAATAATCGTTCGGTTGTTTTTTCAACTAAGGGTCTGGACATCTTTATACCTCTTTTTATTCACTTATTCTATTTTACACTATTTTTTTTATTATGGTAATTAGGAATAGATGTCCAACGTTTTTTAAATGTTTTAACAACTTGTTTTGGTTGACGGTTTCTTGAAAAGAGACCTTTATGGTTACCCTGAACACGCAAAATCATTAAATTGGTTTCAAAATCAGCAAAATTCCAGACCTGTTCTCCAACCAAATTAGGAATAGTGTCAAAAACATCATGAGACATATCGTAGAAATCACATTGGAACTCCTCAGTATAAGGGATTTCCCACATTGAATGGAGACCAGGAAGAGTATCAGCCCCATACTCAGTAATAAGAATTGGCTTATCCGGATAAAGGGCTTGCCAGTCTAAAAGTTCTTTTTTCAAGCCAATTTTTGCCTTATCAAGATCACCATGTTCAAGATACCAACCATAGTAACGATTTAAGCAAATAACATCTACTAGATCCATAACCTTATCTTTGTCTGGTGTAGCCATTAAAATGTTAACTAGGGTCACAGGTCTCTTTTGAGGATCTAAATCCTTATAAAGTTGAACTAAAGGCTCAAAATACTCATGAGCTCCTTCTTCATGGCTAGCAGGTTCATTAGCAACCACCCACATGATAACACAAGCATGGTTTTTATCTCGTTTGACCAACTCTTGAATAGCTTGTTCGTGGGCATCCTTGGTCTTCATTAGTTTCCAAGTTCCATGATCCTTATCACTGATATCTAGTGCAGCAGTGAAATTTTGGAAAAGACCAACAGCAGGAATTTCATCAATGACCACAATTCCTAATCTATCAGCTAGTCTCATCATTTCTTCAGAATAGGGATAATGAGAGGTTCTAAAAGAATTGGCTCCAATTTCCTTCAAGAGGTTCAAATCCATTAAGTTAGCTGCTTCATTTAAACCGCGACCGTTAATATAGGTGTCTTCATGCTTTCCAAAACCTTTAAAATAGAAAGGTTTTTCATTAATAAAAAATTGACCATTATCTACTCTAACGCTACGTATACCAAACTCTTCATCATAGGTATCAATTAAGTTACCATCTTTAAATAAAGAAACCCTTGCAGTATAAAGATAAGCATCTAGGACTTCCCACAGGCAAACATTTTCAATTTCTAATTTGCCATTCTCAATATGACCAAGTTTATTTTTTTCTTGATCATAAATAAGAACTTCAACCTTATCAACTGGAGCTGATGTTTCTACAGAAACCCTTACCTCTGCTTTTTTTAAATCTTCCGATAAGTGGCTTGTAATAATGATATCCGAAATATGAATTTTAGGTCTAACCACTAATTTCACTGGACGATGAATACCAGCATAGTTAAAGAAGTCAAAATTTTCTTTAACTTGCTTTTTAATACCGCCATCTTCAAGGACTTCTTCACTATAATTACCCACTGGTAGTGTTGTATAGTCCAGCACATTATTAGCATAAACAGCTAACTGTAACTGTCCATCTTGATGTAAATGTTCAGGAATAACAATTTCAAAAGGCGTAAAACCACCCTGATGTTGACCTAAAAATTGTCCATTGACATAGACTTTAGCAGCATGGGTTACTGAGCCAAATCGTAAGACTAACTCTTGATCCTGATTAATTTGGGGGATATCAAGAAAACGTTCATACCAAAAATCACCAATATAATTACGCTTATCTTTATCCACAACTACATCATTAAAGGAAGTTGGTACAACCATTACCTCGCCAGAAGACAATTTCTTTCCAGGATCATGTTCCCCCAGTTTGAAATTCCAGACACCGCTTAAATCATACATACTTCGTGTTTTACTAAATATAGGATATAACATCTCATTACCTCATTTTATCTTTATTTTTATCTTTTTATTTCATGGGTCTTGCTTGCTAGTAATTGCTCTAGATCTTGTCGACTCATAGTATTAATGTCGCCTTCAATGGTGTGTTTAAATTTAAATGCTGTCATAGCAATATTTAAAACTGTTTGGGCACTTTCTTTCTCAAGTAAACCATGGATAAGCCCAGCTGTAAAAGCGTCTCCAGTTCCTACCCGATCTAAAACCTGTATCCCTGATTTTTCAGTTTCAAATAAATGACCATCTTGATATAAGTAAGCCTTCAAAAGATATTCGTTCATATGTCCCATTTCTCTTTGAGTGAAAGCAAGGGATGAGATATGGTAATCTTTAGCAATTTGAGACACAACTTTTTCTAAGACCTCTTTATTTTCATAAGGTCTGGTTAAACCCAATTGATCTTTTAAATCACTGTTTTGATCATCAGTAGGCAAGGCAATAGGTTCAATACCAATACAAACATCTGCCAAGGCCACAAAAGGACTTAAGAGATGTCTAGCTTCTTCAAAAGAATAGCCCAGACTCTCTCTAAAATTTAAGTCAAAAGAAACCGTAATCCCTATACTTTTGGCTTTTTTCATTAGTAAAATCGTAATATCATAAAGATTTTCTGTTAATAAGGGAGTAATTCCTGAAACATGGAACCAATCTGCTCCCTGAAAAATAGTTTCAATGGCATAATCTTCCTTGACAGTTTCCCAGAAGGCAGAATGTTTACGATCATAAATGACACGACTAGCTCTTAGTGAGTAACCTTTTTGATAATAATAGAGCCCTAATCGCTCTCCTTTTTGAATAAGATGCTCTAAACCAATCTTTTTAGCATACAGAAAGGACTTGGTCATTTTACCAAGATCATTGCCAGGCAAGGCTGTAACAAGGGAGGCTTGGTGGCCTAGCTGAACCAAGGAGGCTAAAACATTTAATTCTGAGCCACCAAATTGACATTCTAAGCTAGTAGCCTGTGTTAAAGTTTGGTACTGTGGTGGGCTTAACCGAAGCAAGACTTCTCCCAGAGAAACTACTTTTTTCATAAGCAAACTCCTTTTTTATACTATAACATAATTGAGAAAAAAGCTGCTCCTTACGAGCAGCTCAGTTACAATTCTAATCTTTATTGATAGGATATTTTGTCACATCAACATAATCCATATCAGTTAAAGGAACGTTCTTTGCAATATCTTTTGCTCTTTCTTTACTTTTGGCTGCTTTCATTACTTGAATTTTTTCTTGAATACGAATCATTTCTTCTTTATCAAGTTTATAGAATTTCATTAAGAATAAAGCGACTAGCAAGGCTATAAATGGGATACCTACCAAGAGCATCATTACGGCCATTTTTAATTCTGGCGTTAAAGGAGTCTCAATAGTTGGGTAAGCTTTAGAAAAACCAATACCGGCCAAGACAAAGCCAACAACCATTGGAGCAAATGATGAGGCAATTGAATCTGTTAATGAGAAGATAGTTCCAATCATACCAGAAACATAGCGACCTGACTCTGAAGTTTCATAGTCAGAAATATCAGCGCCCATAGTCAATACTAAACTTACTGGAGCTTGAGCAGCATATCTTGCCACAATATTAGTAAGAATAAATAAGATAGTATAAAGATTAATCTTACTTAAACTTAAATCTCCTGGATTCCCCATGTAAAGGACAGCCCCATAAGCAAGCAAACCAATTAAACCAAGTTGAATGGCTTTAACGTAAGAAAATCTGAGACCTCTTTTACGAGCAATAGTTGAGAAGATAATATTAATTAATACACCAGGGACAATAAATAATAATGAAAACTGTCCAGACAAAGCATAGTTACCAAATAAGATACCAAACAAGATAACCATGACAACTGAATCACCAAAGAATTGAACAGCAAATTTAACTAAAGCTGCTGCAATTGATAGGACTTGAAGAGGTTTATTTCCCTTAATAACTTTCCAGTAATCTTTGAGCTTAGTTTTTTGCGTATTTTCCCCAAGACCAAAGAACTCTTTATTATCTTTAGACCAAATACCTATGATGGCAACTACAGCTAAAATTGCTGAAATAATAATCGTACCATAAATCAAGACATTGAAGAACTCTGGTGTAAAGTTACCATACTTTGGAACCAAGAATCCTGAAACCACAAATTGACCACCAGTCATTAATGAAGTTGTCATAACAGCATCAACAATATTAAAGATTGGACGTTGTTTAGGATCATTTGTTAGCGCTGTTTGACCTGCCTTAGTAATGGTTTGTTGCATTGAATAACCAATTTTATGAACAACTAAGACCAGAATGAAGAGCGGAAAACGAATATTAGTACTGACTTCACGTAATCCAAGGAGGGATATCAATGAAAAGGCTGTAATAAGATTACCTAAAACAAGAATTGGACGATATTTACCAAACTTTGTTTCAGTCTTATCAATTAAAACTCCAATTGCTGGATCAATAAAGCCATCAAAAATACGGATATAGCCCATAATCTGACTAACAAAAATAGCTGCAAGTCCTAAAACACCTGTTGAAAAATAGGTTACAAACATAAAGGTAAATAGGTATATATTAGTAGATGCATTATTTAACGCAAACATAACAAGCTGCCACGTCTTAGCTCTATTATATTGTACAACCTCTTCCCTTTGAACAATCATTTTCTCCATCAGAGAAATCCCCCTTAAATTTGGTTTTCTTTTTTTGTAAGCGTTTCACTTATATACCTATAATACTATTCATCTGATGACTTGTCAATATTTTTTAGAACTTTATTCTCTTTTTTTATTAAATACCCTTTCAAATAGGCTTTTTTATTGAATAAACACATACTTATTTCTTTAAAAAGCTAAAAATCATCTGATAATTAAAAAAGAACCCTAAGGTTCTTTAGTCTTCTATAAGAGATATATCTGCTCCGAGTTTTTGTAATTTCTCAATGATGTTAGCATAACCACGTAAAATAAATTCAATGTTAGTAATTTCAGTCCTACCTTGGGCCATAAGACCTGCTGTTACTAAGGCAGCTCCAGCACGAAGATCTGTTGCTTTTACCTGGGCTCCTGTCAAGTGACTTGGACCATCAAAAACGATTTTACCACCCACTACTGAAATATCTGCACCCATACGTGCTAATTCCGGAACATGATTACTCCTTTTTTCATAGATAGTATCAATAATGGCACCTCTGCCTTGCGTTTTTAGCAAGAGAGGTGTTAAAGGTTGTTGAAGGTCTGTTGCAAAACCTGGATAAGGAGAGGTTTTTATGGTAACAGCCTTAAGTTTATCCTGTTTTTCAACAAAGATAGCATCTTCTTCCACAGTCATTCGAACACCCATTTCTTCCAATTTTGCAATAAAACTGTCTAGATGTTCATAAAGGACATTTGTAATTCTTATCCCTTGACCTACTGCTGCTGCCAAAGCTATATAGGTACCTGCTTCAATCCTGTCTGGGATAACCTGGTGCCGTGTACCGTGTAAAACTTCAACACCCTCAATAGTAATAATATCAGTACCTGCTCCTCTAATATGAGCTCCCATATTATTTAACAAAGTGGCAATATCAATTATTTCAGGCTCTCTTGCAGCATTTTCAATAATGGTTTTTCCCTTAGCTTTGGTAGCTGCGAGCATGGTATTAATAGTAGCACCAACACTTACAGTATCCATATAAATATGAGCGCCATGTAAACTTCCCTTGTCTACTGAAAGGTGCATATTCTCACCCTCATAACTGACCGTAGCTCCCATAGCTTCAAAGGCTTTTAGATGAAGATCAATAGGTCTTGGACCCAAATCACATCCTCCAGGTAAACCTGCAGTTGCCTGACCAAAACGACCTAGTAAGCTTCCGTAGAAATAATAAGAAGCACGCAAGCTATTTATCTTTCCATAAGGCATAGGAACACTCTGAATACCCCTTGGATCAATAACTAAAGTTTCTTCTTGATATTTTATTTTAGCTCCCATGAGTTCCATAATTTCAATTAAACTATCAACATCACTGATAGCTGGAACACCATCTAAGGTAACAAGATCATCTGCTAAAATGATAGCAGGAATTAGAGCTACAACACTATTTTTAGCACCCGAAACAGCTACTTCTCCGGATAAAGGTTTTCCACCATTAATAATTATTTTTCGCATACTTCCTAATCTTTCCTATACTAGAATTCAACCTTATCATTTTATCATAAATTATAATCCAATACAATGGTTTAAAATTAAAGAATTCCATAAGCAAGTCCCTTCTTTCAAGCCATTTTCCAAAAAACAAAATAAAAGATAGAAAATTTAATCTCTATCTTTATCTTTTTATTTAACTTAAAATAGGTAGCTTAAGAAAGAATAGCCTTCAAGCTTTCTACCTTGTCCAATTGTTCCCAAGGTAAATCAATATCTGTTCTTCCCATGTGTCCATAGGCTGCTGTTTGTTTATAGATAGGTCGTTTTAAATCAAGCATTTTAATAATACCTGCAGGTCGTAAATCAAAGATCTGGCGAACAGCATCCTCAAGCTGAGATTCTGAAACAGTAGCTGTCCCAAAAGTATCAATTCGGACAGAAACAGGCTGGGCTACCCCAATAGCATAAGCCAACTGTACTTCTGCTTTCTTGGCAAAACCTGCAGCCACAATATTTTTAGCAATATAGCGAGCAGCATAGGAAGCTGATCTATCAACTTTTGTAGCATCCTTACCAGAAAATGCCCCTCCACCATGTCGTGAAAAACCGCCATAGGTATCTACAATAATTTTACGACCAGTCAAACCAGAGTCTCCCTGAGGACCACCAATAACAAAGCGTCCAGTTGGGTTAATGAAGAATTTCGTTTCATCATCTAAATAATACGCTGGAATAACTGCCTTGATAACTTTTTCAATCACATCCTGACGAATTTGATCATTGCTAACATCTGGATCATGTTGGGTTGAAATAACAACAGTATCAACCCTTACTGGCTTATCATTTTCATCATACTCTACGGTTACTTGAGACTTTGCATCAGGACGTAAATAAGTAATATCTCCTGACTTTCGTAGATCTGCTAGTCTTTTAACTAATTTATGTGACAGAGCAATTGGTAAAGGCATTAACTCTTCTGTCTCATCAATAGCAAAACCAAACATCAATCCCTGATCTCCTGCTCCAATGGCATTAAGATCATCTTCTTTTTGTCCCTGACGGACTTCTAAGGCCTGATTAACCCCTTGAGCAATATCTGCTGATTGTTCCACCAAGGATGGATGGACACCTACTGCATTAGCGGAAAAGCCATACTCAGCCTCTGTGTAGCCAATTTCTGCAATAGTATCTCTAACAACTCGGTTAATATCAACATAGGCTTTAGTTGAAATTTCACCAAAAACATGAACAGAGCCTGTATAGACTACTGTTTCAGCAGCAACGTGAGCATCAGGATCCTCAGCAAGTATAGCATCTAAAATAGCATCGGAAATCTGGTCAGCAATCTTATCTGGATGCCCTTCTGATACTGACTCAGACGTGAAAAGTTTACGTTCTGACATAAAAATGTCCCCCTTTTAATAAAAAATAGTTTACCAAGACATAAAAAGCCAAATAGTTTTTCAAAAAAATTTACCTTTATGCATAGTAATTCTGCTAAACCATGGTCTGTAAATAAACCATGATTAAGTGGGTTAAAAAGTTACAAAGAGCAATGACAGTTAATCATCTGCCTTTTCGGGACTCATTAACTTCCTTATTATAACATTTTATTCTCTATTTTCTAGTTGAATCTGCCATTTAGCATTATTTCTCTCCTGCTCATTTTCCAAGGTCCTTTTAAACCTTATTTAGCTTGAAAATTCACTAGAATATAATATACTAGAGCTATGAAAACTTATGAGAAAATTTATTTATTTTTAAAAGAAGCCAATACTTATGTTAGCGGAGAAGTACTAGCTGAAAAACTATCCTTATCACGAACGTCTGTTTGGAAGGCCATAAAAACTCTAGAACAACAAGGATTGCTTATTGAATCTTCCAAGCAAAAAGGTTATCGTATTCTTTCTGGAGACTTACTCCTTCCTGAACTGATTAGTCAGAAACTCAATTTCCCTGTTACTTTAACCAAAAAAAGCATCTCTACCCAAGAAGATGCTAAACAAAATACCAATAATCCCTCCAAACAGCCCCATCTTTTCTTAGCATCTTCTCAGATTAGGGCGAAGGGACGTCTAAATCGCAACTTCTATGCTTCCCAGACTGGTGGTATCTATATGTCTCTTCACCTAAAGCCTAATTTGCCCTATCTTGAAATGGAACCCTATACAATGATTGTAGCCTCCAGTATTGTTAAGGCAATTTCCAGATTAACCGGAATTGAGACTCAAATTAAATGGGTCAATGATATTTACTTAGAAAATAAAAAGATAGCCGGCATTTTAACCGAAGCTATCACATCTGTTGAAACAGGACTTATCACTGATCTTATTATTGGTGTTGGTTTAAATTTTTACATTAAAGATTTTCCAGAAGAACTTTCTTCTAAAGCAGGTTCCTTGTTCAAGGAAGAACCAACTATCAGTAGAAATCAGCTTATTGAAGAAATTTGGAAACTTTTTTTTACCATTCCTGCTAAAGACCACATTAAAGTCTATAAGGAAAAATCTCTTGTCTTAAATAAAGAAGTTAGCTTCTGGCAAGAAGACAAGGAATACAGGGCTCTTGCTACAGATATTACTGATCAAGGACACTTAATCCTTAAACTAAGTGATGGTCATGAAAAAATACTTGGTAGTGGCGAAGTTAGTCTTTCTTCTTGGTAGCTCGACTAGCTTTAAGTAACTCTTTAGAGAACTTATTGATAGCATAAGCCTTTCTTAAATCTCTAAACAACAAAAAAGCCCAAAAGCCAGCAAAAAGAAAGTGACCTGCTATCAAAGAATCATTAAAAAAATAAGTTTCAAAAGCACATACAAATGCTATAAAAATAAATTGTCTAATTGTCATATTGCTATTATATCAATGAAAAGAAAATTCGTCGACGAATTTTCTTTTTTTAATCCTCCACTGTAGTCATTTTTTCACTTAAGAAGTCAAATTCTTTTGGAATATCAATTTTACTTTTTTCTGTCAGCTCTTGACTGGCAGGAGATTGAGCTTTCATCTGCAAAGCAAACTCACTGCGGAGATGGTGAAAATCTGATTTAGGGACAGCTAGAATGTTAGGTGAAAAACCAGCTGCCTTGCTCATAATATTACCAAATACAGCATTTAAGTCTTGCCTGTTCATCGCCTGTTCCGCATTAAAAGCTGCTTCAAAAGCTAAAATAGCATTCTCACTATTTGCTAACACTGGCTCAGAACCTAAAAGCAAAGCCCTATCTTGAGCTGAAATACTATCTAATATCTCATTCCACACAGACTTAAGCGAGTCAAGATACTTTCGAGATTGCTGACTATCTTGAACAGTCTCTTCCATAATTTTAAAAATCTTTTGCTTATCAACCTTATAAGAAAAGGTCTTTTGACTACTTTTTTTAGAAGGCGCTAACTTAGGACTGCCAGAAACTTGTGACAAGTTATTGAGTTTTTCTTTTAAAAGTCCTATTTCTTCCTGAAGATTTTGGAGTTGATTTACTAGGGATTCTGGTAGAATAGCATCCGCTACTTGACTTTTATCTGCCAAAGCAATGGTCATCATTTCTGCATAGATACGCGGATGTGAGCCCTGCTTTATTTCAGGAATATGTCTGGTAACCGTTGCAATCAATTGAAAAATAATTTCCTTCTCAACCTTTAAATTATTATCAAATAGCTGAGACTGATAGGTCACTTGACCACCTGATTTAGCAACCAATAGATCACGTAAGTAGGCCAGTAAATCCGTCGCAAAGCGGATCATGCTCTTTCCATTATCAAAAATAGTAGCCAAGTCTTCTAAAGCTAGCTGGGCTTGATTGTGCAAGATATGTTCAACATACTGGTCTAAAGCACGAATACTGATTGAACCTGTAATCTCTTCTGCAACTGCCAAATTAACCTGGTTATCACTTGATAGACTTAGAGCTTGGTCTAAGATAGATAAGGCGTCCCGCATCCCACCTTCTGCTCTTTTAGCAATTAAGGTCAAGGCATCCTCTTCAAAGGCAATTGATTCCTTATTGAGAATATGCGCTAAATGTTCTTTAATAGCTGCTTGTTTAATGGCCTTAAATTCAAAACGCTGTACTCTCGATAAGATAGTCGCTGGAATCTTATGCAATTCTGTTGTCGCGAGAATAAAAACAACGTTTTCAGTAGGCTCTTCCAAGGTCTTCAGTAAGGCATTAAAGGCTCCTGTTGAAAGCATATGGACCTCATCGATAATGTATACCTTGTACAAAGCTCTGCTGGGAGCATAGGTCGACTTATCTCTAATATCTCGAATTTCATCAACCCCATTATTAGATGCTGCATCTATTTCAATCACATCTTCTAAACTACCATTTGTAATATCCCTACAGATGTCACAATGGTTGCAGGGCTCACCATTAACTTGGTTGGGACAGTTCATGGCCTTAGCAAATATTTTGGCTGCACTGGTTTTCCCAGTTCCTCTAGGTCCTGAAAAGAGATAAGCATGACTAATTTTACCAGACTCTACAGCCTGTTTTAGTGTTGTTGAAATAACGGTCTGACCAACCATTTCGGAAAAAGTCTGACTGCGATATTTTCGATAAAGTGCTTGATACATTAGTTTTCAACCCCAAACATGTCAAAATTAAATTTTGTTTTTTCAACTAATAGGTTTACAAATTCCTCTAGATATTTTTGGTCAAGGGTATCATAGTCAGCAACTTCACTAGAATCCAAATCTAAGACCCCTAGCAATTTCCCCTCTTTGTAGATAGGAACAACAATCTCACTCATAGCAGCTGAATCACAAGAAATATAATTGTCATGCTTTTTAACATCATCAACAATAATTGTTTGTCCTAGACTAGCTGATTGACCACAAACTCCCTTACCTAGTGCAATGTGTACACAAGACACACGACCTTGGAAGGGGCCTAAGATTAATTCCTGACCATTATATAAATAAAAACCTGTAAAAACAGAGTTTGCAAGTGTCATATTCAAAAGGGCACTCGCATTAGACAGGTTAGCAAGTGCATTATCTTCATTAGCAAACAAACCCTGAGCCTGTGCAAGCATCAGTTTATAATTATCTTCTTTTATCTTTTTATTCATGTTTCTTATTATAACACAAGTCTAGTTAAACTTTAAAGTTTTGATCAGTTGTATTTTTAAAACCAAAAACCTGACCAGAATTAAAGGCCAGGAAAATAACTCTATTATAATTAAGAGATAAATCTACTAAAAATAAGAGCTGATAGGTAGAACAAGATAGGCCATTAAAGCTATTAAGCCAATTCCTAGATACCAACTCAATTGAAAATACCATTTTTGCGTTTTATGATGAAAAAAATGTCCTCCTAGCAGGGCCCCTAAACCACCTGTCAACAAGCTAGTACTGAGAAGCACCTTCTCTGAAATCCTCCATTTCCCTTTTATAGCTCGCTTTTTATCTAAACCATAAAGGAAAAAAACAAAGACATTCCATAATAAAAAGCCCCATAATAAGAATAAAAACATCCTATCCAAACCTTCTTTATTTCTCAACTAAAATACTAGCAATTTTTGTATTAATTAAATCAATTGCGACTAAATTGCTAACCCCTTCAGGAACAATAATGTCAGCATAGCGTTTACTTGGTTCAATAAATTGATGGTACATAGGCTTAACTACTGTCGTGTATTGTTCAATAATACTATCTAAACTTCTCCCACGTTCCATCATATCCCGTTTGATTCTACGGATAATACGGATATCATCATCTGTATCCACAAAGAGTTTAATATCCATCAGATCTCTTAGACGTTCATCTTCTAAAACAAGAATTCCTTCAACAATAATAACATCTTGAGGTTCCTGTCTAAAGGTTTTGGAACTTCTTGTGTGTTGTTTATAGTCATAGATTGGAATATCAACTGGTCTACCTTCTAAAAGTTCTTTTAGTTGCTCAATCATAAAATCCGTTTCAAAAGCAAGAGGATGGTCATAGTTTGTCTTAATTCTTTCTTCAAAACTCAAATGAGCTTGATCTTTGTAATAAGAATCATGCTGAATCATTGCAATTCTAGCATTAGGAAAACTGTCCAATATGGCCCGAGAAACACTCGTTTTTCCTCCATCAGAACCCCCAGTAACACCAATAATAATAGGTTTTTTACGCATCTTACACTCCAAATCTAAAAAGTCTTTGTATATTTTACCAAAAATAAAAAAATATAGCTAGGCACTCTTATAAGAAAAGTTTCCTAAACACTTCCTAGAAGACCTAGCCAATTCATGTTATAATAATTAAGAAGAAAGAAAAAGGTTTTTAAATGATAAATGAATTCCCAGCCATTTGGCAAGATAATCTAAATAAAGCTCAGTTTAAAGAGCTAACTCCTATCCAAGAAAAGGTTTTTGAACCTATCAGCAAGCAGCAAAATGTCCTAGGCATTAGCCCAACAGGAACTGGAAAAACCCTAGCTTATCTTTTCCCTAGCCTCTTGAAAATCAAAAGTAAAAAGTCGCAACAACTACTTATTTTAGCACCAAATACTGAATTAGCTGGTCAGATTTTTGAAGTTACCAAAGAATGGGCAGAGCCTCTTGAGCTTACTGCGCAACTTTTTATTTCCGGTACTAGTCAAAAACGACAAATCGAAAGACTTAAAAAGGGTCCTCAGATTTTGATTGGTACTCCTGGACGGGTCTATGAATTAATTCAGCATAAAAAGATTAAAATGATGCATGTTGATACTATCATTTTAGATGAATATGATGAATTACTCAGTGATTCCCAATACCAATTTGTCCAAAAAATTAGTCATCATGTTCCTAGAGACCATCAATTTATTTATATGAGTGCCACTAACAAGGTTGATGCTGCTACTCTTGCAAGTAATACTCAGACTATTGACCTTTCTCATCAAAGCCTATCTACCATCAAACATTTTTATATAAGTGTTGAAAAAAGAGACAGATTGAACCTGCTACGCAAATTTTCAAATGTTGCTGACTTTAGAGGACTTGTCTTCTTTAATAGCCTTTCAGATCTAGGAGCTACTGAGGATAGATTACAATATAGTGGTGCTTCTGCTACTTCATTGGCTAGTGATATCAATGTTAAATTTCGAAAAACTATTTTAGAAAAATTTAAGAAGCATGAGCTTTCTTTACTACTTGCAACTGATCTAGTAGCTAGAGGTATTGATATTGATAATTTAGAATACGTACTCAATTTTGAGGTTCCTAGAGATAAGGAAAATTATATCCACCGGGCTGGTAGAACAGGTAGAATGGGAAAAGAAGGCATTGTTATAACCTTTGTAAGCCATCCTGAAGATCTCAAAAAACTCAAGAAATTTGCTAAAGTGGAAGAAATTCAACTTTACCATCAAGAACTCATCAAAAAATAGAACCTCAAATGGTTCTATTGTTGTCTTTATTCTTTACCCATTAAGACACTCACAGTAACACAGGTATAGCCTTCTTTTTGCAGATAGTCCAAAACACTAGGCAGGGCATTTACAGAGGTTTGATGAATATCATGCATTAAAATGATACCACCTGGATGAAGCTGCTGTTTAATATTAGTCATAATGGCATTGGTATTACGATTTTCCCAATCCCTTGTATCTACCGTCCAAAGAATCTCTGTTAAACCAGCAAGCTGACGAACCCTATCATTTGTTGCACCATATGGTGGTCTTAAATAAATAGGTCTTTTCCCTATAACCTTAGAGATAGCTTCATTAGTAGTATTAATTTGATACTTAATTTGTTGATCATTTAATTTGGTTAGATCGGGATGATCATAGGAATGATTAGCAATTTCATGACCAGCATCTGCTACTTTTTTTACCAGACTTTCATTTCCAGGAATTTTAGAACCCATCATAAAGAAAGTAGCCTTGGCATGATATTTCTCTAAGAGACTCAGAACTTGTGGTGTGGTGGCCGGATTTGGCCCATCATCAAAAGTCAAAGCTACTCTTTTTTCAGATGCTAGTTTAGCTTGCTCTTCTTTTTTCTTCTCCAGATAAGCCTCATAGGCATGCTTTAAATCACCTTCTAAAAAAATGGGGTTGATGCTATCAAACAAACTTGAAATAGGGACTTCTACTTTTTCCTCAAAGGAAATAGTATCTTTATGAATATGATAAGCATTTTTCAATAAGTTATCATCTTCAGACAACTGATCCATTTTTGCTAAGTCAAAGAAATAATCAGGTTTTAATTTCTTGATTGCTTCTGCTAGTTTTTCTGGATGATTAGAAAATAATTCTTCTATTTTAAAAGGACTAAAATCATCCTTACTATAATAGTGACTAATAATCTTATCTGAACTCTTAATCAGCTTAAAGAACTTTTGTTCATAATTTATCTTGTGAATAATGACTTCTTTTATACCCTTAAGAGCTGTTGTTTTAATAACTGGCTTGATAAAAATCAGATCATATTTATGAGATTTTTCCTTATACTTATATAAGGAAAGTGGTAAATTATTTTTGTAAAAGTCATCACTATCTTTTAGAGGAGAAAAGTAATAATAGGTACTTTCTCCCTCTTTTAAACTCTTAACCGTCTTTATAGGGTAAGTGGAATTGCTCTCTTTTTTTTCTGCCTTTATATATGCTTGTAATTGCTGCTTTATTTGCCACTTATGAATAGCAAAGCCACCTAGAATGCTTAAAGCTATGAGGAGCAAGGCTATTAATAGTATATTTAATTTTTTCACTGTATCCTCCAAATTTATTTTTATTCTAACACAATAATAGAAATAAATAAATCCTAATAATTAGCCCCCCTTTAAATTAAAATTAAACATGCCTTTAAAAATTGACAAAAATAATAGCTAAATTTGAAATTATCAAATCTAGCTATTATTTTTATATAGTATAGGACTTATTTAATATCAAAGACTACTGATTTTAATCTTGTCATTGCTTGTATTGAATATTTGACACCCTGTACCCCTGCACCAGATTTCTTGGTCCCTGAGAATGGGAAGTTATCTGTACCACGTTGAGTTTTATTATTAATATGTACAGTACCAACTTCAAGTTCTTCTGCTATCTTGAAGGCCATTGGGAAATCATTTGTAAATACTGAAGCTTGAAGACCATAATCAGATTTGTTTGAAATTTCAATTGCTTCTTCAATTGATTTAACACGAATAACTGGCAATACTGGTCCAAATGGTTCTTCCCAAGCAAGACGCATATCAGTTGTTACACGGTCAAATAAGATTGGACAAATAAGATTTCCCTCACGTTTGATTTCAGTAAGAGCATCTGCACCTTTTTCACTAGCATCATTGATTAATCCCTCAACAAAATCAGCAGCTTTCGTATCAATCAATGGTGTAATGTCTGCATCATCTTCTGGATTACCAATTGTTAAATCAAGAACCTTTTCACGAATAGCTTCAACCAATTGATCTGCTACACTTTCCATTACAAGTACCCGTTTAACCGCTGTACAACGTTGTCCTGAGTATCCAAATGCTCCTGCAATGATATTTTTAGCAGCATTTTCAATATCAGCATCCTCAAGAACAATAGCTGAATCTTTTCCACCTAATTCAAGAAGGATGGGACGAATTCCCGCTAATTCTCCAATATGCTGACCAACCGGTGTAGAGCCGGTAAAGTTAATGAAATCAACGTCTTCATGAGCTACAATATAGTCTCCTATTTCAGACCCTCTACCTGTGATGGTATTGAAGACGCCGGCTGGGATACCCGCTTCAACAAATACTTCAGCAAGGACTAAGCCTGAAATAGAACCCTGTGTTGGTGGTTTAAAGGCAACAACATTTCCTGCAATAAGAGCCGGAGCTATTTTTGAACCTGCTAGATTGATAGGATAATTAAAAGGTGAAATAGCAAGAACCAAACCAAGAGGTTCACGACGTACAACAGCAATCTTTTTCTTACTTGCTGCCTCAAAACTACCCCCTTCAAGTACTTCACCTTCCATACGAAGACCTTCTTCTGCTGCATAACGAATAATCTCAGCAGTCCGAACCACTTCACTAATAGAAGCTTTTAGGCCTTTTGCAACTTCACGTGATAGGATTTGTCCAATTTTTTCTTTATCTCTTATGAGAATATCTGCTGCCTTATGCAAATAAGCTGCACGTTCAACATATGAAAGAGCTCTCCATTTAGGAAAAGATTTTTTAGCACTAGCATAAACAGCATCTACCTCTTCATGACTCATAGCTGGAACTGTACCTAAGGGATTTCCACTTGCTGGTTCAAAGATGGTCATATCTGTCTTTGATAATTTCCATTGGCCATTGACATAATTTTTGTATTGTTTTGTCAAACTATTATCTCCTTTTGTATGATAAATTCATTCTATCTATTTATTTTTCTTTTTTCAAGAAATTGCTACGTCCCGTTTTAGAGACTTTCTGAATTACTTTTTACTATAAAACTATTGCCCTTTATTCGAGAAAACTCCCAGAAAAAATTCTCGGGAGTACTTCATTATATTATAAATATTCTTTTTCAAGTTCAAGAACTTCTTCAGCAGTTGAACATTCTGTAAGAGCACGGTGTGCATATTCCTGCATTTTAGCTGTATCTAAACTTTTCATTAGGCTACGTGTACGTAGAATAGAAGTAGCTGACATTGAAAATTCATCAAGTCCCATACCTACTAATAATGGCACAGCTTGCTGATCACCAGCCATCTCTCCACACATACCAGCCCACTTGCCCTCTGCATGTGCAGCCTTGATGACATTGTTAATTAAACGTAAAATTGATGGGTTATAAGGCTGGTAGAGATAAGATACTTGCTCATTCATACGATCTGCTGCCATACTGTATTGAATAAGATCATTTGTACCAATTGACATGAAGTCTACTTCTTTTGCAAATTGGTCAGCAAGCATAGCTGCTGCAGGAATTTCAATCATAATACCAACTTGGATATCATCTGCAACTTCTACACCTTCTGCAAATAGATTTGCTTTTTCTTCATCAAAGATAGCCTTAGCTGCACGGAATTCTGTAAGAAGAGCAACCATTGGAAACATTATGCGAAGTTGACCATGCACAGATGCTCTTAAGAGAGCACGAATTTGTGTACGGAACATAGCATTTCCAGTTTCTGAAATTGAAATACGAAGAGCTCTGAAACCTAGGAATGGGTTCATTTCTTTTGGTAGTTCAAAGTAAGGAAGTTCTTTATCCCCACCAATATCCATAGTACGAACCACAACAGGTTTGCCATTCATACCTTCTAATACTGCTTTATAAGCCTCATATTGCTCATCTTCAGTTGGGAAATCTTGAGAATCCATGTATAAGAATTCGGTACGATATAGACCAACTGCCTCAGCACCATTATCATTAACACCCTCGATATCTTTAGGTGTACCAATGTTAGCAGCAAGTTCAAAGTGCTTACCATCAGCTGTTACCGTTTGTGCATCTTTAAGTAATGCCCATTCAGCCTTTTGTTTAGCATAAACTGCGCCAGCTTCTTTAAAAGCAAGAATCTCTTCTTGACTAGGATTAATGATAACTTCACCTGTAATACCATTTACAGCAATCATATCACCATGGTTGATACGTTTAGTAATATCATTAGTTCCTAATACTGCAGCAATTTCAAGAGTACGTGCCATAATTGCTGAGTGGCTAGTACGTCCTCCGATATTAGTAACAAAAGCTTTTACAAACTTTTTGTTAAGTTGTGCTGTATCTGAAGGTGTTAGGTCATGAGCAATGACAATTGATTCTTCGTCAATCGTTGCTGGATTAGGAAGTCTTACACCTAGCAGGTGAGCTAAAACGCGTTTAGCAACATCACGAATGTCTGCTGCACGTTCTTGCATGTAAGGGTTATCTTCCATTCCCTCAAAGATAGTAATGAACATGTCAGTAACTTCTTTGAGACCAGTCTCAGCATTTGTTTGTTTGGCACGAATGGTTTCTTTAATTTGGCTGATCATTTCAGGGTCAGAGAGAACCATAAGATGGGCATCAAATACTGAAGCCGCTTCTTCGCCTAAGCTTTCTACTGCCTTTTCACGGATAAGAGAAAGCTCGTCTTGTGAAGCTTGTAGTGCAACATCAAGGCGAGCTTCTTCTGCATTTGTATCTTGGACTGTAATAGTCTCAAATGACAAATCCGGTTGAACTAGTAGATATGCTTTAGCAACAGCAACTCCATCAGAGGCTGCAATTCCTTTAAGCATTTCCGTCATAGTTTATGCCAATCCTTCTTTTGTCATTGTTTCTTCGATTGCTGCAAGCGCATCATCAGCGTCTGCACCTTCAGCTGAGATTGTCACATCAGCACCTTGACCTACACCAAGACTCATAACACCCATGATTGATTTTAAGTTAACTGCTTTACCTTTGTAATCTAAAGTAATATCTGAAGCAAATTTGCTAGCTGTTTGTACTAGAAGAGTAGCTGGACGTGCGTGAATTCCTGTTTCTGCAATAATGTGAAAATCTTTTGAAGCCATAGTATGGTTCTCCTTTAATAGTTGTGTATTTTCGAGCCACCACATGGTAACCCTTACAATAACAGATTATAGCATATTGCAATTTGATTTTCAAGATTAAATGTTTCTTGAGAAAAAAGCTGAAAGATTTTCTTTTCCTTTTCATCCTCTTATGACTATCCAAGAGTGCTATCTCCAGCTTCTATATGTAAAATAGAAACCTTTCCTCGTAAGAAATTTTCATAATAATTTCCATTTTTCTTGAAAACTATCTCATTTAATTTCATCTTATCCCTTGGCAGTTCTTAGTCCGTTTTTTCAGTCTTTATTTATTCTGACTTGAATCGTAGGGATTTTTTATAAGGATATCGCACTTGACTCAAAGGCGATTTACACAACATATAGTGATGGTTTTATAAAGCACCCCCTAAATATTGTGGTCTTTTTAAATTAAAAACCTTGCTTTTTAATAGCAAATTTTATATTCTAGTATAGTAATTGAAATTAAAAGGAGAATCAAGATGATTACTGTCTACTCAAAAAATAATTGTATGCAATGTAAAATGACCAAAAAATTCTTAGAACAACACGGGGCTGATTTCCAGGAAATTAATATTGATCAACACCCAGGAAAAGTGGACTACGTTAAGAGTCTTGGCTTTACCTCCGCACCTGTTATTGAAAGTGACCAAGTCGTTTTTTCTGGTTTTCAACCGGCAAAATTAAAAGAAATAATCTAATAGGCAAGGAAAAAATAATATGAGTCTCAAAAATATTGGTGAAATTTCCTATTTTCGCCTTAACAACGAAATCAATCGTCCAGTAGATGGTAAGATTCCTTTACATAAGGATAAAGAAGCCCTTGAAGCTTTCTTTAAAGAGAATGTCATTCCTAATACAAAGCAGTTTGCTTCTATAACAGAGAAGGTTTCTTTTTTGATAAAAAATGATTATCTTGAGTCAGCTTTTATTGAGAAGTATTCTAAAAACTTTATCGAAGAATTGGCAGGGTTAATCAAATCAGAAAACTTCCAATTCAAATCTTTTATGGCAGCCTATAAGTTTTATCAGCAGTATGCCCTAAAAACAAATGATGGCGATTATTACCTAGAAAGTATTGAAGACCGTGTAATGTTTAATGCGCTCTACTTTGCTGATGGAAATGAAGATTTAGCTAAAGATCTAGCTATTGAAATGATTAATCAACGTTATCAACCCGCAACACCCTCTTTCTTGAATGCCGGACGGAGTCGTCGTGGTGAATTGGTCTCTTGTTTTCTAATACAGGTTACAGACGATATGAATTCTATTGGACGTTCAATCAATTCAGCTCTTCAACTCTCACGGATTGGAGGCGGTGTTGGAATCACTCTTTCAAATCTGCGCGAAGCTGGTGCTCCTATTAAAGGATTTGCAGGCGCTGCTTCTGGCGTTGTCCCTGTCATGAAATTATTTGAAGATAGCTTCTCCTACTCCAACCAATTAGGCCAACGTCAAGGTGCAGGTGTTGTTTACCTTAATATATTCCACCCAGATATCATTGCCTTTCTTTCAACCAAAAAAGAAAATGCGGATGAAAAAGTCCGTGTTAAAACCTTATCTTTAGGTCTTACTGTTCCTGATAAGTTTTATGAATTAGCACGTAATAATGAAGATATGTATCTCTTTAGTCCATATAGCATTGAAAAAGAATATGGTATTCCCTTCAATTATATAGATATAAGTGAAAAATATGATGAATTAGTGGCTAATCCTAAGATTGCCAAAACTAAGATTAAGGCACGTGATTTAGAAACTGAAATTTCAAAATTACAACAAGAATCTGGCTATCCTTACATCATTAATATTGATACAGCTAATAAAAACAATCCAATTGATGGCAAAATTATCATGAGTAATTTATGTTCTGAAATTTTGCAGGTTCAAAAACCAAGTCTTATCAATGATGCTCAAGAATTTCTAGAAATGGGTACTGATATTTCATGTAATTTAGGATCAACCAATATCTTAAATATGATGACATCTCCTGATTTTGGCCGTTCTATAAAAGCAATGACACGCGCCCTTACCTATGTGACTGATTCTTCAAGTATTGAAGCTGTTCCCACT
The DNA here is from genome assembly GCF_000380005.1 of Streptococcus didelphis DSM 15616. Taxonomy (GTDB): domain Bacteria; phylum Bacillota; class Bacilli; order Lactobacillales; family Streptococcaceae; genus Streptococcus; species Streptococcus didelphis. Next base: position 781,054 of record NZ_KB904188.1, read on the forward strand.
ATTAAACATGGTAATAGTCAGGCTCACACTTTTGGGCTAGGTGCTATGGGACTTCATTCTTACCTTGCCCAGCATCATATTGAATATGGTAGCCCGGAATCAATAGAATTTACAGATATTTATTTTATGTTGATGAATTATTGGACCCTTGTTGAATCTAATAATGTTGCACGGGAACGTCAAACAACTTTTGTTGGCTTTGAAGATTCTAAATATGCTGATGGTAGCTACTTTGATAAGTATGTGACTGGTCAGTTTGTTCCCAAGTCTGACTTGGTCAAAGAACTGTTTAAGAATCATTTTATTCCTCAGGCTGAGGACTGGCAAGCTCTACGTCAGGCGGTTCAAAAAGATGGTCTTTATCACCAAAACCGCTTAGCAGTAGCACCAAATGGTTCTATCTCCTATATCAATGACTGCTCTGCTTCTATTCATCCTATTACACAAAGAATTGAAGAACGTCAAGAAAAGAAAATTGGAAAAATTTATTATCCTGCAAATGGTCTATCAACTGATACTATTCCCTACTATACTTCTGCCTACGATATGGATATGCGAAAAGTCATTGATGTTTATGCAGCAGCTACAGAGCACGTAGATCAAGGGCTATCATTAACTCTATTTTTAAGAAGTGAACTACCTAAAGAAATCTACGAATGGAAGTCTGAAAGCAAACAAACAACACGTGATCTTTCAATTCTACGTAACTACGCTTTTAACAAAGGTATTAAATCAATCTATTATGTACGTACCTTTACAGATGATGGCGAAGAAGTTGGTGCAAACCAGTGTGAAAGTTGTGTAATCTAAGCTTGCTCAATAAAACTTAGAGAAAACGCTTTGCAATATTTTCTACAAAAAGCTACTAACTACTGAAGGTTAGTCTAATCAGACTTACTTATTTATTCGAAAAACACATCCTATTTTTAAGAAAATAAGATTATTATATATAAAGAGATCAGTTTTTTAATTACTAATAGACGACTGATTTAGATATAGGTCTTTATATCTATTACTCTTTGGGAGAATATCATGACAACATATTATGAAGCAATAAATTGGAACGAGATCGAAGATGTTATCGATAAATCAACTTGGGAAAAGCTTACTGAGCAATTCTGGCTTGATACTCGTATTCCTTTATCCAATGACTTAGACGACTGGCGTAAGCTACCTGCCCAGGAAAAAGATTTAGTTGGCAAGGTATTTGGTGGCTTAACCCTCTTGGATACTATGCAATCTGAAACTGGCGTTGAGGCTATTCGTGCTGACGTTAGAACTCCTCATGAAGAAGCTGTTTTGAATAATATTCAATTCATGGAATCTGTTCATGCTAAATCTTATTCTTCCATTTTTTCTACTTTAAATACTAAAAAAGAGATTGAAGATATTTTTGAATGGACAAATAACAACGAATTCTTACAAAAAAAAGCAAAAATTATTAACGATATTTATGAGAATGGTGACCCACTTCAAAAGAAAGTTGCCTCTACCTTCCTTGAAACCTTCTTATTCTATTCAGGATTTTTTACTCCCTTATATTATTTAGGAAATAATAAACTTGCCAACGTAGCTGAAATTATTAAATTAATTATCCGTGATGAATCTGTTCATGGTACCTATATCGGTTATAAGTTTCAGTTAGGTTTTAATGAACTTTCTGAAGAAAAGCAAGAAGAATTCAGAGAATGGATGTATGACCTTCTTTATCAATTATATGAAAACGAAGAAAATTACACTAAAACACTCTATAATCAAGTAGGTTGGACCGAAGAGGTAATGACCTTCCTTCGTTATAATGCTAATAAAGCCCTAATGAATCTAGGACAAGATCCTCTCTTTCCTGATACAGCTAATGACGTCAATCCGATTGTCATGAATGGGATTTCAACAGGTACTTCTAACCATGATTTCTTCTCACAAGTGGGAAATGGTTATTTACTTGGTTCTGTTGAAGCCATGAGAGATAATGACTATAATTTTGGTCTGGAATAAATTCAAAGCTACAACCTTAGAAAATTTCTTCTAAGGTTTTTTCTACCACTTATAAAGTCCCCATACTTTTGTATCAGAACTAAAATTTAACTTAGAACATTAAATTGTCTTTCTACTATCTAGGACCCTTAGCTTTTGCTATAATAATAGGTATGAATAAAAAAGTTTTATCCTTTATCGTCTGGACTAGTCTCTTGTTTTTAACTGGTATTACGGCAGGGCTTGTGGCAAGTCTTCTAACAGAACTTATTAGCTTCATCCAAGCCCTTAGTTTTGGTTACAAAGAAGGTTCCTTTAGTCAACAAATTGCCCTAGTAAGCCCTAGTAGAAGATTTATTTCTGTTACTTTAGCAGGATGCCTGGCTGCCTTTGGCTGGTACTTTACCTTTAAGTATGCTAAAAAAATTGAAACAATTAAGGACATTGTCCATAAGAAAGCAAAAGTTAACCCTTTATCAAATTTCATCCATGGGATGCTCCAACTGATTACGGTTTCCATGGGATCTCCTTTAGGACGAGAAGGAGCTTCCAGAGAAGTTGCTGTCTCTATAACTGCCCTGTGGTTAAACTATATTCCTCTCAAAAAAGATGATATCTCTTTACTTCTTGCCTGTGCTTCTGGCGCTGCTTTAGGAGCTGTCTATAATGCTCCATTAGCTACCATTATTTTTATCATTGAAAGTATTCTTTTGAAATGGTCCTTAAGAAATCTATATGCTGCTCTTATCACCTCATTTATAGCTGTTTGGACTGTTCGTTTATTAGTAGGAAGCCTAGTACAATACCAACTAGCTCCCCTCAATTGGAACCTTAGCCTCTTTGTTTGGACAATTTTCGCAGGATTTTTGTTATCCATTATTATTTTCGGCTACAAAAGCTTATTACTAGCTATACCCAAGCATCAACCAGCTAGTTTTAAGTTTATCTACTCTACTATCATTGCCTTTGTAATAGCTGCTAGTATAAGTATCTTTTTCCCCCATATTCTTGGGAATGGCAAAGCTGGACTCCTTTATTATCTTCATAGCGATTTTCAATTATCTTATGTCAGTTTACTCCTACTAGCAAAAGCCTTGACTGTTTTTATTATCTTTTATGCAGGAGCTTATGGAGGCCGTATTGCACCATCTATGATGATGGGGGGAGGCCTAGGCTTACTCTTTTCACAGCTTTGGAATCATACCTTTCAAGTCAAGCTACCTATTCAGTTTGCAGTGATTATTGGTGCAGCTCTCTTTTTAGCTCTAATTAATAATATTCCCTTGGCCGCCTCTTTATTTCTAATTGAAATTACAGGACAACCCCTCATAAATATCCTACCTATTGCCTTAGCTATCCTAATTGGCTTTATGACACAAAAATACCTTCTTAGAATAAATAAGCTTCTAACAATAAGAAAAAAAACAGAAAAAACTTAGTGTTTTTCTGTTTTTTAATTTTTAAAGTAACATTTAGCTTATGAGATTTTCCTGTTAGGGCAAAAGTTTATACTGCTTCGAAGGGTTTGATAAAGAAATCTATAGAGTTTATAGAAAGTCACAGCAAAACCTTTGTATCTCACTAGAGAAACGCTTACTTTAAAAATAAAGGCTACTAGCAAATGCTAATCAATAAACCTACTACAATAAGAATCACTAAGTGTGACATAAGGATTTTCCTCTGAGCAAAACTTATTTGTAAGTAAACAATCCATTGACAAGCCTTCCTAGATAGGCTGTTAACAAGAAAGTCGGATGATAAGTTCCTGTTTCAAAAATTACAACATTAATGATATCTGAGAATATTTCTAATATACCTGCCCATATTGGACCATAGAGATAAGTCATAAGTGTCATAGATAAAAACCAAAACTTCCTTAAAAATAAATAGAACTAATTACTGATGCGACAAAAATTAAATCTATTGCTAGCAAAAAGGGAGATAGGAGGGTGCTAGCAGTTGGCTTGGGGAGTAAGAATAGAGTGGATTTAATAAGGAAGCTCATATCATCCAACTTTCCTGATAACTATCCTTCTATAAATTATCTTATACAATATCATTACAGGTGTCAAGACATATATCCTATTTTTATGAAATTAATAGTTAAAACTAAAAAACAAGGTTATAAATACTTAGATTTCCTAATGAAACTTAAAAGCTCCATTAGGAAAAAGAATCTATAACCTCGTTTTTATTATTATTAATTTATATGGGTTGGAACTGCAGCAAGCAATTCTACAATCTTACTTGCATCTGAACCACCAGCCATGGCCATGTCTGGTTTACCACCACCTCGACCTGCTACAATTGGGGCTAAGAGCTTGATAAGATTTCCAGCATGTACCTCTTTTGACTTACTTGCTACTAAGACATTAACCTTATCTCCAATAGCAGCCACTAGAACAAGAAGATCAGAATAATCTTTTTGTTTCCACTTATCAGCAAAAGTTCTCAAGGCACCTGCATCTGATACTGAAACCTGACTAGCAATATAAGAAATACCATTTATTTCTTTGATATCTTTGAAAAGATCACCAGCCTGAGCTGCGGCTGCTTTTTCTTTTAGTTCTATATTTTCTTTTTGTAAGTCACGAACCTGTTCATTAAGGTTAGTAACTTTTGATACCACTTCTTTTAATTGTGTCACTTTTAAGCTTTTAGCAACTGCTTTAAGGGCATCTTCTTGCTCACGAAAGGCCTTGAAAGCTTCTTTGCCAGTAACAGCTATAATTCGACGAGTTCCTGAACCAATACCTTCTTCTTTGAGAATCTTGAAGAGTCCTATTTCAGATGAATTAGATAGATGAGTTCCACCACAAAGTTCAACAGAATAATCCCCAATGCTTACAACACGAACCAACTTACCATATTTTTCACCAAAAAGTGCCATGGCTCCCATTGATTTAGCAGTTTCTACGTCTGTTTCTACAGTAGTAATGGCTAGGGCATTCCATATTTGCTCATTAACTTCTTCTTCAATACGTCTTAATTCTTGAGCAGTGACAGCTTCAAAATGGGTAAAATCAAAACGCAAGAATTCTTCCTCATTTAGAGAACCTGCCTGACTTGCATGGTCTCCAATGATATGATGTAGGGCTGCATGGAGTAAATGGGTAGCTGTATGATTTTTCTCCACTGCATAACGACGTTTATGATCAATTTCTAGCCTATAAACAGTCCCTAGAGAAAGGCTTGCCAATACCTGAACAGTATGAAGTGCCTGACCATTTGGTGCCTTTTGAACATCTGTCACACATGCAACAACATCACCCTTAACATTTTTTATCACACCATGGTCAGCAACCTGTCCACCCATTTCAGCATAAAAAGGTGTCTGATCAAAAACTAATAAGGCTTGCCCTTCAGATACCACTTCACTTCTTTCATTATCAACAATAATAACAGCTAAAGCGGAATCCAAGGTTTCTGTTTCATAGACAAACTCTGAAGGTTCTTTGATCCCTGCAAGGGTTTCATTTTGCATTCCCATTGAACCACCCTTGACAACAGCTGCACGAGCACGATCTTGTTGTTCTTTCATAGCAAGCTTAAAACCTTCATGGTCAATCTTATAACCAGCATCTTCAGCTAATTCTTCAGTTAATTCAAGTGGGAAACCATAGGTATCATAGAGTTTAAAGATATCTTTACCTTCCAGAGTATCCTTACCTGCTTCTTTAAGTTGAGATAACAATTGGTCTAAATGACCAGAACCAGCATCAATGGTACGAGCAAAGGTTTCTTCTTCACGTTTAACAATTTTTTCAATAAAATCATGTTTGTCAAGAATCTCTGGATAATAAGACTCCATAATTTGACCGACAATCACTACTAATTTGTAAAGGAAGGTTTCCTTAATTCCCAAACGTCTACCATGCATAACTGCACGACGTAAAAGTCGACGAAGCACATAACCACGTCCTTCATTCCCTGGAAGAGCACCATCCCCAATAGCAAAAGAAAGTGCACGAATATGGTCAGCAATAACCTTGAAACTCATGTTATCACCATCAGGATCATAGACCTGACCAGATAATTTCTCAACTTCCTGAATAATTGGCATAAACAAGTCTGTCTCAAAATTAGTTTTAGCTCCCTGCATAACAGCAACCAAACGCTCTAAACCTGCACCCGTATCAATATTTTTATTAGGAAGTTCCTTGTATTCTGAACGAGGAAGTTTAGGATCGGCATTAAACTGGGACAAAACAATGTTCCATATCTCAATATAGCGGTCATTTTCAAGGTCTTCTTCTAATAGTCGAATCCCTATATTTTCTGGGTCAAATGCTTCACCACGGTCAAAGAAAATCTCTGTATCAGGTCCTGAAGGCCCTGCACCAATTTCCCAGAAGTTTTCCTTTAAAGGAATCAAGTGACTAGGCTCAACACCTAAAGCAAGCCAACGATTGTAAGAATCCTTATCCTCTGGATAATAAGTCATGTAAAGTTTTTCTTTTGGAAAATCAAACCAGTCTGGACTTGTCAACAACTCAAATCCCCACTCAATAGCTTCATCTCGGAAATAATCACCTATAGAGAAATTCCCCAACATTTCAAACATAGTGTGATGACGAGCTGTCTTACCTACATTTTCAATATCATTGGTACGGATTGATTTTTGTGCATTTGTAATACGTGGATTTTCAGGAACCACAGAACCATCAAAGTATTTCTTTAAAGTAGCAACACCTGAGTTAATCCATAGTAAAGTAGGATCATTTACAGGTACTAAGTTTGCAGAAGGTTCTACAGAGTGACCCTTTGATTGCCAAAAATCTAACCACATTTGACGAATTTGCGCTGATGACAGTTGTTTCATATTAAGATACCAAGAGTTAAAGCTTACCTAATTATAGTTTACCAATGTACTTCTAAACTATTTAATTGGCAATCAGGATAATTAGATGAATTTTATTTAACTCTAGTTCCTTTCTTTAATTTCAATTTTGAAAAATATAAACAGAAAACAAGCTCATATCACAGAGGGCGAAAACCGCGGTACCACCTCTATTCAATGAACTTGTCATTCTCATTAATATCTATTTTTTATAGGGTCAAGTAGCATGCTTATCTGATTATCCATGACTTTCATCACCCGTCACTTTTCTAAATCCAATCTTTGATAAACAATTCTTAACCTATCTATTATACAATCTTTCTACTTCTAAGTCAAGAAGGGCTTACTTATCAGCAGGGGATTGAATTGGGCTTGTTGCTTCTTTTTTACCTTTGTTTGATGCAAACTGTGCTAGAATTTCTGCAAAAGCTTTATCTTTAATTTTTACATTTGCCTTATCCAAGGTTTCAGAAATAACTTTCTTTTGGAAGTTAGCATCATTAGTTTTTTCATCAAGAATAATGGCTTTTAGACGTTTCTTATTGTCTTTCCAATCACCTTTTTTCTCAGTTTTCTTAGTTAAGTTAACAATGTAGAATGTTTTTTGATAATTGTCAGCAACTGTAATCAACTCAGATTTCTGACCTTCCTTTAATTTGGCACTTTCTTTAATGACATCTGCCGGTAAAGTTGTGTCCCCAGAATCAAAAGTATAATCTACCTTTTTATCTGTTGCAGTTGTATTTTCCTTAGCAATTTTTTCAAAATCAGCACCTTCTGCTTTAACTTCTTCTAAAACTTTTTTAGCTTTTTCTTCATCATTTAAAGCAATGACTTGAGCTGTCATTTTTGGTGTGTAATTTTCAAATGCTTTTTTATAGTTAGCCTCTGTTAATTCTTTTTTAGCTTTTTCCTTAACAGCATACTCAACTAGCATAGTTGTATGAATTTGCTTTTTATAAGATTCAGTTGTTAAACCTGCTTGTGCTAAAGCTTCAGAGAAAGATGAACCATATTGCTCTGCTGTTTTCTTATAAGATTTTTCAACTTCTTTATCAGAAACTTTCTTACCATATACAGAATCAAAAACACGGAACAAAACAAGGTTTTGCATAGTTTGTTGGGCTGCTGTAGATGTTTTTGCTTCATTGTAAAAGTCGCTAACTGTTATAGTGTCGCCTTTCATTGTAACCACTTTTGTATTGTCATTTGTTGAGCTACATGCTGCAAGAGCTAATACAGAAGCAAGTGTTACAAAACCTGCAACAACTTTTTTTGAATTTTTCATATAATTATGAACTCCTTTTCATCATTGACCAAATTATTATAACATATTTTCTTAAACTTTACTTAATCAAGTAGGTCAATAACCTCTTGATTTTTTCTAAGCATTAAGAGACCATCGCTTAAAGGAAGTAAAGTTGAAGTTAACCCCTCATTATCCAAGGTAGCATCAAATAGTTTATGTAAACCCCTATAGATAGTTCTTTGTCCTCGGCGAACCGCTTCAATAGGTTTAACAATATCGCCACCCTGAAAAATATCATCCATGATAACAATGCCTCCTACCTTCAAAAGCCGGAAGATTTCTGGTAAGAAGACAATATATTTGGATTTTGCTGAATCGAGAAAAACAAAGTCAAAGGGTTCTTGCAATTGAGCTAATAGCTCACTAGCATCTCCTTCCAATAGCTTTATCTGATTTCTAACATCATATGTTGCAAAATTTTCTTTGGCTAAACCAATCATCTCTGGATTACGATCAATAGTTACAATTTCAGCCCCTGGTACATTATCTGCCATTAAAAGAGCTGAAAAGCCAATTGCTGTTCCTATTTCTAAGATCCTTTGAGGTTGAATTGTCTGTAATAAGAAGCGAAAATAGGCTACAACTTCATGCTGGATAATAGGAATATTTTCCTTGCGGGCAAAGCTTTCAAGTTCAGCTAGATAGCCGGTATTTTGCTTTTGTTTATGACGTAAGTAGTCAACTATTTCTTCTTTGACAACTGGTCTACGCATATTATGATTTGCATTTTTACTATAAGATTCTACCATAGACTTTATTATATAAAAAATTTTTAGCAAAAACTAGCAGTTTCTGTATTTTTCTATCATTTTTGTCTATAGAATTTTATTCCAGTTTAGTCAAAAGAGGAAGAATATCTAATAAACTCTCTATCTTATAATTATCCTTAACTCTATCTACTCTTAAATTGATAGAAGTAATACCAGCATTTCTTGCAGCTTCAAAATCTAATTGTCTATCACCGACATAGAAGGTTTGTTCTTTAGATAACTTATACTTGGCAATTAGGTAAAGTAAAGATTCTGGATTAGGTTTTCTTGCAAAGCCCCTAGCAGAAGTTATGACTTCTGTGAAGTAAGCATCAATACCTAATCTTTTGAGAACATCTCTTGTTGTTTTCCCTTTATGGGTAACAATAAAATGTTGAATGCCATTATTTTTTGTCTTATGAAGAACTTCTTTTGCGTATGGCATAAGTTCTATCATATCATCACGTGCTTCTTGTTGATGATTGAAAAAAGTTAATAGCTCCTCAACTGATAAGTCATAATCTCTAGCCAAATCCTTTAAAAGCTCTCCTACAGATTTTCTGATAACAAAAGTCATTACCTTATCTTTATTAAATGCTAGCTCATATTTTTGATATAAGATTTGTAAGACTTCTTCAATAGCCTGATAGGATTCAACCAAAGTGCCATCAAAATCCCATATTAAACTCTTATCACTCACTGTTTATCCTTTCTCTGCATCTAGCAAAAAAGATAGCCGAAACTATCTTTTTATTAGAGATGAACACCCTTGTCAACTAGCTCTTCTAGTTCAGTTAATCTTTCTTCAAAGATTGCAAAGGCTTGATCCAAATACTCATGACTTGTCATATCAACACCTGCCTTAGCAATAACCTCCAAAGGATAATCTGAATTCCCAGCTTTTAAATAAGTTAAGTAATCATTAATATCTTCTTGAGTCCCATGAACTACCTTATTTGCCAAGAAACTTGCTGCTGCAAAACCTGTTGAATATTGGTAAACATAGTAATTATAATAGAAATGTGGAATACGAGCCCACTCATACTGGATAAAGTGGTTATCTTCTTTTGCAAGTCCATAGTATTTTTCATTTAAGTCTGCATAAAGAGAATTCAAAAACTGACTTGTTAAAACCTCACCTTTTTGATCTGCCTGATGAATAGCATGTTCAAATTCAGCAAATTGTGTTTGACGGAAAACAGATCCTCTAAAGCCATCTAAATAATTATTTAAAATAGCAAAGCGTTCTTTGTCGTCTTTTACTTCTTTTAATAAGGCTTCTGTTAATATATTTTCATTTGTAGTAGAGGCAATTTCAGCAAGGAAAATACTATAATCTCCATAAACAAATGGCTGAGTTTGACGAGTAAATGTTGAATGTAAACTATGGCCTGTCTCATGTACCAAGGTATATAAATTATCAAGATTATCTTGCCAATTTAGTAGCATAAAGGCATTAGTATCATAAGACCCTCCAGAGTAAGCTCCTGAACGTTTTCCCTTATTAACATGAACATCAATCCAACGTTCTGTAAATGCTTTATGGACATATCTAGAATATTCTTCACCAAAGACTGATAAAACTTCTTCTGCCTTTTCTATAGCCTGATCATAAGTAATAGACATATCTGCTTGAGATAGAGGTGTATAGATATCATACATTTTTAGCTCTTCTAAGCCTAAAACCTTTTGTCGTAATTTTAGGTAACGATGCAACAATGGTAGATGTTTATTAACAGATGCTAATAAACTATCATAAACAGTTTCAGGTATAAAATTAGAAGACATAGCAGCTTGACGTGCTGAATCATAATGATGTACCCGAGCCTTATAATTTTGCACTTTAACATTTGTCTGTAATGTCTTAGCATAGGTATGCTGAAATTGCTCATAGGTGCTATACATAGCTTCATAGGCTGCTTGGCGAACTGAACGATCCGTAGATTCCATTAAGCTAATAAAATTGCCATGTGTTATTTCAACTTCTTGGCCTTTATCATCTTTTACTATTGGAAAAACAATATCAGCATTATCCAGGATTCCAAAAGTTTCTTCTGCTGAATTGAAAATTTCTTGTGCTCCAGCTAAAAGCTCTTCTTCTGCTTGTGAGAGGACATGTTGTTTGCCTTTTAAAAGTCTGTCAAAATAATGACTATAAAGCTCAAGCTTAGGCTCTTGTGCCATGTACTCCTGATAAGTTTTTTCATCTAAGGCCATAAACTCAGGTTCATAAAAAGAAAAAATCTCACTGAATTTAGCATATAAAACAGATGCTTTCGACTGATATTCTTGATACTTTGCAACCCTTGTATCCTGGTCGTTTTTCATATGAGCATAAACATAGGCTGTTTCAATACGACGTGATAAATCCAGTTCTAACTCAGTAATCTCAAGTAAGCTAGAACTTGATTCCAACAAATGTCCAGCCAATTGTCGAGCCTTTTCAAGTTCTAAAGCTATAGCCTCTACTTCAGCTTCCCATTTTTCATCCGTGTCAAATATACTAGTTAAATCCCAAGTGTATTTTTCTTCTAATTGTTCTCTATTATCTGTCATATATTCCTCCTAAAATCTATTCTCCCATATTTTAACATAAAAGAATGGCGGATAAAGTGTTTGTGATGTTTTATTACTCAATTTTTTATAATATTTCTTGAAGGAAAGATAATAGAGATTTAGGTTAGCCTCAATTTGACAAAATCCAATTGAAGATTTTACAGGTTGAATTTGAGGAAAATAGAAATCTAAACTGTGATTTAATAAATTATCACCTTGTAAATATAGCTTTTCCTGATAAGAAAGCCACTTTTTATCCTTTCTTTGTAGGGCCTTTTTAATCTTACTTAAGAGTTTTTGATCTGTTTGACAAGTTACTTGTTTTCCCTCTAATTTTTGATAGGGTAAGGAAAAAAAGCTACTTAAATTATCATCAAGTGAAACTGCTTGACATAGATAGGTCACTTCCCCAAATAAGTTTTCATGTATCAGGTACTTTAATCTTATCTCATTTTTGGCTAAATCAAGTTCCCATAGATGAAAACCTATCTGCCAGCTAAAATTGAGAAGTTGCTTTTGTAGCTCTTTTAATTTCTTTTTCAGCCAGAGCTTTTCTCCTAAAAGCCATCTTACTTGTAAATGTTTATCTTTATAGGCCTGCGTTCTTTCCTTTAATCTTTCTATGGATAGGCTGCTACACTGGATTTCAAGCACTAAAGAGTCATTAACCAATAAATCTGCTATTTGTTGTATAGCTGGTAAAAATTTTTCTATCTCAACTTTTTCACTTCTAACTAAACTACTATATAATTTTGCTTTTAAAGATAAATGCTCTATTGATTCATTTTCTGAGGCAAAGGAACAATTTTTTGCACTTAAATGGGCAAAATGAGGCCTTACAATCTTGCCTTTTTTTAAACGTAATCTCGAATAACAAGCCGGACACCTAAAAATCTGAGCGGGAGGTATTTCATCCACCAGACTAATAAGGCTCTTATCCTCAGTAAGTGCTGTTAACATCTGCTCTCCTTTATATAACTATACTCTCTATATAAAATATCCGAAAAAAAGCTATCTTTTGATAACTTTTAATTGATTTTATTCTTTTTTAAGAGCTGACTAAGAATAAGATTGAGTAAAATGAGACCACTGGTGATATAAAATGGGCTAATATATAAATCAAAATGGAAGTATGCTGGTACTTTTGTTAGCACTAAGGGAGTTATAATGACACCAATATTGCCTGCAAAAATAGCTAATCCTGTGACAAAGTTGTTTTCTTCTTTATTATAATGTCGAGAAATATAATCAAAAACAGATGACATAGTGCCCACAAAACTAGCTCCAATCAAAATAGCTCCGATGATAAAAAGAAAGGGTGACTGAGAAAATATAAATAAGATATTCCCGATTCCCATTAATAGGGTCATTAAAAGAAGTGTCTTTTCTTTAAAATATTTGGTCAATAGGCCAAAGACAAGTCCAATTAAAATACCACTAAAAGCTAAGACTGTTAAAATGTTGCTTGCCAAAAAGCTAGAATAGTGATACTTGCTCACTAGAAGACTAGGAATCTTAATTGTGGCACCAATATAACTGATACCTACAAAAAATGTAATAGCCATCAGGTAGAGAAGTTCCTTATCAAAAATCGCCTTACCTTTAGAAGATAAGCCTCTACCTTTGTCCTCTGGGACATATTTACTAAACAATAGATAAACAGGAATGACTAGCAAGTAAACTAAATAAGCATAACGGACACCAATTAATGCCATAAGACCTACTAAAAAAGTTGTCAAAGCCTTACCAATATTCAGTGTTGCATTGCGATAACCTATCATACTAGAACGGTCTAAACCATCATAATAATCACTAATTAAACTTATTGATAGCGAATTATAAAGCCCAATCCCAATTCCAAGCAAAAGGCGACATAAAATAACAAGGGTAAAATTAGTGGTGAAAAATGAAATAATACCTGATAGTAAAATCAGAATAAGTCCTAGCTGAACGGTCTTCTTTTTCCCTATTCGAGTTACCACAAGATTACTTAGTAGGATAAAAATCGTAATCATCATGGCTGGCATGGTAATAATACTTTCAACAGAAGCTAAGCCAATATTTGGATTTTCCCCATGATAAAGGGCATATAATTTGGGAATAGCTGGTGCTAATGCCAAGTGCGACATGAGAAATAAAGAAATAGATAATATTGCTATTCTCATTGACAATTTATTGTTCATAATTATCTCCTTGTAAAATCATACCTTGTAAGTATATAGACACTTTTAACCTTTAGCAAGAAAAATGAATGCTTTTTTAAGTTTTGAATAATTAGATATTCTCTGAAACCATGAAAGCCTTTAAATAAGCCTTTTCTTCTTCTGTTAATTGCCTGTAAGATCCCAGCTCTAATGAACCTAAATTAAAGTCTCCAAAAGAAATTCTTTGTAAATAAATAACTTTTAGTCCATAACTAAGGAACATTTTTTTCACCTGATGAAATTTTCCTTCAGTAATATGTAAGGTAGCTCTAGAAAGCTCAGGACTAGCTTCAATAATATTTAATTGAGCTGGTCGACATCTTGTCCCGTCTAAAAATACAATACCACTTGAAAAGAAAGCTGGCGCATCTGAAGCTAAAAAACCATTAACTTCCACATAATATGTTTTTTCAACATGTTGCTTAGGATGAAGCATGCTAAAGCCTAAGGGACCATTATTGGTCAACAAGAGTAGGCCCTCTGTATCACGATCTAGACGACCAACTGGGTAAAGTCCTTCTACCTTATCTTCTGGAGCAAGTAAATCAAGTACTGTTTTATGTTGGGCATCAGACCGCGCTGTTACAAAGCCACTAGGTTTGTTAAGAATATAGTAGACCTCACTAAAGAGGTTAATGTGCTTTTGATGGACCACTATCTTTTGAAGACCTGTATCAACATTCTGGGAACCATTTATAACAGGTACACCATCGACCAAAACTTTCTTTGTTTTTAATAACTTCTTAACCTCTGAACGAGAACCTACTTTAGCTTTTTCTAATAATTTATCTAATCTCATATTACTAGTTTATCACAATAAGTTTCTAATAAAAATATCTGCCAAGTTCTGAAAAACCTAGCAGATAATAATCCTTTTTATTCTAATTCAGAAGCAGCTTCATTATCAACAATGACAACCACATTATCATGTTTTTGCAGAATACTTGCTGGTAGGTCTTCTGTTACAGGACCAGTAATCATGCCCTTAATAGCAGCAGCTTTTTCTTTGCCAAATGCTAACAATACAATCATCTTTGATTCCATGATAGAAGCAATACCCATCGAAATAGCCTGGTTAGGAACATCATCAATGCTGGCAAAAAATCGGCTATTAGCTTCGATAGTAGATTTTTCTAAATCCACTAAATGTGTTTTCATATCAAATGAAGTACCAGGTTCATTAAAACCAATATGACCATTTCTTCCAATACCCAGAATTTGAAAATCAATTGGATTCTCTGCAATTATCTGATTGTAAGCTGCTATTTCTTTATCTAAATCTTTTGCTAACCCATTAGGTAGGTAATTCTTCTTAAATTTTTTATGATTAAATAAATGTTCCTTCATAAAGAAGTCATAACTTTGAGGATTTTCGATAGGTAACGCTACATATTCATCTAAATTAATACTGGTGATATCAGAAAAATCAAGCTTACTGTTTACTATTTCTTGATAAAAAGTAATCGGTGTACTACCAGTTGCTAGACCAAGGGTTTTAGCTCCTTTAGTAAGACTTTCCTTTAATAGAGTAAATGCAATTTCTCCACCTTCAACCTGATTTTGTACACGAATAACTTTCATAATTCTCTCCTTTATTGGTATAGACCTTTATAATTATATTATATGGTATATACCAATTTTTGTCAAGTCCACTTTCTCACTAAAAATAATTCTAATGACTCAAGACTTATCAAGTGGTATAATGGTTTAGATGTCATTTGAGATAGCTATGGCTACTGAAATGTTTTGAAAAGATAAGGAGTAAAGATGAATACTAAGGACTTTGATTTTGACTTGCCTGAAGAACTAATTGCCCAAACCCCTCTTGAAAAAAGAGATAGTTCTAAGCTTTTAATTATCGATCATCACAAAAAGGAAATGACAGACGGCCACTTTGATGATATCATTGATTGCTTAAATCCTGGAGATGCTTTGGTCATGAATAATACAAGGGTTTTACCAGCACGCCTCTATGGAGAAAAGCTTGACACACATGGCCGAGTTGAACTCTTACTCTTAAAAAATACAGAAGCTGATCAATGGGAAGTATTGGCAAAACCTGCCAAACGGTTAAAAATTGGAAGCCAAATAAGTTTTGGAGATGGACGTTTAAAAGCTACAATAATCAAAGAACTAGAACATGGGGGACGTATCGTCGAATTTACCTATGAGGGGATTTTCTTAGAAGTTCTAGAAAGTCTGGGAGAAATGCCTCTGCCACCATACATTCATGAAAAATTAGAAGATTCAGAGCGCTACCAAACTGTCTATGCCAAGGAAAATGGTTCTGCTGCTGCACCTACAGCCGGTCTCCATTTTACCCAAGAATTACTGGCTAAAATTCAAGCTAAGGGTGTACACTTAGTTTATCTAACACTCCATGTTGGTCTAGGTACCTTTAGACCTGTTTCAGTGGATAATCTTGATGAACATGAAATGCACTCTGAATTTTATACCCTATCTGAGGAAGCCGCCAATAAACTACAAGAGGTTAAAGAGTCAGGTGCTAGGATTATTGCTGTCGGAACAACATCTATTCGAACACTAGAAACCATTGGTAATAAGTTTAAGGGCAACATTCAAGCTGATTCTGGTTGGACCAACATCTTCATCAAACCTGGCTATGAGTTTAAGGTGGTTGATGCTTTTTCAACTAACTTTCACTTACCAAAATCAACCCTAGTAATGCTGGTTTCTGCATTTGCAGGTCGTGAATTTGTTCTTGAAGCATATAAGCATGCTGTAGATGAAAAATACCGTTTCTTCAGTTTTGGCGACGCCATGTTTGTTAAATAAGGTCGCAAGAATAGTAAAAAATAAGCATAAACTTTAGATTCCTCTTGAAGATAGTTAAGTATTGACTATCTAGAGAGTCTTATCTAAGGTCTTAAGCTTATTTTTTTATCTATTATGGTTAACCCGGTGCCATTGATTGATGACATAGGTTAAGGCAACTAATTGATTATATCCGACACCACTAATCTCACTAGAACTTTCAGTGGTTCCACCCAAATTTGCTGTATAAAGAGCAATCAAGTAGGGACTTTCTTCACATACAATGGCATCTACATTTAAAGCTTCATTGACATACCCAGGTTTTTGGTAAATTTTTAATTCTGGTAAAAAGGTCTTGTAATATTCGTTAGGAAAAGATTCCCCAATATAGTAAAGTAAATCTTTATATTTTTCTCTATGTTTCCATAAATAGTCTAACACTTTAATATAATAATCACTTGTTGTTTTATTTCCTTCTCGTTGAATAGTCTTGATGTCAGCTCTTGACTCTCCATAACGATTTAAACTTTCAAATGCTTTATCAAGACCCCCTAGACGCTCTGCCAAGGCATATGCAGGTGTATTTTCAGAGTAAAGAAGAGAATATTCTTGCATTTCTGGAATAGTCATAGCCCCTTGAAACTGTGCTACATAAGCCTTATGTTCCATATCATACTCATAGGTAGTCTCTCTGATATCAAAACGCTCTTTAAGAGATAGGTTTCCTTTTTCAACTTCATCTACCACCAACATGTTTAAGGGTAACTTATAAGTACTACCTGCAGTCATAGCCTGTGTTTCATTCATAGAATAGGTTTTTCCTGATGTAAGATCCTTATAAGAAAAAGCAATTTGTCTCTCTTCAATACCATATTCCTTCAAATAAGCCTTAACAGTTTCTACTAAATTAAGGTTGGCATAATCATAATATAAACCTAGAGCACTCATTTCTTCCAAATCTTCAGCCATAAGTGCTTCTTTATCAGCTTTAGATTTTTCTTTTAATTGAGGTTTAACCTTTCTTTTTTTATTATATAATTCTGATTTTGCTACATTTCGATTTTTATTTTTATGACCTTTACTTTTTATGGTGATAAAATTTATCACTAGTAGCAAACACAAGATACTACTAACAAAAATGAGCAATTTATACAGTTTTTCTTTCTGAGGGTCTCTTTCTCGCATCACGTCATCTCTCCTATTAATTATATTTTATATTAATTTAATAAAAAATCAAGGAAATATGTCATTTTATAGACAAAAAGATTTCATTTATATTACAAAGGTTATATTTTTGATATTTTTAATCTCTTTAGAGTGTGAAAAATAGAACTCTAACATATAAAAAGAGAAGACCTTATTGAAGTTTTGTTTTCTCCTCACAAGTGAGTTTGTAAACATCGTTCAATTTATCTTCTCTATTAAAGTTTAAATGTTATCATTCATTAAAGCCTATAAAGAGGCTTAGACTAAGCTTGTGCTTTTTGGTAAAGTTCTGCAACCTTATTCCAGTTAATAATTTCAAAGAAGGCTTTAATATAGTTAGGGCGTACATTTCGATAATTTAAATAATAAGCATGTTCCCAAACATCCAATGCTAAAATTGGTTTTTTACCTTCTGAAATAGGAGTGTCTTGATTAGCAGTAGACATAATTTCTAATTTACCATTTTGACCAACTACTAGCCATGCCCAACCTGAACCAAAACGTCCAGTTGCTGCGGCAGTGAATTTTTCTTTGAAGTCTTCAAATGAACCAAAGGCTTCATCAATAGCATGTGCTACATCATCTGTAGGTTCAGTCTTTTCAGGAGACAATAATTGCCAGAAAAGAGCGTGATTAAGGTGTCCACCACCATTATTAATTAAGGCTTGACGAATATCTGAAGGAATACTTTCAACATCTGCCAAGAGTTCTTCAAGATTTTCTCCGATTTCTGGATGCTTTTCCAAGGCAGCGTTAGCATTTGCTACATAAGTTGCATGATGTTTATCATGGTGGAGAGTCATTGTTTCTTTATCAAATTGTGGCTCTAATGCATCATATGCGTAGGGAAGTTCTGGTAAAATAATAGTCATATTTCTGTCCTCTTTTCCTATATTTCTAAGTCTATAGTAACGCAAATGATTAGAGCTTTCAACTATTTTGACTGTCTAAAAATAAGGCCTTGAAAGCACTGTTATCATCAGAAATTAAGGATTTTCAAGATAGCTAAATCAAAGAGATAGGACTTGTCATATTGGCCACTTTTTATCTGATAATCAGTCTCAATAAGGGTTTTTATGCTGTATTTTAAAAAAGAAGGGCTTAAATTAGTAGAGTCTTTAATAGCATATTTAACCTGATAAGGGTTTATCTTTCTTCCTAATAAATCAGATAAGGCCATCACTATTTGTTGTTCATTTTTACCTTCTTTTGTAAGAATCGCAATTTGTAAGTAAAGTCGAAATTGTCCTATCATAATAGCAATTAACTTTATCTCATCCTCACCAGATAGAATTAAGTCATGAATTAGATCATGAGCCATTACCATATCTTTTTGTAAAACAAAACGTGTCAAGTCAAAAATATTATCTTGTAGTGTTTTAGGAATAGCCTCATCTATATCTGTTAAAGTAACCGTCCCTTGACCCCTATAAGATTTTAAAAAATTAAGGTTAATCAGCATCTGACTAAAATCTGCATTAGATTTTAGGACTAATTTATCAAAAACTCCACTGTCAAAGGCCAATCCCAGCTTTTTGCTATAACTATCAAAATAAGCACGCAAATCTCTTTCTTTAAGAAGACTAGCTTCTAAGACATCTGCGTCTCGTTTTAATAGTTTTGCAATTCTTCTTTTACCATCTAGTTTACCTGGAGCAAAAATAACTAATTTAGTGGATTCTTGAGGATTTTCTAAATAAGCTTCAAAGGCTTTCAGTTCATTGTCCTTGAGATAATTTTTTTTATTAGTAGTAATATCTAGTAGATGGTCCAAAATAACAATCTTATAGTCGGTAAAAAAAGGGAGACTAAGTAAGTCCATTTCTACATCTTGATAAGAACTTTCAGACATATCAAAATATGAGTAAGCTAGGTCTTCTTTATTAAAATCAATTTTTTTCAAGAATTCTTCTTTAAGTTGACTATATTGACCAATATCTTCACCAGTTATTAGACTTATAGCTGCTAAATGTGTTTTATTTACCTTATCAATTTTTTCAATTGCAATCATAACTCTATTATACCACCTTATTCTCCAATCTGCTTTAGGAACTTTTTACTAGTTAGAGTGACTCTTTTCAATTTGCCATTTTGACCAGCCTTTTAAACGTATAGCTCCATCTTGATCTGTTCGATAAATCTTAGTCTTTACTTTTTTCAATCTTTCTAAAGTTTCCTTGTGTGGATGTTTAAAAGGATTATCTTTTCCTGCAGAGATGAGACTAAGCTTTGGAGTAATTTGTTCAAGAAATGCTTGGCTTGAAGAGGTTTTTGATCCATGGTGGCCGACTTTTAAGATGTCAACTTTTAAGTTAGGATATTTTTCAAGAATAGCTTTTTCCCCATCACTTTCTAAATCTCCTGTGAATAAAAAACGTTTATTTAAGAGTTTACCATAAAGGACTAGAGAATCATTATTCTTGCCATCACCTTTTTTCCATGGATAAAGCACTTGCAAGTGAGAATCCATAATAGGTAACTGATAGTCACAAGTGATGGTCTTAGTTTTGATTGCCATTTTATTGAGACGTTTTACAAATTTCTGATTGGAAAGACTACCTTGACTAATTAATATTTCTTTTACTTTGAAAGTTTCTATTACCTCTTCCATATCTCCTACATGATCAGTATCTGTATGGGTAAGTATGAGATGATCTATCTTGACTATTCCTTGTGATTTTAAATAGGGAATTAGTGTTCTTTGAGCATTTTTGATAATATGTCTTTTCTGCCAGACCTGTTTCCCTTGGTGATAATGCTTTCCTCCCACATCAATGAGAATTGTTCTGTTATAAAGATCGCGAATAAAAATACTATCTCCTTGTCCGACATCAAGAATTGTAACTTCATTAGTCAAAGCTATTCTTGGTAAATAAAATAAAAGTGTAGTAAGAAAAAGTAAGGGTATAACTATCTTTTTATTTTTCCGGTAATCATAAGTTATAGCTAAAAGAATTATCAAAACGATAACTAAAAGTAGAGAAGGTTTTCCAAATATAATCGGACGAGATAGATAGTGGCCAATAAAATGAATGAGACTCTCCATGATTATAAAGATTTTATTGAAGAATCCTAGTTTTACAAGAGGAGAGATCATAAAAACCAAAGAAAGTAAGGGAAGTATGAGAACATCAAATAAAAAAGAAAAAATAGCTGTTAACAGAATGGCTGCTGGATTAAAGGTTGAGAAAAAGAAAAGTAAAATTGGAAGAATAGCAAGAGAAAGTGTTAAGCTTTCCACTATTATTTTTTTACCAGCCTTTAAATCATTATAATTAAGTATAGAAAGAATAAAAGCATAGGTGAAGGATAAGACACCTCCTATAGATAAAAGAAAATAAGGATTAATAAAAAACATACAAATAAGACTAATAGCAAAATTATTTGGAGCTTTTAGACCTAAATTAGCTAAATTCCTTTGTAACAAACTTCTAATAACTGAAATACTATAGCCTGTCATACCTGCATAGAATAAAGAAAAAATACCTTCACAATAAGGAATAAACTCTTGAGGAAGACCGCTATAAATAAGAATCCTTCTAAAATAATTCAAAAAGAAGCCTACCTGCATCCCAGACAAGGCAAAAAGATGAATGATACCTAATTGACTATAGAGGTCTGTCATTTGACCAAATGACTTATCCAAATAACCAAAAAGTAGTCCTGTCATATAATGCGACATTGGTTGGGGGAAGTTTTTTTGACACCACACAATAGCTTGTCGTCTTAACTGAGATATTAATGCTAGTAGATTATCTGCTTTTTTAATAGTAACTTTATCTATTTTGTTGATGTTGCCAATGCGATAGATACCTTGATATTTTAAAAAGTTCCGATAGTCAAATCCATTAAAATTCCTTCTTTGTTCAGCCTTTGTTAAACTAATATCAGCTTCTATTTCTAAAAAATTAGTATTATTTCTAAAGAAATCTGACTCTTTTTTATTCTTTAACTGATAAAATACCATATAGTCTTTATCTTTATGTTTAGCAAGAAAGCTAAGGCTAGTCCCGTTTATAGTACTTGTATCAGGTACTAAGATTACTCTAGTTAAAGTACTAGCCTGATGATGAAAGTCTTTTTCTTGTTTTACCTTTAATAAGGAAAAATAGACTAAAAAACAAGCTACTATACAAAAAAGTTGCTTTAATTTTCTAAAGTCATATCCTATCAATAGTCTAACAAGGATTATGAAATCAATAATAAAGATTGGTAGTGATGGGCTAAAAACAGAATAAAATACCAAAACAAGAAGATAAGCTAATTGACTAAGGGTAATAGGTACAAAGCTAATCAACTTCGACATCATCTTTTAGTTTATCTAAGGTCTTTTGACCAATCCCAGAGATTGCCAATAGATCATCTAAGCTTTTAAAGCCTCCCAACTTATCACGATTTTCAATAATTTCTTTTGCACGCTTTTCTCCGATACCTGGAATTTTAGTTAATTCTTCTAGACTGGCATTATTAAGATTAACCTTTTTATTATCAGGCTGACTAGGATTTCCTGTTTTACTTATAGTTGCTTTAGAAGATGAGGCCACTCCTTGTGGATTTTCTCCTTTTTTTGCAATATAGATAACTTCTTCATCTTTTAATTTTTGAGCAAGATTAATGGCATTTCTATCTGCTTCTTCAGTTAATCCCCCAGCTTCTTGGATAAGGTCTGTAACTCTGCTACCTGGCTTTAAGTGATAAACACCTTCTTTTTGGACGGCCCCTTTAAGATCTACCAGTATTTTTTCAGCTACTTGATTTTTATGATTTTTATTATCTTCATTTTGATTGCTTGCTAATACTGTTTTATCCTCTTTTTCCACAGCTAGAGGAAGAGAAACTTCTTTATCTTTATTAGCCTGCCCACCCCAGATGAAAACAAATAGTAACACAATAATCCCCAAAGCTAATAAAAGCGTAAGTATCCGACTTAAAATATAATTTTGGGATAAATAATCTTTGATTCTAGATAAATAATTTAATAACATTTTTCACCTCACTTATTTAATCCGAAAAATAAAAACCAAAAATAAAAAAAGCCATCTCAAAGATGAACTTTTACTTTCTATGTTTATCAGGATCCCAGACAAAGCTTGCTAAATAGCTAAATAAACAGGTCAAAATTAAAACGATAATTAAAATCAAACCCAAGGGAATGCGGTAACTATAAGTGAGGGGATTTAATTTTTTCCCTGATTGATAGCTTGCTATCTCTTGATCTAAGTCTGTAAATGCTGTTTGAATACGACTTGCAACCTCTTCAATCCCTTGATTGTTCATTCGTTTAATATCAGAAACATCAATAGGATTTCCAAAATTCATGTCTATACGTTCTCCCC
Organism: Streptococcus didelphis DSM 15616; assembly: GCF_000380005.1. GTDB lineage: Bacteria > Bacillota > Bacilli > Lactobacillales > Streptococcaceae > Streptococcus > Streptococcus didelphis. The sequence goes on from NZ_KB904188.1 coordinate 804,003, forward strand.
TTATCAAGCCTTTTAAACTTACAGGACCTAGATAAGTTGCTGGAAGAATCTTGACCTTAGACATCTTAGCAATCACAGCTACTCCTCCTTTGAGGTCTTGGGAATGCCGACTTCCACTTGGAAACATGAGTAAGGATCGGTTTTTCTTTTTCAACACATTGACAGGATATCTAATAGCCTCTGGGCTTGGTTTTTCTCTATCAATTGGAAAAGCACCACACATTTTTATCCACCAGGCTAATAATCGATTTTGAAAAAGTTCTTTTTTGGCCATAAATACAAACTGTTTAGGTCTAGCTGCAAAAGCTATATAAACAGGATCCCAGAAGGTTCTATGAGGGGCTACTAAGATATAATTTTCTGTGGCTGGTAATATTCTATTCTTATTATGGTAGTGAGAATTACCATTAACTACCCATAATAAGAAAACAACTAAACCACGTAAATAAGCGTAAAACACATGGCTCTCCCTTACTATTTTATTCATTTTATTTTACCATGAAATGATTTAATTAGAAAGTCTTAATTTTTCCCTTTAGTTCTAGATCAGCATCATCCTTTATTCCTAATAGGTTTTCCCTCTTCTGTTATTTCTGCTATAATAAGCTTATGACACAAAATTTATTACAAGCCGGGGAACGCATTGACCAGCTCTATTCAAATGATGTTAAGATTATTCAAAACAAGGAAGTTTTCAGCTATTCGATTGATAGTGTCTTACTCTCGCGTTTTCCTCAGATACCATCAAAGGGACTTATTGTTGATTTATGTTCTGGCAATGGTGCTGTTGGGCTTTTTGTAAGTAAAAAAACCAAGGCAAGCATTCTAGAAGTTGAAATTCAAGCGAGACTAGCCAATATGGCCCAGCGATCCATTCTATTAAATAATCTGCAGGATCAAGTAAAGATGGTCTGTGATGATCTCAAAAACCTTTTAAACTATGTTCCACGTTCTGGGGTTGACTTAATGTTATGTAATCCACCTTACTTTAAATCGAGTCAAAGTTCGAAGAAGAATATATCTGAATATTATTTATTAGCCAGACATGAAATCACTACAAACCTCCAAGAAATTTGCCAGGTTGCTCGCCACACTCTTAAATCAAATGGCCGTCTAGCCATGGTTCATAGACCTGATCGTTTTATTGAGATTCTAGATTGTCTAAGAGCAAACGGCCTGGCACCTAAGCGCATTCAGTTTGTCTATCCTAAAATGGGTAAGGATGCTAATATGCTATTAATTGAAGCTATTAAAGATGGATCTATTGATGGCATGAAAATTTTACCACCATTAGTGGTTCATAAGGATAATGGTGACTATACTGATACTATCAAAAAACTCTACTTTCCCCACTAGAAAGGTAGGAAATAATGGTTATGAAAAAAATATTTTGGTTGACTAATCTTCTCCTTTTAATCTTCTTTATTTTAGTTGGGCTCTTTTTGTGGTTCAGAGAAACTGATGGAACAGCTAGTCTGCAAACCTTTAACAGTCGAATGCTAACCATTCTTGTGTGGCTAGGGTTCTACCTTTTGATTCTTCTTTGTCAATATTTATTTATTCTAGTGAAAAAAGGGTTAAAAGATGTCAGATAAGGCTTATATGTATGTCTTGGAATGTGCTGATAAAAGTCTATACACAGGCTATACAGTAGATTTAAAAAAGCGTGTCACTACTCACAATTCAGGAAAAGGTGCTAAATACACACGCGCACGATTACCTGTAAAACTTATCTACTCTGAATGCTTTGATAGTAAAAAAGAGGCAATGAGTGCCGAGGCTTTATTCAAAAAACGTTATAGCAGATCCCAAAAGCTAGCTTATATCGCATCACATATCCAAGAAAAAAACATTGAGAAATAAAATCTCAATGTTTTAATTTTCGTCTGATACTGGAACAATCTCTTTAATTGGTAATTTTAGAATATCTGATAAAATCAAGGGGACAAATTCTACCTTAACTTCCGAATATTGTAAACCAAACCAGCGAGATGGTGTTGCTGTAAAATGCTTGATACTTGCCTTAGTCTGCATAATAAAGCGTTCAAAACCAGTTAATTGTCTAGCTTGAGAGACGCGTTCTTCAATAATAACAAATCTAAAGTCACCAACCTCTCGTCCAGGTGAAATGGAATATTCTTGGACTTGTTTAGGTAAACGCCCGCTTTCCATTAGGTCTTGGACGATTGTTCTGAGATAACGTGGTACAGTTTGTGGCATCCTAAATCCTAGATGAAGTTCTACCTTAACCATATAATCAGTTCCCATCATATCAACCTTATATTTAGCTGTATAGGGTTCATCTGTTACCTTAACATTTACAAACCAGTATACCTTAGCCCGTTTTGGTCTTTTATCCAAAATAGAGTATAAAATAGATTTATCGATCATATTTCCCTGTACACGGTTGGTTAAATAAACGACATTTGTTTGATATAAATCAATCGAGGTATCATCTCGCAAGGCTTTAATTTGTTGTCTATAATCAAGTAGGTTAAGCGATTTAACATATTTAAAGACAATTTTTGTTCCTTTATGCCATATAAACATCAATGATAAAATTGTAAGAGCGATAATAACCACTACATAACCACCGTGTAAGAATTTTACAGCGGAAGCCCAGAAAAAGACAAATTCGATAAGGGCAAAAAAGGCCATCACAATATGTGCTAAGATCGAGCGCATGCCTTTTTTAATAAGGAAGTAATTTAATAAGATTGTAGTCATCAGCATGGTAATTGTAATAGCAAGCCCATAAGCTGCTTCCATGTGTTCTGAGCTTTGGAAATAAAGGACGGTACAAGAAGTTATCACAAAAAGCATCCAATTAATAACAGGAATATAGAGTTGTCCTAAATTTTGTCCTGGATAGGTTACCCTAAAGAGGGGAAATAGTTTTAGACGCATAGCTTCAGCAACTAAGGTAAATGAACCTGTAATTAGGGCCTGAGAAGCAATAATAGCTGCTAAGGTTGCCAAGATAACGGCGTAAACTCTTAGGTTTTCTGGAATACTAGCAAAAAATGGATTGAGTTCTGTACCACTATTTTTATTGGCTAATATCCAGGCTCCTTGTCCACAATAAGATAAGAAGATACAAATTTTGACAAAGGGCCAGCTCATGTAAATATTACCTCGACCAACATGGCCTAGATCAGAATAGAGAGCTTCAGCACCTGTAGTTGCCAAAAAGATTGATCCCAGAATAAAAATTCCCCTGTGATTTTCTGGACTAATTAATAAATGAATAGCATAATAAGGATTAATGGCCTTAAAAATAGCTAAATGATCCATACTGTTAAAAAGTCCACTTAAGCCAAGAAAACCAAACCAAAAAAGCATAACCGGTCCAAATAACTTACCTATTAAACTTGTACCAAAGCGCTGGATACTAAACAGAATTAAAAGTATCATCAAGGTGGTAATGATAACATTGGTTTGGTTTTCATAAATATAGTTAATACCTGGGACTGCTTTTAAGCCTTCGATGGCTGATGTTACTGTAACTGCTGGGGTTAAAGCTCCATCAGATAAGAGAGTCGCACCTCCTATCATAGCAGGTACTATCAGCCATCTAGACATCTTTCTTACTAAGGTGTATAAAGAAAATATACCACCTTCATGGTGGTTATCTGCTTTTAGAGCAATCCAAACATATTTTATGGATGTGATAAGTGTTAAGGTCCAGAAAATTAAGGAAACAGAGCCAATTATAAATGCCTCTGATACCTGGCTGATGCCCCCTTGGTTTTCAACCAATGATTGCATGGTATAAAGAGGACTTGTTCCAATATCACCATAAACAATTCCTAGAGCAATAATAAATCCGGCTTTTGTTGCTTTATCAAAAGCTGGATGATTGGCATTAGACATCCCAATCTTCCTCCTGTTTTTCATTAAAAATACCAAAAATGGCTGAAACCATTATAACAAAATATAGATAAAATGGTGAAAAAAAGAGTTGAAGTTATCTCCAACTCTTTTGATATTATTCACCTTTATGACGGATAACAAAACCTGAATCTTTTTTACCAGATTTCTTATCTTTACCAAAAAGTTCACTTGCACTACGCTTAGGTTTGCGTTTGAAGTCTTTAGAACCAGATTTTTCATCACGTTTATCTTTACCACGACGATCATCACGTTTTCCACGGTATCCACCACCACGGCGATCACCTTCACGACCTCCACGGTTACGGTTATCTCTGCTTCTGCCACCTTTGCCATTTTTGTTACCGTGTCCCCCACCAACATATTTAAATGGTAATGGTTTCTCACGAGCAATTTCAACTTCAGGTAGATCAGCTGGGTCTTGGACTGTTAAACTTAAAATATATAAGGCTAATTCTTCAGGAGTGAACTCAGAAGCTAATTGAACAGCATCACCCTTAAACTTATCAAAGTTTGAACGAATACTTTCATCAGCGAAATCACGTTCAATCTTTTTAAGGGCAACTTTTTTCTTAGCTTGGAAAGCTTCATCAGCAGTTGCAGGTTTTAAAGGTTTCATTTGTTTCTTAGTTAGGTTCTCAATCATTGAAAGGTAACCCATTTCATTTGGAGAAACAAACGTAATTGATTCACCTGTTTTACCAGCACGGCCAGTACGACCGATACGGTGAACATAACTTTCTGGATCCTGTGTGATATCATAGTTATAGACGTGAGTCACACCTGAAATATCCAGACCACGAGCAGCCACATCAGTTGCTACTAAAATATCAATTTGATCACCTTTAAAGTCACGAATAACACGTAAACGTTTGTTTTGATCTAAATCTCCATGGATACCCTCTGCACGGAAGCCACGTAGCTTAAGTCCTCTGGTAATTTCATCAACACGACGTTTAGTACGGCCAAATACAATAGATAATTCTGGCTGATCAACATCCATAAGACGAGTCATGGTGTCAAATTTTTCTTGTTCTTTCACAAGAACATAAAATTGTTCAACATTAACATTGGTTAATTCTTTATTTTTAATTTGGACATGCTCTGGGTTCTTCATGAACTTAACACCAATTTGTTTGATTGGAGCTGGCATAGTCGCTGAGAATAATAGGGTTTGACGTTCAGAAGGCACACGGCTAATAATAGCTTCGATATCTTCTAAGAATCCCATATTGAGCATTTCATCAGCTTCGTCTAGAATAAGTGTTTCTACTTGTTCTAGTTTTAATGCTTTACGTTTAATAAGGTCTAAAAGACGACCTGGTGTTCCAACAACAATATGTGCTCCTGATTTAAGAGCCTTAATTTGTTTGTCAATACTTGATCCACCATAAACTGAGCGAACCTTAACACCTTTATTACGACCAAAACGGAAGAGTTCTTCCTGACTCTGAACAGCTAGTTCACGAGTTGGGGCAATGACAAGTGCTTGAATAATATTTTCATTGGTACGAATCTTATTCAAGGTTGGTAAACCAAATGCTGCTGTTTTGCCAGTACCAGTTTGTGCCTGACCAATGACATCCTTACCTTCTAAAGCTAAAGGAATAGTCATTTCCTGAATAGGAGACGCTTTCTCAAAACCTGCTGTTACTACAGCTGATTGGATGTCTTCTGATAAGTTAAATTCTGTAAATTTCAAATGTTTCTCTTTTCTAAAAAAGCAGTGCGAAGCTGCCTTATAAGCCTGTATAGTTCTGTCGTTTTAATTAACAACTCAACTAGTTTAACACAAAATAAAATAAAAAGATAGGAAATAGCTAATGAAAGGGTTTTTATTAAAAATAATGATAAATTAGCAATCAGACTAAGACCAAATTAGTAAATGTAAAGAAGCAAAGGGGCTGGGCAAAAACTAGCTCAAAAAACAAGCACAAGCGACATCTCATCCTTAATCGTTGAGGATAAGGCTTCTCACTTGTGCTTGTCTTCTTTTTAGCAGTCTTTCCCACCAGTAATTTGGCCAATTTGGTTAAATTCATGCTCATGAAGAGGAAACCTAACTCTGTTTGGACAGCTTGCTCGCCCCTAACATGAACCCGGCGTACGCCAAAAATACCCTTCATCCGACCAAAAACAGTTTCAACATCTGTCTTGCGTTTGGCATAAATGCG